>JBBRML010000090.1:0-13925 GCA_038230855.1 Fimbriimonadales bacterium | reverse complement strand
GATTGGCCACGGCCTACGCCCAGCGCCAATTCCCCTTGCTATTTGGTATACTTATCCACAGCTGCCAGCATCAAACGCAGCGCCCGCCCCTGGGTCAAATTTCAATCAGCAGGGTGGGTCAATATTCGATCAGCGCCAACAATCCCGAGGCATGGCTGCGCCATGTGCTTGCAACAATCGCCGACCATCCGGTCAATCGCGTCGATGAACTCCTGCCCTGGAATCTTCCAGCGCTACGCACCCTATCCGATTCCGGCGCCAACTAGACGACATCAGCACCAGTCAAGACGGTGCTGGTTTGACGCTTACCCCGCGCTGGCGACATCGTCTCGAGCTCTGCATTCGCTTCAGGAGCGTTGCCAGATTTGAGGGCTTTTTCAACCTTCTGAAGTAGGGCTATCGCCCGTGGAACTTGCCGATGCTTAAGTTCGTCCTGAAGACTACGTAGGACCTTGGTGTCCGCGGGCGATTCACCAAACATCGCCTCGAGCGCACCAATACCGATTTGCATGAGTGGGCGGGTGGCCATAACTTACAGAAGCTCCTCAATAGAATCTTCCACACCATAGGGGTCGACCTGTTTGGTGTGGACCCATACGGTGTTATCAACGGACTCCGAGCCCAGGGGCTCAATTCCCAACCGGGCAAGGGTGGCCAGCAGGTCACCGACGACCTCTGACCGGCGCCGAACGAAACTGGATGCGAAACACCGCCAGAACGTCCACCCAGCACGTTCAAGGACCCGCTGACGGGCCATATCGTCCTGCCACTGGCCAGGACCGTGGAAACGGTCGCCATCGCATTCAACGGCCAGGCGTCGGCCCTCCGCCCCCTCCACCACGAAGTCGATGCGGTAGCCTCCACATGGGACTTGCGGCTCGACCCGGAAACCGCGCTTCGTCAGTTCATCGAACATTTCAAGCTCGAAGCCCGACTCGCAGCGTTCACGCAATACTTGCACCTTACGCACATCTTGGGTGAAGGGCTGCTTGAAGTGTCGGAGCACTCTTGCGTTCAGAGAGTCCTCTTTGAATTCAGTTTCGCCCATCGAGCGGAACAGGTACATCCGGTCGCGTGCGCGGGACATCGCGACATTGAATCGCTGGTGCATATCGGCACGATTTGCTGCGGCCCTATCGCCAGGACCAAGTACCATGGATACAAGCATGATGTCCCGCTCGCGGCCTTGGAACACCGGAGGCGGGCCTACCGCGATTTTTCGCACGACGACGTCCGACGGCGAGATACGCTGACTGACCAGTTCATTGATGTGTGCTGCCTGCGCGGTGCCCAAGAGCGTCACAATTCCGATGCTGCGGCCGGCCAAAGTCTCGTCAGCCAAAATGGCCTCGAGCTCGTCAACAATGGCCTTGGCTTCAGCTGGGTTCGTATCGCCCTTCCGGAAGCCCCCTCGCACATAGACGTCGATGAGCGGTGGGTCGAGTCGTTCGGTTGCCTTTGGCACGCGGAGCGGTTTGATATCGCCTTCGTAGAACTCCCGATTGGAAAATTCGATGATGGCGGGAACGCAGCGGAAGTGCTCCTTGAGCATCACCGAGTTTCCGGCGAATACCACGCGCGCCAAGTCATAAATAGACTTGTCTGGGGTCATCTCAGAGCCATGCGGCTGTCTACCCAAGAAGCGTGAAGCCAGGTCTTTGATTTTCTCCTCGGCAGTGCCAACCGCCGAAGGCGACACTTGCTTATGGTCACCAACGACCAGCACCTTCCTACCTCGCAGGAGTGCCGGCAGCGCCCAAATGTCCGACTGCGACGCTTCGTCAATGACAACCAGGTCGAAAAGGCCAACCTCGGGTGGAATCGTTTCGGAAATTCGCCACTGAGGCAGTACCCAGCATGGCACGGCCTGATATGCCCGCAACATCGCATCACGAGCATTTTTCCTGTGACGGACTGCGCGCACTCCGGTTCCGGCGCCCATCGCCTGAATGGCGTTAAGGTAGGCTTGTAGGGCCTGCCTAACGCTTGTCGGTGAATTATTGAAGACCCCAAGCCAAGTCTTCTCTGCGACGAGCTCTTGGTAGGTCCGCGCGAGCGAGAGGGTCAGTGTACGGCGCTCCTCGAACAGCTCTTGCAGCTTCGTATGGCCGTCAATGCGGTTCAGGAATATCACCGCTTGGCGCCAGTTCCAAGCATCGCGCCAAGTGGTTGGAATTTGTGGGTCATGGCTTGCACCTGCCGGAATGCCGCGGAGACGGTCGGCCCAGAGAATCGCACCGGCGCTGTGAATGATTTGGCTTACTTGTGCCACGACGTCCAGGGATGGGCGCAATGCCTGCAAACGCGACAATTCGGCCTGGAGGGCGAGCCACGTCGTTTGAAGCACCGATTCGTCTGCCGTGCCACGGCCGAGCGAGGTACTGAAGAAGTCGTGCAGCTCCTCAACCAATCCGCCTGAATGGCTATCCAATGCGCGTCTAAGGTCTATCACCTGCTTCAGGGCATAGCCGAGGCGTCCCTTGTCAATGTGAGCCTGAATGCTGCCCAAAACTGCTTCAAGGTACTGCTCCCCTTCGTCCCACATGTCATCAGCGACCTTCTTCCCGAAGACATCTTCCAGGCGAGCATGCAGGTGCGCATCGAACTCGAAAGTCAGTCTACGAATATCTTCAATCGGGTGCTGGAGCTGGACCATTGCCTTAAACGAAGCATCCAGTTCCGGGCCAAGCACTTCCAAGCCGAATTCTTGGGCGAGCGAATTCCAACGCGCGAGTGTTTTGCGAACATGCGCCCGCCACGAGATGACGCTTGCTACTTGCTCCCACTCGTCTTTGGTCGATGGGGCCGAGCCAAGCATCGTGACAGCGGCAACGGCCTTTCGCGCTTCGCCTTTGCCGAATGGAAGACCAAAGGCGCTCTTGCCATCGACGAGGCGGTCCAGAGCCGATTGAAAGTCAGCATTGAGCTCTACATCTGCGGGTATCACGATTGCCTGGGGGACGAATTCTTTGCGCTCACTTTCGAGTGTCTGAATGGCTGAGCAGGTCTCGAGTAGGGCTTGTAGCACCAGGTCGGAAGCGAGCATGTCCGCAAAGCGCTCCTTCAGAGCCAAAATGCTAGCATGTCCTTGCTCCGCTAAACCTTTCTTGAGTGCGGCTCGCTCAGTCAGAAACACGAGCAGTGCCTGCGCCTTCTCAAAAGTCTCCAACCGAGAATCTACAAGGGCGAACAGTCCCCCTTGAGTAACGCTGGCCTCGATAGCGCGGGAACGGATTATGTCTCGATGGAGGCTGAGCAAGTCCGTCCAAGCCGGAAATGCGCCTGGAACGGGTAAGGTGCTGTTCCAATAGGCCAGGTCTTCACCGAGATGCATGCGTGCCTGGCGAAGTGCGTCTACGTCAATATCCGTAAATGGGAGGATATGGTCCTTTGGAGCCGGAGGTTCATCGTCAAACCATTCATGCTCTGCTGCCTGCGTCATGACGAGTTTCGCCATTTCTTCTGGCGAGGTATCTCGGCCTTGGAACGTGTAATTTCGCATATGCTTCGCAGCATACGCGGCGGCCGTCTGGTCCACGTTTGAAATCTTGGCGTGGAGGCGACCAAGGTCGAGCTCAAGGATAGAGATTTGCGATTCGACGCGCGTGGGATTGAGGGCAGCTACGCTGGACGCAATGGTCTGAATGGAATGCTCAAACTGCTTCATTCCGTCCCGCTCGTCTGAGAGCAGCGCTACGCTAAGTGGCCGAATTCTCTCCGGAAGCTTCTCCTGCAGAACCGCGAGCGCGGATTCGCCCTTGGCGGTCACGAGAACACGCTTGCCTTGGGCGAGGTAGTGGCAGATGACGTTCGCTATCGTGTGAGTCTTGCCGGTGCCCGGAGGCCCCTGTACGACGACACCGTCGTTAGTCTCAAGCTTGCGCACGATGGAGACTTGTTCGTCGTTGTATGGCATCGGAAAGTACAGTTCAAGCGCACCTTCAACGCTGTCGCTAGATGAGAGACCGCGAAAGGGTTTTTCCGTGCGCACCTGCACCGTCGAATCGCCGTGCTCGACAAAGCTACGAATGACCGACGGCAACGACGATGCGTCCTCGACACTCTTTTTAAGGCGACGAATGTCTTCCAGGAAGATGTCGCCCGAACGTTTTCGGCCATAGAGTACCCACGTGTTCGTGACGGACAAGGTATTCGTCGGTGTCGGAGGAGACACGTCCTCGATTCTCTCCTGGTAGCTGCCGGTTGGGTCCAGGTGCCCAACCGCCGCCTTGAGCACGCCATCATAGGATGACGCTTCGAATGGATTCACGCGCTGCGCGCCCGTCGATACAAAACTGCGCCAGAAAGCTTCCAGCTGGCGAACACCGGGCAGCTCCATCTCGGCATAGCAGTCAAGCTCAATGCGAGGCTCTACGTCTCGCGGCCGCACTTCCAGGTCGAACGTTTTCTCGTTGAGCGTGACCTCGCAAGGCTGCACGAGCAGCGGGTGTCTAACCGCTGAGGGGTAGCCGTCTTTTTTCCAGGCCGCATTGCCGATTCCCCATGCGAGCTCGATAGGAGTTTCGGCACCTTCCGAAACAATGGTTTGCTGCAAAGAGAAGAGCTGACGGTATCGGGCAATTGTCTTACGCCGAGGTCGTTCGGCCGATGCCCAGGGATTCCATTGGTTTTCGACGTACCAGTCAAATAGGTCCTTGATGTCACTGCGGTCCTTGAGCTCTTCGCGCGCCACGGCTACTTTGCCGTCAAATATTTCAATGTGTTGGCGCAGCTCGGGGGACTTCTCGGGGCTCTTGGGTAAGGTTACCCAAGCCTTTAAAGTTTCGCCGGCATCCGGTGCACCGATTTCTTGCAGTCTTGGGATTCGCAGCCAAACATCGTCACCATCGACCTGCAAATTGAATTGAAGCTCAGGCAGACCCGCGAGTTCGTGCTGGTACGCGCAGAAATACTCTGTGGGCACGGAAAAGGCCGGTTTGGCCTTGAGTTTCTCGACTTGCTCAATGTAGTTGAGCAGGTCAAGGACGAGTGGTGCGCCCTCAGTCATCGCTTCAATCCCTTAGTTAAGGGCGCCGCAAGGTTAAACACGACGCCACTCTTATTGCCAAGGGAACACGATACACCAAACGCTCATCTTCTTCAAAAGGAAGAGCGAATATTTCGAGTACTGCGCTGTAGCCGCGATTCGACGAGATTTGCCACGCCCATCACGGCTGCTGGCGTTTCGTCACGAATTTAGTCGCCGTGCCCCCTCATGAGTTAATGGAATCCAACGGCCCCCCATTCGTTGCGCGTCCGCGAGTCGCTCAGCGTAATGATTGTCGGTCTCGTTAGGTGCAGAAATGTATCTGGCCGAGCCGCCAGTGAATGTACCGTCCGAGGAGATGTACATCATCAGAACTTTACACTGCGGGGCCTTCGCGACGAGGGCTACCGCCTCAGCTTTGATTCTGTGCATCTCTGCCACGTCCACGTAGTTCGCGCGCTGCATCCACACCAATAACGGCTCCTCCGACAGAAGCATAAACCAGCGGTAGGGGTGCTCTTGAATGGTGGGGAGTAATTGGTCGATGTACCTGGCCATGTCTTTGCGGCCATCGCCGCCCATATCACGTACGGCTGCATCCGCTTCCAAAAAACGAGGGCCGCGCATCGAATCGTTGGCCGCGAGGAAATCTTGCAAGACGCCCGGAAAATCCTGTCGCGGCGGCGTTACCTCTGCCCAGTCCGGGTTAGCGAAGTAGTCGTCAATGGGTGCACAGGCGTCTGCCTCGGTCAACCAATTGGCACCCTCCGCGAGCTTCTCCGCATAGAACATATCAGTCCGGTTTTTCTGCACATAAGAGCCAAGGTGGTCCATCTCGTCAAACACGAATGCATCTGGCACACCGGCAACACCTTGTCGGACTGACAGGTAGTGCATTAACTCACCTGTCGTTGGAAGGAAACGCGAAAGGACGAACAGGTCGTCAATCGACATCGAGATAAAGGGGTATTTGCCCAAAATCGGTTGAACGTCGGGCAGACGCTTGGACATCGACGAAAACGGAGTGAATGCCTCTACCGTGAGGCCTACGGGAATCACAACCCGGTAGTTGGCAAGTCGCAAACGCCGAACTTCCTGATGCGAGCCGTCGACCAGCTGGTAGAGGGGCACTTCTTCGTTTGATGCAGCGTATCGCAGGAAACGTTCACACTGGTGGTGTGCTTTGACGACCAGTTCTTGAATGGTGCGAACGTGCCGCTCGAAGAAAACATCAGGGGAGTGCATGGGCATTACGCCTGCCTTTACCTCCAACTGTAGAAGAACATCATTCATAAGAATCAACACGTCGTTCTCAACCCACGCGCCTGTGTCCGGGTCGGGGTAGTAGACGCTGGTTAATACTTCAGCCCCCGCGAGCTGTTTGTCAAAAATTCGAGTAAATGCGCCTTCTGATAGAGCAGTTTGATTGTCAGTCCATTTTTGCCTGTAAGCGGGGACCCGCTTGAACAGCCCCCATTGCAAAGCCCGGTAGGCGCTGTCGCGCATGAAATTGGCATCGCAGGCGTAGTGACCATCGTCAAGGGTAACCAATGGTTTTACCCGACCAGGCATTCGACGTAGAGGTGTGCCACGCAATGGCCCCGCCGCGAAGAATTCAGTCTCCTCTCCGGGGGAGTAAGCTAGGTCTGCGAGCAGCTCAGCAGGCAGGCCGCTAGATTTCGACAAATTACAAATGCCTCCAAGGAACAAGCCTGAGATTGCATCTTGCGTAGCCTGACTGCGTTCCGATTTGCCGCCATGGATTCGCTGAACTGCTTCGCTGAGTTCAATTCCCTCCGTCGAAGCAAGGTTATGCGCAGCGTCGACCTCCCTCTCCAGCACCTCGGTAGCCCGCATATGCCCATAGCGCGTCGCATCGACTGCTGCTTGTATGCCAGTGGCTATTGCCTTGGCTCCTACACCGTATGCTATTTGAAGTGCTCCGTCGTGCGGCTCAAGGACAAATTCAAAAAACTCGGCCTCAAGTGCTTGGTGGCGGTGACCTCGAATGGTGACCCAACCGGTCAACGCCTGCATTGCTACGGCCCCGGTCTCGGGTCCAAAAATCTCCTCTGGCATGCGCTGTGCTGCCACCAGGCAATACACCAAAGAGTGCTGCCTAAGCTCATTTGCAAGGGCCAATACTGCGTTCAAATCCTCCGTTGCCGCAGACGCGCCGTGCTCGGACCTCGCGTGGCTACTTAGAACGGCGTGGACATACTCCAAGGCAAACATTAGGACATCCAAGCCCGCCGGGTCATCTGTCGCATCTGCTTTTTCGCCCCGTCCCAACTGCCACATTAGTAGCTGGCCCCAAAGGAAACCAATCAGTTGTTTTGGGTCACACATCAGCACTGATACGCGCAAGCACTCGGACTTTACCTCCATTTTGGACTGCATAACAACGTAAACTTCGTCAAGGCTACTGGCCCCGAAGAGAGCCTTCACGAGTGGAGGCAGGTCGCCATTCGGTGGCTGTTTCACATGAAGGCTGGCATCCGTAGGAATCATTGGCGGGTTCATATTGATTTGGCCGAACCGGTGCACAAGTGAAGAAATCCAGTCTAGGCCCCTGGATAAACGCCTGCGGTTACCGGCTGAGGAGTCTGGGATTCGATAGGATAGCCGAATTAGGACTGCCGGCACGAACAAATTAACGAAAGAACAAGTTACCGTAGCGGGTCGTGACGCGCCGCCTGTGGCCAGCTCAACGCCACCACGCCCCTCCCTACGAATCGGCGCTTAGGCCGTGGGCAACCGATACCTGCATCGAAGCCGTCAAGAACGAGGTTCAGTCGTGTCTCATTCGGCCAGCCAGGTCCAGCGTCCATTGGCAAGTGCCCCGCGAGAGTTCTACCAGAGCGCGATGTGCCGCCGGACAAACCTCTTGAAGCGCTCGGGCTAAACGGTTGGAAGAGCAACTGGAGTCTCCCAATATCCAGACAGTACTTCCCGTTTTTCCTGGAGGTGCGCGCCAGCGCACGCCGCCTTTAGCGCTGCTACCCGAATCTCGGGGTCGCGCGCGCGGAGTTCTGACGATTTCAAGAACAAGTACTTCTGAAATCTAAAACACTAAAGTTCTATATTTTGATAGGACTGCTGACCGGAGGCAGAACGGCCCCCAGAGGGGTCCGTATCTGCCTGGCGAATCGCTCCGCGGCACCAGCCACACGCAAACTGCGTGGCGAAGCGCGACCAGACTTAGACGGAGTTTGCCCGCCCCACCCCACCTCTAGTCGACGCCAGTGGTTGCCCTTGGTGCTCGCTTGGCAAATTCAACGGCCGCGGTGTGTTGAGCCCCCTCCTCCGTTGTAACGTAAAACGCCTGCAGTTTATATATTCCAGCGTCTCGAGAAAATTCTTGCTTAGTGTTTTACGGAATTTAAAACACATGCCTACACCGTTTGTCACCTGGTAGCACTTACCGGCACGAACTAGCTCATTCCTTGAATCGTGACCGTGGCATGAACAACACCGCCCAACCCAACGACAAGGAAATTATGACAACCGAACTACTCGACCTGAACGACTTAGCCAGCCTGCTCGGCCGCAGCCCGGAAACCATCAAAAAGGACATGTCCCGCAACTATCTCGCCGTACCACCGCGCCTACGTATCCCGGGCACGCGATTGCTTCGCTGGCGCCGGGTTGACGTCGAAGCCTGGCTTGCCAGCCATGTCGAACAACGGCATGTTGAAGGCTGCGGCGACCCGCACGAGGTCCGCTCAATATGACCACTCCAACTACCGTAACACAATCCCGGCCCCCCTTACAAATTCAAATGCCCTTGGAATTCTCCCGGAATTCAGGCTTGCCGCCGTGAGTGTCCGTTGGTCCCAAGACGCCACGATGCGAAAGGCACTTGAAGCCATGCCCGGCGACTTCGAGCATCTCCACACCACGCTCTCGGAGTGATACTTACCCGCAATTGCCTATCGTGCAAATTGAAAACCGTTACCTATACCTTTTAGCTTCCATCGAGCCCGTACCACAACGTATGACCTCCGGCATCAAGAACCAAGTAACGGCAATGGTACTGGTCTTCGTGAACCAAGTTCGCATGATGCTTGGATGAATAAATTCTACCGGCACAGGCGTTATGTATTTTTCCCGTTACGCCGGTGATAACGATGCCGTTATGGCCCAACCTACACTGACTGTTTATGCAAATCCCGAAAATCGTTCAATGCAATGCCAACTCCCCCCTCGACGTGAGTATGAAAAAACCGGATGTGCCGATGCCATCGGCTCTCACCTATGGACGACTTCTTGCACATGGTTGCGACCTTCTAGCCA
Organism: Fimbriimonadales bacterium; assembly: GCA_038230855.1. Classification (GTDB taxonomy): domain Bacteria; phylum Armatimonadota; class Fimbriimonadia; order Fimbriimonadales; family Fimbriimonadaceae; genus Fimbriimonas. The sequence goes on along the minus strand of JBBRML010000090.1, from coordinate 4,642 downwards.
AGCAGGGCATGGGTTCACAGCAGGTAAAGAATATTGCGTCGGCGCTACGCCTTTGGATACGCACGCTTGGTTTCGCCGATAGCAAAGCCATCAACGACGATTTTGGCGTTGACTTTGACCGCCACTTTTTGATGTTCAGCGACGACATCGCCGCCACGCTGGCCGTACGAACGCAGCGCGACCGTCAGGAGCAGATTCTCCGCTGGAGACGAATCGCTGAGGCTGTGCTACGCCACGATGTACTCCCCGATACGTTCGGTGAGGCTCTCCAATTTTGCATTGCCTCGTCGTCCATGAGCATAGCTGCAGTTGCTCGTGCAATTGGCCTTTCGGCGCCCGCAGTAAGGCGATGGATGTTAAGCGAGGGATTGCCAGGCGGAAGTACCGTCGAAAACGTGTTGCGGCTCGAGGAACTTTTTAAGCTTCCGAAAGGCACGCTAATTAGCCGCGTCCCTCAAGCCCGTCGGGCGTGGTATGCCCGGGGACTAGGCAAGCTAAATACGTCGACGTCATTTACGAAAACGCGCCGACAACAAACAGCGGCAACCTCCAACTACACGCCTAGATTTCAGGGCCGCATCGCATCGCAATGGGAGGATTTAATACGTTTCAAGACAGATTCCCTACGTGAGGGCGCGCGTGCCCGTAACACTTGGCGCACAAAGCCCATTGACAGAGTTAGTCAGCGCGTGCATCCAAGTTCCATCGTCGACGGCCGTGTTTGCGCAACAGCGTCTGTCAACTGGGGTATGATTTCTTCATTTCTTGGCTGGTTGAGCCTAGAGAACGCAGGCTCCCCGCGCATTCCCGCCGAAGAAGCGACAACGCTTGCGTGGCTTTGCCAAAAGGACTATGTGCTTCAGTATGCGAAGTGGGCGATGCGCAGGTCCGACGGGAGATTCCACAATGGGATAAACGTGTTCATTCAGGTCATCGAAAGTTACTTGCGCCCACACTCAGGGTTCTTATGGTTAAACGAAGCCATTGCGGACACGCTGCCGCCACTGACGCTTCGGCGCATGTTGGGCGCCCAATCCGACGGCGACGCAGAGGCCTGGCAATCGTTCTGCACAAAGACGCGGCGTGAACTTCGGGAGTTTCGAGAACGAGCGGCCGACCTACACGGAATTCGACGCTCACGTGACCCGTCCGAACGGCTCGCCGTTGTTCTCAATGATGAGTTCCCACTTCGGAAGCTTGTCGACTTTGTCGAGTCCGTTGAGCGCAACATGCCCGCCCCCGCCCATCAACGCGACTATCGCGCATGGCTCAGAGACGTCGTCCTTTGCCGTCTATTGCTAACGAATCCGCTTCGCATCGGACAAATCGCAGGGATGACCTTTCGCGCGGACGGAACAGGCAATCTCATCCGTATCGGAGCGGGCCGATTCCGTATTCAGTTCGCGCCCGAGGATTTCAAAAACGAGAAAGGCGCGGCCAACGGGCCATATAACGTTGAGGTTGACCAAAAATTGGGAGGGTGGATTGACAGATACTTAAACGAGTCCCGTCCGTATCTCTATGGTGCCGATGAGTCTGACCGCTTACTGCTAGCCACGACAAAGGGGCCGCGAAAGGAGAATATTCACCTCCGTGCGGCCGGCATGGTCGCCGACGTCGCGCCAAAAGCAGAAGCATTTTATACGCGATTGCGAACTCTTACGTCAACCTACATCGACGGGTGCCCAGGATTCGGACCGCATTCGTTCCGCCACGCAATCGCAACGGACCATCTACGCCGAAACCCCGGAGACTATTTAACTGTAGCAACCCTACTCCACGACAAGCTCGAGACCGTTCTGAAGAATTACTCTCACCTGAAGGTCCAGGACGGACTACGCGTGCTGTCAAGCGGTGTCGAGCTGGCGAGCGCTGAGCTTGCGGCACGTCGTTTGAATCAAACGTCAATGAGCTGACAGATATCAAGCCAAAACCCGTGCCAACGAATGTCCCCTGGAGTATCGGTCGACCGCACTAGGCGTCACCAAACGGTCCAGGGAGGACACACAGACGGTCCCCGTCGATGAAAAGAGGAGGTAATGCAGGTCGGTGAAACGGCATACGAACGAACCAAGCGAATCCCGGCGGAAGAGCCACAACCGTCGGCGCAGCCCTCTCTTGTCGATGAATTGCTAGCGGATATTGGCAACGCCCCGGTTGGCCAAGGCGCAATGCCGGCGCGGTCGGCAGATGTCTTCACGGACAACTTGAATACTCGCTAAGGTGGGTCGAATTGAGCAGCCTTGATATGTACCCAAGGGGAGCAACAGTGATGGGGACCGACAACGAATTGCAGCGAGCAGAGGAAGAAGACCGGATAGGCCAGGTCGTTCTTGAAACGCTGCGCGCGGGCCGACACTGGGCCGATACCTTGCGCCGGCCATCCACCTGCACGGCAAAGATACCTTTGCAGGCCCTCGGGGGCTTGGACTGACCACTGGCTAAGGTGCGCCTGATTGATGCTCGACACACCGACAGTCGACACAAGTGCGTCGATAGCATAGGAGCCGCTATTTCGCTTACTTGCATGCCGTTTCGCGCACCTGCAGGCATTCGGAAGCACGTGGATAAAATAGATAGTTACACGATGGACCTCAATCTATGGAGTTCCACCATGACAAATGCATTCAAACCGATGACCAAAGATGACGTTGCCGAAGTACTAGGTTTGTCCTTGCGCACAGTCGAAAACTGGGTGAACGAAGGCACCCTTCCCTTTCCAAAGAAGCTGGGCAACCGAGTCTATTGGCACCCCCAAGTATTCTATTCTTGGCTCGAGCGACGCCTGACCACCGACGACGCGACGGATGAGATGGTTCCTCCAAGCGGCGCACTTCCCATGAACGGGGAACATGCCCGTAAGCCCAAAGTGGCTGTCAAGCCTCCCAAGACCGACCTTGAAAAGCTGCGCGCTCGCGACCAGGCAAAACTGGACGCCATGATGGCCTAGATGGCCAATTCAAGCCATCCAAGGAACCTCAGCACGTGGAAAATTAGTGGCAAATTAGTGGCAGCGCCCCTTTCGCGCAGCTACGCGAAATAGAGCGCAGCTAATCGCAACTACTTGATTTATAATAGGTATCCCCGTCAACGGAGCGGGTCTTTTGATGCTGTTGGCTCGTTCGGGACGCAGAGGCCGGAGGTTCGAATCCTCTCACCCCGACCATGTGCCCTTGCCTGCCCGCTTGTTCGCCATCGCGTGCCGGCGCGCTAGCTGCCCCAAATGACGGGCCGCGCGCTGCCCGCTCAGGCCCGCTGCGCGCCCCCCCCCGCCATTGCAGATCCGCCCACATCACCAGGCCGAGTCCGGTTGCTGCGTGCTCGCTCTTGCCTGGCACGCAGATGATATGCGATAGTCTGCTCGCCCAATCCCATCCCAGAACGATTGGCCAAATGAACACGTCCACAGCATGCACTATCACGGAGAATATCAATGCAACGAACCCTGTGCAGTACACTCATCGCCAGCCTGATCGCCTCGATGGCCTATGCCGCCGACACGCCGGCTCCTGTCGCGACGCCAACGGCCAAACAGACGGCGCTGCCGTCCGGCGTCGATGCCGCCTCGATCGACAGTGCAGTGCGCGCGCAAGATGATTTCTTCCGCTATTCGCAAGGAACATGGCTAAATACGGTAGAGATTCCGGCCGACCGTTCCGAGTGGGGCGCCTTTAGTATCGCGCAGGAAAACGTTCAGCAGCAACTGCGCATGATCATCGAAGAGGCCGAACACAGCAAGCATGCGACGGCCGGTTCGGACACACAAAAAGTGGGCGACTTCTACGCCAGCTTCATCAACGAGAAAGCACGTGACGCACTCGGCTTGGCGCCTTTAAAAAATGAGCTGGCCGGCATTGCCGCCATCACGGACAAGCAAGCGCTTGCCGCGCTGATCGCCCACTTCGAGCAGATCGGCGTCACCACGCCGTACCGCATGACGATTCATCAGGATAACAAGGAGTCGACCAAGTACATTGTCGATCTGAGTCAGTCCGGTCTGGGCATGCCCAATCGCGACTACTATCTTAAGCTCGACGATGCGAAAACGGCCGATACGCGCGCGAAGTACCAGTTGCATCTCGAGAAATTACTCACGCTGGCCGGCCACGCCGACGCCGCCGCCGAAGCCCTCCAGATCCTGGCACTGGAAACGGCAATCGCCAAGGCCCAATGGAGCGCGGTCGAGAACCGCGATCCGGTCAAGGCCTACAACAAGTTGACGCTCACACAACTGGACGCGCTGGCGCCCGGCCAGAACTGGTCGGCCTATCTGACGGCGGCCGGCATGTCCGGCAAGGTCGAGGTGATCAATGTCAGCCAACCGAGCTTCCTGAGCGCCTATGACACGATCGTGCAAGCGACGCCGCTGCCTGTACTCAAGGCCTACTTCGAAGCACGCCTGATCAGCAGCTACGCCCCCTACCTATCGCAAGCCTTCGTGGCAGAAAACTTTGCGTTTCGCGGGGGGGGTGAGTGAGGCGGGGGGCCCGGGAGGAGCTGGGGGCGGGAAACAAAGAGTTTTTGCCCGCAGGGGTGGGGGGGGGGGGGGGGGGGGGGGGGGGAGAGGGGGGGGGGGGGCGAGCCGGGGGGAGATGGGGAGGGGAGACGGGGGAGAATCACACGAGAGGAAGAGAGGTGAGGG
>JBBRML010000089.1:0-14701 GCA_038230855.1 Fimbriimonadales bacterium | reverse complement strand
GCTTCCGCTGCGACGTAACCGATCGAATCTTCAAGAGCGACGGGAAAAGCACCCCTCGGCTACGCGCGACGCGCGGAAATCTACGATGCTTCTTCAAACCTGGAGGGTTTGTAGATTCCAGCAAAGGGTTCGACCCGTGCTTTCGGGGCGTACCCTGGTTACGAGATTCACCGTCCGAACTTCCGCTGCGACGTAACCGATCGAATCTACAAGAGCGACGGGAAACAGCCCCGTCGGCACCGCGCGACGCGCTCAAACCTGGAGGGTTTGTAAATTCCAGCTAATGGTTCGACCCGTGCTTTCGGGGCGTACCCTGGTTACGAGATGCACCATCCGAAGCAAAGCCGGAGGTTTTGTAGATAGTCAGACAGCGAAAGTCCGTCGCGCGACTTCTGCGACGTAACCGATCGAATCTACAAGAGCGACGGGAAAGCACCCCGCCGGCTGCGCGACGCGCTCAAACCTGGAGGGTTTGTAAATTCCAGCAAAGGGTTCGACTCGTGCTTTCGGGGCGTACCCTGGTTCAGAGATGCACCGTCCGAAATTCCGCTGCGACGTAACCGATCGAATCTACAAGAGCGACGGGAAAAGCACCCCTCGGCTACGCGCTTCGCGCCTAAATCTACGATGCTTCTTCAAACCTGGAGGGTTTGTAGATTCCAGCTAAGGGTTCGACCCGTGTTTTCGGGGCGACGTAACCGATCGAATCTACAAGAGCGACGGGAAAAGCACCCCTCGGCTACGCGCTACTCGCCTAAATCTACGATGCTTCTTCAAACCTGGAGGGTTTGTAGATTCCAGCAAAGGGTTCGACCGGTGCTTTCGGGGCGTACCCTGTTTACGAGATTCCCTCAAAAGTATAGGTTCCGGAGCCAACTTCGTACACACCGTAACCGGATTCGCTTCGGATCAACTTCACGTGGCGGGATGAAGTTATCGGCCCGCCAGACTCGGTCACGGACGAGACATCTGAGGTGGGGAAGTAGATGGTGGCCGTGCTGGTCACAGGGATGACGACCTTGAGCGAGAGCTTCGAGTGGTCTCGCCGCCATGCCGTCTCGATGCGGCCGCGAACGGAGTCATAGCTGCACTTCACCCAGTCGAGCCCATCGACGATCCCTGGTTTTATGACGATGTGCTTGAATCCTGGGCCACTTGGGTCGGGGCGGATACCCCCGAGGCCCTGGTAGAGCCAGAACCCAACGCACCCGAGAGTCGGGTGGTTGAGTGAGTTTTCACCCTTCCAATCCTCCCATAACGAAGTAGCACCGTGGTTCAACATGTACAACCAGCCGGGATACTCTTCCTGAGTCAGCAATCGGTAGGCGATGTCGTCTCGCCCTCCTTCCATCAGTGCGTGGAATACGTAGAGCGAGCCAACAATGCCCGCACTTATGTGGCCGTGGCGGGCAACCTCAATATTCTTCTTTAGGGCGTCGAGCACTTTTTCGCGCTGCGCAACGGGAGTTAGACCCACGTAAAGCGGTATCGCCTGTGCCGCTTGGCTGTCTGGTGCGTAGAGACCCGTCGCGGGGTCGAAGAAGCGCTTCTCGAACGCGATTTGGAACTTGGAGGCCAGTGCCGCGTAATGCTCCGCGTCCACCGGGTTGGCGAGGAGGGCCGCCGTTTGACTTACGATCCGCGCGCAGTAGAATGCGCAAGCCGTAGAGGTCTGGACGACCGGGACTCGGCGACCACCGCCTCCCGCGCTCTCGTCCAGCCAATCGCCTAAGCCCCAGTCAACGAAACCGTCCTTCGCCGTCGAGCTCAAGTAGTCGACGTACGCCTTCATCGCCAAGTAGCCATTCTCAAGGACCCGGACATCGCCGTATTGTTGATAAATTTTCCAAGGAGCGATGACGATCGCCCCGCCCCACCAGGGGTCCGCCATCTCGCCCGGGGAGCCATCTGGGCGGGTCTTTCCCCATCCGCTCGTGGGGACGATATCGGTTACGTGACCGTTTGGGTCTTGGGCGTCCCGCATATCTTCGAACCACTTGCGATAGAAGTTAGGGGTATCCAGGTGGAGAAAGATCGCCTCCATATCCACGCATCCGTCGTCCATCCAGCCCATCTTCTCGCGCTGTGGGCAATCGGTGGGAATGCCGTGCATGTTGTTCAAGAAGGTGTCGCGAATGACCACGTCTAATGCGTTCAATCTCGGGTTAGAGCATTCGAAGGTCCCTGCGGGGTCGGGGTCGGTGGTTACCCAGCGTCCGACAAGGGTCTCGGGTGTTGGAGCCTCGGTCAACCCAGTGACCTGAACGTATCGAAATCCGTGGTAGGTAAAGCGAGGCTCGAAGGTCTCCTCACCATTGCCACCGAGGATGAATTCATCGGTCTGAAACCGACCGTAAGTGTGGCTGGACAGGTGCTGCATGTCTACCGTTCCATCCGGATGCAATTTCTCGTTGTACTGGAGGACGACTTTTGTTCCGCGCGCGCCACGGGTTTTAATGCGCGCCCAGCCTGCAATGTTTCGACCGAGGTCGAAGACGTAAACGCCGGGCTTTGGTCGGGTGAGTTTCACGGTCCGCAGGGTGGCGTGCGCTCGGATTGGCGGGTGCTGCTGCGATGCGAGCTTGCCCTGCGGTGGCTTGACTATCGTCACTGGACGCCAACCACGAGCAAGGAAGCTGGGCTTGCTCCAACCGGGCTTGTCGGCACGGGCGTCGATCGTCTCTCCGCCTCGCACGCCATTGAATGTGATCGCGCCGGTGGACCAGCTCCAGGAGTCGTCGGATAAAACGGTTTCAGATGTCCCATCGACATACTCGATCGAAAGTTGGAACAGCGCTCGAGGAGACGCTGCCCACGGCGCTTTCTCGAATCCGAATAGATCGGGAGTGCCCAGGTTATACCAACCTCCCCCCAGCAGGATGCCGACCACATTTTTCCCCGCCTGAATCTGATTTGTGACGTCGTATGTGACGTACAGAACTCGTCGGGCGAAGTCGGTGAAGCCGGGATCGAGGACATGGTCGCCGATTTTCTTGCCGTTCAGCATCAACTCGGAGTAACCGAGACCACACAGAGTTGCGGTGGCGTGAAGGACCTTTTTGTTCGCACCGAACTCCCGGCGCAGCATGACGGCGGCATTGCCGGGTTCTTCACCAGTCTGGCTCGGGACTCTTATCCTCTCACCGTCTGTTAGCTTTGACCGACTCCATCCCGATGCTTCGACGCTGTCCTTTGCCTCGACGGGCGCGTGTAAGGATATGTTCTCGCCGTTTGACCTCACTTCGAGCTCGGCCAGCGCGAAGCAATAAGGCGCGGCTCCGGAACCCCGGTTCCACAACTTAGTCGCCCAGACTCGGACGTACCGCCCCTTCGCGCGCTTGGCGTCAAATGAGCAGGGCCGGTTAGCAGGGTTGGGGAAGTCCGCTTGGCTGTTGTCGACCACGGTCGTGCCGCGAGAGAAGCCAGGATCATCGGAAATCTCGATCCTGAACCGGACTGGAAAGCCGAAGCCTTTTGCTTTCTCCCAGCCGGACGGCAGAGGCGGATGCAGGACCACCGAATCGATCGGACGGGAGCGACCGAGGTCGACCTGGACCCACTTCATCTCGTTTGGTGAAGTTGCTTCGAGGGCGTGGTAGCCGAAAACCGTGAGAGGTCCGGCGGTGGTGTGGTGCTCGGTAGCGGCGATCCACTTCGCGGGCCAATCTCGCGGTCGAAGTAGTCCCATCGTCCAGAGTGCGGGAGCGCTCCATTCCGAAGGACGTTTCGCTACATCCCATACTCGGACCTTCCAGAAACAACGGGCGGCAGACTTCAGTGCCTTGCCCCCGTATACGACGTGCACATTTTCGCCGGATGCGATCCGACCGGAATCCCAAAGATCGTAGCTTCCCGCCGCGAGCTTCGCCGCCGAACTAGCTACCACCACCTGATAGGCGGACTGCCTTTCCCCCTGTTGCGAAGAATCGAGCCACCAGCTGAGCCGCGGAGCGGTGGAGTCAAGGCCGAGTGGACTCGCTTGGTATTCGCACCGGAGCCGGACGGGCATGATTTTGCTTAAGGTGGTCGCCGACATCGCAAGGTTTAGGCACGACGCGAAGAGGAAGCCCAGTGGCATCATTCAAGCATACAACGTGGGCACCAAACATGTCGATTTGTTCAAGGTGAAGGATCTCGATGCTCCGAGAGACCTGGAGGGTTTGTAGACTCCAGCGAAGGCGCGGGACACCCTCTCAGTGTCGGAACGGGTCGGCGCAGTTTGTCCGCCGTGGTGAGGTCAGTCATCAGATTTTGCGTGCGAAGAGGGCCGGCTCTTGTCAGTCAGGATGGTTGCGACGACAGTTGCGTTTGCCGTCAGTTCGCAATACGTGACATTCGCGGCAAGGCTGTTTCCATCCCTGAAGGGGATCTCTATAAGAGCGAAGGGTAGCCGCCATGAGGCGGCTACCCTGGTACGAGCGGCCCACCGGAATTCAGCCCTGTAGGGTCTGCCTACACTGCCATTTGATCTTGCAGTCCTTTCGACCGAGCGGTTTCAAACTACAAGAGCGACGGGAAAAGCACCCCTCGGCTACGCGCTACACGCGGAAATCTACGACGCTCCAGCAAACCTGGAGGGTTTGTAGATTCCAACTAAGGGTTCGATCCGGTCTTTTCGGGTCGTACCCTGGATAAGGGATGCACGGTCCGAAGCAAACCTGGAGGGTTTGTAGATAGTCAGATACAAAAAGTCCGCCCGCGACGACAGACGCATTTGCCTGAGTTCGCGATACGGACCCCCATCCTAGGCGGGCGTCTTGCTCAACACTCGCTATGAGTCTCGAGAACGCTGGGAGACGTCATTCAGCAGTTCCCAGCGCTCCTCGTCCGTCATCGTCAACCAAGCCGCGACCTCCAGCCCTGTCCGCAGGCACCCGCTACACCTAAGGGTCTCGTCGATGCCGCATCGCTTTTGGCACGGCGATGGACAAGGAAGCGGGAGTTGGTCGTAAACGTCCTCCACGAGTGGATCGCCTACGGTCGGACGCTGTTGAGTAGCTCTCTCGCCTTCGCCCAAATTCTTACGTTCCACTTGTCGATTTGACGTTGCGTGTAAACACTGTTTGCATCCATCGGGTCGACTTGCAAACGATACTGGCGCATAACCTTCTGCAAGTTGCCGTCCATATCTCGCACCTCGTCTTGGTGCTTGCCTAGAAAGGATCGCCATAGCCAATGGGCGTCCACGAACGCCTTGAGGCTATCCGACACGGCGCGTTTACTGTCACCTTCCGGGATGCTGAGGAGGATCTCCTCGGTCTCAATTTTTGTCGCGCGAAGCTGAGTGTTGTAGGCTTCCCACGTCAGGCCGAGGTCCAGGTTTGAAGACAGTCGGCGCAGTTTTGAAACCGCCTTCAGGACATTTCCGCGTTCCTGTCCGCGAAGCTTCTCTCGGTCGCGATCCGTGAAGTCGGCCCGAACTCGCTCGATATCGCGGCGATTTGCCTGCCGGAGCTCTTCCAACTTGACTTCCAGAATCCTGTTGGATCGGTCGTTTTGATCGGCCAGCTGTGCTCGCATGTCAGCGAGTCGATCATCCCGATCACGCTTAACCAGCTCTAGCTGAGACCGAAGGCTGGCATAGTCTTGATCGGTTCGCCGCGAGTCTGCGGTCTGAGAATCGCGATTCAGGGCGAGCTGATCCTGCAATTTGGTGATGTCACTCGCGTATTTAGCGTTGGCGTCGGTAAGTTGGCCGTTCAGCGTCTTCAGCCGCGAAAGTTCGGTGGCAGACCTGGCGTTCGCATCGTCGTCGTCTCGTTGCCGTCGGGCGGCTTCTGCCAATTTGGCGGTGAGCGAGTCGATTTGTGACATAAAGGCCTGGCGAGACTTGTTTATTTCATCGATCCTGGCCCTGCTGACTTCGGCAATCCGCTTGTTCATATAGGCCTTCTGGGCCGCCGACATCCTCGGTGCTTTCGCTTGCGCAAAGGCAAACGGAAGGCATAGCACGATAGCCATAAGGGTAAGTGCAAGCTTTGTTTTCATAATAATTTCTAGGACGCTTCAACCCGAATCGGGTTCCAACCTTCGGACGCTGGTGACGAACTCCGCATCCAGCTTCGTTCGTCAAGGCAAATCGCCGATTTGCGGGGCTGGCAACGATTTCAACAGCCCCTGCGCCAAGAGTTTATCTTCTCGCACGAAGTCTTCGGGACGTCCGGCGGGGTTCAGCCCCCTGCGAAGCTATTGGCGAACTCCGCATCCAGCTTCGTTCGCCGTGGCAAATCTCCGATTTGCGTGGAAATCAGCGATTTGAACGCTTCGCTACGGTTCAATAACCGCGCTACGCGACTTGGGCATCCTTGCCCAAGCGGAGGCTGTTGAGTTAATCAACAGCCCCCTAAGCCGCGTTGCCGGTTCGCTTGAGCTTGCCCCAGCCCTGCTTGACGCCCAGAATGGCGCGCCAAAGCGACTTGAGCATCACGAGGTACATCAGCTGGCGATAGGCAAACCGCTGAACAAGCAGCCAAGCCAACGGCCACGGCTTCTGCCGATCCATTCGATAAGCGATCAGGCCACTCACGAATTCCAACGTAAAGAACAATGCGTAGAGCTGCAGGGCAAGCAAGAACGGCCCGCTGAGCAAGGAATGCTGAATCTCCTTGCTCCCGCCCAGAATGGCCGGCACCACCGAAGAAGCGAGAGTAAACAGCAGCTGGGCATCGACAAACGGTCCCAGGATTTGAAAGACGATCTGGAAAAGCACCATTGCCGGCAAGATCAGCCGCCCAAACCATCCGTACCGGCCAAGCGCATCGCGGTGCTTCCACAGGCATTGCGCCGTGCCATACGCCCACCGAAATCGTTGCTTAAACAGGGCAACCCAGTCCTCCGGTGCCTCGGTCCATGCGACGGCGGCCGATTCCGTCTCTAGCCGGTAGCCCCGTTTGCGCAGCCGCCAGGTGAGGTCCATGTCTTCCGCCAAAGTGTCCGAGCTGTAGCTCCCTGCTTCGACCACGGCACTCTTTCGCCACATGCCTATGGCCCCCGGAATCACGGTTATCGCATTCAGCGATTCAAAGGCCAGCCGGTCCAAATTCTGAGACGTTCGGTATTCCACGCCCTGCCATGCGGTGATCATGTTGAGGACGTTGCCAACGTGCACGTTTCCCGCCACTGCGGCCACGTTCGGGTTCGCAAAGTGGTTCTCTAGGCGCTCGATGGCGTCGGGCTCGAGGCGCGTGTCGGCATCGATGCAAAAAAGCAACTCACCTTTCGCTTCGGCGATTCCAACATTCAGGGCAGACGCTTTGCCTCCGTTTGGCTTGGTGATCACACGCACGATCGGGTTGTCGGCGAAGGTCTCGGCGACCACGGCAGAGGTTCCATCCTTCGACCCATCGTCGATCACGAGAATCTCGGCGATCGGAATCGATGAAGCCAGCACGCTTCTCACCGTGGAGGCAATGGTCTTGTCCTCGTTGTACGCGGCGATCAGGACGGTCACCGGAGAGCGAACCGCCGACGTGGGGATAGGGTGCGCTTTGCGCCGATAGAATTGGATGAGGGCGAGCGGAGTGACGAGGAAGACGCGCAACGTGCCCAGAAGCAACGCGCCGATAAAGCCAAAAAAGAGGATCACCTGAAGCACGTGCCACCCCCGAAACGCGATCAGGTCAATGCCGACAAGGCCCCTGTCCTGCCACCGTACGGCAGGCATCAGGGTCGAGCGGGGAATCCCCAGCAAGCTTGAAAGTGACACGATCTCGTAACCCTCCGCGCGAAGCCGATCGATGAGAGCTGGCAGCGCTTCCACGGTTTGAGATCTGTTGCCCCCTGCGTCATGCAGAAGGATTATGTTGCCCTCTTCGCCCGTCACCTTACGCGATCGGAGATCATCCAGAACGAGGCGCGTAATGTCGGCCGCCGTGCGCGGGCGGCTTGAACCATCGGATTCTTCAATCGTCGGAGCCCAATCGTTCGGGTCGATATTTTCGCCAACGGTTAAGTAGCCAAGTTGATCCGCGCGATCAACGGGGCGGACTTCGTCTGCCGTTTCGGGTTGGCTATCTGCGTTGAAAGGCGGTCGAAAGAGACGTGTAGAAACTCCGGTGATGGCCTCGATGACCCTGGCAGTTACCGACAGCTCAAGGTCGAGTCTTTTCGCGCTCACCTGGCCAAGATTAGGATGGCTGAATGAGTGGCTTCCGATCTCGTGGCCTTCCTCAACGATTTGCTTGGCAAGGTTAGGATTCGCCTCTACATTGGCCCCAACAACGAAGAAAACACCCGGTGCTGCCTTCTCTTTTAGGATGCTGAGGATCTTGGGAGTCCATTCCACGTCAGGGCCGTCGTCAAAGGTCAGGACAAGCTTCTTCGGACGGTAGCCACTCTTACGAATGACGTACGTCGTCGGATACGATTGATAGCGGACGGAGTCCACCATTCCGGTCTCGGGGTCAAGTGAGACTTTTCTTGCTCCCGGCGAAGGTCGGCTTTCGACCTTGAGTACCTCTCCTTTCCCGACGTAACTCACCTCAAATGGGAATGAAATCTTTTCGATTTTGGCGAGGTCAAAGTGCTCCGGGTCCAGTTCCTGTCCAAGAAACGTCCAGACTTGTGGGTCTTCGGTACCTAGCGCCCACAACGCGCAGCCTCTTACCGATAGCTCGGAAGCCGTGAACCAGTGGTTGAACGCGCTGAGCGCGTCGAGAATCCACACGACGTGCCCTGTCCCCTGGTCGTCGATGTAGTCAAATTTGCAGTTGAGCGAGTCAGGGTCCAGGCTGATTACCGATTGGGTGAGGTCCGCATCTCGGTACCCGGCAGCTGCGGCCATCGCTTCTTGAAAGCTCATCGATTCCGCCCCCGACTTGCCCTTTTTCCAGTCGTAAGCGTAGCTCCCGATACCAGCAACGACCTTATTCGATCCCACGGCGGCGACAATATCGTCGAGATGGTCCTCAAACCAAGTTGCCCCGGCAATCGGGCCAGACTCACCCTCCTCGTGGTGTTCGTCGTAACCCATGAGCACGAAATAGTCGACCGAGGCGGTCCATGCCTTCAACGTTTCCGCGCTTACCGTCGTCTGTACGGCCACGCTAAATTCGAGATTTGCGGCACCGAATCGAGTTCGTGCGAGCTTTAGAAATTCACCAAAACCTGCGAGCTGCTTGTCTTCGATTTCTTCGAAATCGAACTGATAACCATCAAAGTTGTACTGCTTGGCAAGGCTAACCAGGCGGTCCAGAATGGCTTGTTGCGCGTCTCTCGACTTGAGCAACTGGCCAAGGCGAGCGGAAGAAAACGTGGATGCAGAGGCATTTGAAACAAGCGGTACGAGGTGGAGACCGTTCCGGTTAGCCAATTCGATTACCGTCGTTGTTGCCGGGTTGAGTTGCGGATCGAAATCCTTGGTTTCAAGTGCGGTTCCTAGTTCGGTTAGTCGAAACCACGCGGGCGCGACATGAGTCATTCGCGACGCGTTTGCACGCAGTGAATCAATCCCGGCCGACTCCCAGGGTGCGTAGTATCCGAGAACAATCTTATTGGCGGGACGCTTACGCGTGGAAGTGACTTGCGAGGCAGCCTTCAATGCCGTTTTCACTCGCTTGAGCTCAGCGTCGGCAACCTTTCGGTTTTGCGAAAGTTCCGTGTCGGCGAGGTGGCCGATCGCCTTTGCCGCGACAGGGACAGAGCTAACGCCGAGGCTGATGATGAAGACGGTCAGAATCGCGCTAACCGCCAGTCCGCACAGGGTCAGGAGGACCCGAAACGTAGAGCCTCGCCGTCCGCTCGGATCCTCAAATATCTGTCGTTCGTGCATATTTCCTGGGCGCGCGCCGTTGAGCTTACACGTTCACTAGGGCCAATTGTCGCGATAGCTGCGCTAGGAGCAGAGCGTTTTGGCGCGTCGCGATGGAGGGCAAGAATGCGGCATTCTGCCGCATTCGGTGGGGCTAGTCGTGTGGCTCGGTTCTTAGTCTATGATGTTGCCTCCCACGCGCTGTCGAAAGAGCTCCCTTTCAGGTAAGCTTAGAAAGCTCCCTTAACAGGAGATCATAAATTCTCCGACAACAGGAGCACTGTGGAACTTTTGAACCGTTATGCGGGTGATAGCAAGGTCAACACTGAAGAATTTCTGGCTCTTGCCCGGGAAAGCGGACTCCGCGAGCGATCTGCAAGCCTGGTATGCCCACGCCGACAAAGCGACATGGACAAGCTGGGCAGAAATCAGCGCGGATTATCCGAAGGCGAGCTGGGTTGGAAACGACCGGGTGGTCTTTAACATCGCTCAAAACAAATACAGGCTCGTAGTAAAGATGGAGTTCGCAAAGCAACGCATTTACATCCGGTTCATCGGCACCCACGAGAAATACGACCAAATCGAGGACATCAGAAATATATGAAGCTGCACGAACGCATAAAGCCAATCCGGTCCGAAGAGGACTACATGGAGGCGCTTGCCCTGATCGACGAACTGATTGATGCCGATCCAGAGAGCGAGGAATATCGCGTATTCGACGTAATCAGCGAACTGGTACATGCTTACGAGGAAATGCACGTCGTTATTCCTCAGCCGACACCAATAGCGGCAATAAGATTCAGGATGGACCAGTTGGGGCTGAGTCGCCGAGATTTGGAACCTTACATCGGTAGTTCTGGAAGGGTGTCCGAGGTTTTGAGCGGCAAAAAATCTCTCACCCTCAAAATGATCCGTGCCCTACACCGCCATCTTGGGATTCCTGCCGAGATCCTACTTGGTGACCCAGCAGTTCAACTTGCCGAAGACGGTCTGGCCGAAGACGCCGAGAAGTATCCGTTGCGGGAGATGGCGGCGAAGGGTTGGTTCACTGGCTTCGGCGAAGTGAAGGATCGGTCCGAGGAGGCCGTTCGTTGGCTAGCGGCCCGGTCAGGAACCACTCCGGGGAAATTCTCCGCCTACTGCCGAAAAAACGACGACGCTCGTCAGAACGCCAAGATGGATCGCCATGCCTTCCAAGGTTGGTGTCTTCAAGTGCTCGCTCGGGCAGCTGAGATGCCAGTCGGAAACCGATATGAACAGGACTCCATCAACGAAGAGGTTCTGCGCCAAGTGGCTACCTTGAGTGTCTTGCCGGAAGGGCCAAAGCGAGCTCAGGAGTTTCTTGCCCAGCTTGGGATCCGCCTGGTGATCGTCGAACATCTCAAAAAGACCTACTTAGATGGGGCAGCCTTGCTCATGGCGGACGGATCGCCAGTCATCGCGCTGACCCTCCGGTACGACCGAATCGACAACTTTTGGCACAGTCTGATCCACGAACTTGCGCACGTCAAGAACGACCTTGGGGCGGATTGCGAGATCGTCTACGACGACTTCACGATTGTGTCCGCGCAGAGCGAGATTGAGCTCCGCGCCGAGCGGGAAGCAGCCGCGGCGCTTGTCCCTCCAGGACTGCTGCCCGCGAGTCTCGAGGCGCTTGAGGCCATCAACACCGCGGGCATTCTCATCGTCGCCCGGAAAGCCCGGGTAAACCCGGCGATCGTCGCCGGCCGGGTTCGACACGAGACGGGAAACTGGAGGAAGTTCGCGCGCCTTGTCACGAACGGAGAGGTGAAGCCCTACTTTGTCCAATAGAGGTGTCGGCAGGGTGTTCAGGCGACATCAGGATCAAGACGAAGTACCGACACCAAAGGGTCAAGAACGGAGCGGCGCTAAGCGTACTTGACCGACGGCGGGTTCCGGGGCATACTTAATGGGATCGTGCTGTCGCGCCGTGAACTTCATGACGAGGTGCCTGCCGTTAATCGCACAATTCAATCTGGTTGGTTAAGACAGGAGCGCAGCATCGAAAGAGTCCTTTCGAGCGTAGCGAGACTCCACGGGGATTTGAAGAGAATTGCAGGAAGTGAGATGCCCGAGTTGCGTTAATTTGAGCCAGTGGTCAATGTGGAGGGGGAGAAGGCTTTTGCCTACGTATCAGCTAGCATGAACAACGCTATTTCGACTTGGTTGAACTCGCAGCATCTTTGGGTTCAAGAAGCGTCGCACAGGCATCTGACCAAAGGGTCTGTCGATGATGCTGACATTGCCCATTTCGTTACGATCATTAAGACCCCTGATGTTGCCACAAAAGGGCCAAAGCCGCCACCAAGGACGTATCCTGCTTTTGGAGTTGGCGGCGGGGGAACGGCACCGCTCAGACTGATATCAGTGGGAGACGTAGTGGGCATAGATAAACTTGCCCCGAGGCAACCGCTTGCGTTTCCAGCGGGAAATATCACCGTTATTTATGGCAACAACGGTTCCGGAAAATCGGGATATGCCCGGATTCTCAAAAGGGCCTGCGGGAAGGCCGGTTCTGCTGAACTGAAATCCAACGTCTTCGAGGCGGAGCCAGCCGACCGAAGATGTACAATCTCGTTCGAGTTGGCAGGTGTCGTAACTCCGAAAGTGTGGAGAGCGAATTCCGCCCCAATCACTGAGCTTAGTTCAGTCGATATATTCGATTCTGACAGCGGAAAGCTGTACCTCGACTCAGAAACAGAAGTCTCATACAGCCCACCGGAGCTGGTTCTGTTCTCTGACTTGGTGGACATATACAAACGTGTAGAGGCTAGCTTTACTGCAGAAGCCGCCGCCCTTCAAAAGGTGCTCCCACAACTTCCGCCAATCCACCAGGCTACAAGGGCGGGGAAGAATTTTGAAGCTTTGAGGTCCGACACCACAATGGAGGAACTCACCGTGGTTTACCCTTGGACAGACGAAGACGAGGCGAAGCTGCTTGAATTGAACGGAAAGAAGGCCGTCACGAATCCTGCCGCAGAAGCAACTAAGCGAAGAGCCGTTAAAAGCCAGCTGAATAGCTTGCAGACAAAACTTGAAACTGCGCGCAAAGCCGTCACAAAGTCGAAGTGCGCTGAACTGTTTGAGCTGGTCGCGGCGGCGGCGACCGCCCGAAGAACTGCGACAGAGGGGACGGCCGCACTTACCCAAAGCGCACTCCTAGGAGGAGTTGGAACATCGACATGGAAAGCCCTTTGGGAAGCCGCGCGAGCGTTTTCGACTACCACAGCTTTTCCAGAGAAGCCCTTTCCAAACACCGAGGATGGAGCGAAGTGTGTGCTTTGCCAACAAGACTTAGATGAAGCATCCCGGCAGCGCCTTTCTGACTTTGAAGGCTACATCACAGGGACGTTGGAAACGCTCGCTACGGATGCCGAGAACTCTGCAAAGGAACGTCTGGACGCCCTACCTGAAAATCCCAATGAAGAGTCACTTACGACATCGTGCCAAGCGGCGGGCTTAACTCCGGAAGTTACAGAGCAGCTAACGACGGCATGGGATGACATCCAAGGTGTCGTGAACTTGCTCAGGGCCGTTCCTCTGGAAGAGGCACCTGAAGGCATAGATATTGTCGAATGCCCTCTACTCTCAGCACTGAGAGCTCTCTCGCAAGCAGCTGAGGCGGATGCTCTTATATTTGATGGAGACG
Source organism: Fimbriimonadales bacterium (assembly GCA_038230855.1). Taxonomy (GTDB): domain Bacteria; phylum Armatimonadota; class Fimbriimonadia; order Fimbriimonadales; family Fimbriimonadaceae; genus Fimbriimonas. The sequence continues at coordinate 1,283 of JBBRML010000089.1, read as the reverse complement.
CCAAACACTTTGATGGCAATAAAACGGCGGCGGATATCTTGGAGCTTGAGGCGAAGAAGTGGACGGCCGCACAGAAGGATGCGATCGATGCTGAAATTGTTCGGCTCAAAGCAATAGCACAGATCACTGAGTGGAACAGGCAGACCGTGACAACGGGACTCTCGCGAAAAGCGGGTGAATTTTCCGAGGCGCTCATTACAGATGCCTACCTGGCCCGATTTAATTCGGAGCTGGTGAAGTTCGGCGCATCTCGGATTCAAGTCGAACTCATCAAGAGTCAGGTTCAACAGGGACGGGTCAAGCACAAAATCCAGCTCAAGAGCGCTAGTAACCGGAAGGTTAGTGATATCTTGAGCGAAGGAGAGAAGAGGGTTGTGATACTCGCGGCGTTCTTGGCGACGGTCACCGCGAAGCCAAATAAATCACCATTCGTATTTGACGACCCAATTTCATCACTTGATCAGGAATACGAAGAGCGAACAATTGATCGACTAATCGAGCTAAGTGCAGATCGGCAAGTAATCATTTTAACTCACCGTTTGAGCCTGGTTGGCATCCTTGGCGACAAGGCAGAGCCTAATATTGTTACGATAAAGCACGAAGTTTGGGGATCAGGGCAACCCGGCGAGGTTCCGATCTTTGGCAAGAAACCAGATGGGGCACTCAAGAACCTGAAAAACGGTCGTTTGGTGCAGGCGAAGACCGCACTCGAATCCGACGGTCAAGATGCCTACTATCCACTTGCAAAGGCGATTTGCAGCGATATCCGGATTCTAGTTGAACGCATCGTTGAGCTGGTGTTCTTGGGTGACGTGATTCAGAGACATCGAAGGGCCGTCAACACACAGGGCAAGATTCAGCACCTAGCGAAAATAACCGCCGCCGACTGTGCTCTTGTCGATAAATTTATGTCTAGGTACTCAAGCTTCGAGCATAGTCAACCTAACGAGGCACCTGTTGCCCTGCCCACACCCAATGAGCTTCTTGCAGACCTAGATGATCTCATTGCTTGGCATGACGAATTCAAGGCTCGCCCAGCACCCTAATTACCTCAAACCATGGTCACTCTCATTCTCATCCATCGGCTCCTCGGAATTGGAGCAGGCACTAATTAATGGCTAAGCTCACAGAACAAGAAATTCAGGAAATAATCCGCTTCGTCGAAGCAGAGAAACCTTTGCCAGACAAGTACCGTTTCTTGCTTTTTGAAGACAAGCGGGAAGTCGAGCTGGTGTGGCATGGGAAGACGAATGAGGTGACCAACGTCGTCTTACCCTTCCAGG
>JBBRML010000088.1:0-15049 GCA_038230855.1 Fimbriimonadales bacterium | reverse complement strand
CAATTTGGAGCCCAAAAACCGCACTGAGACAAGAATTCTCGACTACATCGCCGGTTTTCAGACGATACGAAGACTAACTATTTACAATGTCCGTAATCTCGCAGTCAAAAATGCCCCTTCTTCAGCACCCTGCTAGGCGCCTGGGAAACTTATGGAGGCTACAGAGGTTCTGATGTTGCCGGACAGTGCCTGCGAGCCGCATTCGATCTCGGAATCACGCATTTTGACCTCGCAAATAACTACGGTACTCCTGCGGGCAACGCTGAAGTCGTCTGCGGCCGCATCATCAAGGAGTTGCCCCGCGACGAACTGGTGATCAGCAGCAAGGCGGGCTATTACATGTGGCCCGGTCCATACGGCGACGGAGGCAGTCGCAAGTACATAATCTCAAGTTGTGATCAGTCGCTCAAGCGCATGGGACTCCAGTATTTCGATATCTTCTACAGTCATCGCTTCGACCCGGATACCCCCCTCGACGAGACCGTCGGCGCACTGGACACGTTGGTGAAGCAAGGTAAAGCGCTTTACGTAGGAGTCAGCAATTACTCGGTGAAAGCGACGACCGATGCCGTGGCCGTTTCACGCATAAATAGCTGGTCACCGATCACCATCCACCAACCTCGTTACAACATGCTGGATAGGGGCATCGAGAAGGACTTGATGACCACCGCCACTAAGTTCGGCATGGGAATTATTCCGTATTGTCCACTAGCTTCAGGAATATTGACCGAGAAATATTTACGCGGAAACATTCCCGCCCACAGTCGAGCTGCACAAAAATGGGGTTCAGATTGGATTGCGCAAAACATGACCGCGGAGCGGCACCTCGCACTCCAGTCGATGAGCGAACTGGCGAAGGCGAGAGGCCAAACATTGCCTCAGCTGGCGCTCGCTTGGACCCTTAGACATCCGGAAGTAACAAGCGCGTTGATCGGGGCCTCAAGCGTTGAGCAGATCAAGGAAAACGTTGGAGCTCTGCAAAATCTGGACTTTACGGCAAGCGAGATCAAGGCCATCGACCGGCTGGTGCCTGCCTAACTGTTGAGCATTGCGGTCAGCATAGAGTGGCGAGCGGTTGCATCGCTAGATCCAGAAGAAATCGCCGCGGTTACTGAATTGGTAAACGCGGCCAACCGGATGTTCGATCGAGTTTTTCCTGGCGACCGGTTAGGCCCGGCAGGGTTGCTGGACGAGTGTAGGGACAACACGATCGCCATCGTGCGCGCTGGAGACGAACTCGTCGCGACATTCAACTATGCAATTGTGCGACCGATTTTGAAGTTCTACCTCCTCGCCGTGACGCCGAAGTTGCAAGGAGAAGGGCTGGGGCGGCAGCTGCTCGACATAGCGAATGACGTCGCCCAGCGAGAAAGATGCGACGCGATAGAGTTGCAGGCCGTTGAGGGCGGGAGGCTCGTCCCGTACTACATCAGCCTCGGATTCCGTGAGGTTACGCGCACGACCATGCCCGTCGGCTATTGGGATGCCAATGAGCCCTTCGAACTCATCACGATGCGCAAGGCGACCGCCTAAGAAGCTGTTGAGTTGATCAACAGCCTCCTAGCTACCGGCGACGATTTCAACGTTCGCCCGCGGCACGGTTACATCTCGTCCGTCGTTCAGCTTTGCTCTGAGCACGCGAACCTCGGTGCCGGATTCAAGGGTGACGAGAGTTGCAGGTAATTCGGTCACGGTGCCTAGTAACCCGAAATATGGCTCGCGAATAACGCGAATCGGTGTGCCCGCCTTTAGTTCAAAGACCCCCTTGTTCGCGGCCTGAGTTGCGCCAGCCCGCTGGTGAGGAATGATGATCTCAGGGCGAATGACTCCCGCCCGGATTTGGGTCGCTCCGTTGATCGATGCCGTCTGGCCCTCAAAATCCTTAAACAGATTGAAAGTGCGCGCCGCCATCTCGAGGAATCCGAAGCCCTCGGTCACAATGATCGTGAGGGTGATATTCTCGTTGCCGGTAATCGCGACTCCGATCTCATAGCCGAGGAATTGGGTTAGGTCGCTGTCCTTAATTCCGCCGACAACGAGGCCTTTGACCCCCAGCTCGGAGGCCTTCTTTATCGCTGCCGCAGTGACGCCGGAACCTCCCACGAGAATCTTGCCTTTGTCATCGGCGGTTATGCACTCAATACCGAGGACGTCGGCCTCACTTGCAACGGCCACTCGTATCTCGCCGAGCCGTTCGCCACCGACCCCAAAAATTCCCTGCACCATTGCGCCCCGCGTCTCAACCACGGCACCTTCTCCGGGCATGATTTCGGCGATCGCACCCTTCATGTATGCGTTGATTTCGACAGGGAGAGACGGCTCGCGAATCAAGATGTGGCCGGAGACTTCGGAGATTGCGTCGACAATCCCAGCAAACTCGGATTCGACCTTTTGCTTTCCCATTCCGAGGAAGCCTTTTGTTTCGGCAATGATTTGTCCCTTGTGGATCGGATCGCCGATTTTGAGCTGGAACATCGATTTGACGTCTGAAGCCTCGATCGACAGTCGTTCTGCTAGCTTGATTGTCTGTAGAACGCCTGGCAACAGGGCACGCGCCACCACGGTTTCTGGGGTTACGGCGTCGCCAGTATTTACCAAGACCTCGCCCTTGATTGGTAATCGGCGAGTTCGGCGAACCACGATGTCGCTCGAAACGGTTAGTCCTGGTGTGTATGCGCTACCCAATGGTGGAAATCTCCTGACGGTGAGGCGGTGTAGTTTACTAGATCAGTTCCGCGAGCAGGCCTGGCGTTGGTCGGCAGTTACGAGCAATACGGTCGCAGAAGCTGGTCCATGAAGGCATTCGAGAACTTTCTGCTTGGATCAACAGAATGCACGGCTCGCGCGAACTCCGCGATTCGCGGAAATACGGAGCTTAATCGGTCGGAATTCATGTGGAAGAGTTTGCCCCAGTGCGGCTTGCCTTCAAATTCTCCAAACAGGTTGTCGAGCATCGGTAGCAAGTTGCCGACCCCGGCCACGTCCTTCCGCCAAGTGAAATGAAACGCGATCGCGGACTCACCGAAGCACGGGCTCATCCAGATGCGGTCGGCAGCAATTGAACGTATTTCTGAAATCTGCAACAGTGGGGCAATCTGGGCTTGCACCGACCAGATTGCTTCGATGGCAGCTCGGGCAAGACGACGAGGGACGTAGTACTCGGTCTGGAGTTCCTCACCAGAACTCGGCGTGAAACCCATCTTGAAGTGCGGCAGTCGCTCATGCCACGGCCCGACCACCCCAAGCTGATCTGTGCAGTTGATTGGATCTGCGCCCGGAAGCGGGTGGACATTTGCAGTAGCGGCCGAAGCACCGAATAGGCTCGTCCGATGCACCGCATTCCGACTCTTAATCCAGACCTGCTCAATCAAGCGCGAAGTCCAGCTGGTGAAGAGGCTGACACTGTACCCGCTTGCCTGAATGGCGTCGAACTCCGCAACCGCGGTGTCCAGCGGCAGACTGAAGAAAACCTGCTGAGAGATGTCAAACGTCGGCTCCACTTGCAACGTCAATCGCGTGATAATTCCGAGGCAGCCAAGAGTTGCGGCGAGACTTGGATCGTCCGCCAAGTCATAGTGCTTGATCGTTCCGTCTGGTCCGATTAAGTCCATTCCGACCACGGAAGTCGCCAAGTTGCCGAGCAGCTCGCCGGAGCCATGCGTCGCCGTGGCACAAGTTCCAGCGACGGATATATGTGGCAACGACGCGAGGTTGGGCAGGGCAAACCCTGCGGCGTGCAGGTCGGCACAAAACTCGCCGTACTTCGTTCCGGCAGAGACTGAGACGGATAGCCGATCTCGGTCGATCTCTATTTCTCGGGGCAAGTTGCGGAGTGAGATCAACTCAAAGGACGTGTCAGCGATCGCATTGAATGAGTGTTGTGAGCCCAAAGCGCGGATTTTCGGCGATGCGGCGACCAACCGCTGAGCTTCACCCAACGAGGTTGGCGCGTGAATTGCCGACGCGGCGTAGGTCAGGTTGCGAGCCCAATTTTGCGAGTACTCGCTCCGACTCAAAACTTGACGGGCCTCATCCAGAGATTCCGAAAGGCCACGGGTCCATGGTCACCTTGAAGCATGAGCGGGCCAAACGGTCGCTCGTCTTCGAAATGCGATGCTCGCGTCGGTCCTGACGCGGTGACGTCGTTTTGAATAATTACTCCGTTCAGGCGAACTTCCACAAAACGAGCGTCCTCCGTCTTCTTCCCGTTCTTCCCGAAACGTGGCGCACGGAAAAGGATATCGTAAGTGTTCCACTGATCGGGCCCTCGGAAGGCATTTCGGATTGGCGGTGTGCCCTCAAACCCAATTTCGTTTTTCCACCGTTGGTAGATGCCACCGCAGTCACTGAACTGCAAGTCTTTGGCGGCCACGCCAGCCGAATCGAAGATTTGCACTTCGTAGCGACCTTGCATGTACACACCGGAATTCGAACCTTTCGGAATCTTAAACTCAACGTGAAGAAGGCAGTCGCCGAGTTGCTCTTTCGAAAAGATGTCGTGACGATCCGCGCCGTTCTCAAACTCATTTGGGCTGATGTTCCATCCGGACCTGCTGACGAACGAAATTTCTTCCGCATCTGAAGGTTTGGCCGCCTGCGCAGCCCACATGATTCCCTGATAGAGGGACTCAAGGTACAGCATCTCCGTGTAACTGGATGCGCTATGCCCCATCGCCGTGTACCACGACCGTCCCCTCTCGTTTTCTTGACACCAGATGACCGGATGATCGCCCATCGAACCGCCGTTGTAACTCTTTTCGTCGACGCTCGCTAAAACGCGAACGGTAGATCTGGGGTTTTTGACGAAGTTGTACCACTCCTCTGCGCGGGTGTAGTTCCAAGGTAGAAACGCAGTGGATGGGTGGGCTCGGTCCTCAATCTTGACTCGTCCGTCGTGCAATCCGTCGGCAGGATGACTGATGAATTCCGCCCCGACGAGGTCTTTGTAGAAGGGCCAGTTGTGGAACGTATCGGTTGCGGAATGGGTACCGACGAATCCGTGGCCGGCGCGCATGTAGCGCTCAAAGGCGGCCATTTGGTCGACATTCAGGACGTCGCCTGTAGTAAGAATGAATGCTACGACGTCGAAGCGTTTTAGCCCAGCGTCCGTGAAGACTGAAGCGTCTTCGGTGGCTTCCACGTCAAATCCGCGCGTTTCGCCGAGGTGCTTGATCGCGGCAATCGCCGTTGGAATGGAGTCGTGGCGGAACGACGCAGTTTTTGTGAACACGAGGACCCGCGGTCGCGGAACCGACAAGGCGTGAGCAAGCGCTACGGGCGATTTTGGAAGCTTGTTCATGGAATACCAAGTCTCCGGAGCCCAGAGTTCGTCGCCGCCGCTGGATTTGATGCCAAAGTTCAGATAGACGACTCGGGCTTCTTTGATTCCTGGAATGACTAGGTGCGCCGTCTTACCGTCCTTTGAAAGCATGACTTTCGTGACCGAGAGGCGCTCCTTGTGCATGTCGGCTCCGCCGTAATCGGGAGTTGGGACGAAATCCCACTGCTTAACGGTGACATCCTCTGGCTTGAATGCACGCGCGGGCCGCGTAAATACGGCATCGAACCCATCTGTCGTGGCCGATACTTTTGTGATCTCGAAGGCGGTCTTGCCCGTCGGCTCCATTCGCTGAAGACCGTTAGTGGTCCATTTCCCGCTCTTTGGATCGGTCCACGCCCAGGATTCAGTCGCACCGGTTCCACCAATGTAGAGTTTGCCATCCGGACCCCACACGATACGGTTCGTGCCGACCTCGAATCCTTGGGACGAAGCGACGGCACCACCCTGCCATTGTCCGGCAACGTTCTCAAGCCAGCCGCGTCGCAATCCACCGTACTTGATGTCTGTGATCAGAAGCTGATCTTTGAACTCGCCATCAGGCATGACCACGATTTGGCACGGCGAGTTGGCGACCTGATTGTGCTCAAGGTAGATCGCAGGATGGGTGTACGGTTGATCGACGAACGATTGAGGCATGCCGCCGTTCGGCCACTGTGGCGTCTTGAACTCGGTGTTGTTGTAATGTCCAACAAACATCCCAGGATAAAGCACGTTTACTTTGTCAGCTGGCTGCCATGCTCCTTGGTTTTCCGGCACGAGAATCAGTCCATAAGGTCCGGTTGAGATGCCATTCGGAGTTCGATGTCCGCCCGAGACGAATTCGCAATTGCCGAACGGGTTTCGGGCCTCGTACCGGGTCGGATCGACACGCATGACGCAGCCCCGATTTTCCGGATTTGGGCCGTTGATGCCTGGTGCGCCGAACGAGATCGAAGTTGAGAGACCGGCGTATAGGAAACCATCCAGATAGGCTAGGCCAAATGTAAAGTGATGGTAATTGCTCGCCTCCCAAGCCTTGGCGACTGTTTTCGTGGACTCGTAGAAGCCATCTCCATCCTTATCAACAAGCTCGCTAATCTCGGTGCGCTGCGAGACGTAGATGTGCTCAACTCCGTCCTTCCCAATCACGCTGATCATGCCTAGGGGTTCCTGCAAATTTTCGGCAACCATGTGGTATTTGATGTCGTTGCCAGTTGCGGTCGTCGGATTTTCGACCAGCCAAATCTTGCCGTCGCGTAGGTCCGGGAGCAATTCTCCGGATTGGTTTGGTTTGAACGTTCCGACGAGAAGCTTGCCGTCCTTTCGGAACGCCATTGAACCGACTTGCGGCTGCCACGAGTCTGGGTGAATGTTGACAATCTTCCAGGCCGGGTGAGACGCGGTCAGCGGCATGCCGTTTCCAGGCCGCTTTTTACCGCCCGCGTTGAGCAGGAATTTCTGCCCGGGCGCAGTGACGCGAGTCAGATTTGAAGGGCATCGCAGGACAGCCGGGCCCATGGTGACGAAATCGGCCTGCTTCGGACCTGCCCACTCGACGCGCAACATGTCACCGCCTTCATCTTGGAAAAAACGCACGAGAAGCTTGTGCCAACCCGCGGCGAGGCGCATTTTCCCGAGGGCTGAGATCGGAGCGTGGACACCATCGGCGTCAGCAATCGTCTTGCCGTCTATCGCGAGATCGGAGCCGTCATCGCTCGTTATCCGGAACGAATATTCGCCGTTTTCGCTCGCAAAAAACTCTCCGGAAATCTCGGCGAGATAATGAAACTTGAGTCCAAATCCGCCGTTTGGGATGTCGAGCTTGTCGATCCTCCGATCTATGTTCGGAGTCTGACCAGGCACGAGTTTCGCCAGTTCACCAATTGATGATTGAATGTCGTAAATGCGAAGCGAGGCACCAGATTCGAAGCCACTCTGCGCGTAAATGGCGAGCCCAAGGTATGCGATCATCGTCGCGGACAAGCATATCCGTTTATCTGGACGCTTTCGCCACGAGAATTTGGGCCGCCTCCCACGAGCGAGCGATATCGGACACCAGCAGAGAGTATCCGCCATCTCCGGAGATATTCATCTGTCGCAAGATATAAGCCGGATGAAGAGTCGCGACGGCGGTCCTTGCGAACTCGCACGGAAAGTATTGGCCGCGCTCCTTAGTGATCTGGAAATTACGTTTGATTAAGTTTTTGGCGCTCGGCGCACCTATACAAAGAATCACTTTGGGGGCTATTGCTGCGAGTTGCGGAATCAGCCACTGTCGACACGCAGCCGCCTCGTCCTCGGCCGGGGCACGATTGATCGGCTTGCCCGTTGACCAATCCGCCGCTCTGCATTTAACGGTATTGCAGATGTAAACCTGAGAGCGCGCCAGTCCGGCGTCGGCGATTGCCTTATCGAGGAGTTGGCCCGCACGTCCGACGAACGGCCGGCCCGTGAGGTCCTCTTGGTCGCCCGGGCCTTCTCCGACGAGTACCAAAGGCGAATTCGGATCGCCTTCGCCGAAGACAACATTTGTCCGACGCTCCGAAAGTCGGCAGGCTTCACAGACTACAGCGCGAGACCGCAACTCATCGAGCGTCAAGCGAGATCGTCTCCCTTAGAGCGTCGAATGTATCGCCAAGATCTTGTGGAATCACACGCACATTGCCAGTCGCGGACATGAAATTAACATCACCTTCCCACCGGGGCACAACGTGCCAATGGATGTGGCCAGGGATCCCCGCTCCAGCGGCCTTGCCGATATTTACGCCGATGTTGAACCCGTTAGGCCGCATGATGGAGGTTAGCCATCGTTCGCACTTTGCAAGGAGTTGATTGATCTCAAGGAGCTCCGCGTCGGATAGTCCTTGCAGGTTGCCGACCTGACGGTAAGGCGCGACGAGCAGGTGTCCGTTCGTGTAGGGGAATCGATTCATCATGACGAAGCTCGTCTCGCCTCGAAAGGCGATCAAGTTCTTGCGGTCGTCGTTCTCCGCGGGTAGATCGACAAAAATGTCGCCAATTTCGCCTTGGACCGTCGTCTTGCGGATGTACTCGATGCGCCAAGGCGCCCAGAGAATGTCAGCGCTCACCCGTTCACCAGTTTCATCGTGTTCCAATCCGGTCCGACCTTCGCGTCCGCGACGACGGGCACGTTCAGCGGTAGCGCGGATTCCATCGCAGATCGCAGTCGCTCGATGACCGCTTCGTCGCCATCCTTGATCTCGAATACGAGTTCGTCGTGAACGTTGAGGAGCATTCTGGAAGGCGAGTCGAGCAATACCGTATGACACGCGATCATGGCGAGCTTCATCATGTCGGCGGCTGTGCCTTGGATAGGAGCATTCATCGCTTGCCGCTCCGCGTACTTTCGCTCCTGCATTCGAGCGGCGTGAATGTCCGGGAAGTAGCGGCGCCTCCCTCTCAACGTGCTTGTGAACCCTTTGCTTCGCGCTTCGCCGACAACGCTGTTCGTGAATTCTTTGACGGTCGGGAATCGCTCGTTGTACTGAGTGATGAGAGCCTTTGCCTCGCTTAAGCTGAAACCGCTACCCAGTTGCTGGGCCAGCCCCCACTCGCTCACGCCGTAAAGCACCGCATAGTTGAGCATCTTGGCGAGTCCGCGCTGTTCCTTGCTCGGGATTTCGGTGCCGAGATTGAACATTTGCTGCGCGGTGACGGTGTGAACGTCTTCGCCGGTTTCGAACGCCCGCACGAGCGCGGGCTCTGCGCTCATATGAGCGAGGACCCGCAGCTCAATCTGCGAATAGTCGATTGAGGCGAGTTGGTATCCCGAAGCCGACTTGAACGCCTTGCGGATGCTGCGACCCAACTCGGTTCGGATAGGAATGTTCTGAAGATTGGGATCGTTGGACGAAAGGCGGCCGGTAGCCGCACCCGTCTGATGGTACGTGGTGTGAATGCGGCCATCTTCTTTGATAAGCCCTTGAAGCGCGTCGGCGTAAGTTGATTTGAGTTTTGTCAGCTCACGATAGTTCAGGACTTCTCGGACTATCTCATGCTCGGCGGCCAAATCGCCCAGCACCTCGACTCCTGTTGCGTAACCAGTCTTCGTCTTTTGAGCACCAGGAATCTTCAATTTATCGAAGAGTATCTCGCCCAACTGCTTCGGCGAACCGATCGTAAACGTCTGGCCAGCGAGTTCATGCACGCGGGCCGTTGTTAATTCGATCGAGACGAGCAACTCGCCGGAGAACGTCCGCAGTTGTTCCCGATCGGCACATATGCCGGTTCCCTCCATGCGCGAGAGGATCGGGATGAGCGGCAACTCGATGTCAATCAAAACTGAAAGTTGGTCTTCCTTTACCAACCGTTCATTGAGCGGCGCTTCGACTAACGACAACGCAACGGCCATCTGCTCCGGCGTCGTCGGAGGAACGACATCGAGGTAGCCAGAGACGAGGTCGCGCAGAGCGTAATGCGCTCTTTCGGAGCGCAGCACGAACGCGGCGAGGAGCGTATCGAACGCGGGTGCGACGGCTAACGTTCCTAAGCGTTTGTAGATCGGCTTTGCATCGTGGAGTACGGCCTGAGCGGGCAATTGCTGCAATATCTCAAGCGCCTGGACGTCCGAAATTTCGACAACTTCCTGACCAATCGCGAGGTGGGCCCGGCGGTTATCGGCAAACAGATCATCCGAAGGAGCGGAAGAGAAAAACAAACTGAAGCGACGCATACCGACCCAGTCGAGGAGGTTAGTCGGCTCGACGGCCTTGACTTCGATCACTTCCTCCACAACCTCGGCGGCGGGCTCGTCTGCGACGGTTCTACCGATTAGGTACCTGCCTAGGACGATCGGTGCGCGTCGGCTGAGTTGCTTGAACTCGAAATTTTCTAGCATCGCTGTCGCGATTTGAATTTGATGCTCAGAGAGAGCAAGCGGAGCGAACTCGAAGTCCACGGGCACATCACAGACGATGGTTGCAAGCCATTTCGACTTTCGCATTTGGTCCTCGCACCCCGCGATGCGCTTTTGATATTTTGGATCGAGCTCGCTGAACCGCTCTAACATCGCTTCGATCGTGCCGAACTTCTGAATTAGCTCCGCGGCACCTTTGTCGCCGATTCCGGGCACGCCCGGTATGTTGTCGCTGGTGTCGCCCTTTAGCGCTTTGTAGTCGGGGACAAACTCGGGTCCGAAGCCGTAACGCTCAACGACGGCGGCGACGTCATACGTCACGGTGTCCGCCATACCCATCTTTGGAGTCATTACGGAAACGAACCCGTCGACAAGTTGGAGCGCGTCCAGGTCGCCGGTTACGATGAGCGATGTGTAGCCCTTCGCCTCCGCCTGCTTACTGATGGTTCCGACGATGTCGTCCGCCTCAAAGCCGATGATTTCAAAACTCGGAATGCCGAGAGACTCGATAAACTTTCGCGCCTCATTGAGCTGAACTTTAAGTTCGGGCGCAGTCTCTTTGCGCGTAGCTTTATAGCCTTCGTACTCGTGGTGGCGAAAAGTCTTTGCTGGGGCATCCAGGGCAATGCAAATACAATCGGGCTTTTGCTTCTCGAGCAGCGCGAATAGCATGGAAGCAAACCCGTACAGCGCATTCGTGGGACGCCCGTCGCTCGTCGAGAGGTAGCGCGTTGCGAAGAACGCGCGGTATAGCAGCGCGTATCCATCGACGATAACAAGGCTATTGGGCATCGCGATGAACATACCCCGTGCCGGTGTCACGACCGCGTAACGGGTCAAAAGGCCAAAAGGAAACCGTTAAAGTACTTGGATTTTAGGACTCAATCGTGGAATTGACGTAATTACAACCGAGATATCGAACAAACAAGGTCTTCAATCCCATGAGCATTCACCTCGCCGCCGGCATCAAAGCAAAGATAGCAGTTGTTACGGCTGTGGGAGTTGCGGCGGCTTACCAACCGATTCGGCCAATGATCGTGTGCGGTAATTCGATGAGCCCGACCTACCAGAACCATGAAGTCTTACTGACAACCAGCCCGGGGAGCGAAATCGACCGTGGAGATATCGTGGTCCTCGCTACCGAAGATGGCCAAATCGTGAAGCGCGTCGCATTCATCGGCGGTGATATGGTTCCGCAAATCAAGATCGGTGGTTCTTGGACCGACCTCGTCGCCCAAGAGCTTCATACCCATACCTTACAGCGGATTCGCGCAGATGTCCGCTTTGCGATGGTGCCCGAAGGATATGTCTACGTTCTCGGTGACAACCGCGCGCAGTCCATGGATTCTCGAGTCTTTGGATGCTTCCCAATCTCCGCGATCGATCGCTTAGTCGTCAATCCAGAACCATTCAAAACGCCTCGGCCGTATTCCTCGGCGAACCTTGCACATCTTAGTGCGCTTCGCTCCAAATAACTTTCCCTCAAAACCTGCGAGTTTTGGTACAATACAGCAAGCCCTTGCGTCCGTAACGGGCTCGGGGAAATCCGCACCTCAGGATTGCGAAGAAGCAAATGGTCTACCGACCCCTCCGCTACGAGCAGATGATGCGCGCCGCAGAAGCGTATGATGTCCGTGCGCGTCGCATGTTTGGCGGAATGGGCGTTTACACCGGCGAGCGCATGTTTGCGTTCCTGATCGGCGAAGACATCGGTCTGAAACTTTCTCCTGAAGATGTCGAAGAAGCGCTTACGATGCCTGGCGCAGGGCCGATGAAGCCGGACGCCGAAATGGAGCCGATGCGCGAGTACGTAAAGATGCCTCGCGAAATCCTAGACAACTTTGAAACGTTTATGTCTTGGGTTGACCGTAGCGCAACTTACGCGCGCCGCAAATCTGTCGCTTCGATGGGCAAATAGGCACGCCTCGGTTCGAGCCCTCAAGCTCAGTCCACTATGATTCGCGTAAACATCGCGTCCAGGACGATCGCCGCTCCGCCATTACCTAAAATGCGGCGGTGCGTCTCCGCGATTTCCTGAAGCCAAAGCGGATTCACTGTCCCTTCTCCGGCCAAGTAAGTGCCAAGCATTTCGATCGTCGCCGCGTTGGCGACGCGGGCTTGGAGCTTTTGAGAGTCGGCAAATTGCGACGCGATCGCGAGCACTCGGTCGGTGAAAGACAACGCGGAGCTGCGCTTTGCCACGATCAAGTCCGCAGCAAGTCGCTCTATCGCTTTTACCGTCACCTCAATCTGTCGCAAGAATTGTAGGCGACCCGGTGCGCCTCCGGACATTCTGAGCTCGGTAGCGGTGGCGTCGAGCAGAACTGATCGTAGCTCGTTTTGCGTCGGCGCCTCGCACGCGACGCAGAGGCACCTCGACCGGATTGTTTGCCGAACGGATCCGATCTCAGAGGTAGTCAGCAGCATTCGAACGTGTGGAGGAGGCTCTTCGAGCGTCTTGAGCAATGCATTTGATGCCGAGGCGTTCATTCGCTCGCAGTCAGTTATTCGGACGACCTTGTTCCGAGCCATGAGAGGAGTCGTCCGTACAAAATCGGAGATGGTGGTCGGATAGTCGGGATCGTTTGGCGTGACTTTGTGAAGCGCGCTGACTTTGATAATGTTCGACAGTCCGACTGGTCTAATCTCCAAACAGTCGACGCAGTTCCCGCGACGAAACGCGTTTATCGCGGAGTCGTTTTCAGCCCCAGGTGTTCGGCTGAGCCAAGATTCGATCAGCACCTGACCGAGCGCGGTCTTTCCTGAGCCAGCGGGGCCGTAAATGAGCACGGACTGCACCCCGGTGTCACCCTCAGCCAAGCGCTGGATGAGGCGCTTGGCTGACCGGAGTCCGACCAAGTTATCGAGAATGGCTGAGGACATGAAGCTCTATTAGTTTCCCATATCTGCTGGGGTCAACCGGTAACCGCACCTTCGCAAGCTGGGCCAACCAACTTGGCGTACTTCGACAGCGCTCCCGAAATCGACCGAATGGGTTGTTTCCAATTCGCCCGCCGCGAGGCTAGCTCGGCGTCGCTGAGATCAACCGCGAGAACGGCGTTTGTCGCATCGAGGATGATCGTGTCGCCATCTTGAAGCAGCGCGATCGGACCTCCGATCCAGGCTTCCGGACCAACGTGCCCGACCATCAGGCCTCGCGTGGCCCCACTGAATCGGCCATCGGTCAGAAGAGCGACCGAGTAGCCGAGGCCCTGCCCGACAATAGCGGAAGTCACGCCGAGCATTTCGCGCATACCCGGTCCCCCTTGAGGACCTTCGTAGCGAATAACAACAACGTCGCCAGCTTTGATTAATCGCGCTTGCACCGCAGCCATCGCGGCTTCCTCACTGTCGAATACGCGGGCTGGACCGCGGTGAGTCAAGTTCGTCACTCCCGTCGTTTTTACGACTCCGCCCTCGGTCGCGAGGTTGCCACGGACAATCGCCAGTCCGCCGGTCGGATAGAACGCACTCGTGTGCGGATGAACAACGTCTTGGCCGCTCGGCACAACGACATCTCTCAGGTTTTCTGCCATTGTCTTACCCGTCACGGTCATACAATCTCCGTGAAGACATCCGGCATCGAGCAGTGCCTTGAGCACGACGGGCACGCCGCCGATATTGTGCAGGTCTAGCATCACGTACTTGCCACCTGGGCGCAAGTTAGCTAATGTCGGAGTGCGACGACTTACTCGCTCGACATCGTCAAGCGTCACGGTTAGGCCGAGTTCGTGGGCGATTGCGGGAATGTGTAGGGCAACGTTCGTCGATCCCCCGGTTGCAGCGGCGATAGCGATGGCGTTCTCGAACGCTTTCATCGTCAAAATTTGCGACGGCAATAACCCGCTTTTTAGAGCGCGAACAGCGGCTTCGCCGGCCCTTTCCAACCATACCGCCCGATCTTCGGATTCCGCAGGAGGTGACGTCGATCCGGGAAGAGCTATGCCAAGCGCTTCCGCAACGCACGCCATCGTATTCGCCGTGTATTGACCGCCGCATGCACCCGCTCCTGGGCACACTGCGCATTCCACCGCATGCAGTTCGGCATCGTCGATTGATCCGGCGGCGTGGGCTCCCGCGGCCTCGAAGGCGTCCTGAATGGTCACGTCCTTATCGCGATGACGACCAGGCATTATCGTGCCGCCGTAGACGAAGACGCTCGGCACATCTAGGCGCGCCATCGCCATGATCATTCCGGGAAGGCTTTTATCGCACCCAGCCACCCCGACGAGGCCGTCGTAGCAGTGGCCTCGCATCATGAGTTCGACGGAGTCAGCAATGACTTCGCGCGAGATTAGCGAGCACTTCATACCCTGATGTCCCATCGCGATCCCGTCACTGACGGAGATCGTATTGAAGCGTCGCGGAGTCGCACCGTGTTGCTTGATCGACTCGGCGACGGCAAGGCCCTGGACGTCGAGGTTCACATTGCATGGCGTCGACTCGCTCCAGACAGTGGCGACTCCCACCCATGGCTGTTGGAGTTCTCGGTCGCCTAGACCCATCGCGCGCATCATCGCGCGGTTGGCGGTTTTGTCGACGCCTTCACTGATTGTTCGGGACTTGTGTTTTGGGTCAAAGGTTGGGTTCATGGGAGATTGGGTTCGGACCTACTCGTAGCGCGGCAAGACGCGCTAATCTACCCCCAGAGTTACCCGAATCACGCGGGCTGAAATCAGGGGTGGCGGAGGTTGTCATTTTACGCCGGTGTCCGTTCCGGCGTGTAGCCCAGGAGGCCCGTTTCCCGTCGCTTCTCACGAACAACCGGCATGCGAATTCGGCCACAACAAATTACGCTGTCCACGGGTTACGACCTCGCGAAGCTTCGGTCTGCACCCGTGCCACCCATCGTT
>JBBRML010000087.1:0-15144 GCA_038230855.1 Fimbriimonadales bacterium | reverse complement strand
TCGTGACATCTACGGTGCCCGAATACAGATCTCCGCTGCGATGCCGCGAATCACCGAGGCGGCAAGCGCACCCTTGCTCAAAGACGGATTGCGAGCGACTCTGGAACAGACCGAAGGGCAACTAGTGCGGCTTGAGCGCTTGATCGCGGAATTGAATGAGAGTCTCGGTACGCCGGCAAGCAAAGGCATGGAACGGCTCTTGCGCCAGACTGACGCAGAAATCACCAACTCCGACGTCTCCGATCGAGACGCAGTTGTAATCAGGGCTTGCCAACAAGCGGAAGGTTACGAAATGGCTGGCTACGCGACCGCGAGGACATTCGCCGACCTGCTTGGCCTAGCCGATCACACGCGCCAGATCCAAGATGCCGAATACGAAGAGGCAGAGGCAGCGTCTCGATTGAACAAGCTCGCAGGTACGATCGCCGCAAATGCTGACCCTGGGGCGTTCGCGTGGGCGTAAGGTCACGAAGTATTGACATGATGCCAGTCGGATTTCACCGCTGCTTCACAGACATCCCCTGGGCATTCAGGCGAAAAGCAACGAAAGATTACATCCCGCTGGTGGAAAGAAGGGACAAACCGTGGCGACAACTCTAGCGGATACAAACCTGAACGCGCTGCTTCCGACTGTCGGCGCTGACCTCACCGATGAAGGCCCCGATTGGTGGACTGAAGCAAAAAAGCAAGTGCGTGCTGATCTCGCCGACTTGCTGGCTCAATTTGATCAACTTACTGACCCTGCACCGGAAGCATGGTCGCAGATGCGCTGGGTCATCTTGAATTCATTGCACAGTCTCGAAGACGGATACCGGCGGCACGTCCACATGCCAGAAGACGAGTAGATCTGGTATCGAAGCACTGGTTGCGCGCTAATCAGCGTGCCGGTTCCATGGCTTCCGCGAGCAACATGCGCTTAAGCGCAACGTGAGCTCGCTGAAGCTTCACGTTAATCTTGCCTACACTGCATCCAAGCGAGGCCGCGAGTGCCTTTGGCGACGCGTCGGAGAGATTCGAAAGGACTAATTGACGATCGTGCTCGGGCAGCCGGCTCAGCGCCGCCTCAATGGGCTCGCTGAAGGTGTTGGCCAATAGCTTTTCTTCCGCACTAATTTCCGGATCGATCAATTCAAATGTAGGGTGCTGGTCGGAAAGGTCCGTCGTCGAAAGGGTTTGGGGCCGACGCTTCGCTTGTCGACATTGATCCAGAAACAGGTTGTGAATGATAACCGTGAGCCAACCTTCTGTTGATCTCTCCGGATCGTGCTGCGAGAAAGATTGATACGCTCGCACGAACGCTTCTTGGGTCAGGTCGTGAGCGTCTTCGTGATTCTTGGTCAATCGGAGGGCAGACCTGTATGCCTTTGAATAGCAATTCGCATGGAATTCGTCGAAGGACATCATTGTTACACCGTCCAAACCGGGCAGTACAGATATCATCGCAAATTTGCAGTAAGGCCAGCCTAAGCCGGGACCACGAACATATAAGTTTTGTGCAAGAGGCTCGACGCGGCCTTACGAGACCAAACGATAGCCGACGCGCGGTTCAGTCAACAGCATCACGGGATTCTCAGGGTCCGCTTCAATCTTCTTGCGTAAGTAACCCATGTACACGCGCAGATACTGAGCATCCTCGGTGTACTCTTCGCCCCAAACCTCGCTGAGAATCTGGCGTTGAGTCACGACGCGGCCCGCATACTTGACTAAGGTGAGGAGCAACTTGAATTCCAGCGGCGTGAGTCGAACGCGTTCGCCGCGGACCGTAACTTCTCTCCTGGCCCGATCGACTTTCAAGTCGCCCGACTCAAAGACCGCTTCTGCCGTCGTCGCTCCGGCACGACCAGCGTGACGCAACGCAACTTTCATGCGTGCGAATAGCTCGCCCACTCCAAATGGCTTCGTTACGTAGTCATCCGCGCCCGCCTCAAGGGCCTCAACTTTCCGGTCTTCGTCGCCTTCACCCGATACGACGACAATTGGCACCTGCGACCAATCTCTGACCGTTCTTACAACGCGAATGCCGTCGCTATCGGGCAAACCAAGGTCTAGCAGCACTATGTCTGGCCTCTTTTTCGCGATGAGGTCGATGCCATCTGCCGCGTTTTCGGCTTCAATAAACTTGAATTCGCTTTTCTCGAAGGCCGCCTTGAGCAGTCTTCGCACGGCGAAATCATCGTCTATGACGAGGACCTTTACTGAATGTGAACCGCTTTCTTCCATTTAGACACCGCAAGTTGCGCAGAGCAAACCTTTGCAAGACAAACAGAAAACCGGTGCTCGAGGAAATTCCGCCAAACAGCAAAGACCAGCCGTAATTCTAGCATGTCGGGTGAAAAATTGAACGCTGCATAATTCGCTTGGTATAGCGCAAGAGATCGCAAAACTGGCTTTTGTAACGATATTACGCGAGCCACGGGAAGCGAACGTGGGAGCGTTTCAACTTCGCCTCAACTGACTCTCGTACCGATTTTAGGGCCGTCTTCGCCCTTAGCAAGTTGCCGCTTGCTGGCGCCAATCTTCACAACGAATTTTGACGTTCGCCTCAGCCAAAGCTTAGAATGTGGTCGCGCAAACTCGTTAGGGAAACTTGGCACGCTCGGCGTCGGATGTCCTCACGCACCCCTCGGTAGCGTCCCTCCTGAACCGTCGTCCCGTTCGCCGTCGCGAGTCCTAAATAAACTAATCCGACGGGCTTTCCATCCACGTCGGAAGTTGGCCCCGCATTGCCGGTTACGGACAGACCGTAAGTCGCTCCGAGTCGAGTGCGCACGGCTTCCGCCATCGCAAGCGCTGTAGATTCGGAAACTGGCCCATCGGTCACGTTGACTCCAAGAAGGCTCTGCTTCGCATGCACGGTGTACGTCACCACGCCACCAACAAAAGCCTTTGAGGCACCGGGCACCATCGAGAATCGTGAAGCAAGCTCACCACCGGTCATGCTTTCCGCTACGGCCACCGTCTCGCCGCGACTGGCCAATAACTCGAGGATCGAAGCTTCGAGCGTGGTCGCGTTCGTTCCGAATACGTTCGTTCCAAGAATGGCGCGGATCTCGGCCTCCACGGGGTCGAGCATCCGGTCTCCTTCCTCGCGATCGCGAGCCGCCGCGGTGAGGCGAAGGTGAACTTCCCCGACGTGCGCGTAGGGTGCAACGGTCGGATTCTCGCGATCCATCAACGGCCGAACCATGTCCTCCACCGCGCTCTCGCCCATGTTGCAAATCCGGAGCACTCGTGAGTGAATTACCCTATCGCCGCCAACCGACTCCAGAAACGTTCGCACCGGGCCATCGGCCATTGGGTCGAACTCGCCTTTTGGCCCGGGCAAAGCAATGATCGTCTTTCCATTTTTCCGGCACAGCAAGCCTGGCGCGGTTCCATTAGGGTTGTCGATCAATTCGGCACAGGTTGGCTTTTCTGCCTGACGCAGAATCGTCGGGCTCATCGGATAGTTTCGCGATTTGAAAAACTGCGTCAACTTCTCGACCATGTCCGGCACAACCTCGAGCGTGTCGTCAAGGGCCGCCGCAATTGCGTCGCGCGTGAGGTCGTCCACCGTCGGCCCAAGTCCTCCGATCGTGATCACGATGTCCGCGCGAGACAACGCCTCGCGCAATGTTGAAACGACGCGAGGCAAGTTGTCGCCAATCGTCGAACGCCGCATGCAAGAGATGCCACAGTCTGCCAAAAGTTGCGCCATTCGGGGCGCGTGGGTATCGATGATTTGGCCTAGGAGCAATTCTGTTCCGACGGACACGATCTCCGCGTTCATCCTTCCATTCTGACACTCGGTAACCTAGGGCAGATGAGCCTAATCGGACCCGTGGGAAGAAAGCGTCCACGCGCCCGTCTGGCCATGGCCGCCATCTATTGCGTCCTCGTCGTCGGGGCGATCACGACGCTATTCCCATTTCTCGTGATGATCTCAACGGGCATCAAGAGCACGAGCGATCAAAGCGACCAGCGCCTCGTCCCCGGCTATCTACGAACCGAACCCGAGTTGGTGGAGAAGTATCTCAACGACAAATATACGGAGAACAAATCGGCCATTGCCGCGACGCGGTTTCGACGCAACGCCGACGCTTCGAGTGTGGATCGCTATGAGCAATTCCTCCTTCAACTCGAACCTGATCGGTGGACCGCGATGTTCCGTATGCCGTCCACGCAAGTCGTCGGCAAGCTAAACGCGCGCTATCGCGAGTGGTTGCGAGCTCGTTTCAAGAGCATCGACGCACTGAATCGCGCGTATATCGAAGAAAACGTGGCGTTTCAAACCGTGTTGCCGCCGGCCGAACTCTTTGAACGCAAGAAGTGGTCGCCTCCTTCCGGTCAGAAGTGGCAAGACTGGCTCACTTTCAAACGCACGCTCCCTGCAGAGTTCCGCGACCCAGTCCGTACGACCGCGATGTACCAGCAGTTCCTCGCCTCCAAATATCGGAATCAGATCCATGATGTTCCTAAGGAGGTTCTCGGAACGAGCAAGGCTTTTGAAGAGATCGCCCTCCGCGAAGGCCCGGATTACCAGCAATTCGTTCGGGACTCTTTGCCCGATCACTTCAGGCAGCAGAGCGTCGAATCGCAGTGGAAAGAGGCCGGCGGCGATGGCCCGCTTCCGATCGCCGCGTTCGAATCGGTTTACGTCGCGAAGCATAGCTCCGAGCTTCGCCGCGAGTACATGGGTCGCAACTTTGGCTATGTAGTGGACTACGTGCTGCTGCACGGCCGCGCCGTCGCGAACACCGTGATCTTCTGCTTCTTGGCGATCTTGACCCAACTCACCGTCAACCCGCTGGCCGCGTACGCGCTGTCCCGATATCCGATTCGTGCGACCGGAAAAATCCTCTTGTTCCTGCTCGCAACGATGGCCTTTCCGGCAGAAGTCGCGATGATTCCATCGTTTTTGCTCCTAAAAGATCTCGGGCTACTGAACACGTTCGCCGCTCTTGTCTTGCCCGGCGCCGCATCCGGGTACATGATCTTTCTGCTCAAGGGGTTCTTCGACTCGCTCCCTGCGGAGCTTTACGAAGCCGCGGGGTTGGACGGAGCCAAGGAGACGACGATGATGTTTCGGATCGCCTTTCCGATGTCTAGGCCCGTGCTTGGGTATCTCGCCCTCCTCGCATTCATGGGCGCGTACGGCACGTTCATTTATGCATTCCTCATCGCACAAGACGAGAAGATGTGGACGATGATGGTCTGGGTTTACCAGTTGCAACAGACCGCGCCGAAGTGCGTGATGATGGCGGCCCTCACCATTGCCGCGCTCCCTACCTTGCTCGTCTTCTTGGTAACTCAGAAGGTAATCATGCGCGGAATCGTACTTCCCGGCGAGCGCTAAAGAGGACTGCGCTCGGCGTCAGCTCATCAACTTAGGCTCTTCAATCGTATCGATCGGTTGCGCTTGAGCCAACTTTGCTAGCTTGAGCTCGAATGCGGCGAGGGGCCGTCCCTCCAGTCCGTGAGGCTGGCCCGACATCATGGCCTGGAGTGCAATCGCTTCTCCACGAGAAAACGTGACCGAACCCAAAATGTGCTCCTCGAACGCTTCATACGCGAGCGGGGCTACTGCCTTTGCGCAGAGGGCCATCGCCTCCGCAAAAACGCGAATCTCGTACTGAGCGTGGGCGTCCATCCGCAGTCGTAAGAAGTGGAACAGGTTGTGGAGGTCAATCTGCCAGTACCACTCCGTGTACAGACTGAGCGGCAGATTATTGCGGGCAATTTCCCGCGCGAGGTTCTTCTCCAGAAGCTTTTCGTAGTTCGCATAGACGCGCTGCTGGTCCTCAACAAACAGGCCGATGATCGCCTGTTCCTCGGCTTCAGTCATCCGTTCCTCGCTCCGCCCTTGCTTGTTGTCTGCGCTCTGCGGGCGGATGTTCTCGGGAGAGGGAACATAAAACTCGTCTTTCATCACGGAGTATCGACCCGAAATCTCGTTCAGGCGAGCGGTGCGATGCCTAACCCACTGGCGAGCGACAAAGATCGGCATCTTGCAGTGAAAGGTGAGTTGGACCTGCTCCACCGGACTCGTGTGCCAGTTGCGAATCAGATAGTGGATGAGCCCGCGGTCTTGTCGAAAGCTCTTGGTGCCGGTTCCGTAGCTCACCCGCGCGGCCTGGACGATTCGCTCGTCGCCCCCCATGTAATCCACTAGACGAACGAAGCCCTTGTCAAGACATTTGATTTCTTTGTCGAGCATGGCGTCGGCGGCGTCAGAATTCGCGCGGGGCATAGGCGAGATTATGAACAGTCCCCGGAAAAATCGCACGGTAGACTCGTATCCGTGTCGCTTCAAAGTCACCTCAAGTCGCAGGCACTTCGAATCGATGCTCGGCTCCAAGATCTGCTACCCGCGTCGGAGACCGAACCGACCGTGCTGCATGAGGCCATGCGCTACTCATGCCTCGCACCAGGTAAGCGAATACGCCCGATCCTTTGCCTAGAGGCCTGCCGATCGGTTGAAGGCGACGACGCCCATGCGCTCGATGCCGCCTGTGCGATCGAGATGATCCATACGTTCTCTCTGATCCACGACGATCTCCCGGCGATCGATAACGACGACGTCCGTCGAGGACGGCCAACTTGCCACGTAAAGTTTGGCGAGGCGATCGCGATCATGGCCGGCGATTCGCTGTTTGCCTTCGCGTTCGACGTCGTTTCCCATTCGGCGCAGCACGCCGCCGCCGTTGTTCGCGCGCTCCAAATCTTGACGCGAGCCAGTGGTTCGCTAGGACTTGCAGGGGGCGAAACGGTCGACATTCTGTCCGAAGGCAAAGAAGTCGACGCGGATACGCTCGATTACATCCACCGGAACAAGACCGGTGCTCTGATTCGAGCTGCGTGTGAAGTCGGCGGTGCGCTTGGCGGTGGCGGCGACAATGAGCTTGCTTCGCTACGGGCCTATGGCGAACACGTCGGACTCGCCTTCCAAATCGCCGATGACATTTTGAATGTCACCGGCTCCGCCGAGAAACTCGGCAAGGCAATCGGTTCCGACCACGAGCGGAAGAAGGCGACCTATCCCGCTCTCCACGGCCTAGAAGCCTCGCAAAAGCGGGCACGTGACGAGGTCGCGCAGGCGATCGAAGCCGTCGCCGATCTGCCTGCGGACAAATCCACTCTGATCGAGATCGCTCAATTCGCGATCACTCGCCTGCACTAGTCAAGCCTTCGCCTTACTTGCGGCCCTTGGTCACGCCTGGCCAATCATCGCTACGGAACGGAAACGCGGGCAATCCCGCTCCATTCAAAAGCGTGATATCTGGATTGTTGCACCACGCATACCGCACTGCGATCGGCTCGAGAACTTCTGGCGCACTTAGCACGACCGTGTTGTATTCGATCGAAGCAGTTGCCCAGTGGAACTTACGATCCGTACCCGCGATGGCAAACCCTTTCAGGGCGCCCGCCCCCGCCGTTAGGCCGTCGCCGTAATCAAACGTAACGCGCAGTTTGGACCCCTCGCGAATGGCCGACTTGAAAGTTGGGCCGGAGTCCACAACCGCCTGACGATAAACTCGGCTCAGTGCGAGCAAGGCTAACCGTCTGCCCACTTCTTGCTTGTTTTTCGGGTGAATATCGGTAGTGTCGCCGATGTCCGCTGCCGTAACCAAACCGCCGTTCTTGACGGACTTCGCCGCGATGGCCTGCGCCTCGCGCAATTCTGCCCAGTCGCTTTCGACCGGCTGCTCGGTCTTGCCCATGAAGTTCGCGAGCTGGACGATATAGAACGGAAAGTCACCTTGACCCCAGGTTTTCCGCCAGTCATTAATCATCGCTGGGAGCAGAGTTCGATATTGATACGCTCGGCCCGCGTTCGTCTCGCCTTGATACCAAAGCGCACCTTTGATTGCGATCGGAGCGACTGGCGCGATCATCCCGTTGTACAGAGTCGTCACGTAATACGGATTGTTTTCGACGAGCCAGGGCATGGCCGGCCGGTCCCAAATGCTTGCTCCCATCGACATCTTGGCTGGGTGGTTGCTGACCGTTATTGCGGGAGAGCCCGGTGCCTCAAGCGTAATGGGCGTGTTGTCAATAAAGCCTCCGGCCGCGCCCGTGTCGAACGCGCGCACCGCAATCGTGTTAATTCCGGCGTGGAATGTCCCTGCCGGAATCCGGTAGAGGCGGCGCGCCGCGTAGTTGTACGAAGCACCAACTTTGACGCCGTTGACCCAAGTTGTATCGAGATCGTCGATCCGGCCCAGATTCAGCACGTACTCCTTGGTAATTGGCTCGGCACCCGCTGGCAGGTCTAGTTTCAAGCGATACCAAGTGGTGCCATGCCAGCCGCCGAATCCCATGCCCTCGTACGTCGTCGGGAGGTTCACGTCTCGCCACTTCGAATCGTCAAATTCGGGTGCTTGCCAGTTCTCGGTCGGCTGGGTTCCTTTGTCTGCCTTCGCAATCCACGCGTCCATTTGGTCGCCGTACGCTTTGTGATTATTTGCCTTGCTTGCGTCGAGTCCCGCTACCTGTGACGCAAAGTCACCAAACTTCTCGATTCCGCCCCGGCTGAGCCACGCTTCCGCGGGAGTTCCTCCCCAGCAGTCCTGAATCAGGCCGATTGGCACCTTTGCCTTCTGAAATAGTTCTCGGCCAAAGTAGTAGCCGACGGCTGAAAATCCTCCCCAACCACCCTGCTTCACCGTTTCTGGCGAGCAAACACTCCAGCCCGCGGTGGTTGTGAGTCGCGGTTCGATTTGAGTGTCTTTCGAGACCATGCAGAGTCGAATATTTGGATACTTCGCCGCTGCAATCTCCGCATCTGGGTCTTTCGCAACGCTGATACCCATCTCCATGTTCGACTGACCGCCCAAAACCCATACATCACCCACCAGGATGTCCTTGAACTCGATCGTCGTCGAACCTTCGACTTTCATCGTGTAAGGGCCGCCCACTTTTGGTGGCGCCAGTTTCACCATCCACTTGCCTGTCGCATCAGCCATGCCCTCGGCATGTCGGTTGCCGACTGTGACTTTGACCTTCTTGCCGGGCTCTGTCCAGCCCCAAATTGGGTTCGGTCGATCGCGCTGCAGCACCATGTGCTCGGCAAAAATGGGGCTCAGTAGCGGCGCTACACCCGGAAACGACGCGAGTTGCGGGAGGATCAACAGTGATAGCATCAGCCTCCGAAGGTTACCCAGCCCGCGTCGTCGGTTTTTACTGTCCAAAATTGGAACGTAACTACCTCGGAATCCGATATATACTCAGTATCAAGGCAATGTCCAAATCAGCGGAACAGAGCAGGAGTCAACTGCCAGGTCTCATATTGGCGGTGGTCGAATCACAGCCATTGCACGGTTACGGAATTGCCCGAGAAATCGAAGTGAGGAGCGCGGACGCGTTGTCGTTCGGCGAAGGCACGCTTTATCCGGCCCTGAAAGCCCTAGAACTTGCTGGCGAAATCGCCGGTGAGTGGTACGTCCAAGAATCCGGTCCGGCGAAGAAGGTCTATCGGATCACTGACGTCGGGCGCGCTCAGCTTGCCCGTCATCGCGCCGTGTGGGCGGAATATTCAAGCTCAGTCAATCGAATTCTAACCGGCACGCCGCAAACGCAGACGGCATAAACGATCATGGAAAACCTTCAACCCTTGACGCGCCATATCGAGGCCGAAGCCGCACGAGAGGCTTACCTCGTGCAAGTCTCCAAGCAACTCAGCACCCGACTCTCGCCGCTAGAGATGTACGAAACCGTTGAAGAGATGCGCGCGCACGTCAACGCCATGGCCTTGGCCTACCAAGAAGTCGGACTGAGTCCGATCGACGCGATGAAGGCCGCGCTCGCCAAATTCGGCGCCGCGGATTCGGTCGGAGCCGGCGCGGACACCTCGACCGGCAAAGCCAAGAAATTCTCCCACGAGCGTCTGAACACGGTTGCCCTAAGCGCGCTTGCGAACGCATTTTCTGGCGTGATCGTGTTCTTCTTGATCGATCTGAGCTTTGTCGCGACGGGTGCATCCTCTCATGCCGAAGCGGGCATCGATTGTGTCATTGGCTCGATCAGTGGCCTCATCATCGGGCTGGTCGTGTCCATCCTCCGCCTATCGCCACTACGGGGTGCGCTCGTCGCCGTGGGGTTAATCGATGCTCTGGTTGCCGGCCTGATCTTGCAAACCTATCGTGCAGATAATGTTGTCCATGCTGCACCGGGCGCGGTATTCGTTTTTAACGTCGCTGCTTTCGTGCTCGGCATCACCGGCTCATTGCTTTGCCGCTACGTCTCCAATGCCTTGTCGCGTCGTCACGCTGCGCGGCGACAATGGGCCGGCTAGGATTCCTAATCGATTAGGTCGGCCAAGCGCCGCTTTTCCGCGATCGCGCGTAGTTTGCGAATCGCCTGAATCTCGATCTGTCGAATGCGTTCTCTGGAAAGTTGTAGCTCGCGAGCGAGCTCCTCTTGCGGAGCATAGTCTGCCCCGTCGAATCGGTAACGCAATCGCATCACGAACTGCTCGCGTTCGTTCAATTCTTGCAGGACCCGCTCCAACTCTCGCAGTGTCTCCTTCGACATCGCGGCCGATTCCGGGTTCTCCTGCGCCGAGTCGACAATCAGGGACCCGAGCGTGGTGGAGTTCGAATCGCCGACGTTCATATCGAGGGATATGAGGTCGTGCGAGTTTTGCATCAATGCCGCGAGCTTGCGAGCCGAGACTCCCATCGTAAGGGCAAGTTGCTCCATCGAAGGCTCACTCCCAATCTCTTTTGCCACTCGCTGACGTTCGCGCTCGACCCGTCGAAGGAACTGGCTGACATGGGCAGGGACACGAATCGTGCGCGCCTTGTTATCAATCGCCCGCCCGATGGCCTGTCGAATCCAGTGCGTGGCGTAGGTGGAGAAGCGAAATCCTTTGTCCGGCTCGTACCGCTCGGCCGCCTGCATCAATCCGATCGCGCCCTCCTGGATCAAGTCTTCGAGCGAGACGGAGCGGTTCTTATAGTTTTTGGCGATGTTGATGACGAGGCGCATATTCGCCTCAACGAGGCGTCGCTTCGCTTCTGGGTCTCCAGCACGAACCGCGCGCGTGACCTCATTTTCCTCCGCTTCTGACAGAAGCCGAGCCTGAGTTAGCCTGCCGATATAGCTCGGCAATCCATCTTCGTTGTCAGTCATCCAATACTGCGCAGCCATTCTGTTTTGCGCACGCTCTATTCTCTGGGACGGATTCTCATCGTCTCATTGTTCTCATCGCTCGGCTCATTCGCCCCCATCAGCGGGCGCGATTGAATGCGAGACAATATTGCGTGTTATATCTAATTTGGGCATCGCGTGACAAATTTGAATCTTTAATAACGCGAGGTTTTCAATGGCGGGACGCAATTGATGCTGAGATGGTTCCGCCGCCTAGGGTCGGACTAGGTCTTTCTGCACGACTCAATCGTGGAATCCCCGAAAAGCGACCGGGCACAGATCCTCACCGCGCGCGGATTGGTCAAGATCGCGGGCTGAGCAACAATTCAGATGCTTGCCCGTCGCTCGATGGTCATAATCATACGAATCAGGCATGAACGAAGAGGGTTTTGTCAGCGTAAACGGCGCGGAGTGGGCGCGCCTTTCAGAACTCTGTCGTCGGGCGGATCTCAGTCCGTCGCGCCTATCTGCGGCTGAACTCGCCGAATTTGTTCGCCTATACCGTCGGGCCACTAAACATCTCGCTCAGGCTCGGACGGTCTCGACCAACGTGAGTCTCATCGGGTTTCTCAATGACCTGACGGCCCGAGCGTATGGCGTGCTGTATCGTCAACCTCGCGAATCGATTCTTCGTAGCATTTTGGAAACGATTCAGATCGCCGCACAGGTAGTGCGCCGACGCAAATGGTTCATTTTTGCGAGCGCGGCCATCTTCTTCTGCTCTTCCTTCTTAACGTTTGGTTTGCTTCGCGTTAACCCGAACACTCGCGACTTTTTTGTCCCAGCCGGCTTCGAGCAGGCGTTTGACCACTGGAAGACGGGACACTTTGAGGCGACCGACACGAGCCACGGAACGGCGATGGCGGGCTTTTACGCGTCGAACAATCCGAAAGTAGCGATCATCACTGCCGCCGTAGGGGCGGGAACCTTTGGTCTGTTCTCCGTGCAACTACTCTTTCAGAACGGCGCGATGCTCGGCCTTCTAACCAGCGAACTCATTCCATACCATCGAGTGGGTTATCTGCTGAGCTCGATCTTCCCCCACGGAGTTCCCGAATTGAGCGGCGCGATTGTTTCCGGTTCATCCGGCTTGCTGCTCGGCTACGCCCTTTTCTTCCCCGGTAGAAATCGGCGCAGCGACGCGCTCCGCGCTGTGGGTATGGACGCGGTCTGCCTGCTCGGCGTCTCCGTTGTGCTCATGTTTCTTGCCGCACCCATCGAAGCATTTTTCAGCTTCAATGCCGTCGTACCGGGCTTCGTCAAAGTCATCGTAGGCTCGATCGAAGTCATCGGATGGTTTATGTTTTGGCGGAATTTTGGGCTCTCACCTAGGGAGCGAGAGCTTCGATCGGCGCCGCTAGAATCGAAAACCAAATAGGAAGTCCAAGCCTCGAAACGCGGGCACGTCTCCGCCCGCGAGGCGCGCTTCGATGAAGCTCGTGCGACTCAAGTTAAGTCCGCCGAGAATCGTGAAGATCGTGCTCCGATCGCCGCTGATCACGTTTCCCGTGTCAAATCCGATTCCCTGAGCCGTGCCGATGCCGACTCCAAAATAGACGCCGTCGCCGTGCTTGCCACCCGTGCCGAATATGGCGAGAAGGTTTGTCTGCCCCACGCCAAATGTAGAGACGGTCGAGCCATCGTTAGTACCGAACGTCGTCGCAACCGACTCGATTTCCAGCGCCATGCCCTCGCCCTGATACACGCGATACGCGATGCCGAACGTGCCTCCCGCGCTCGTAGAGGCCGTGCTTGAGAAAGTGGGAATGTGGACCCCGACGCGAATGCTCCACGGATTTTCGGACGCGCCGGCGGATGCGCAGACGATCGCTGCCGATACGAGAGTGAGAGTTGTTTTCATGGTGAGGTTATCGTTTCTGGCTTGCCAAAGCTCCCCGAAACTTCGGGGTATTCAGGTTTGTAACATCGTCAGTTAGGCCCCAGCAACCGTAGCGACTGTAGGCACTCGTCAACGTGAAATACATAAAGAGGTCGCCACCAAGGGCGTACCAGTTGTCGCGCAGGTCGTGCGAGACGATTTGCTCCATTCGAGGGTCGCGTTCCGCGCGTATCCGGTTCCCAACGTTCGCAGAGTCGCCGCCGCCGGTGTCCGAGCCACCTTCGTAGCAGAACGCCTTCAGGTGCCGCGTATGGGCGAGATCGATGATCGCTTTGCGCATCTTGACCGACCCGTCGGATGATCGCTTGAATGTGGTGAGTAGCTCGTCAACCGTCGCTGTCTTGGACGCCCCCTCGATGTTGAAGTAGGGTGCGAGGGCAACCGCGTAGAGGTACTTGGACGGGTCGCCGTAGGTCTTCTGAAGCCAGTCCAGCATGTCCTTGTACTGATCTGGGGCGATTGCCCACCATGCCATTACCGGGCGAATTCGGGTGTTGAGAGAGCCCTTGCCGAATGCCGTCTCGAATATCCGGCCGATCTCCATGGTTCTGCGGGCATGTCGTCGTCGTCGCCACACGTCCCAGTTCGTCTCGCCATCATTGTTGAGGTCGCTCTTGCCCGCCTTGACCTCGGCCTCCGCCGCCATGCGGTTGTAGGTCGCTTGCAGAAAGCCCCAATTCCAGACTTCATTGCTGTATTCCAGGTACAGGTTCGAGTCCCTCGTGAGTTTGCTTTTCATGAGTGTTGCGAGTTGCCGAACGTAGTCGTCGCTCGCCCCCGCCGGGATGTTGATCCACAAATCCTTGCCCGTGAAATTACCGATCGCGATGACCATCTCCCAAGGAACACCGAACTTGCGTCCGATTTGGTTGTAGGTGCAGTCTGCCTGCGTGTGTCGATCTGCCCAGTCCGTCGTGTTGTGGGCATCACCGAAGAACGGATTTGTCGAGTTCGAATTCCCCCAGTCCATGAAACGGATTACGGGGAACGGTCGAATCGCTTCCATGAAGGCGTCCGTGAAGAAATTAGATACAGGTGGCTTGTAATGCGGCCGATACAGGTGAACGTCGTGCACGTTTTCGGTATGGCTGAAGGTGAGCACGAGGAGTCCGGCTCCTTTTGGCAGCGTCACGCTCACCACGTTCGTCTGCGTTTTTTCATCGAAAGTTGCGGGTGCGACCGTTGCTTCGCCGCTCGTTATCGTCGCTTTGCCCTTGAACCTTAGCGTGTACGTGCCGCTCACGTCGATTTGAAACTTTGCCGGGTCATCCATCGGCGGCGCCCATGCCATCGCGGGCCGCATGTCAAACGCGACGGTGCGGGCATCTTCGAGGGGCCAGCCGTGTTCGTCCATCTTGGCGGGACCGCTTCCGTCGGGCTTTTCCCACGCTCGACTCGTGCGCATTACGTCGATGAATTCGAGCCCGCGCCCACCGATGCCTTCGACGTTGATGCCGAGCATGGGTTCGCTACGATGCGCCTGGCGCTGCGTGAGCAGCATGGCGGTGATGCACGTGGTAAGCATGATTTTGACGATAGCATCTCCGTGGCTTTTGGAGTGCGACCTGCCGATACTGACGAATGGCGGCGCAAGTGGCAATGGTATAATTTGCGCTGGTCTGGGGAGATGCCCGAGTGGCCAATGGGAACAGACTGTAAATCTGTCAGCGGAAGCTTTCGCAGGTTCGAATCCTGCTCTCCCCACC
Organism: Fimbriimonadales bacterium; assembly: GCA_038230855.1. Lineage (GTDB taxonomy): Bacteria > Armatimonadota > Fimbriimonadia > Fimbriimonadales > Fimbriimonadaceae > Fimbriimonas. The sequence goes on along the minus strand of JBBRML010000087.1, from coordinate 408 downwards.
ATTTTGACTAATGCCTTCGTAGCTCAGCGGCAGAGCACTTCTTTGGTAAAGAAGAGGTCACGGGTTCGATTCTCGTCGAAGGCTCCAGTTTTTGTGGCCATCCAGCAGTAATAGTCCATCGTCGGTGGGCCTGTGGACTGCCTTCATTGTTGCGTTGCCGCTGCACTATTCATTCCCATTCATCCGATGCTGGGGAAGGTTGGCGGGCTGCTTTTGCCCGCCAGGATGGGGGTTACGAAGCGTAAACCGTCGCATGAGCTGTGCATCCAATCTGCCTACAATGCATTGCGAATCCAGAAATCGGATTCCATTCGGTTCCGGCAAACCCAGAGGGTTTGTAGATTCCAGCGAAGGGTTGCCGCCTCGAGGCGGCTACCCTGGTAAATACGCCCCAAGAATTCTCAGCCC
>JBBRML010000086.1:0-15571 GCA_038230855.1 Fimbriimonadales bacterium | reverse complement strand
GGGTGGGTCGGCAGCAAAGGCTACCGCTCGACTGGTCTCAAGTATTCCGCCGAATACGTTCGGGCTAGGCACTACACGATAGAACAGGGACAGTGGACTGCACGTGACCCGATGTGGCCAAAAGAGCCAGCCTATCTGTACGCGGACAATATGCCCGTAATTTGGATCGACCCGTCAGGACTTTGCGCTTGCAAGGTCTACACAAGAGTATTCTCTGATATTTGGAAAACATGTCAGAAGCCCGTCGGCGAAGAACATTCTGCGGCTGGGCCATATACCCAACCATCAGATTGCAATTTATGCGGCAAGGGTAACTATTACAGAAGTTGTTCAGGTTCTTTCCGGTCAATGCTGCAAGTGACCCAAGCTAAGAATGCTTTGTTCATCTACCGAACCGCGGAATGCAGTCAAGCGCTAAATAATCAATGCGATCCAAAAGTAAACTGGCAAAGTCTGATAACCGGTATAATCGGCGCGTTTCCGTTTGGAAGTATTTTGGGCGGAATCATTTCAACCGTTGCTCCTCAACTAGTTGGATGTCCAGGATCGAACATGGTGGTTTTGGATCCAACAATGCTTATTCGACAGAAAATAAAGAAAAAATCTTGTCTACTATGGAATGTTAGCGTCCACTCTTTTTACGATTATGTTTGTTGTGAGAGAGTGCCAGATTCGACTCTAAGTAAGCTTTCTGGCCATTCACCTTTGACTGGTGACCAAGGCCCCATCGTGGTATGGCCCCCAATGAATTGAGCGCGATTGTTAGGTCGAGATTAAGCTTCTTTGCGGCGGTCGTCGTTATTGCGTCGCTGTCAGCAATTGTTGGACGCTTGACGGTTAGTCGTTTGACCGATCCATATTCTGAAACTACTATGTTCGCGAATTTCGACACGATAAGAACTGTTACAGATAAGTCCAGTCGAACGATGCGCGCAATCACATTCTTTGAGATCGAGGAAAACTGTGCAGCGGACTCTGACTCTTTACCCGGGCCCTGCACATCGGAATTGCAGGCACTTTGCTACGATTCTCAGAGCAGTAAGGACTTCATTCTGTTCACCGCATCGCACCTGAGTAACACACTTGCTGGCATGGAGCTTCTTTTTGAATATTTGCAACGAAACCCTGAAGAATTTGACACCATCTTTCAAGCTTGGTCGTCCCTGTATCGCAAAGGTAACAAGGAAACAATGCGGCTAGGCAAGACGCTTTTGGATTTCTTTGGCGCAAAAGACGGTGTGCGAAGCTACAAGAAAGGAAAAGCGATAATGGCTGAGACATTGAATCCGCACTAACGCACTCCACTTGCACGTGAGGGAGCCACGACGGTATTGACCATCCCTTTCCTTGTTCCTATCTCGGAGAGTTGGTCTTCCTCCAAGATTCGAAGACGCGGTAAAAGTAGTTCTCCGTTAAGGAGAACCATGAAGAAGTCAAGATTCACTGAGGAGCAGATCGTTCGGACTCTGCATGAGGCTGAGAGTGGCCAGAAGTCACAGGCCGAGATATGCCGGGATCATGGAGTGAGCACCAACACTTTTTACCTCTGGAAACGTAAATATTCAGGCTTACAGACTGACGATCTTCGTCGTCTTCGGGAGCTCGAGCGTGAGAATGACGAGCTCAAACGTCTGGTTGCAGAGCGTGACCTTGAGATCAGCGCGGTAAGGAAAGTCTTCCGAAAAACGGGTTGGCGCTCCCGAGCGAGTTTCGGGAGCGAGGCGACTGATGGCAGAAGGCGTGAAGGTTCGCCGGGCATGCGCGATGATCGGTAACTCTACGGCGGCTTTGTATTGCAAGCCACGTCCTGACGGTGATACGGCTTTGCGTGAGCGGCTTCATGAACTCTGGAGACCGAACATGGGCTACCGGATGGCGCACGCGCTGGTAAAGGCAGACTTTGCCCCATTGAACGTCAAGCGCGTTCACAGGGTATGGAAGGAAGAGAGACTCGGCAGGATCAAGTGCTATCGCAAGAAGCGCACCGGGAGTCCGATTCCGTTTAGCGCCACTCAGCCCAATGAAGTTTGATCCGTAGATTTCATCCACGACTCCTGCCTCAATAGAGCAAAGCTCAAAATCCTAAGCGTAGTGGACGAGTTCACGTGCGAGTGCCTCGCTCTTGAGGTCAGCACCCACCTGGGTGCAAGTCATGTGCGCGAGGCTCTCAGGCCGCTAATTAAGCAGCGCGGAGTACCGAAGTTCCTTCGAAGCGACAACGGGAGTGAGTTCATCTCAAGACTCCTTGCCGTCTTCTTGTTTGAAAGCAGATCGCAGAGCAAGTTCATTGCTCCAGCTTCGCCTTGGCAGAACGCTTTCGTAGAATCGTTTCACTCGACACTGCGGCGTGACCACCTGGACGTCGAGGTGTTCGTGAACCTGGCTGACGCCCAGGTGAAGACCGCGATCTACCGCAGGTACTACAACGAAGTTCGTCCCCACTCGTCCCTTGAGGGCCGCCCACCGGCGCTCGCCGCGCATTTTTGGAGGCCGGTCGGGCTACGCCTTCCCTCTTTCCAAAAAATGCCGTGTTATCATCAAATAGCAAAGGAGAGAACTACTCTTAAGATGTCTTCACGAATGGGGGCAGACCAAGGCAGTTTTAGAGGCACTCCAACACGAAGTTGTTCTCCGTTTGCCTATCGGCGAGTGGGGCGGTTAACCGCGGATGTGAATGATTTTCTACAGATATTTTTACAGCACACGCGTCGGCTGCACCGACGTACGAAACCGCCGAAGTGCATTGCTTGTCTGGCAGATGGACGTACCGAAGATTGCGATCGTGCAGGATGGACACGTCTCCTACTTGTCGACGTCAGACGAGCCGCTTTCCGTCCAGCTACGGCTACGAGGCAACACGCTCTGGCAGATCACTTCTTCTGGGATTCTGAAGGACGCTAGGTACAAGCCCGGAACACTGACCGTGCGAAACATTCGGACGGGAGCAGTTTTGATGAAAATGAAGGCGGACCTGCTTTGCGATTGAAGAGTGTCAAGGGCGCCGTAACGCTTGGCGTAGCGGACTCCGCCGTTTCAATTGTCTGCAACACCTCTGGTGTTGGTTTTGTCTGGTGGTGGCGATAACCAGGGTAACCCCCGAAAAGGCCGGGGCTAACCCTTCGCTGGAATCTGCTAACCCTCCGGGTTAGCGGTCTATCGTCAGCATGAGTGTGCGCTGCTCCACGGGGAGCGGTTTTGATGAAGGTCAAGACGGACTTGCTTTGCGATTGAGCGGCGTCAAGGCTTCCGGAGCGGTGGGCAAGGTAGAGTTCGATATATCAAAAGTTCTTCAACGCCTTGGGTGCATCTTCAATCTGGTGGCACGGGTAAGCGTAAGGAATCTGCAAATGAACGTCAAATCACTCCGTTTGCTCCGATGGACTCTACTTCTGAGCTTATTGCTGAGTGGGATTGGCTGTCATCATCATCGTGCGGCATGTAGCGTTCAGCTATGCGTTTTTCGCCTCAAGACTCCTGTGCGTGATGAGGCAATGCGGCGTTTGGATTCTCGATCGATCGAGCACGCCAATATCGGCTCGATGTTGTGTGAGTTCGTCTTAGTATCAGAAGACGACCTTAACGAAGCGTTCAACGCGTTAAAAGACCTACCCAAAGGGATTGAGTGGGACCTGGCCGGACGCGATGCCGCACCGTCCGCTTCGGATTTTGCGGCGTTCAAAGCAATTCGCTAATGACTGCGCATTTCGATGCAGAGAATAGGTTCGCGATCAAAGCCTTGGTCAGAGCAGGTATTGTAATAGTCGCCTTGCTATATTCGAGCATTTGCTTGTGCGGGAGTCCTCCCGGCACTTCACTCCGAAAACTTTTCCTCAAAAAGCGATACCTGACAAAAGCCCAAAAAGCAGTAAACGGCAACCGGTTTCACCGATGAGTAAAGCAAGGCTTTACCCCAAAGTATGAGATACAGCGTTGCAGGAACGGCCACATACTTGTGTTTTGGTTCGTTATCAGCCAAGTCTGTATGACGCCGACTCCAAGTTATCTTGATCGCCGAGGACGCGTTTTGTATTCATCACCCGGGTAAGGTCAAGCCTTATCTCGCTAGGCAGCTGTTACCGAACTCGCACCAGTCTTGATCTGTCTTTCGTCCTCGCATTGATGCACGGTGTTGTCCGGGACATTGCCGTTCTACGAGGTTCTCCCTTTAGATTATGCAGTTACGCGGGTTCGTTCGGATTTCGAGAACACTTCGGGATGTTTCCGGATGGGGCCGTGAGTCGTGCCGTAGCCGGGTCCGTCCGCGATGTTTGACCGTTAGGTTGAAAGGGTGTGATATCGTAGGAATTGCGATGGCTGAGCGGGATTGGCGTCGAAATGGATTTATGGCCAACCACCTTCAGGCTGAACATTGAAAATCTAATTCTGTTTGAAATTTGCGTGCATGATTAAGGACATCGATAGCGAAAAGGATTTGCTTCTATTGCTCCTGAAGCGGTAACGGCGACTGGTAGCGGGAGTACAAACAGTGTTGAGGAAAATCCACGTCATAGTCCTGACTGGGCTTGTAGTCCTTGCTTGTCTTTGTGTCGCAGGGTTGCGCATTCAGGCTTCCAGGAGGGTCGATCGGTTGCTCTCGGAAAGGCTCGTGCCGTTGTGTTGGTTAGGCGACAACGACCCAGCTACGAACTTGATCCTGAAAAAACTAGAGCAGGGTGGCATAACGGTTTTCGCCGGAGGAAGTGGAATTGGCTTCGTGATGGTGCCCAACAACCAGTTTGAGCGCGCGCGTGAGATCTTAGGCACGATCCCGCCCAGTAAGGGCTGGGGCTTTTCCGATCAACAGAATCGCAATGGCCCATGAGTGTCGTTCGCACACAGCAACATTGAAAATTCGGTGCCAGCCAACCACCACGCTTCAAAACCCGGTTGTCGCTTACCGGACGGCAAAACTTCGGTCCGTCGCGACTAGGTTGATTTGGGTTGCCGCGAGCGAGCGGCGAGTTATTGACGCCGTTTCGGTAGTCGATTCTAGCCAATCATTTGGACTCTGCGCGAGGCGGGTGAATTGTCTTCCCATCGCTCAGTTGGCGATTCGTTCGGCACTGGCTAGTCCAGTCGAGCCGAGAAATTCGTCACTTCCGCTAAGATGGACTTGTAGGGGTATTCATATGCAAACTAGCAAAATTCTCGTCGTTTCGGCCGGAGCATTCATCGCTTTCGGTAGCGTCACCGCGTTGTTGGCCAATCGTGCGAGCGCCCAAGAACAAGGTGCGGGATTTGGCGGCGCGCAAGCCGGGCCGGGTGTCGGCCCGGGGGGCGGTGGACAACGCCCCCCATTTCAGCAATTTGACCCAAGAATGCAAGGCATGCCCGGCATGGGAATGCAGGGGATGCCCGGTATGGGAATGCCGGGAATCTCGCAAATGCTCATGGACAATCAGAATCTCTACGTCGCCGCTGGCAACATGGTGTTTCGCATCGAGAAGCAAACAATGCACATCGTCGGCGCGACTATGATTGGACCTCCCAACCAGATGGGGCCTGGCATGCCCGGCCAACCGGGCGGTGGCGTACCTGCTCGCAGTGGCGGCAACGGGGGCGGCGGCAATGGTGCCGGGGCTGGAAACGGGGGCGGACGCAAGTAATCGGGAACGATTGATAGGCCCACCTGCGCTAGAATGAGCCTATGCGCAGGTGGATTCCCGTTCTCGCCGGACTTTGTTTGGCGGCGCTGTGTGCAGCACAGCAGACTACGTACCCGGTTTTTGAAACTGACAAATTATCGGCAGCATTTCACGCCGATCGTCGGGCCAAGCTCATGGCGAAATTGGATCCCAATTCAGTCGCCGTGTTCTTTACGAACCCGGAGCGGAATCGAAACAACGACTGCGATTACCGCTTTCGAGGCGACAGCAACTTCCTATACTTGACGGGATTTGAAGAACCCGATGCAGCGCTCATCATCGCGCCACACGGTATCACGGTGGACGGCTCGAAGGTGAACGAAGTGCTCTTCGTCAACACGAGCAACCCGATGTCGGAAACCTGGCTGGGTTACCGGATGGGGCCAAAAGACGGAAAGACCCTGCTCCGGATCGAGATGGTACTGCCCAATTCGCGATTTGAAGAAGTCATCAAATCGATCGACGCGAGCACGCCGGTCTACAACGCTTCGGTGCCGGATGGAACGACAGCGGAGTTGCGGACAATGAGCACGGCGTTCGGGAGCTGGATTAAAGGCCAGAGCGACCGCAAAGGTGGACTTGCCCGCGCGGTGATGCAAATGCGTTCGGTCAAGACGCCAGAAGAGGTGGTCCTCATCCGCAAAGCGGCGGAGATCAGCGCCCGCGGCCACGTCGCCACCATGAAGCGATGTAAACCTGGGCTCCGAGAGTTCAACCTCCAGGCAACCATGGAGTTCACGTTTGCTAACGAAGGCTGCGAGGCCGTCGGCTACAATTCGATCGTCGGATCTGGAGCAAACAGCACGATTTTGCACTATGAGGACGACCGTAAGGTCATACAGAACGGGGACATGCTCTGTGTCGATTGTGCGGGCGAATACCACGGGTATTCGGCGGACGTCACGCGCTCGTACCCGGCAAATGGCAAGTTTTCCCCAGCCCAAAAGGCGATCTACGAGATTGTCTATCGGGCTCAGGAAGCGGGCATTAAACAGTGCCGAGAAGGCAACTCATTCAACGCTCCGCATCAAGCAGCGGCCAAGATCATTTCGGACGGGCTGATTAAGCTGGGGATCATCAAAGATGCCCGCGACGTCGGTCGGTACTTCATGCACGGCACGAGTCACGGCCTCGGGCTAGACGTGCACGACCCGGGCGTGAGTCGGCTAGTTCCGGGGGTCACCTTGACAGTCGAGCCGGGAATCTACATCAAGGCGGGCAGTCCTTGCGACAAGAAATATTGGAACATCGGGGTGCGCATCGAGGATGACATCCTGGTCACCAAAGCCGACCCCATCAACCTATCTGCGGGCGCTCCCCGCTCGTGGCAAGACGTCGAACGCGTGATGAAGAAGTAATTGACTCCGCTCCCGAAATCCGTTCGGACACTCAGTTGGGTCAGTTTTTGGGCTGACGTCGCGTCGGAGTCGGTCTATCCTGTAATTCCCATGTTCGTCATCGGCGTGCTCAAGGCGCCGATGAAGATGTTGGGCCTGACAGAAGGAGCGGCAGGGGCCGTTGCGTTGATTCTGCGTGCCTGGTCCGGGTGGCATAGTGACCGGACTGGACGTCGCATGCCGTATGTGCAGTTGGGATACGGCATGAGCGGGCTCGCAAAGCCGATGATTGCGGCCGCTTTCACATGGCCGGTCGTGCTTTTCGCCCGCGTCTTTGATCGGTTCGGGAAGGGTATTCGCACGACGGCGCGCGATGCGATCATCGCTGACGCCGTTGATCCGTCGGAAGCGGGCCGCGCGTTTGGATACCACCGGGCTATGGATTCGGCGGGCGCCTTCCTCGGAGCTTCGCTTGGACTCCTGTTGCTGCTCGCGCTTCCGGGTCAGTACCGGCTAATCTTCTTGCTCGCGGGCATCCCCGGAATGATCGCCCTGTACCTGACGTTTAGGGTGAAGGATGCTCCGGCACCAGATGGCGCTCCAGATGGGGCTCCGGATGGGGCCGCGGATGGAGTTCCGGCTGCGCCGCGGGCGCAAGTTCGATGGACCCCCGAATTCGGGCGCGCTCTGGTGCCGGTGACGCTATTCGCAATTGCAAACAGTAGTGATCTGTTCATCCTGCAGTTTGCGAAGCGCACAGGCTTTATCGACGCGGCGGTCGTTCTGGCCTACATCCTTTACAACGCGGTCTACGCGTCCCTCTCTTATCCCCTCGGAAAGTTGAGCGACAAAATTGGCCGCACGCCCCTGCTGCTTGTTGGTTGGGTGCTCTACGCGGCGGTCTACTTCCTACTTCCAATCTCGCGGGGAGCGGCGATTTGGGGACTCTTTATCGTGTACGGCGTGTACATGGGAGCAACGGACGGCGTCAGCAAAGCCTTGGTCGCCGACCTGGCTCCAAAGAACAGTCGCGGCACGATGATGGGTATCTACTACGCGATCACCGGCGTGGGGGCACTCATCGCGAGTGTGGGGGCAGGGGCAATATGGGACAAATATGGGCCGACGCTGACATTTCAATTCGGCGGAGTCCTGGCGATTTTGTCCATCTTAGCGCTGCCGTTGGCCCGAAAGCGACAGCCGCGATCGGCAGCTTAATTAACCGCATAGCGCGGCAACCCCTTTGCGTGACGTGAGCGCGGGGTTACGCCTTGTGCCAAAATTGAGGGGCAAGCAACGGTGCTTGGAGAAAGCTTAATGGCCATTGTTTCAGTTCGTATTCCTCAAATCGGCGAAGGTCTGCAGGAAGCGCGGCTCGTGGCCGTTCTCAAGCAGCCCGGCGACACCATTCGCCGCGACGAGCCGATCTATCAGATGGAGACGGACAAGGCGGTCATGGACGTCGAGTCACCATTTGACGGGGTGCTTATCGCGTGGACCGCGCCTGTCGATTCAATCTTGCCCATCGGCGGCGAAGTCGCCACGATGGAAGTGGCTGATGCAAAATCCGAAGCATCCGCCGTTCCAACCGCCGCTCCAACGGCTGCTCCAGCTGCTGCTCCAACAGCTGTCCCGGGCGAACAAGGCGACTCGGCACTGCAATCCGTGCGGATCCCACAGATTGGCGAAGGATTGCAGGAAGCCCGGCTCGTGGCCGTGCTCAAGCAAGCAGGCGATTACGTCAAGCGGGATGAACCCATTTACCAAATGGAGACGGACAAAGCCGTTATGGATGTCGAGTCGCCCTTTGAAGGCGTGCTTGTTGAGTGGCTCGCCAAGGTCGATGAGGTTCTTCCGATCGGCGCTGAAGTAGCCCGTATGCGCGTCGAAGGAGCGGTCCAAGTAACGGCCACCCCCCACGCTCCGGCAAGCGTCACGGCGGCACCTTCCGCGGAGCGCACGCCGGGGTCAACGAGCCGCAACGCCAATATTCCCCCGCGAACCCGGGCATACGCTAAAGAAAAAGGCCTGTCAGAGGTTCAGCTTGAGACGATGCCATCCGTCACCGGCAAGCTCATGCCGAGCGATGTTGACGTATTCCTCGCGCAAGGTGCGGCGGTCGCCGTCCCTGCGCCCGCACGAGTCAGCAACGCGAATTTTGAAGAATCGCCTCTCAACCAGAAGCAGCGATTGCTCGCTTCACGCTTGGTACGAGGTAACCAGTTGGTCGTGCCGGGCACCATTTCGGTCGCCGCAAACTGGGAGCCGATCGAGGGGTTGCGCGCCAAAATCAAAGCGGGCGGTGGAGATTTCCAGCCCAGCACGTTCACAATGTTTGCCTTCGCAGTAGCGAAGGTGCTCGCCGACTTCCCTGCTTTCCGCTCTAGCCTCGTCGGCGACGCGACGGTTCGGCAGTACAAGACGGCTTCTCTCGGTATCGCGGTGAGCCTGCCCGGGGACGACCTCGTGATCGCGGTTATCGAGCGCGCGGATCAGTTAGATTGGCGCGGCTTTGCGAGTGCGGCACGGGCGAAGATTGACCTTGCTCGTACGGGCAAAGACCAGGCGAACGAGTCGGTCACCGTTTCTGTTACCAATATGCAAAATGCTGGCCTTCGCGACGCGGTCGCGGTGGTTGTTCCGCCATCGATTGCAACGCTTTTCCTCGGTGAGGTTTACAACGGCTTGGCGCAGAACACCAAGGAACTGCGGCTCCAGCGCTGTGCGAACATCTCGCTCACCTTCGACCATCGGCTCATCAATGGCGTTGGCGCCGCCCAGTTCATAAATGCGATCAAGCAGCGGGTCGAGGCGATCGAGGAATTGATCTCGTGAGCCGAAAGCCGATCATCGGGATCACGGTCGACTGCAATCACGACCCAGCGGATCCGCGAACGCGTGGAAAGCTTGAGTTGAATTGGAACTACGCGCAAGCGGTTTCGGATGCAGGCGGGGTTCCCATCTTGATTCCGCCGACCGCAGATATGAAATCGATTGCGGACCTTATTGACGGTTGGCTGATCCCTGGCGGCAACGATATTGACGCAAAGCACTTCGGCGAAGAGAACCATCCGGCGGTGGAGACGATTGAAGCAGAACGATTTGAGAGTGAGCAGGCGCTCTATCAGTACATCCCCGCGGCGATGCCCGTGTTTGGAATCTGCTACGGTTGCCAATTCATTAACGTGATGCAGCGGGGGAGTCTGATTCAGCACCTTCCTGATGTCACGGGAAACACCTCGCACACAGGTGGCACTCTGCAGGATTACGCGATAGAGGAATCGTCCAAGCTTGCAGGCGCGGCGAAAGCATCGCGCATGCAAGGGAAAAGCTATCACCACCAGGCGATCGGGCGCGTTGGCGACGACGTCGCGGTGGTTGCGCAGCATGAGGACGGCACGATCGAGGCGATCGAAGTGCCGGCGCGACCGTGGATGATCGGAGTGCAATGGCACCCGGAGCGCACATTGACGGACGGACCGACGCAGCAGCTCTTCGAATCTTTCGTCTCGGCCGCCGCGAAGTACGCAACCACGAAGCCATGAGCGAGATCAAACGCCTCGTGAACGGCGCAGCCGCAGACCTGACGACAGGAATAGCGGAGATCAGTGTTGGTTCCGACCGACTCATGGTGCGGACGTCGACGGGAACCAACTCGGCCGTCTCCGTTCGGGACGGGAAACGAGTTCTCGTTTCCTATCGCGGGCTGCAATACGTCGTCGAACCGATTCCCGTGGGAGGCACGGCAAACACCGGAGAAGTTGGCTCGGGAGAGTTGCGTGCGCCTATGCCAGGGGTCATTGCGGACGTTCGCGTGGAGGAAGGAGCCAAGGTATCAAAGGGTCAAGTCATCGTGGTGCTTGAGGCCATGAAGACACAGCAACCGCTCGTTGCTCCATTCGACGGCGTCGTGACGTCTTTAAATGTGGCCGTTCGCGAACAGGTAAATGAGGGCGTAATCCTCGCGGTTGTCGAACCAATAATGGAAGCATGAGCAAGCTCGTCGCCCCGAACGATTTCGCAGCCTACTTGCAAAAGACCACCAGCGTCTTTTCGCCGGTATCAGCGCGCACGATTGAAGCTTGGAAATCCGACTTGGAGGTCTGCCTCAAGCGATTGCACTACATGCAAATAGCGCGGCTGGCCGGCGGCGGACAGTTTGACCGCATGATGAACTATCGGGGCAACCTCACGGTGACGACGGGAGTTCTCAGCGCGGTCAAGGCGGACATCGAGCGAATCTGGTCGGTAGATGTTGCCCTGGGGACGGAATCCCAACATACGTTTTTCGATTCTCCCAGTGGCTTTGAGTTCAAATCGATTGCGATGAACTCGTCTGATGAATTTTTGACCCTACGTATTCTCGTGGTTGACAGTCCGAAAGAATGAAGGTCCAGATCACCGAGGTCGCACCCCGCGATGGGCTACAAAACGAGAAGGCACCAATCTCGACCTCCGCGAAAGCACAATTTATTTCGCGGCTTTTCGCGTCAGGGATAGTCTCGGTTGAGGCCACCAGCTTTGTTTCCCCAAAGTGGGTACCTCAGCTCGGCGACGCGGCCGAGCTTTGGCCGACCCTTCCGCACTCAGATCGGTGCTCCGCTCTCGTGCCGAATATGAAGGGATTGGAACGAGCTCTGTCGGTCGGCGTCGGGCGCATCGCGGTGTTCACGGCGGCGAGTGACGCTTTCACCCAGCACAACATCAATCAATCGGTCGACGAATCGCTCGTCGCGTTTGGCGAGATGATTGCCGCATTCCGAGTGGCCCGACCGCAGGGCCATGTGCGTGGGTATCTCAGCACGATCTTTGAGTGCCCGTATTCAGGCGCGGTTTCACCCGCCCGGGTGATTGAGGTCGCTGGGAAGCTTTTTGCGCTAGGAGTTGACGAAGTCAGCTTGGGTGATACGACCGGCGTTGGCTCGACAGTTGAGACGCGAACGTTGGCTCGCCTCGTTGCCGCGGAGTTCGGGATAGATCGCATCGTTTGGCACTTTCACGACACTCATGGCGGGGCAATTGCAAACGTCGCGGAAGCTATGGCTGCGGGATTTACGCGATTTGACAGCTCGGCGGCGGGATTGGGCGGCTGTCCCTATGCGCCAGGTGCGGCAGGCAACGTCGCCACCGAGGACTTGGTTTACTTCTGTCACCGCAACGGGATCGAGACCGGAATCGATCTCAATGCGCTGGCGCGGGCGAGTTTGGTAGTTCTGGATTTGCTCGGTCGCTCAGTGACGGCGAAGGCCCAGCTTGCGGCTCTGGCGGCTTGCGATTCGACCTGAATATCCACACGAGCACACCGACGCAAACGACGGCAAGCACGACAGTGGACGCCAACTCGTCTTTTGAGAGCTTGAATTCTCGCCAGTTGACGATCATGACGCACAGGCCAATCGGCACGAGTGCGGGCAGCGGCACGCGCGTCCACTGCACGACGAACATGTACGCGATGAGCACGGGAATGACGACTCGCATCGTTTGATCGGCCCGCATTTTGAAGCGGTAGAGCGCGATCAGGAACATCGCCAAAAAGACGAAATCAGCGGGGCCAGCGTACTGACCGGCAGCGACGACTCCACGCTCGGCATGAACCGTCAGTTGCGGTACCTGCGCGGCGACGGCGCCAATAATCTGAGGCGCGTTACGGGCAATTTTGCCAGTCCAACCCATTGGCGAGAGCACCAAAAAGATGTCGTAGCAGACGAGGAAAACGGACACCGGAATCAGCATGTTCCGCTCCTTTATCATCGTCGCGACGGTCGCGCCGAGGCCGACGCACCAGATGGGCATGCCGATCTGACCGATTGCGACCATGAGGCCACTTGGCCATCCACTACGATGAAAGAATCGAATGTCGATGAAGGCGCATCCGAACTGAATAATCAGGCCAAGGACGACGCAGCCGAGGGCGAGCTTGGCCGTCCACTGGTGCTTCGAGCCGAGGGCGACGGCGAGAAGCGGCACGCCGAGGAAGATCGTTCCAATGACGAAGTTGGCGGCACGGAGAAAGCCCTCCGGTAAGGAAACGAAGCCGAGGGCAAATCGAACGAGCGCGAGGGCAATCAGGAGGGACGCGGCGACAAACAGTGCCGATCTAACTGGTCGCTCAGAGGTTGAGGGTTGCGTCAAGCGATTTTCTCACCACTTTTAGGCGCGCGGCATCGGATGGCAAGTCTTTCAGCGATGCCTTGAATGGCTCGACGGCGGCAGGACCATCAAATCCGATTTGTTTGAGAGCACCAATGAACCCGGCAAGGTCAATGACCCCGGTTGCTAGGGGCAGTTCGCGCTCTCCATCGATTTGCTCGTCCGGCCCACGACCGGCATAGCCGTCATTCAGATGAACGTACACGACGTCTGAGGCCTTCAGCTTAAGAATATCTGCGACCGTGCCGTGCGACGTGTACCAATGAAAACTGTCAAGCAACAGGCCTACGTTGGGACCGATGGCGCGAGCCATTTCCATCATCCCGTCGATCGTGTGCACGAACGGATAGGTTTGGGAGTCACGGAGCGTTTTGGGACCGACGAACTCGAGTCCAAACGAAATTCCGTGATCGCCCAGGATCGCGGCAATCGGGGTGAGTCGCTCTACGTGAAAAGCAAGGTTGTCGTCGAAGTGACGGTCGTTGGAACAGGGCATGATCCACGTCGCCGTGCGGCGGCAGCGGACGCTAGCGGCGGCGGCGGCAAGTCGTGGCAACTTTGTGAGGCCTTCCTGCCAAGCTTCAGCGGAATTTCGGAAGTCGACAGGCAGACCGAAGACGGCGGGAACCAACATGGCGGACCTGAAATTGGCCATGACGCCAGCGGCCCGGATCGTGTCTACCGAATCGGCGAGCCATGTGGCGTTGAATTCAAGTCCTTCGAATTCTGCGGCGGCTGCGGTTTCAATTCCGTGGGCGAGATCGGTGACGTTGACGCCGATCGCGCCTGCGGAAAGAGTAGAAATCACTAGCTCAATCTACCCGGTTCTGGAGGTCAGCCGTCCGACCAGTCGCCGATCGACAGCACTTCCTCGTCGAGTTCGACCTTCCATCGCTCACGAACCTTTGATTTGGCGAGATCGGCAAGTTGCCGAATCTCTGACGCCGTCGCGCCGCCGACGTTGAGCATGAAATTGGCGTGCCTAGCCCCGAGCATTGCGCCACCAAGTCGATGGCCCTTCAGGCCGACCGCTTCGATGAGGTATCCCGCCGGGACGACACCGGATTTCTTCAAGGCTTCAGGCAAATTCTCAATGCTTTGGGCGAGATCGGCATCGTTTACGTTTTTGAAAAAGCTACCCGCGCTTGGCGATGGGGGTTGTTTTGAGATGCGTTGGCGTTGATAGTCGCGCGCCTCGTTGTAGATTCGATGTGGATCGCCCGCGTGCAACTGGAACTTGACCTCGGTAACGATGGCGCAACCGGCTGGCGTCCGCCGGAGAATCGAGTCGCGATACGCGAATTCCATCCAACTCGGCTCGACCCACTGCGCACCCTCGGGGGTCACAACGTGGAGCCCGGTGATGAACTCACTGATGTTGCTGCGATACGCCCCCGCATTGCTGACGAGCGCGCCACCGACGGTGCCAGGAATGCCAACGGCGTACTCAAAACCGTGCAACCCCGCTTGGGCGGTTTTGAGGAAAAGATCTTGAAAGCTACACCCCGTTTCCACGGTAACAAGGCCGTCCCGGGAAATTTGAATCCCCTTGGCCAAATTGAGGATCACGTTGCCGGGGACCCCTTTGTCGCTCGGTAGCACATTGCTTCCGGCCCCGAGAAGGGTGAGGGGATTGCCGAGGCGATGGCTGAATTCGATGGCGGCGACAAGCTCTTTTGCGGATCGGCATTCGATGAAGTGCTCGGCGGGACCGCCGACCTGAAGGGTGACAAAGTGACGCAAGAGAACTCCGTCGCGCATCTTGATCCCTGAGTTCATGGGGTTACGCTCCGGTACGGCACTTTCGGCATCGAGATGCTCGGCTCGACGAGATATTGCGGCACGAGTCCTTGGGGGTCTTGAGGGGTCAACTGGTCGAGAATGAGCCCGAAACGCTCAGCGTGCGGATAGTCGGGCACTTCGAGCGGATACCCGATCGCCCCGGTTCCGGAGAGGTCGGTCGACTTGAATGGCGGCTGTCCGGGTTCGCGAACTAGGAATTCGCCTCGCCTCGCGGGAAGCGCGACAACAGCGGTGTGCGAGACGAGATCGAATGCCGTCGCCCCGATCACCTGCTTTCCGTTAGCGTAGGCCAAGGTCTTCGCAATCGTCACTCCAACCCGAACACCCGAGAAGCTGCCGGGGCCGATATCGGCACCGAATAGGCGAACTTGCGCTAGCGGTACGGCGCGCCGCTGAAGCACGGCGAAGACGAACGCGGTCGCTTGATTATGCGTAAGTTCTTGCTCGGACCATATGACATTTCCATCGTCCGAAAGCCACGCGACGCTCGTTTGTGGGCTACTCGTCGACAGGCACAAGATCATACGAAATCACTTGCTCGGCGCAAAGTCCATCGAGTTGAAAAAGCCAGCGATGGCACTCACGTCTGCCTTCGTCACGATCGAGCCCTTTCGCACGAAGGCGAACAGTAGATAG
>JBBRML010000085.1:0-15667 GCA_038230855.1 Fimbriimonadales bacterium | reverse complement strand
CGGCGGCAGTCGTTTTCGCCATTTGCATCAGGCTCAACAATCCTTCTTGCATTCGCGCTCCGCCCGAGGCACAAAAGATGATCGCAGGGTCGCCTGACTCGGCGGCGCGAATTAACGTTCGTGCTACTTTTTCACCGGCGACAGAGCCCATTGAACCGCCCATGAATGCAAAGTCGGCCACCGCAACGGACACTCCAAAACCACCGAGCTCAGCGCGGCCCGAGATCACGGAATCGTGGGCGTCGTTCTTGGAGAGCGCGATTTCGAGCTTTTCGGCATATTCGGGAAAGCCCAGGGTATTCACGGACCTGAGATCGAGATCGCTTTCGACGAACGAGTTCTCGTCAAAAGTCAATTCGATGCGGAGTCGAGCGGGCAACCGGTGGTGAAATGTACAGTAAGGACAAACACGCAGGTTCTGCTCGAAGTCCACACCAAAGATGATCTTTTTGCAGTTTTGACATTGCAAAAACGCCTCTGCTTGGGTCGCCTTTCCGTTGCTCAAGGTGGACTATCTTACCTCCGAGCGTTCTGGAGCCCATAATCAAAGTTCATGGGGAGTTCGTTCGGCACCTTGTTTCGCATCTCCACTTTCGGGGAGTCCCACGGTGGAGGGGTCGGCGTCGTCATCGATGGATGCCCTTCCGCATTGCCGATCGATTTAGCCTTTATCCAGGCGGAACTGGATCGCCGTCGGCCCGGTCAATCCCGAATAGTGACTCAACGTAACGAGGCGGATATCGTCGAAATATTGAGCGGAGTCGAAGACGGAATTGCTCAAGGGACTCCGATTGCGATGTTAGTCCGAAACAGCGATCAGCGCTCGCGCGACTATGAAGAACTTGCGGGGAAATATCGACCGTCACACGCTGATTTCACCTACGACGCAAAGTATGGAACACGGTCCGTCTCTGGTGGAGGACGAGCTTCCGCCAGAGAAACGATCGGACGCGTTGCGGCGGGAGCCGTAGCGAAATTGTTCCTGAAGTCTATGGGCGTCGAAGTCGTGGCGTGGGTGGAGCGTGTGCAATCGATTGTTGCCGTAGTCGACCCGGAAACCGTCTCTCTCGAGCAGGTCGAAGGCAACATCTTGCGTTGCCCAGACACACAAGTCGCGGAGGAGATGATTCGTCACATCGAGGCCGTACGAAAGGACGGAGACTCGGTTGGGGGAGTCGTCGGATGCGTCGCGAGGGGTGTGCCGGCCGGCTGGGGCGAGCCGGTTTTCGACAAATTGGAGGCCGATCTTGCCAAGGCGGTCATGTCGTTGCCAGCGACCAAAGGATTCGAGATTGGAAGCGGCTTTGGCGGCACCGAGCTACGGGGATCTGCTCACAACGACGAGTTTTATGCCGACGACGATCATTCGGTTTATACACCGACGAACCGCAGCGGAGGGATCCAGGGTGGGATCAGCAACGGCATGTCAATAGTTTTGCGCGCGGCCTTTAAACCGACGGCAACGATTATGCGCGAGCAGCATACGGTGACTCGAGAGCATGAAAACACGACCCTGACGGGCAGGGGACGGCACGATGCATGTGTGTTGCCGCGGGCCGTGCCGATGGTTGAGGCAATGGTTGCCCTCGTCCTCGCCGACCACGCGCTACGGCATAGAGCAGCGCGTGCGCAATGGTCTTCTTAACAATTGGAAGCAAATCAGCGTAATCATTTCAGGTTCAAATGAACCTGAAATCTCGATTACCACTGCTTGCGAATGTTTACACAACCTTAACAATTGAAGACGAATATAGGTGAGTCATGACGATGACCACGACGCCCGTGCAAGCCGAGCCATCAGAACAATCTGCTCAAATGAAGATCAGTGCACAGGATGTTCACTTCTTCTACGGGGCAAACGAGGCCCTCAGAGGGATCTCGCTTGACATCCGTGCTAACTCGGTGACGGCGTTGATTGGTCCGTCCGGCTGCGGTAAGAGCACTTTTCTGCGTGGTTTCAATCGGATGAACGACCTGATCGACGGCACTAGAATGGACGGCCAAATCCTAATGGATGGGACGGACATCCACGGTAGCTCGGTTGACCCGGTCGAGCTGCGAAAGGAAGTTGGGATGGTCTTTCAGAAGCCCAACCCCTTCCCAATGTCGATCTTCGACAACATTGCCTACGGACCACGCATTCATGGCATACGTCGCAAGGATGATCTCGAAGAGATTGTCGAACGATGCCTACGGCGAGCCGCACTTTGGGATGATGTCAAAAACAAACTAAAAGCCTCGGCGTTTGAGCTGTCTGGCGGCCAGCAGCAACGGCTTTGTATCGCGCGAACTTTGGCGGTAGAGCCGCAGGTGATCCTGATGGACGAGCCCTGCTCGGCGCTTGACCCCATCGCAACTTCGCGAATCGAAGACCTCATCTACGAGTTGAAAGAGAAATACACGATCATTATCGTGACCCACAACATGCAGCAGGCTCAGCGGGCGAGCGATGTGACCGCGTTCTTTTTGGCGGGCAAGCTGATCGAGTGCGCGCCAACGTCAAATATTTTCTTGAATCCGTCCAAAAAGGAGACGGAGGATTACATTTCCGGCAAATTTGGTTGAAGCCCTTTCGCCGTTAAGCTATTGTCATCTAAGCTCGCCGTTGAATCTTTCCGCCTCCACCGAACGTACAGAATCCTTCGGGACATATGGTTCATACCGACAATCTCGTCAAGCACTTTCGCGATGCGAAAGGCAACACTGTCAAAGCCGTCGACGGAGTTTCTATCGATGCAAAGCCTGGCCAAATATTTGGATTGCTGGGCGTAAACGGAGCTGGAAAGAGAACCACGCTCCGCATGCTTTCGACGGTGCTGCAACCGTCGAGCGGCACGGGAGCGGTTGCGGGCTTCGACATCAAAAAAGATTCGCAACAAGTGAGAGCCAGCATTGGCTTTATGTCCGCATCCACCGCGCTATACGGGCGCCTCACGGGCATGGAAGTCATTCGATACTTTGGCGAGCTCTACGGTCTCTCGGGCCAAGAGTTAGAGGGTCGGATCGACTTCGTCACTGAAAAACTCAAACTCCATGACTTCAAGGATCGACTTTGCGACAAGCTCTCAACTGGTCAAAAGCAGCGCGTGAGCATCGCCCGCACAATCCTTCACGATCCACCTGTGTTGTTCTTCGACGAACCGACGGCTGGTCTAGATGTCGTGACCTGCCAAGCCGTTCTGGAGTTCATTGAAGAAGCGAAAACGCTCGGTAAGACGATCATTTTCAGCACTCATATCATGAGTGAAGCCGAGCGCCTTTGCGATCAAGTCGCCGTAATCCACGGCGGTGTGGTTTGCGGTAGCGGCACTATCGAAGAACTCAAGGCCAAAACCGGACACCAGAGCTTTGAGCGTGCATTCCTGACCCTAGTCGGCTACAAGGGAGGCCAAATATGAAATCTGCAGTAGGGGTTGTTCTGAAGAAAGAACTACGGGAAATGCTTCGAGACAAGCGTGTCCGCACTGGCGCATTCGTCATGCCGATACTGATCATCGTCATGTTGATGGGCGTTCTGGGCTTCGTGGTGAAGCAAGTGAAGGAGCCTCACAACACGAAAATTTATGTCGTCGCGTCCTCAAGCCCGATCATCGAGGAACTCAAGAAACAGAAGCTAACGGTCATCACGGTGGCGACCTTGGACGAAGGCAAGGCTCTTCTAAAGTCCGGGCGAGCTCGGGTCGTGCTCGAGATTCAAAGCACTACCGCCGAGTCTCTTCCTGTCACGCAGATCAATGCGTACGTCGATCCAAAAGAGCAGCAAGGCCAAATGGCGTTTGGAGCCGTCGCGGGAGTCGTTCAGGCGGAGAACAAAAAATCTCTCCAGAAGCTGTTCGAGGCCAAGCAGGTACCTGCAGCCGCTCAAGAGCCGATTAGGCTGGCCAAGAAAGACCTCCAGGTTGGCTCGGAGCAAAATGCGGGAGAGATTCTCGTAAGTCTGCTTCCCTACCTCATCGTAATCTGGGCGTTTTACGGCGGCATGAACATCGCAGGCGACCTCGTCGCAGGCGAAAAGGAAAAGGCGACGCTTGAGACCTTGCTGATTACGCCCGCGAAGCGAACAGATATCGTTCTCGGAAAATTCTTAGCGTTAGCCACGATATGCCTGGCGAGTAGCTTCATGTCCGTAGTTGGTCTGGCGCTTGTGGCGATAATCAAGCTTCCTGGTACAGCAGAACTGCTCGGTAAAGGCGGCGGCGTAACGCCCGTTGCCGCGGTTTTCATCTTAATTCTGATGATTCCGACGGCGGCGCTTTTTGCCAGCATGCTGATTGCCGTCAGTAGCTACGCAAAGAACGCTCGTGAGGCCCAGACGTACATGACGTCAATGAGCTTTCTGGTGGTGCTTCCTGGAATCTTCAGTCAGTTCATCGGGCTGACCGAGTTCGGCACGAAGTTGTGGATCAATGGAATCCCGATTCTGAACACGGCAAACAACATCCGCAATGCCCTTCTCGGCAAGACGGAGTTCTTACCCATGCTCATTACCGTGGCTTTGAGCACCGTTCTCGCGGCGATCGCATTGACGATCACCGTGCGATTGTTCCAGCGGGAGCAAGTTTTGGTGAGGGTCTGAGCGACTGGAACGCGGGCCTTTATAACAAGCAGCACGAGTTCGTGTGGCAACTGGGGGCGGGCATCTTCGAGATGCTTGCCCCCCAATCTGGCGAACGGATTATCGACTTGGGTTGCGGCACCGGTCAACTGACCGCCAAAATCGCGGAATCAGGGGCGACCGTTCTCGGAATCGATGCTTCTCCGGCGATGGTTGCGAGCGCAACTCGGGACTTTCCCGAGATCGACTTTACGGTTGCGGACGCACGCTCATTCGTCGTGGACCCTGCTTTCGACGCGGTGTTTTCGAACGCAACATTGCATTGGGTGAAACCAGCGGAGGCAGTCGTCGATGCGGTCTACGCCGCACTAAAGCCTGGTGGAAGGTTTGTTGCCGAGTTTGGAGGCCATGGAAACGTCGATTCCATCGTACGAGCGCTTTCGAGCGAACTGACAAGCCAGGGACACCCCGTCCGCAATCCGTGGTTCTATCCTTCCATCCCGGAATACGCCGCGATTTTAGAACGCGGCGGGTTCGAAGTTCGCTTCGCCCAATTGTTCGATAGACCGACAGAGTTGGCGGGCGAAGACGGCATGAAGCAGTGGCTAGACCAGTTTGCAGGTGCGTTCTTCGAGTCCCTGAGT
The DNA here is from genome assembly GCA_038230855.1 of Fimbriimonadales bacterium. GTDB lineage: Bacteria > Armatimonadota > Fimbriimonadia > Fimbriimonadales > Fimbriimonadaceae > Fimbriimonas. Next base: position 10,468 of record JBBRML010000085.1, on the reverse strand, counting down.
GATTCAGAGCGACATGCGATAACCGCCTCGACCGTTGAGCGATTGCGACCAAGTCAATGGCGCGAAGGAACATGGATCGCGGACTATCGAAGAATACGGATCGTTGCGATACGTCAGGGCTGACCAAGCTCACGCTGGACGAACCCCGCAATCGCCTCGTTGTCGCTGAATCGAGTAAGCAGCTGCCGACCAGATCGACTCGCGGCGAGGGCATGGACACAAGCAGAAACGATTTCACCGCGGTGGTCGTACCGCACGATCGCTTCGCAAAGGGCTGACTCTAACTCTGTTCGGCCAACGCTGACCACCCCGGCACGCTCGGCAAGAGCGGGATCCTTCAGCGCAGCGGCGACAACCGCGTTTGACTCTGGCCCCGAAACGGCCGCCGCGACCTCAAGTCGATCACGTAATGAAACGTTCAACTTGAGCGCCTTGGCACCCACAAGTCGCAGCCCCTCGATGGCTCCCTGTCGCACCGACGTCTCATCGTCGTCCAGATGCTTCGAAAGCTCGTTCATCGCCGTATCCGTGCCGATTAGTCCAAGGCCGATCGCGCACTGAGCGCGCAAGTCGGGCAGATTCGCGGCATTGTTGAGTTCAGCCCGAACAAAATGTTCCGTCTTGGGATCACCAATCGCGCAGATCGCCCCTAAATAGGCGGCACGCTCGTTTCCGCTGTGAGCACCCACCAACGAGAGAAGATTGGAGATTGCGGACGACGCGCGCAACTTTCCCAAAACATCGGCGGCCGCTTGGCGAGTGGCAGCGTCGGTGTCGTTAAGCATCGGAATCACGTGCGATGCCGCGCTTGGACCGGACTCAACGAGGAAGTCCGCAGCGTTAGGTCTTGCCGCTTCAATCCGTAGTTGGGGAGCGACCAATTCGAGGGCCGCGTCCCCGAGCGGATGCAGCGCCAGCCTGATCGCCCGCTGTTTGAATCCACCCGATTGATCAAACAGAGCGACAACTGCCTTCGGCTGGACCGTGGCGACGTGACCAAGGGCCGCGGTTAGCGCTTCGCGCGCCGGCACGTCAAACGACTCTAGACACGTCGCGATGAGGGGAGCGTCAAGGGCATCGTCATACCGGCCGATGGCTCGGCTCATCGCGATACGCTGAGCGGGAGTGAGCGCCTTAAAAAATATCAGCAGATCAGGTCGAGTAGCCGCCTCGACAAAGAATTGACGCTGCGACTCCGATTTTGGCCCCGTCGCAAGTCGTACATCACGTCCATTGTTGATTACCGAGTAAGCAGACAAAACGCCACCCAATACCGACATTCCGAGCAAGATTCGGAGCATTTGCGCGGTGCGACTAACCGGACGTTTCATGGTTTGCGTTCGAGAGTCGCGACATCACCCTGAGGGCTTTGGAACTTCAGCGCCTTGCCGTCCACGGTGACAACCGCGGCAAATTGAGAAACGACGTCCGGGCTTTGGCGGGACGCTGGCTTTCCGATAATCATTGTCGGAACTAGACTTGCACCCTGCGATTGGAAATCAAGGGTTCCTTCGCTTGGCATTCCGCCGTCAATCAGGATGTACTTCCCACCGTCCTTCACCTCAAGTTGAACCTTTCCGAGGGTGTGCCGGACATCCCTGTCGGGGTTGGAGGAGGTAGGAACATTACGCGTTCCTACCCATTTCCCGATGTAATCGAAGTGGTGACCGCAACCGAGGAGGCAGAGAGCAACGGCACTGCCGGATATAATTCTTGCCATGCCCACCATTGCTCCTGAAGTGTACACGTCGATGGGTCTCAACGCCAAGGAGTTCGACTTGATCCTTCAGTTACACGGTCGGGAGCCGTCTTTGACTGAACTTGGAATGTTCGCGGTGATGTGGAGTGAGCATTGCGGATATAAATATTCGCGGCCGGTTCTCGCCTACTTCAAGAAATATAAAGAGGCAATGGAAGGCTCTGGTCTTGAAAACGCGGGGGTCGTAGATATTGGCGACGGTATCGGCGTGACGATGAAAGTGGAATCGCACAATCACCCCTCAGCAGTAGAGCCGTATCAGGGGGCCGCAACCGGAGTTGGTGGCATTATTCGCGACATTTTGACAATGGGTGCAAGGCCGATCGCTGGTCTCAATTCGCTTCGGTTCGGACCGATTCGCGACGGAGATGCCGCCCAAAACGTTGTTGAGCGTAATCGATATTTGTTCGAGAACGTTGTGCGCGGGATCGCTGGGTACGGCAACTGCGTCGGAGTGCCAACGGTAGCAGGTGAAATCAATTTCCACCCGCGCTACAGTGGCAACCCGCTCGTCAACGCGATGTGTGTGGGCGTTCTCCGAACGGACGAAATCACGACAGCTGCGGCCTCGGGAGTTGGGAATCCGGTCATATACCTCGGTTCGGCAACTGGCAAAGACGGGATTCACGGCGCGACCTTTGCGAGCGACGCGCTCGGCGAGGATAGTGAGGCCAAGCGTCCAAATGTTCAAATCGGAGACCCGTTCGCGGAGAAGCTGGTAATTGAGGCGACGCTAGAGGCCCTCGCGACCGGAGCGATCGTTGCCATCCAAGACATGGGGGCGGCTGGCTTGACGTGCTCTACGGTGGAAATGGCGAGCAAAGGCGGCGTGGGGATGGAGATCGATCTTGATCTAGTTCCGATGCGAGAAAACGACATGACCGCCTACGAACTGATGCTGAGCGAAAGTCAAGAGCGCATGATGGCAGTGGCTACGCTTGGCCGCGAGCATGAAGTCATCGATGTTTTTGCAAAGTGGGGTCTCAAGGCGGTGGTTGTCGGCCATGTGACAGATGGCGAATTGCTGACCGTTCGACGCTGGGGGAAGGTTGAAGCACAGGTCAACCCACAGCACCTCGCCGAACACTGCCCTACGTACTCGACGCCAATCGAGGTCCCGGCTCGATTCGAAATGGCGGCGAGATTCGACGGTAAATCCGTCGTGGCCGACGTTCACTCGGACCTCTTGAGATTGCTTTCGGACCCGGATGTTGCCTCGAAGCGATGGGTGTATGAGCAATACGATCAGCAAGTGCAGACTCAAACGGCGCTTGCTTTTGGCCGCGGAGATGCCGCGGTGTTAGCGCTTCGCGGCACTTGCAAAGGATTGGCTCTCAAGGTCGATGGCAACTCACGATGGACGTTTGCCCACCCGTACCGTGGGGGAATGCTCGCGGTATGCGAGTCTGCGCGGAATGTCGCGTGCACCGGCGCGCGGCCTGAGGCAGTGACGGACGGGCTCAATTTTGGAAATCCGACTTATCCCCATGTCTACTGGCAGTTCAGCGAATGCGTGAAGGGGATCGCGGACGCGGCGGAGGCACTCGGCACGCCAGTCATCAGTGGCAACGTCAGCTTTTACAATGAGAGCGACCTAGGAGAAGTGCCGCCGACCCCGGTGATCGGAATGCTTGGAATCCTTGAAGACGCGGCGACATGCCTGCCGTCGAGTCCTCCGGTGCCTTGTGAATTGTGGCTACTGCGCGCAAAAACAGAATGGTCGAGCCATCTCGGACTTGGAGCGAGCCTATACTTGTCGGCCCTGAAGGGCGTGGATGACGGATACCCTGAAGCACCAGATTTGCAGGCGGAGGTCCGATTGAATGAATTGCTGGTGAGCCTGGCAAGTTCACGAGTGATATTGAGCGCACACGACGTGAGCGACGGTGGACTGGGAGTCTGCTTGTCTGAACTCGCGGCGTCTGGACAGGTAAAAGTGAAACTTCCTAACGTGGGAACCGTGGCCGCAACCCTGTTTGGCGAGTTCCCGGGCTACATTGTCGTCGGAACCAACGATTCCGACGGACTGACAAGAATGGCCGTTGGGTCAGGGGTGAATTGTTATTCCATTGGAACCTACGAAGAAGGCTCAGGTCTGCGGATTAAGATCGATGAGATGGAGGATACGTACGAGTTTTCCGGCGCTGAGCTACGAATCGCGTTCGAAGGGGCTATCCCGCGCGCGATGTCCAGCGTATATTAGGTGTTGACCCTTTTGGTTTCGAAAGCCATGAACCTCCGATTGCTCACCATTGCCCTGCTCGTTCCCGCCGTCGCATCCTTTGCGCAAACGGGCGACCTTGATCGTAAGATTGAGGCAGCGGGAAATCTATACCGGCAAGGCAAGGCGGAACTCGCACTTAAGCAGTTCCAAACGCTACTCACTTCGAACCCCCAAAACCCCGACATTTTGGGTTGGATCGGTTTTTTGCACTTGCGGGCGAATCGCCCAAAGGACGCGGTCGGCTTTCTCGAGCAGGCATACACTTTCCGCCCGAAAGACGTGGAGATCGCAATTAACCTGGGGAACGCCTACAAGTCACTTAACCAGTACGATAAGGCGCTTGCAAAGTACCAGACGGTCGAGCGGCTACTGCCCCGAATGTTTGAGCCACATTACAATAGCGGGACGATCTGGCTCGCCAAATCGAACTGGCCCCAAGCGATTGACGAGTTTAATCAGGCAGTGGCATTGAAGCCGGATGACCCATTCGTGCTGAATAACTTAGGATTTGCGTATGAGGCTAACAAAAATCGGGAACAGGCCGTTCGCTATTACAAGCAGGCATCAGATCTTAGGAAAACTAACAAAGTTCTGGCACGAAATGCGGGCATAAATTTAGTCAGACTCAGGCGGTTCACCGAAGCTATCGAATATCTAGAACGCGCGGGCCGAGACGAGGTGGCGGTTGAAATGGCCCTCGGCGATGCATACACAAAGGTGGGGCGCCTTAAAGATGCCTTGAGTCTCTACGAGACGATCAAGGATCCAAACGCTCGTACCCTGACGTTTTGGTTTAACGTCGGTGTTCTTCGTTCTGAGTTGAAGGACGACTCAGGGGCTGAGCAGGCCTATCGAAAGGCCCTAGAGCTCTCTCCGAACGACCTCGATTCGCTGAACAATCTCGGCCTCTTGCTTTTCCGAATTGGTAGCGCGCAAGAGGCATTGACGATACTCGAAAAATATGCGGGGTTAAATTCGCGCTCGGTTACGGCCAAGGTCAATTGGGGAGCGGCGGCGGCAAAGGCTGGCGATACGAGACGAGCGATCGTGGCCTGGAAGTACGCCCTAAAAGAGGATCCGGGCCGTGTCCCACTTCGCCTTGATCTTGCCAATTTGCTTTGGCAGGTCGGCGAGTACGCCCAGGCGCAGGCACACTACGAGCAGGTGATCGCGAGCGAACCACAGAATTCGGAGGCTCTGAACGGCATGGGGATCTGCCACTTGCGGCAGGGAAAATTGGCGGCAGCCGAGGCAGCATTTCGGTCGTGCATCGCGTTTTCGCCGAAGTTTATGCCCGGCTACAACAACCTCGCGATCGTTCTCGAGCGCGGTCACCAAACCGCAGAAGCAATCAATGTCTTGACCGCGGCGCTCAAAATAGAGCCTGGCAATGCGGAAATCCAGCGAAACCTGAATCGGTTGAGGTCAGACGGCTAAGTGTCAACTCCTAAGAGAGTGAACCTGATTGCAAACGAGTTTCGGCCGGATGCAATTCAAGCGACGTTGAAAGCGGCCAAGTGGTTGCTCCGCTCGGGTTACGAGGTTGGCGTCGACGAAGACACGGGCAAGCTCGTTGACCTCGAAGTGATCGCAGAGGATGTCTTCGAACGTGCCGATCTAGTCGTGGCGTTTGGCGGTGACGGAACACTGATCCGAGCTGCGCATCTCTGCTCCCGCTCTGGCACGCCGATTCTTGGCGTCTACTACGGGCGATTTGGGTTTGTCACCCAGTGCACTGCGGACGAGATAGAGAGCTGCGTGAACGCATTTTTTGTCGGTGAAGCGACGGTTGAGAGTCGGATGATGATCAGCGCCGACCTTTTGCGCGGCGGTCAAAATGTCGCGACAATTCATGCGCTTAATGAAATCGTTCTTCAGCGTTCCGCGAACAACCGAATGATGATCTTCGACGTTTCCGTCGACGGCCACAAGTTGACGAGCTACCCGGCGGACGGAGTCTTGGTATCAACGCCGACCGGATCGACAGCGTACAATTTATCGGCTGGCGGGCCAATTTTGGATCCAACGAGCCGGGCCCTGGTTCTCACCGCCCTCGCTCCGCATACTTTGACCGCTCGCGCACTTGTGTTGCGACACGATCGGGAGATTCGGCTTTGGGTGCAAAGCCGGGGTGATGCATTGCTATCAGCGGACGGACAGTCCCGCCTCCACATTCTTAGTGGCGACGAGGTCCTGGTTCGGTGTTCGCCCCGACTGACTAATCTTGTGACTGTGGAGCGCGACGACTTTCTGATCAAGTTGGGTCAGCGATTGTTTTGGAGTCAATCAATGTTTGGAGCGGAAGAATGACGGCCACAAAGATCTTAGATGTTCAGGACATCTCGGTGGAATTCCAAGGTCCCGGCGGTATCGTGAGAGCGCTGGACGGGGTATCGATCGCCGTTTGCCCCGGGGAAATTGTTGCCGTCGTCGGCGAATCAGGTTGTGGAAAGACAACGCTTGCCCGTGCCGTGCTTGGTCTTCAGCCCGTTACTCATGGCTCGGTTACACTCGAAGGTGCCTTGATCCGCAAGACGCTTCCTGAAATGGCGGCGAAGGTCGGCATGGTTTGGCAAGATCCTTACGCTTCCCTAAACCCGAAATGGACCGTAGGACGTTCGGTAACCGAACCATGTAGATTGGTTGGAAAGACAGGCGACGCGGAGACGATCTTCGAGGAAGTGGGCCTTGATCCACGCATGGTTTCGCGTTACCCGCATCAGTTGAGCGGCGGGCAGCGCCAGAGGGTGGCAATCGGTCGGGCACTTGCGCTCAAACCCCCATTGGTGATCTGTGACGAGCCGACGGCGGCGCTGGACTTGAGCATCCGCGCGCAAATTCTCAACTTAATCCGTGATATCCAGCTCGCCAACCAGTGCTCGTTTCTCTATATTTCTCACGATCTGACCACGGTCAGATTCCTTGCGGACCGGATCGCTGTTATGTACTTGGGCCGAATCGTCGAAGAGGGCCCGACGGAGGAAGTTTTCAACCATCCGATGCATCCTTACACTAGGGCACTGCTTGACTCGGCGCCGGACCTGTCCCGCCTAATGCACCTACCAGAGGCGCCCGAAGGCGAAATTCCCGATCCGACGACCCGGTTTGTTGGCTGTCGCTTTGCCGGGCGGTGTCCCCGCGCGATGCCGATGTGTCAGAGCGTCGATCCGGATCGAACCACCGAAGGAGCCCGAAGCTTTTTTTGCCACTTCCCTCTCTGACCTGTGCGAGTCTTCATAATCTAGCAATGCCCTCCTCGATTCGGCCGAATGTGCTGAAAATGACCCCTTACTCGCCGGGCAAGCCGATTGCCGACGTACGACGCGAACTCGGATTGGAGCGAATCGTTAAGCTCGCTAGCAACGAAAACCCACTCGGCCCCTCGCCGAAGGCCGTGGTCGCCGTGCAGCAGGCAGCGCTCAAGATGAACCTCTACCCGGACGGAGCGTCGCTTGACTTCCGATCAGCGATTGCCAGTCACTACAACATGCCGTTGACAAATGTGATCGTTGGGAATGGAAGCGACGATATCATCCAGCTACTTGGGCTTGTATTTCTTGGTTCTCCCGAAGATGAGGTTGTGGTCGGCGATCCATCTTTCGTGTGTTATGATGCCGCCGCGCACCTTGCCGGTTGTCGACTGATCAAGGTGCCGTTGGACAGCGAGCAGCGCCACGACCTAGACGCAATGATCGCTCACGTAAGTCCGCGGACGAAGCTGGTATTCATCGCGAATCCGAATAACCCGACAGGCACGGTTATTGCAACCGAGGCGCTTAACGCGTTCTTGGCGAAGTTGCCGGCGTCAGTGACTGTCGTGCTCGACGAGGCCTATTTTGAGTTTGCTGCGGGGCTCGCAGACGTGCCCGATTCTGCTAACTACGTGCGGGCGGGGGCAAACGTCGTCGGCATGCGGACACTCAGCAAGGCGTACGGGCTGGCCGGGCTCAGAATCGGGTACGCCTTTGTTCCTGCGTTCGTCCGCGACGCTTATGACCGAGCTCGACAACCCTTTCACGTAAATTGCCTCGCGCAAGCGGGAGGAATCGCTGCATTAGATGATAAGGAACATCTACGCAAGACCCTAGAAATGAATGAAATTGGCGGTGCCAGAATCGCGGCGGCATTGCAGCGTTTCGGGGCGCGAACGTGGCCGAGCTACGCAAACTTCATTTGGGCGGACTTGGGCAAACCAGCTCGACCGGTGTTCGAAAACTTATTGGCGGCGGGCGTAATCACGCGCGACGGAGCGGTATTTGGATGCCCGAATTGCCTCCGGGTAAGCGTCGGCAGTTCAGACGAGATTGATGTGTTCGAGAACGCCCTCGCCGGCTGTTGAGGGCCGGCGATACGGTCCCTTGTCGGGGCCTAGAACTTCTGTTTCCACATGAGCCGGGCACAGAGAAATCCGACGGGATCCTTTCTCAATCCTTCGGCAGCACCACCTGGTTCGTAGATGAGAAAACTACTCAATCCGGTCACCGAACCGGAAGCCATTGGGAGTCCGAGGGGGTAGAACGAACCTTCGAACTCAGCACCGAGATGCCCGCTGATCGGCACGCGGTAACACGCTGTAAATAGGGCCTTGACTTCAAGCACGCCACTTGTCGCCGGTCCAGTCCATCGCTGCCCGATGAGCTGCGCTTGCGTAAACAGGCCTTCATCCTCGTCTCCGTGTTCGGCGGCGTAACCGAGCGTCAGAACGTCGGCGTTACCGCTTGCCGCGCCTCGCACATTTGCGTACCCAGCGGAATAGGAGCTCTTGGTCGTAGTTCGAATGACGGTGAGCGCGAGATTGCGGGTCGGATTAAATATTTCTGTTCCGCCACTCGTGACGCTGGTGGCCTTCGTCGGAAGCACCTTCTCGATTTGCAGGGCCCAAGTTGGATCGGTCATCGTCTTCGGCGTACCGTAGAGCCATCGTAGACCAAGCGAAGTGGCACCCGCATGGAGTCGACTCGTTGCGCTCCTTCCCTTGACCGTGTTCTTCTGATATCCATACCAAAGGAGGAGTTTGTCAGATGGAACGGCGGTGAGCGTAAGCTGTTGCGACTCAAGCCTTCGACCTTTAAACGAACTGTACACCTGCCCCGCGGAGATCGTGAATCTATCGCTTGGAACGGTAGCCGTCAAATACATCGGGTTTGCCCAGTTTGAGCCCTTGGGTTTGTCCTCGCTTGCGACCGCCGAGGTGACAATCGTGGCTAGGCCGAGGCTGGGTAGCGATAAGCAAATCAAAGTGGAGGGCTTAATGTTCATTCGATTGTTTCCAGTTTTCGATTATCCCCAGAATCTGGCTGGGATTGTGTCAGGAGTTACAAAAAAGCCATCCCTTGCAAAAACAAGGGATGGCAGTTTGCACGGATCGGACCAGCTTAGTTGATCGACAAGTCGACCACGTCAACACCGGAGCCCGGGAAGTGACCGTTTGCGGTATCCCCATGCTTCAGGTAAGTCGTGTCGCCGCCAGCAGCGACCTGAGTCTGGATCAGGGTTCCGTTGGCATGCTCAATCTTAAGCGTGAAGGAGCGGCCCTCAAAGGCGGGTTGCACGTGCGTGAGCACGAAGTTACCAGCGTCTGCTGCGTTTCCACCGTCGCCAGGGAGAACGGCCGTGATTTTGGTGGGAAGGCTGACTTTACCAGCCAAATCAACTTCGAACCTTGCCGATATCACACCAATATGCAATCTCTTGCGACCGTTTCGAAGTACAAACGGTCCTTCGAATTCGATTTTGTAAGAGCGTCCCTTCTTCAGACAGAGCCGACGAACAAGCTGCGCACCTTGCTTACCACTCGCAGCGGTTCCATGGTTTCTCAACGAACCGACCAGCCTCTTCACGGCACCTTTGTAGATGAAGACATCCCCTTGGGCACGGCCATCATCAACGAACATGTCACTCAGAATCGGATAGTCGGCAGGAAGAACTGAAAATTCTTCGCCCGCGGCTAGCGCGTCATCAACAAGTGTTCCGGAAGTTCCATCGGGGAACGTGATCGTCACTGGACGATCCGACGCGTCGACCGCGTCCGTTGCCGTTGCCGTGTATGACGGGAAGCCGCCCGAAGCCACCGTGCTACCTGTAGTGCCGCCCGTAAAACCGGAACAGCCCGCGAGGATCGATGCTAGCACCACTCCAAATCCTAAAACTACGAGACGTTTTTTAAAATTTTTGATCAAATCATTCCTCCAGCGTCCACGTACTTTCGCGAACCTTTCTATGCACCATGAGTATAGCAAGACTTGCCTGCAATTGCACAGAGTTTCGACGGAGACCTAGGACGTTTTATACAATTTCTACTTTGGCAGACTCAGACGATCGAGGCGCCGCTTCAGAATACGCACTGTAAGGTTCCAATAAAGTTGTACAGAAAATGACGATTCTGTACGGGTGGGTTTAGGTTCACATTCCTGTGAGTTCCTTCCATTGTTCAAAAGCTTCTGCGGGGGGCTTACACGCGATTCCCGTGTGAAGTCGCGTGCCAT
>JBBRML010000084.1:0-15759 GCA_038230855.1 Fimbriimonadales bacterium | reverse complement strand
CCCGCAATCGCCCCGGCAACCGTATCCGCGTTTACATTCAGCGGCTCCATCGACGCATCGGCGCCAATGGAGCAGACAACCGGCATATAGCCACCGGTCAGAAGCAGATCCAGTAGCCCAACGTTGACGGCCGTCACATAACCTACCCTTCCCCATTCATCGCCAAGTATCCGCGCGGTTAGGAGCGCTCCATCGCGACCAGACAGTCCGACAGCTGAACCACCAGCGCGGTGAACAGCAGCCACGAGGTTCTTATTGACCTTGCCCGCCAAAGTCATCTCGACGACGGCCATGGTCTCCGTGTCCGTGACCCTCAAGCCTCGAACAACGCGCTTCTCAATTCCTAAACGCGCGAGTTGAATGTCGATTTCAGGGCCGCCTCCGTGGATTAGGACGACTTTCGCGCCGGAGTTCGCGACCGCGACGACGTTGGCTATGACGGACCCCATGACGATGGGATCGCGCATGGCGCTACCACCGTACTTAACGACAATCATCCGACCCGAGAATTCCAGAGGTGCGGTGCTCATAGGCTGGTGGAGGGACGAACCACGCCCGAGACCTCACCCAGCCCGACGCGATATCCGTCCCCTTGAGCAAATGCAGTCATCGTCAGTTCGTCGCCATCGAGCAAGAAAGTGCGGTTGCTTCCATCCGCTAAGAGCACAGGCTTTGTCCCGCGCCATGACAGTTCTAGCATTGAACCGAAGCTGTCCGGTTCAAGTCCCGAAATCGTGCCGGACGCGTAGAGGTCGCCTTGCTCTATACGGGTCCCATTCGACGCTTGGTGAGCGAGTTGCTGGGCGAAAGTCCAGTACAGATACCTCGTGTTGGACCTTGAAATGACGGTAGACTGGCTCGCACCTGCCGGCCACAAGGAAACCTCCAGCTGGATGTCAAACGCGCGCGAGTCGGAGGAGCGCAGGTAATCCAATGGGGCGGGATCTTGCTCCATGCTCGAGACGCGGAACGGTTCGAGCGCGTCAAGAGTCACGATCCAGCTTGAAACGGAAGTTCCGAAACTCTTAGCTAGGAACGGCCCGAGCGGCTGATACTCCCAGCGCTGCACGTCGCGCGCAGACCAGTCGTTTACGATGACGAGCCCAAGCATGTTGTCCTCGGCTGAGGCAATCGAGATTCGTGATTCATCACGAGGGGCGGCGTAGAATCCCACCTCAAGCTCGAAGTCAAGTTCCTTTGTCGGACCGAATGTGGGTGCCACGGCGTCGGCGGCTTTCGTCTGCCCACTTGGCCGGATTATTTCCGTGCCACTCGCAAAAACTGTGGACGCACGACCGTTGTAGCCGATCGGCAAGTGCCGATAGTTCGGAAGCAGGGGTGGTTGATCGGGACGAAACATCATTCCAACGTTGCTCGCGTGGTGGATACCACTGTAGAAGTCGACGAACGCTCGGGGTCGGATCGGCACGAGCATCGCTATTTCGGCGGCCGCCACCAACCTATCTGGACAGGCTTCGCTTCCCCTCACGAGATGGCGGTAGAGAGTCTCTCTGGCATCGGAGAGTTCTTGCGTCGTTACTCTCTCAAGATCGATTGAGATCCCGAATTTCGATAAATCCACAATCCAATCGCCAATCCGACTTACAGTCAGGACGTCGTCGCCCACTTGGGCACGACCAAACGGTAGGTTCTGTATCGGGAAATGGGACAGTGGATCAACTTCAACCCACGAACGCGCATCAGAAGGACAAATGAATCGCGTCATAGTGAGGTCCACAGGCCGAGCTTCTGCAGATCGGCGACGGGCTCCGAGATCGAGCAACTTCCGATCGCGACTAGAAGGGAGCGCGCATCTTCGATGTCTTCCATATCGACGGTTAGGTCCGCAGCGGATATGGCATCCTCTGCGACATCAAACTGTTTTTCCGTGAGAAACTCAGCGATCTCCGAGCTCGACAGATCCTCAGCAAGCGCCATCGCGGTTGCCACTACGACATTCAGAAAGCCAAGTTCGTAAGGCTTGAACATTGCGGGTAGCGGGTGATGAAGGCCAGCCGTCAACTTGAACGGGACTTCGGCGCCGCAACATCCGTGGATAAACCTCGCCACCTGGTCGGCACTTGGGTGGAGTTCGGGAGTTAGTCCGCCCGTTCGGGCTTTCACGCCCAACAGCTCCAGTTCGGCAATATGGGCGATTGCATCCGCCTGGTGGTCGTCCCACGGTAACTCAACGAACAGTTCAATGCCCTCGAAATTGCGCAAATCGCGTAGCCAACGGTCGACATTTTTGTTGTCCGGCACCTTGATTTCGAACGCCTCGACGCTTGGCCCATCTGCAGATCCGGCGTCGTATTTGCTCATCGCTACTGCGCACTTGTCAAGAGCTGCTTCCCACGCTTCTTGCGTGGTTGTCGGAGGGCCGACGACGGCGATCTCAAACTGAGCGGAAGGGTGTGTCCGGGTCCAGTCGGATAGTGCTGGCAAGTGGGACGGGCCACACACGAAGCGTCCTACCATAAATCCTTCTGGGCGATCTCGGTGAGACTGATATTCCGCAATGGCTTCCGTAAATGAAAGGTCCGCCGGAGGGTACAGACCTGCGTAGTCAAAGAGACCATTTAGCGCGCTGCGCATCGATGGGTGCATTTCTCAGAGTATTCCACGCCCTTGGCGCGAGTGTCTTCAGGCCTCACCAAGATGCAAACGTAACAGCCTCAGCAGCGCCTGCTGGCGACCAGCAGATGCTAGTCTCGCGGCAGCGGCACCGTCCGCGTTTCCTCGCTGAAAAGTGACTCGGCCACCAGCTGGGATCTGTAGCAGTCGAGGTAAGTCAGAGGAGAATACATATCCTACTTTAGGATAACCACCGATGGTGGGACCGTCCGGGCCAATGACTATGAGTTGGCCGCCTGGCGTCCATTGAATCGCTCCGACGGTTGCGGGCTCGCTGGGCAACTCGAAACCGTGAGGCGCTAGCGCGGGAGTCAGCCTCACGCCAACCCGGTTTGAGACACGGTCGACCTCAAATTCGTCGGGCAAGTCTGGCGTGAACTGTTCGCTAGCGAGGTACCTCACGACGCCGAACTCTAGGGACGTTGGGGGCTCGGCAAGTCGGATCGATCGCAATCGGTCCCTGCCACACTCCACAGTCGTCCCCCTAAGGTCCGCACCGTATGGAATTTGTGCGGCACCGGCGAGGGCTAAGTAAACGTAATTCCCTATCAGGCTCGGAGAGATGCCGACTCGTTGGCCCTCTAGAAGGCGAAAGCTCTGATTTCCCTCATGAGTGGTGCTGTCGATGCTTACCGTGCATCGTCCCCCGACGACCGCCATCGCCGTATCGGACTCCACCGTGAATTCGAGCGCCGCCTGAGCGAGTTCGAACGTTTGAAAGTTCAGGGCATTGCCGACGAGGGTGTTGGCAATTTCTGAACTGAATGGGTCGGCTGGTCCACCGACAGGCAGACCAAAGATTCGCCCTGAAGTGCGGGGACTCGTGACCGGCGTCGCTATCCCAAGTACACGCTCAATCCTTATGGCCATCGTGCAACCTGGTAACCCGCATCGAGAATTGTCTTATAGACGAATTCTGCGAACTCGACGCAGGAAGTGTTGTCCCCGTGCAAGCAGATGGAGTCGACATGTTTCAACATGCCAGTCACTTGCTCACGAATCTCGCCTAAGTCGGTCAAGACGGCATTCGGCTCCGCACGAGGGACCAGCGAGTGGTCCTCGTTGTACCGACGGTCGGCAAAGCCTTCTCGGATAAACCGCTGACCGGCTCGGTGAGCGACCACCTCATGCGCAGTGTGGGGCAGTCCGAGCAGTGGAACTTTGGCGATTCGCATGATCATCATCAGCGACTGCACGCCTGGCAATTTAGCGAGGAAGGCACCCTCCGACTCATACAGGCTCGCGGGCCTAGCAGTGCGCGTGCGGTCTCCATAGGCGCGCAATTCCCAAGAATCCGGAAGGACGGGTGCGGTCTCGTTGTAAAACGCTCCGTGTGGCTTCACGTAGCTGGTGACGCCCAATGTCAGAAATTTTTGGACTTGCGCGAAGACGCTGGAAAGGTATTCAAATTGGTGTTCACCATCCATCGCAGCTCGGCCCATTGATGCGCGATGCGGGTAGCCAGGGTGCGCGCCCACTTGCACTCCGTTTTCAATACAAAGAGCGATGGTCTCCTTGGTCAGCTCGGAGCTACCGGCGTGTTCTCCGCAGCAAACGTTCGCGCTTGTGGCGTACTTGAGGAGTTCGCGATCGAACGGAAAACCCTCGCCGATGTCGACGTTTAGGTCGACCGACTGGCTCACAATCGCTCTCCCAGCAGCGTGCGATACTCGTGCGCTCCGATTTCGCGAAAGATCAACCGATCACCTGATTGAATCGGAAAGAAGTTCGTGGCGACGTCAACGATCGTCAAGGGTGTGTATCCGAGAATGCGCCATCCACCCGGACGCGGTAGAGGATAGATTCCCGCCTGAGCCCCGGTGATGGCAACGGCACCGATCGGTGTCGAAGTGCGCGGAGAGGGCAAACGCGGCACACCGGTCAGTGCTTCCGGGAGCCCACGTAGATAGGGAAAGCCAGGACAGAAGCCGATCGCCGCACACTCGTAGGTGCTCTCGAGAAACGCGCGAGTAACTTTTAGCGTGTCGAGGGCGAGCAGGTCGGCGATCGCGACTAGGTCGGAGTCAAGATCGAAGCAAATCGGCACACGGTGAACCCGCTGGTCTGTTGCGAGCGCGACGGTCTCTGCCTTTCGGAGTTCTGTTAGGTCGAGCGTAAATTGATCAGGCTGAACGTAAATCGCGGCGGTATCGTACGCGGAAACGACTTCGTCGATGCCCGCGAGATGCAGAGAGCCCAAGTTTCGCGCGAAGTCGGACGCAGGGATGCTCAATTCCCGAACGAGGAATGCGGCCTCGCCCATTGTCTCAACGATCACGGCGTATAGCGCACGGTCTCTGCACTGGCATCGAGCACCGCGGGCATATCCTCCCAAGATAGGGCGCCCTGCGCCACAAATTGCACGGCAAGGTTTCCAAGCACAGTCACTTCAGCGGGGCCGGCGACGACTTCGAGACCGGTCGCGGTGGCAATTGCTTGACAAATCTGGGAGCTTTGCGAGCCGCCACCACCGAGCCTGATACGTCGAAATCTTCGATTTAGGACAGCTCCCGTCGAGGCTGGCTGCTCTGCGATTGCCGCAACGACGCTATTCAGAGCAAGCCCCGCCCACTCAGCTCGGTTGGATGGTTTTGTTCGGCAAGTGGACGAGAGCATCTGAAGCATTGATTCTGGGTTGAAGTACGCGGGATCCATCAGATTAGCGACATCGTGCCATGGTGCCGCGCTTTCAATCCACTCTGGAATTGACGACTCGATTCCCAATTCCTCGTGGACTCGACTGAGAACGTAAAAGCCAGGAATATTGCGCAGAAAACGGACCCGACCGTCCACGCACCGCTCATTCGAGAAGTTCCCTTCGCGCGCCCCTGCGGATACATCTGGAGCGTCAATGATCGCCCCCACGAGCGTCCAAGTTCCGATATTGAGAAACAGATCGGTCGGTCCCAATGAACCGAAGCCACAAACGGCTGATGCAGTGTCGTGCGATCCCACATGCGCGATGCGCACGCCTGGCGCAACCTCTCCACCAAGCGTTCCGGGGAGGGTGGGCATGCGATTGGGAGTGGGCCAACCGATGAGGTCGAAGGCTTCATGACACCACTTGCCGTCGAGACCCACGAGTTGCGTGGTCGAAGCCTGTGTCGCCTCCATGTTCTTCTCTCCCGAGAGCAGATATCCAAGCAGGTCAGAGAGCATCAGCCAATCAGCTGCTAGGCTCAGAAAGTCAGGATTGGCGGCAAGCCGCGCGTGCAGTTGGTAGATCGTGTTGAACGGCTGGTGCTGGCAACCCGTTAGTTCAAACAACCGCGATCGATGAGCTGCAAGTGCATCAAACGACCTCGCATGTGATTCGTCACGGTAGCAGACGGGAGCGGCAAGCAGCTTCCCTTGGGCGTCAAGAAAGCCATGGTCGACTCCCCACGAATCAATTCCTATGCTCGGAGCGCCACAAGAAACAGCAAGCTTGCGCGCAATCTCGCACAGGCCTAAGAGCTTTTCAATGTCCCACCGGAGTACATCGTCAGATTCGACCGCACCGTGGGCTTGTTGCTCCACGACTTTAAATGTGATCCGCCCAGCCACCAACTCGCCAAGGGCGACTCGACCGGAACTCGCGCCTAGATCAACTGCGACAGCAAGGGGCATTCCAGAGAATTTACTTCAGGAGGCGTTCAAATTTGGTGCGAGCGCCTATTTCAGGAAGCGATTCAGTGTTACGCGCAGTTCCTCAACTCTCTCTTCATGCGACATGTTCGGATGATCGGAGCCATTTGTGTGGCCGTAAACGCAGCTTTCCAGGTGAGTTGTCAGCATAAGCAAACCGAACTGGTCAAGCGCTGCCCTCAGCGCGGCAATCTGAGTCAGGATATCGACGCAATATCGCTCCGCCTCGACCATCTTCTGAAGACCTTGGACTTGTCCCGAGATTCTTGCGAGCCGTTTTTTGGCGTCCGAACTCACATTCGCGGGCAACGGTATGTCGTTGGTCTGGTTCAAGAGGCTTTCCTTAGAAACGCGATCAGTTCGGTTGGCGAAAGAAATCCGGAGTGGCGACTGCCTTCTCGACCGCCGGCATTGATGACGAGCAGTGTCGGCGTTAGACTGACTTGGTACTTCTCGAAAATGGGGGCCGTTTTGTCGTCCAAGATGACCTTCAGTCGGACGTAGGCACCTAACGACTTCTGCACTTTCGAGTCCGGAAATGTCTCTGCATCCAACTGGCGACATGGGGCGCAGCTGTCCGAAACGAAATCAATCAGCATCGGCTGTGCCTGCGTGTTTGCGGCCGCAACCGCCGTATCCAAGTCAGTCATCCACCCGTCGGTTGAGAGCGAAGCGTTGGATCGCCAAAAGTAAACGAGTGCGCACATGATCGCAACCGCGCTAAAAATGACCCCAAATTTTCGACTTGATAACATTGTCAATCAGATTACCGCCCGCATCTTGCCTCGGCGGCAGGCTACCCGGGCTCAGACACCTGAACGGTAAACTCTGCCGATGAACGAGCGAGTATTTCGGTTATACGACAGCATGTCGCGTCAAGTGAAACCCCTGACGACAATTGAGCCCGGACACTTGAAATTCTACAGCTGCGGTCCAACCGTTTATTCCTACTCGCATATTGGCAACTTTAAAACATTTCTCACTTCAGATTTGATCGTTCGAACCGCTGAGGCCCTTGGATGGCAGGTCAGCTACGTGAGCAACATCACGGATGTCGGCCACCTCACGCAAGACGACGTCGCCGACTCAACTGGCGAGGACAAGATGGCGAAGGCACTCAAGTCGAAAGAAGGCGATAAGTTCCACAACGTCTGGGAGTTGGCGGAGTATTACGAGGACGCTTTTGTCGATGACTGGCGTCAGTTGAACCTACGCGAACCCATGGTACGGCCTAGGGCTACGCAGCACATGCGCGAGCAAATCCTCGCCGCTGAACAGTTGATTGCGGATGGCTACGCGTACGAGACCCCGACCGGTGTGTACTTCGACGTCACTAAATTTGCAGGCTACGGGAAGTTGAGCGGCAACACGCAGGACGAACTTCGCGAGGCCGTTCGAGACGTTGTCGTCGACGATAACAAACGGCAGCAGTCGGACTTTGCACTGTGGAAGAAAGACGACAAGCACCTCATGCAGTGGTATTCGCCCTACGGGTGGGGGTTTCCTGGCTGGCACCTGGAGTGCTCCGTTATGGCGCGCGCTTACCTCGGAGATACGATCGACCTACACGGCGGGGGCGAGGACCTGCGGTTTCCGCACCACGAGTGCGAGATCGCCCAGTCCGAGGCGATGACAGGTAAGCCGTTCTGCAACCACTGGATTCACGTCAAGCACCTGATGGTAAACGGCGAAAAGATGTCGAAGAGCCTCGGTAATTTCTATACGGTGCGGATGCTAATTGAGGACCGACATATCGATCCGCTTGCCATTCGGTATGCACTCATAGCCGGCGTCTACACGAAATCGCTCAACTTAACCGACCAAGGTCTGTCCGACGCGGAAGGCAACATTGAACGGATCAAACGCGCCGACGCTGCTGTCACCGCTGCCCTTGAATCCAACCGTCCGGGCGAAGATGCTCTTGGGACATTGCTGGAGGATTTGTACGGCCAGGCGCTTGAAGCGATGTGCAACGACCTGAACACGTCAATCGGCCTTGCCAAGGCCCTGGAAGGCGCAAGGTCAATTACTCGTGAGGGCGACAGCCTCTCTGCGGCATCCGCCGAGGCGGGCAAGCGATTCCTAGACCGGGTGAACGCCCTGCTCGGAATTGTTCGATCGGAATATGACCTCGCGCCACCTATCGCTGACCGTCCTAGCGTAGACGTCGCGTGGATTGAGACAAAGATCGCGGAGCGTGTTGCCGCGAAGATCGCAAAAGAATATGCGAAATCGGATGCTATTCGAGACGAACTAGCCGCCGCAGGCATCGAACTTCGTGATACTCCGAACGGGCCCGAGTGGTCTGCTAAGTAGCGGTCTGTTCCGAACGATTAAAAACCCTCCGCCCAAGTGCGTGACTTGTGCGAAGGGCTTTGCAACTTTCATCCGATGCAACTTATGCAATGGTGACGTCTGGATTCAGATAGACGTCCTGAATTGCATGGAGCAAGGACGCTCCCTCGGCGAGGGTCCGCTGAAACGCCTTGCGTCCGCTGATGAGTCCAGAACCACCGGCACGTTTGTTTATTACCGCGGTGCGAACTGCATCTTCAAAGTCATTTGCGCCTGAAGCACCACCGCTATTGATCAGGCCCGCGCGACCCATGTAGCAATTGGCGATCTGGTACCGGCAAAGATCGATCGGGTGATCGGAAGATAGCTGAGAGTAGACGCGATCGTCGGTCTTGCCGTAATCGCCGGCTTCGCCCTTCAGAGCCTTGTACCCGCCGTTGTTCTCGGGCATTTTTTGCTTGATGATGTCGGCCTGAATCGTTACTCCGAGGTGATTTGCTTGCCCGGTCAAGTCGGCGCTGACGTGGTAATCCTTGTCCTGCTTGAACTTGTTGTTTCGCAAGTAGCACCACAGAATCGTCGCCATTCCCATCTCGTGCGCGGCTTGAAACGCAGCAGACACTTCTTGAATTTGGCGCGTGCTCTCGTCACTGCCAAAGTAGATCGTCGCGCCGATCGCGACCGCGCCCATGTTCCACGCTTGCTCCACGGAGCCAAACATCACTTGGTCAAATTTATTTGGGTACGTCATCAGCTCGTTGTGATTGAGCTTGACGATCATGGGGATGCGATGAGCAAACTTTCGGGACACCGAACCTAGACCACCTAGGGTTGAAGCGACCGCATTGCACCCGCCTTCGATAGCGAGTCTAACAATGTTTTCCGGGTCAAAGTAGTCAGGATTCTTCGCGAAGCTCGCGCCAGCGGAATGCTCGATCCCCTGATCGACGGGAAGAATGCTCGTGTATCCGGTGTGAGCAAGTCGACCATGTCCTTGAAGTGCCTGCATCGAACGCAAAACTTGCGGACTACGGTCACTGAACATCCAAACACGATCGATAAAATCGGGACCGGGCAGATGGAGCCGCTCGCTGGAAACGGTTGCACACTTGTGGCTCAACAAATTTTCGGCGTCGGTACCCAGCAAATCTCTGATTTTATCGGTGGTCATAGTTGATTCTCATTTCGGTACGGGAGGTAGCCCGAACACGGTGCGCGTGCGAAGTTTACCAATTGAGGCAGCGGATTGAGGCCCCCGCGCGCGAGTTCAGAGTTTCACGCGTAGAGTATCGTCCGATTACTGATGAAGTTTATGTTGCTAATTCGTGGAGAAGACAAGTTTCGCCAGCTGTCGCCAACGGAGGCGGAGGCAGTCCTGGAAAAGTACTTTGCTTGGGCCCGACGCCTACGAGACGAAGGCAGATACCTCGATGGCGACGCGCTCACCGATAAAGGGGTATTGCTAAAGTCTGCGGAAGGCATGGTTACCGATGGCCCGCTCCCAGAGAACAAGGACATCGTGGGCGGCTACTTTACCTTCACGGCCGAATCGATGGAAGAAGCCGTTGAAGTTTGCCGAGACTGCCCATCTCTTAGCTATGGCGGCTCGGCTGAAGTGCGCCAGATCTCGCTTTACGAATGAATGTTGACCTCGCGCAGTTGTCTCGGAGAACCACCGCTCACCTTGCCCGTAAGTTTGGTGCGAAGAACTTCGATGACCTAGAAGACTCGGTTCAAGACGCCATTGCCGCCGCGTTGCGTACCTGGCCAATTCACGGCGTGCCGGATAAGCCCGCGGCCTGGCTCCTAAAGGTTGCAGGAAATCGACTCGTTGACCGGTGGAGTTCAGGGGCACGGTACGTATTAATGCCAGACGCTGCGTTACTGCTTGACGAGCCTGAGTCATTTACTGACGATGAGCTCAAACTGCTCCTGCTCTGTTGCCATCCTGCGATTAGCGAGGAAGATCAAATCGCATTCACGCTCAAGACAGTGGCCGGGCTCGGCAATCGCCAAATCGCTCGCGCGTTCCTCCTTGAAGAAGCAACTGTCGCCCAGCGAATCGTAAGGGCAAAAGCTCGGCTTCGCGCGGAAGGCGCAATTGTCACCCTTCCCCACACTTCTGAGCTTGCCGAACGCATGGACGCGGCACACCGCGTTCTATATCTCATTTTTTCCGAAGGTTATTCGACGACGGAAGGTGGCATGGCGACGAACGCCGACATGTGTCTTACCGCTATGTCGCTTCTCGATTCGCTGATGTTGAACCCATTCGGCGAGTCGCCAACATCTCATGCGCTGGCCGCACTGTTTTGTTTTTCGTTCGCTCGGCTCCCAGCGCGAATTGCCGAAGACGGATCACTCCTCACGCTTGAGGACCAAGATCGGACGCAGTACGATTCGGGGTGGCGAGAACGAGGATTGCGACACATGAGCAAGTGTGCGACCGGACGCGTTGCCTCGGTCTATCATGCACTCGCCGCTATCTCTGCCGAGCACACTTTGGCGAAGAGCTTTTCGGACACACGCTGGGAACGCATCGTAGAGTTTTACGAGCACCTACTGCTGAAAGAACCTAGTCCGGTCCATCGAGTCGGGTACGCGATAGCAGTAGCAATGTTAAAGGGTCACGCGCAGGGTCTGCGTGAGCTTCGTTCCTTTGCCGCGCCGCGCCTGTCGTCCTACTTCGCGGCGATGGCGTGGATGGAAGAACATTTAGGCTTGGACGCGAGCGAATCCAAAAAGCTGGCCGCGAGCCTCACAAAGAACGAAGCCGAGCGCAAGTTTCTGCTCAGCGCTTGAGAACGATTCGCGCCGATTCCTTCGCGTAATTGTGGTGCCCGACATACGTTTCGTACCACTCATCGCCCACGCGAATTCTTGCCTTGTAAGTTCCGTAATAGCCCCGAATCACGCCACGGCCGCCTGCATCGGTTGTCGTGCTGGCTGCACTCCGCCATCGGTGAAGCACAAGGTCATCCCATGCCACGAGCGCTTCACGAGAGCTCCAGTCTTGGGCGGCGAGCGCAGTGCCCTCCAGTCCGAGACCGTCTCCGGCCCAAAAAGAAGCCAGTATCAATCCATCCACATAGGGGTGGCTGTATGCGGCGGTCAGCAATTCTCGCATTGCGTCGCCGCTGCCGACGACTACGTCGGTAACTTCGACCCGCAGGTTTTGTCGAGAGATTTCGTCCCAATGCTTGAGCATCATCGGCACGGTCGTGTTTGCTCTTGAGAGACTGTCAGAAACCACGTTGACGGGAGTCAAGTTAGACCGCATCCAAGTCAACTGTTTCGTGACTTCGCTGATCCTGCCTGCACCGCCCGCTTCAATGCCGGAGTCGGCGTAGCTCAGCAGGGCGTTAGAATTTGCGGCGTGGGCGGTGACAAACGCGTCGTTGATTGCGGCCAAACCAAGCCGGCCCCAAAAATCAGGTGCGGCGGCGTCGGTTGTCACATCCCAGAGGTATACGCTATCACCCAGGGCCTTCATTTCTGCGAGAATATGTCGATTTACAGCCGTTCGCCACTGGTCCGGAGTTTGATCGCGCATTGACTGCGGCGCGTCGAGAACATCCCGATAAGTCAGGGCACCGCCTCGGATGAACATTCCCTGCTGCTTTAGAAAGATCGCTGCAGAGCGAGCCATCTCTAGGCGATTATTGAGCACCTCTTCGTTTGACCAACTAAGTTCCCGCTTTAGCTCGACGGTGTTAAATCGCTTGACGAGTTCCGCGCGGTACCGTCGACTGCCCTCATTGTCTTCAGTAAGCAAACTGGAGGAGCTCACAGTACCGAACCTAAAATCGCTATTGACCTGAGTCAGTTCGACGGTTGAGTTGGGTACTTGCCGTCCGGCGGCGTCAACCACGACGAAATGCAAGTCGCCAATTCTGAGCTTCTCAATTCGCTCGTCCGCAGATGCGGGCAATTTGAGCTGGCCAACCGGGTCTGCGAAATAGTCGACACGTTCTGGAGGCGCGACCGCAGGTTTTGGTGGCACTCTGTGCGCAACGCTCCGCTCGGCGGATGGGAGAATGACTCTGTGCGGTTCTTCAACTCGGTCGATAAATTTCATCGGCTCGATGACCCGCGGTCGTACCACAACTGGGGCTGGCGGTACGGTCTTCGTAACGGCTTGGCGCGAAGGGATCAACATCCGGGGCCGCTCTGGAGTCATTTGTCCTTCCCGAGGTGGCAATCCGACTCCGGTTAGCTGGAGCGAAACCTTCGCCACATCAACTTGAGCTGATTTGTCCTCGAAGTAGAGTCCGCAGACTAACTCGCCTGCACCGTAGTCACGGTCAGAGGTCTTTGTGAATCGATAATGCTTCCAGTCAGTTGACAGACCCGCTCGGCTAACGAATTGCTTGACATCGTTGCTTTTGTTCTCCAGGACGCAGTGGATTTCCGATTCGGTCGCGCTTCGCATGACCGCGTCGAATGTAAGTTGTTGGCCGCGTCGAATGCGCATTGGCACCGCCTGAAACATATGCGCGTAAGGCCGCTGCGAGATCATGAAATTCAGGCGCAAGGCAACGGAGTCGGGGTTGGTTGGGAGTCCGGCGGGTACAAATTTGGACTCTGCGCCGAAGATGGTCCAGGCCTCGACACGGTTATTGTCAAACCAGGAATTCCGCAGTAACTCTTGCGATTGAAGCGACACTATTCCTAGTGCATAAGCCAATGTTGACAATACCATCAAGCCTAGTATAAATGAGGAAGTTCATTCTTGAACCAAGCCCTGCCAAAACCTGACATTAATGCCAGTGCGACGAAACTTAAATTGCGGAAGGCGGCACGGAACGTTGTCCGTGCCGCCTTCGTAGGACGTGCTTCGTCAGGCGCCCTGAAGGTTTCCGTTTGCGAGCGGCTTCAGCAACGGAGTGTTTCGCTTCACTTGGCCGTCAAGTTTCTTGCCATCCCAGTGGAGATACACGCCGAACACTGTCTTATCTTCTGGCTTAAATGGCAACTCCAATAGGGATTTGCCCTTCGTGTCGGATACTGTTACCGTCTCAGCCGAGCCAGCCAGCTGAACTGAAGAGCTCATCTTTCCGGGAGAAAGCGCATCTGCAATCTTGTCACTTCCGCACTTGATTGAGACGGCTGGTCCAGTCGCTCCGGCGTAGACAACTTGAATTTCTGTGTTCGGTCCGCTAGCGTTCCGAACTTCGCCGGTGAGCATGTTGACCGTCGTTGACTTTCCTGCCGGCTGAAGCACGAACGTGTAGGCCTTATCGGTCTCGAAGGGCGCGTCCGGAGAACTTACGGACTTCTTGTCGACTTGGAAATCGACCTTCTGCTTCTTGGGACCTCGAGGCGCGAAAACTGAAATCTCTTCAGGCATAACCCGAAATGGCGCATCGCCGCCAACCTTGACCCAAAACTCTTTGTCCGTGTAGTTGGCAACTCGGACGAACGCAGGTAGCTTGCGAACCACCAACGGTGGAGTCGCTTTTCCGCAACCTCCGGATACTACGAGAGACGAGAACGCGGCGAACGCGAGAAGAGAATGCTGTTTCATTGGTAATTAGTGCGCCCCGACTTAGTGCGAGCCGGGACGCGCCAGAAAATCAGTTCTCGGGCTCTTTAGCCTCGGCACCCTTGTCACCCTTGCTGCCGTCGGGATTCATGCCTCCCTGCTTAACTTGGGACTTGGCGTCCTTTTCTGGAATGTTCTGACCGCAGCCGACAACAAATACTGCCGTGGCGGCCACCGCTGCGAAGATTAATTTGCGAATCATGTCGTTCCTATTATGCTCAATAGAGCGCTTGGAAGAAGCTATTTGTCGGCGTTTTTAGCCTCTGCGCCCTTGTCACCCTTGGTGCCATCGGGGTTCATCGCTCCCTGCTTGGTCTTAGAACCGTCGTCCTTTTCCGAACTGCTCTTGCCACATCCTGCGATGAAAAGTGCCGTTACTGCTAGTGCTAATAAAGTGAATTTGTGAATCATGATGCCCCTATTATTGTCAAAGGGTGAGGCGCGGTATGCACCTCACCCTTTATGGCGAACCTGTTTGCTAGGCGATCCTAGTTAAAGGTGTAGTCCGGTCGGAACAGCCACGCGTACCATCCGTCGTACCAGAAGAAGCCTGGGTTGCCGGTGGCATCGTATCCGGTGTACGGATCGGTCTTGTAGTCGGTGCTGCCCGGGCTAAGAGTAGCGCCGAACTTGCGGAACTTCGCGGACGAATCGCAGAAGCCCATGTTGCCACCCTTGTTGTACTCCCACATGGAGTCGAAGATGGTGAACATGTATCCGCCGATGCCGCCGGAACCAGCCTGAGCAGGTCCGCCGGGCTTGTAGCTGCACTCGCCAGCTGTCTCAACTGCGCTTGGGCAATAGAGAGCTGGGTTCGACAGCGAAAGGCCGATACCGTTTCCACGACCACGACCGTTCCAGATCAGCGGAAGCTGCGAAGGAGCAGCAACTGCGGTGGCGTTATAGCCGTGCAGGAAGCCGTTGTACGACATGTTGACCAGAGCCGGGGAAGCGATTGCTCCCGTCGGATTCTCGCCGTAGCCGTAGACTTCTTTCTTCGGCATGCCTGGTGCTTCATAGATGCCGTAGTTCTTGGCGTACGGCTGAACCGTGTTGCTCCAGTGGTTTCGATCCTCCGTCATGCGGGGCTCGTTACCCTGGGCGAAGCCAGCACCCATCCAGCCGATTGGCGTGGATACGTTGAAATTCCATCGCCACGTTCCGCCGGTTGCGGTTGGGGTGAAGCGATAGCCGAGCGGGAATCGGTCGTCCGAGTCCGTAAGATAGATTTGGTAAGAAGTTCCGAGCTGCTTTACGTTGGACAGGGCGGCCGTCTTCTTGGCGGCTTCCTTGGCTTGGGCAAAGACCGGGAACAGGATTGCTGCGAGGATCGCGATAATCGCGATAACCACGAGCAACTCAATAAGCGTAAATGCTTTTTTCATTATATGAGTGACCTCGTAACAGGAATGAATTCAACAACTGCCATCCCTTTTGAGAATGACACTGTCATCTTATCACTTGGATGCGAATCTGACAAGGCCTGTCACATTTCTTTTGTATTTTTTTTGCAACCGTGGGAACTGAACGGGTATATGCGCGTGTTTCCTTCAGGTTTGGCTAGGACTTCTGGCGGTCGGCGTGTCTAACGCTCTTTCAGCAACTGCTCAATGATGGTTCGGCAAGTGCGATCTCCACCTGCATTTTTGTATTCAAGT
>JBBRML010000083.1:0-15807 GCA_038230855.1 Fimbriimonadales bacterium | reverse complement strand
GCCTCGACTACTTCCATCGAGGGATTGCTGATTCTGCTGTAGTGGTGGTCAGGTCCGTTCGGGCGATTGTACATCGCGTCGATCAACCCCTCCATCGTCGGAAAGACGAATAGGCTGCTCTGATAAATGGGAGGCACGACCGCGCCACGCGGGTTCTCTTCTTCTCCTAAGTGAGCGAGGATAGTCCCGATCCCGAAGTCGTCATTCCATTCCATTGGATACCTAGTATATCGAGTTGAGTGACTCGGAAAACCGTTCGGATCAAGCATGATAGCAGCCTCTTGCCGAGTTTCGAAGAGCCTGAATCTGGTAAACTCGGTTGTTCCGGAACTACGGCCAATGCTTCCAAGCCCAGATATTCTTAACGATTTTGAACACGGAAAGTTTGTTCTTTCCAATCTCGCCGCGAAGCGCGCCAAGCAGCTCCGCGAAGGTGCGCCACCTTTGGTTAGCATCGAGTCGACTCACCCACTAACTATTGCGCTCGCGGAAATTGCCGCAGGCAAAATCAAGGCGATCATGCCGAAGGCAATCGATCCCGCTGCGCCAACGATTGAGACGCCGCGACTCATCGACGAAACGGTTCCGGCCGAACTCGGAATGTTGCTTCCAGCTCTCGATGAAACGGAAGTTGCTCTCGTAGCCGTAGTAGGTGAAGAGGATCACGCCGACGATGCCGAGCACGATCCAGATGCCGTAACCGGCGACGACCCGCTGAGTCTTTCTGACCTAGTCGAGGATGAGGACGAAGCTGCCCCAACTGACGGCGATGCCGAACCGCTTTCCTTGACCGACATCGCAGACCAAGAGTCGGCCGAAGCCGACGACGAACTCAACCTAGACGAAGTCTAAACTATGGCGATAAGGGATCCCTACGAGGTCCTCGGAGTTTCCAGAAGTGCCGGGGCCGACGAAATCAAGTCGGCCTACCGGCGGCTTGCCCGGAAGTACCATCCCGACGTAAACCAGAATGACGCGGCGGCCGAGGAGAAGTTTAAGGAAGTCGGAGCCGCTTATGCGGTCCTCTCGGACCCGGAGCGAAAGAGCAGGTTCGATCAGTTTGGAACGACCGACGACCAGGCGTCGGATCCTTTTGCAGGCGCAAATGGTGGGATTGGCGATCTATTCGACATGTTTTTCGGCGCTGCCGGAGGCAGCCAAGGTGGTCGGCGTCGCGGCGGTCGTGACGGCGCAGACATTACCATTGAACTTGAGCTCACCCTCTTGGACGTGCTCACTGGTATCAGTCGCGAACTCGAAATTGACAAGCTGGTCGAGTGCGGTAGCTGCGCAGGTCGCGGCACTGAAGGTGGAAAACCACCGGAAACCTGTAGCACCTGTCGAGGTCAAGGTGCGGTCTCGGCCGTTCGAAATACTTTTATTGGTCAAGTGCGTACTCAAACGACCTGTCCAACTTGCGGCGGGGAAGGAATCCTCATCAAATCGCCTTGTACGAGTTGCCGAGGCAAAGGCACAAAGCGAGAGAAGTCTCGAGTCACAGCAAATATTCCGCCTGGAGTCGAGCGCGGCTCATCGCTTCACATGCCCGGACACGGGAACGACGGAACAAATGGCGGCGTGTCTGGAGATTTGTACGTCGTACTGAATGTACGGGATGACAGTCGCTTTCAGCGAAGGGGAACTGACGTCCACACCGAGATCACATTGACTTTCGCCCAGGCCGCCCTCGGCGACCAGTTGACTCTCGATGGCATTGACGGCGAGGTTAGCGTTGACGTCGCCGCCGGAACCCAACCTGGCGCGCGCGCTACCGTCAAAGGTCATGGATTGCCGCCACTGCACGGTGGACGCCGGGGTGATTTCTTTGTGCACTTCAACGTTAAGATCCCAGAAAAGCTCGGCGAGACAGAGGCGAAACTTATCCGTGAACTCGCCGAACTCCGCGGTGAACCAATTCCGAAGGGTGAAGCCAAGGGCGGAATTTTGGGCGGAATATTCGGGAAGAAAAAGTGAGCTGGATCGAGGTTCGAACTCGATTTGATCAACTTCCGGATGATCTGTCACCGATTATCGAAGCGTATCGTGACCACGGGATCGAGAACACTCTTGAGGATGGACTGGAAGTCGTCGGCTGTATCGTCGATGTACCGAGCACTTCGGATTGTGTCACCGACCTTCGCAAGGCGCTGCTCGAACTTGGAGCAACCGAGGTCATCGTTCACGATCTCGTCGAAGTCGATTGGACCGTCGCTTGGAAGCAGTTCTTCAAGCCGCGCCGCGTTGGATCGAGGATCGTGGTACGCCCAACATGGGAGGAATTCGAGGTCGGAGCGACGGACGTCGAAATCGTGCTTGATCCAGGACAGGCTTTCGGAACGGGCGATCACCCGACGACACGTCTTTGCCTTGAGCTTCTTGACGCCACGAATCTGACAGATCGATCCGTACTTGACCTCGGATGTGGGAGCGGGATTTTAGCGATTGCCGCTCTAAAGCTCGGTGCGTCTGCTGTCCATGCCGTCGACAGCGATCCGATCGCGGCGGACGTTACTCGCGAAAACATGAAACTAAATGCGTGCACTCTCGAAGTGTCAGTTGCGGACCGATTAGATCGTCGATCATACGATGTCATCGTTTCCAACATCATTAGCGCGACGCTGATTCGTCTCGCTGTCGAAGTTTCGAAAGCGGTGCGCCGCGGCGGCCATTGGATCGTCAGCGGCATAATAGAAGCTAATTGGCCCGATGTCCGCGAGAGCGCGGAAGCAACTGGATTCACGCTCGACGAGGAGCGGCACGAGGACGGATGGGTCGCAGCGCGGTTCTCTAAACCATGAATCTGAGATCACTACCTCGAACGTTTTTGCCCGGCGTGGACATTACGGCTCCCTTTGAATTACCAAAGGACGAACTCGATAAGTTACGTAAAGTGCTTCGCTTGGATTCTGGAGCCTCAATTCTGGTGATGCCAAATGACGGTTCGGCCCTGCTGTGCGAGCTAGACGGCAAGCTTGCGATCCCAAAGGAAGTTCACCATCCGGAGTCTGAGCCGAGCCTGGAGGTGACGATCGCCCAAGCGCTGCCGAAAGCAGACAAGGTTGAGGAAATCGTGCGTTCTTGCACGGAGATGGGCGTGTCTAGATTCCTACTCTTTACCGCAGAGCGGACGATCGTTCGTTGGGATGCGCAGAAAATGATGTCCCGTATTCGAAGGCTTGAAGTGATTGCGCGCGAATCGGCGGAGCTCAGCTTCCGAATGCGAATCCCGCGATTTGACGTGGCATCGGACCTCGCGACGGTCTTGAAGGCCGAACCGAAAGCAATCGTTCTATCGGAATCGGAAGCGGTTTCCGCTCCGTTCAAAGTCGCTACCAAAGGAATAAAGAGAGTGACGATCGTGGTCGGACCCGAAGGCGGTTGGTCGCCTAAAGAGAACGAGTTGATCGGAGACCGCGCGGTAACCCTCGGCCCGCTTGTTTTACGCGTGGAGCACGCCGCTGCCGCGGCCGCGGCAATTCTGTTACTTCGCTAGGGCCTTCGACAGGAAGTCAATATAGGCTTGTTTGTCAGTCGTGTAAACCGCTTTGTCTACGAGGCCGCCGTTCACGTCGAGCGTCGCGTACGAGGGAAGTGCCACCGCGTTGGTCAAGTTGCGCATTACGGTTAGGTTGGCGTTGTCGGAAGCATTTCCAGGCCGGTCGGTGAATAGTCGCACAAGAACGTAATCCTGAAGTCGCTTGTGTACGTCTTGGTCGGGAAACATGTTTCGCTCCATCCATCGACAGTTGGTACAGAAGATTCCGGTGAAATCGATGAAGATTGGCTTGCCCGTGGCCTTTGCTTCCAGCTTCGCCGCGGCTAGGTCGTTGCCCCAGCGTAGCCCGTCGTCGATCACGCTAGATTTTGTGTGCCCAGGGTAAGGACTTGGCGGCAAAAATGCCTCCAGAGACTTCAGGGAAGCTCCATTAATTCCGGCAATCAGGTACCCGGTCGACATCAGCGTCAGGATTCCGACGCCCATCCTCACCGGTCCAATCTTCGCACCATCAGCCACTCTCGGTAACTTGATCAGACCAACCATGTAAAGCCCCGCGAGCACGGCGAGAGCGATCCAGAGTGTCAAAAATACTTCACGAGTGATGATGCCAAGCCCGGCCGGAACAATTCCGAGGTCAACCGTACTTAGAAACTTAACCCCGGCCGCGAGCTCAATGAAACCCATGTATGCCTTAGTGGTTGCCAACCACGCTCCAGATTTGGGGAGCCGAGAAAGCCATTGTGGAAACATCGCAAGAAGCATGAAGGGTAACGCGAATGCCGTCGAAAATCCCAACATTCCAACTACCGGCCAAAGCAAATCGCCTTGAGATGCGGTCGCCAGTACAAATCCAACAAACGGCAAGGTGCACGTAAATGAAGTCAGACTGAACGTCAGTCCCATTAGCACTGGACCCAAAAAGCCTGCCTTCTTCGTACCGTCGAAGCGGCTCGTAATGGACGCTGGCAATGCGATTTCGAAAAATCCGAACAGGCTAAAGGCGAGGATAACGAAGAGCGCGAGCAAGCCCAGGTTGACGTATGGATTATTGGCAAGGGTCTGGAGGCCGGTCGCTCCAAAAATAGCAGCAACAGCCACGCCGAGGGCGGTAAAGGTGAAAATAATCCCGCCCACGTACCAGAGCGCTTGCTTGAGCCCTTCGTGAGGCGACTCGCTCGTTTTCTTTTTGGAGAAAAACGAAACTGTGATCGGAATCATCGGGAAGACGCATGGAGTGACAAGTGCTCCAAAGCCGGAAATGATTGCAAAAAACAGGTAAGCGAGCAGCCCTTTTTGCTTGGCTTTCTCGACGTCGCTCAGTGGCGCTGACTTTGCCTTAGTGGACACTGGAATCGCTTCGTCAGCGACGGGAGCCCCTGCCACCGTTGCCATAAGCGACACTGTCTTTGGCGTCGGATTGAGGCACTTGCCTTCCGTGCACGTTTGGTATGTGACGGTAGCTTCGAGCGGAATCGTGCCGAGTGTGGTTCGTGCGAACTTGACCGGCACCGTGAACTCGACTGATTGTTCGTAGTACTCCACGTCGCGCTGGAAATTCTCATCCCTCTTCTTGATGGGCGCAGCTTGGTCCGGCCTGCCGAAACTGACACCGGCTGAATTGGACTTGACTTCAACGGTCGTAGGGAAGGGGCCGTCCGGGACGGGCGTCATCGAGTAAACGTGCCAACCCTTCTGGATTGTTCCCGTCAGCACCAGCTTCGCAACCGAACCCGGTTGCGGCTGTGCAGGCTCAAGACGCCCGCTCCACTTCACAGGATCGAGATCCTGACCAAAGCCGAGGCACGCGCTAAACCAAAGAACGAGGCAGAACAGAACGCGGGGCTTCATCCGTAGGTTTATATGCTCTTTAACGCTCTAGAGTTCCACGCAGCGCTTGCTCACGCTCGATCGCCTCGAAGAGAGCTTTGAAGTTGCCTTTGCCGAAGCTCTTGGCGCCCTTTCGCTCGATGATTTCGTAGAATAATGTCGGGCGATCCGTGATCGGTCGCGTGAAAATTTGCAGTAGGTAGCCCTCGTCGTCTCGGTCCACCAGGATGCCCAGATCTTGCAACTCGGCAACCGTCTCGTCGATTTTTCCGACTCGGGCCGGCACCGCGTCGTAGTAGGTTGACGGCACGCCTAAGAACTCGACTCCGCGCTTTCGAAGTTCCTTGACTGTGGTCAAGATATCTTCCGTGCGTAGCGCCACGTGTTGCACGCCCGCACCACCAAAGAATTCTAAGTACTCGTCGATTTGCGACTTCTTCTTGCCTTCTGCGGGTTCATTTATTGGGAACTTCACGCGCCCGGACCCGCCGGACATAACCTTGGACATAAGGGCCGTGTATTCCGTCGAGATGTCTTTATCATCGAAGGAGATCAGCTGCTTGAAGCCCATGATGTCTTCGTACCACTTGACCCACACATTCATCGCGCCAAGCTCGACATTGCCTACGCAGTGGTCAACTTCGATGAACCCTACGGATTCACCTTTCATGTCCAAGTGCTTGAACTTCGGCAAAAAGTGTCCGAGAAATTTGTCGCGATTTATGAAACTGTGAAGAGTGTCGCCGTAAGTGTGAACCGACGCGACGCGAACCTCGCCATTCTCATCCGAGAGCGTGAACGGCTCTCGGGCAGGTTCCGCCCCGCGCTCAACGGCGGTTTGGTACGACCAATCTACGTCGTCGACTTCAAAGCAAATATCCCTCACGAAATCACCGTGGATGCTGAGGGGTCCAGCCATAGGATGCCCGGGACGAATAGGTGCGCTGAAGAGCATTCGCAGGTCGTTTTGCTCAAGCAAATAGTCCACTTCATCCCTGAGACCTGTCTCCAGACCGTGGAATCCAACAACGTTAAATCCAAAGACGTGACGGTAGTAGTAAGCGGCCTGTTTGGCGTTGCTCACATAAAACCGAATGTGGTCAATTTTGCGTATCGGGAATGAGTCCTGCATCTTCGAAGTTCCTCGTCTCTTGCGATTATGGAAGATCACACTCGGACTAAGCTTGCGCTAGGCCGTGACGTTGAATTCCTTCTGGAACAACTCGATCCACTTCGCCGCATCGGGCTTCGCTTGGGTGACGGGCGCTTCCGCCAATGATCTAGACAAGGACAGAATGGATTCCGGCTTGAAATCGCGCAAAGACTGATCGACGGGCCCTTGGCCCGCATCGACCGACACGCCTAGCTTTCCTTGAAATACTTTGGAACTGTGGAATTTACCGTCGGCGCCTGCGAGGTTTGTTTGAATTGGCTTCTCGATGGTGGCGGTCGATATTTCACCTTGAAGCCACGCCATCATCTGGCTCAACGCTTGGTATCGGGCGGTAGCTTCGGTGCCTTCCGGAGTCTTGTCCGTGCCGTGCTCGACCAAGTAGGCGATGGCACCGTCGAAGTCGTACCTCTTGACTAGACCGAGAACCGTCCCGTCGATCACTTGCGGCTTGATGTCTGTAGTCTTGGGAATGTCGTCAGTTGACGGTTTTTTGCCCGCCGCATTCTTAATTATGCCGCGCAGCGCCGAGTGCCCCGTGGCACCTTTGAGTGTCGGAGGCTTTTTGAAGAACACGAACATTGCTCCAAAACCGATAACGAGACATAGACTGATAAGGAGCAACGTAACGGCACGAACTCCGCGGGCACCGGCATAGACCGTACTATCGACTTGATGTTCTGCGATCGTCGCCGTCGCCTGTCGCAGCCTGAAATCTCGGATGGGCGGTACTTGCCACATCTTCTGAACTCCGACGTTCTTCATCATCTGATTGGTCGAACTCTCGAAGTCAAATTTGAGCTTGTTTTTGACGATCTCGTGCACGGCACCTGAGTAGCAAATGGCGCCTGGCTTTGCTGCCGCCTGTAAGCGGGCGGCAACGTTTACTCCATCGCCGAACACGTTGGCGCCGTCACGGATAATGTCGCCGATGTGGACGCCGATTCGATGCTCAAGTCGGTCTCCCGGCGCAAGCGTCTTTCCTTGGACAAAAATTGTCCGCTGAATTTCCAGGGCACAGGCCATTGCGTCAACTGCGCTACTGAAGCTCATCATCATGCCGTCTCCCATGGTGTTGAGAACCTCGCCGCGGTGGGAAAGGGTCAGGTTCTGCATCAACGTCAAGTCTCGTTGGACCGCGACGAATGTGCGGGACTCGTTCTGGCCAGTTAACTTAGAAAAGCCGACTACGTCCGTGAAGACAATCGCGGCAAGAATCCGTTTCTGTTCGGGTTGATCGGAAGGAACGTTGGCGGCCATTCTGAAAGGGTTAGACGATCTATTGTGGCAATAAGGTGATCGTATTTCGGAAGTGGATCGAATGTATCCGTATTTTGGGACGTAATTCCTTCGACTACTCGTCTTTGGTGTAGCAAAGCTCTCGTTCGATTCGGCGATAGTGGTCGTCTTCCGGCGCGAATGCGTGGCACCAGGTCATCTCGCCCCCGTAAATGTGGATCGTCACGGAAGCGGTTTCATAATCATTCTCAAGCGTGTGGTAATCAAACGGCGGAATGAGCGCCCCAGCTTCACCTGGGCCCGCGTGGACCTCGAGTTTTCGCTCGAATTGAAAGACGTCGCCATGCTCGGATGTCAGGTCGTAGCTGACAACCTTAATCCGACCGCGATACACACACTCTACGCACCACATGCCTGCGTGATCGTGCAACATCGTGCCCTGATTCTTGTCCCACACCATGACCATGATGGAGTAGGTATCGGCCGGGTCCTTGTAAACGAGGCGGCGAGCATAGCCCGACGTACAAGGTTCGAGGAACGACCCCGGAAGCCAGCTGACGCCGTTGCCACATGCTTCTTCAAGCACTTTTTTGACTCGATAGCAACATGGCCCGTCGGTGCAAGCGACTGCGGCATCAACTTGATTGAGGAAGGAATCGAGGGAGATAGTGGGTGTGCTCTTCATGACTTACGCTCGCGGTTGGGGAAAGTGGCTAGTGCGAAGTAATCGACAATTCGATCGTTACTTTGGGTTTGGGGAGTCGCATTCTCAACGCTGAAACCTTGAACAACGACAAAGTGTAGGCTCGAATTCGATTCGCAATTCCAACTGCCAAGTCGACCGCAAGCACATCACGTCGTTGTGATGTATGTAGTGTACAGGTCTGACCTAAGATATGGGAAGTTGGGTCGTGTATTTCGGCGTGCTGAGTACAAAGCTGGTCTTGATCTGACGCATACCTTTGATTTTCGACAGCTTTTCCCGTAGCAACTGCTCGTACGCCCGAATGTCGCGAACGTTGATTTTGAGGAGGAAATCGAACTCCCCGCTGACGTGGTAGCACTCCAAGATCTCCGGGATGTCCTGAATGTTCTTTCGAAATCTTTCGATAGGCTGTTCTTGGTGCAACGACAGTGAGATCATTGCCAGAGCAGTCACGCGAAGTCCAAGTCGTTCAGGATCGAGGATTGCGTGGTAACCCCGAATTAAGCCCGCTCTTTCCAGTACTCGGACTCGCTGCAAAACTGAGGGAGGCGAGAGCCCGACTCTTTTCGCCAGATCCGCATTAGTGATCCGCCCGTCAGCCTGGAGCAGGGCTAGCAATTGGACGTCGAGTTCATCTAAGTGGGTCTTCATCGGCGCTTAAATTAAGGTTACATGATATCTGGCAATGCGGATACCGTTTGACAGATTTGCCTTGAGCGCGGCCGTCGCAGAGATTTCTGCGATGTTGCCTGCGCGTGTCCAAGATATCCGTCAACCAGATGCCGATCAATTCACCTTCGAACTTTTCGGTTCACGTGGTGCTTTTTTACTGCTCGTCAGCGTCCATTCGCAGTTGTTCCGTGCTCACATCGCGACACGAAAGCCCGCCAATGCTCCGAGTCCCCTCCAGTTCTGTTCTGCGCTTCGGTCGAAGTTGGCCGGAGCAAGCATGGTAGTTGCTGAGCAAGTCAACGAAGATCGTGTCCTTTCGCTGAGTTTCGAGTCCGAGCTTGGCGACTTCGTGCTTTTGGTCGAGCTTTTCGGGAATCGATCGAATGCATTCTTGCTGAACTCCAAGGCGCAAGTCGTAGCGATCGCTCAGCCTGGGGCGAAAAGCTTAGCGAGTCGGCAGCTCGGCATGTGGAAGCCGTATGTTCTTCCCGCAAAATCCGCTGGGGTTCAAGACTCGAAATTCTTTCAACGCCTGGTCGCGCAGAACTTGGACGCGATGGCTCGGGGTCCCGCGGTCTTCGTAAAGGGTGCCGGCGCATATCCCGTCCAGCTTGAGTCCCTTGGACTCGATGGGGAAAAACATCCTAGCTTTGGTCGCGCCCTTGAACTTGCTTATGTCGAATATGCCCATCAGCTGGAGCGTGACCGAATTGTCGCTGCGCTTCGCGCCCAAGTTTCGCGCGTCGTTTCCTCAAACGAGCAGGCAATACGCGCGATTGATGAGGCACTCGCGGCCGCCTCAAGTTCGAAATCCACGCAAATTCAAGCGGAACTGCTACTTGCGTATGGCCCATCGTCCCAAAGCGGCACGAATACGATTGATGCTTTCGATTACGATGGCAACCCGATCAAGATTCAACTTGACGAGGACAAAGATTACAAAGAGACCGCCGTTCGACTGTTCGCCAAGGCGAAAAAGGCAAAGGAACGGGCGCCTCTCATTGTCGCACAGAGGCTTCGCCTAGCGGCCGAGCAAGCTGAATTGCTCGCGGTGCTGACTCAGGTCGACGTTGCTCCAGATTTGAACACGCTTCGGTCCTTGGAGGAACTATGCGCCAAAGCGAAGTGGTGGCGTCGGTCCACGGTTCAGCAAGCGGCGGTTGCCGAGGCTCACGGTGGAAAGAAGATAAGAGAGCTGATTGGACCGGGCGGCAGTCGAATTCTCTACGGTGAAAACGCAGAAGCGAACGACTTTCTTACGGGCCGAATTGGAAAGCCAGACGACTATTGGTTTCACGTGCGAGGACACACGTCAACCCACGTGCTACTGCCGACTCAAAGGCATCCCGAGCGAATTCCGATGGCAGATATTCACTACGCTGCGCTTATCGCAACCCTCAACTCCGGACAGAAACATGCTTCGCACGTTCCGGTGGATTACACGTTAAAGAAATACGTCCGCAAGCCAAGGGGTGCGGCGGCCGGGACCGCGCACTATACAAACGAAAAGACGATCTTCATCGATCCAGATCGGGCGAAACTGTAGCAAGCCAGACGGACTTTGCTAATGTGCCGAGAGCGCAGAGACGAGCGCCGACTCAACTTCTGATTGATTCAGGCCTAGACCATCGGCAGTCGTAAGATAAAACGCTGCCGTCGCATTTCCCGCCCATTGACCGACTCGTGCCGAGACAACGTTCCACCCCTGGTCCGTGATGAACCGCGATAGTCGGTAAGGCATTCCGCGGCCGCGAGGGCATCGTAACTCTAGAATGCTTGGTACACCCGGTACGAGCTTGTACTCGATTACTCGCTGACTTCGCTCCGGATCCTTGCCCCGCTGCCGAAGTAAGTCGTCGATATTGAGCGAGCCTTCCAATAACTGCGCAATTGCCAAGTTGACTTGCTGACTCGTGGCACTCGGCACTGGCTTACCGTTGAATGAAACGGTGAACACGTCGAGAGCGATCGGCATATCGACGCTTGTGGTGCTGGCGCGTATGCCGGAAACGCTCAGGTCAAACGCGTAAAAGACTCCCAGTAATCCACTCAAAAGGCCCGGTCGGTCGGCAACGCAAGTCGTGATTTCGGTGGCATTTATGTCCGCGCGGTGAAATACTTCGATCGTCGGCAGGCCAAGTACCGCCTGTTGTACAAACTCAAGATGGAGGCGAACGACCTCGACGGGAGTCGAGAGTAGATAGTACGACGGCAATTTCGCCACGAAGTCGTTCAAGACAGAGTCTTCAATCGTTTTTGACTTCAGCCGGCGGAGAAGGCGTTGTCGTGAGACCGCTGGATCGTCAGTGCTGACCGAGTCACCCTCCAACACTGACAAAGTTCGAACGTAAAGCTCCCACATGAACGCACCAAGCGCGGATGTCCAAGCGGCATCGTCAACCGCATGGACATCGGCATAGGTTAACAACGTCAGCAGTCGCAAGTGGGCAGTGTC
This sequence comes from Fimbriimonadales bacterium, assembly GCA_038230855.1. Lineage (GTDB taxonomy): Bacteria > Armatimonadota > Fimbriimonadia > Fimbriimonadales > Fimbriimonadaceae > Fimbriimonas. The sequence continues at coordinate 4,238 of JBBRML010000083.1, read as the reverse complement.
GCCGACCAACTTCGCGAACTCCGAGATCGTCGATGGGTTCTGCAGATCCCTAACTCGGACGTATTCCGACATGAGGAGGTGATGTCGTATCAGCCATTCCGTCATCCCTGCTTGAGCCTCGCCAATGCCCCAGGCTGCGCACAGATCCGCGGCGATCTTTGCGCCAATCTCCGGATGATCGGCTTCTGATTCGGGTCTGCCTACGTCGTGAAGCAGAAGCGCGAGAAACAGGGGTTCCGTTTCCGTGGCGTCTAGCATGATTCCACCCCAGGTTGAGTCGCTGGCGATATTCTCGACCGTACGAATAGCTCGCATAGTGTGCTCGAACACCGAGTACCGATGGACGTTGTCGTCTGGAACGATTGTGCGCGCTGCCGTTAGCGCAGGCAGTAGTTGCTCCAAAAGCCCGCAACGATCCAAGTTCCGCAGGGTTTTTTCGCCCGTAGATAGCGCATAAAGGGCTGCTGGTCCGTTTACCGACTCCACTCGAGGCACGCGAACGTCAGAGACGCGTAGCCCTAAGCTTGTGCCAATCGCCACTCCGACCGCGCAGTCGCCTCCGTCAAGCGTGCCGGTCCATCGGACTTCACCGTGTGAAGCAATAACACCAGGAGAAAGGGGGAAAACAGACTCATGGATGCGCTCGACTGCCCTCCGGTATCCCATGTGTAACTGCTCTGCGGCGTCTAATTGCCGGTGCATGAAGGTCTGCGGGCTGACTCCGATCGCCATCGCGATCTCTCCTTGCCTCTGCCGCGAGAGGTGATCCTGCGCCTTTCCCGCAACAAAGTGGAGCATGTTGCGGTGCCGTACCACGACGTCGTAGCTCTCTGGCGGTCGAGCTGCCCGTTCTCCGGTCGCGAGGCGTATCCAGTTGGAGCAGTGGAAGCACCGCAATCCTCCTGCACCTTCCTTTAGGTGCGGTTCGGCCACAAGTGGCGAGTCATGAAATTTGCGAAACATCGCATCGCGCTCAGTTAGCTTGTTATGGATGAACTCTCCGACTGAGAAGGTTTGCTCTAACGCAGATTCAAGCTGCCGGACGAGATCGTGCGAGCCTGCAATCAAGCGCATGTCTAGTAGGCCAGTGCGCGTCTTAGCATCGAGGCCCGCGGCGTCGGAGATGAGCCGATAGGCATATCCGATCTCCATCTTCAGCAGGCCGTGAAAAATCCGATGGATGTTTTGGAAGAGTCCTCGGATCGTAGTGTCAAGCGCTTGCGATGCTTCATCGGACGGCACGATCGTGATATCAATATCCGAAAAGGGCGACAATTCTCGACGTCCGAAGCCTCCCGTTGCGAGCAATGCCATCGGCGGCGCGTCCTCACTTCCAGCGACTGAGTCTTCGTACAACAGTTGCAATATCTCGTCTACGAGGTCGGTATGGTTTTCGCACCAGGTCAACCCATCTGGGTGCTCGGGCAATCGCGCGATAAGGCGATCACGGCGGTTCGCTAGATCGCGGATTTGGTCGAGAGTTTCCGGCTTCATGCGTTCTCGATCAGTGTGTCAGATAATAGTTCGGCTCGTTGGCTACGGCTTGTTGCCAAGTCTGGCGGAGCTGTGATTCGATTTGGACGGAGGCAAGCGAAGAACACGCAATCAGGACGATTGCCGCTCCGGCCAGATATTGGCCCAGCCGCCGCATGCTCATGCGCAGGACGTGCCAACTTGAGACCCGAGAAACGAATGACCACATCGGTACGCATAGCAAATACAGCGAAATTGTGAGGCCGAGTACGCCTGCCGCCGCCTCTCGCGTTGACGTCAGCTCGGTCGTGATTGGCATCGCGTACAGCACCATTCGGGTGGGCGCAAGCAATGAAATTACGTAGATCTCCAAAATGAGCACGATAAACAGGCTGAGTGAGAAGGTCACGAGCCGATAGAAAGGGCCTAGGTCTTCTGGAGCGTGGGAACGCGTATTTTTCGGATTGGCCAGTTGAAATAAAACGGCCGCTCCTGTCGCCAGGCCGAGCAACCACGACGACGAAATAAGGGCGAGAATCAGCATGCTCAGCACGGCTGCGGAGCTAATTATCACCGCCTTTGTGCTCGCTACCGGACGCTCGAGTGGCATAAAACTGGCCATGCCAAAAATCACGAGCCCAATAATGCCTACGACTGCGAATGAAAACGGGACCGTCGCAACAAGAATCGATTGGAAAGAGTTGAGGCGCGTGGCTTCCGGAATATTAACACGGGTGAACAAGTAGTAGCGCCACGAGTCATTCTCACGAAAGGCACGATCTGCTCGTTTCGCGAGGTCGTTTCGGCCCCGCGACCGAAGCGACTCAAGAATCTTGACCGCACCTAGATGAAGTCGTTTCGGGCTCTGGTCTCCGACCAAGTCGGGAGGATATGTGCAAATCTCAAGCAGGTCGGAGGCTCGCTTCGCGATGACTACTGACCTGCTTCCAATGCGCAGAAGGTCGGCGTTGATCAGAGTCAAGTACCGACGATCGACGCCATCCGATGTTTCCAGCGTGGAATGCCGAATGACCGAACGCCCGAATCGATCGGCTACCTCCGCCGCTGCGTCAGACCGTAACGTGTAGACAACCGCAGACTGCCAGCTCATGAGGCCACCGAATCGAGTCGCGAGATCGTCGCGGGCTTGGCTCAGAATTTCGGACTGATGATCGTTGTAGCTTACGCAATTCGCCGCCCGTCGCCAGCTATCCATCGCCTTAACGTGCTCGCCGGCTCTGTCTAGGAGGACCGCATGCATTTGCAACCAAAAGGCGTTGTCCACTTCGCTTCGGGCACCCTTGTCCGCAATGTCAATGACCGTTCGGAGTTCCTTATCACTCAGGAACGCGCGCGATTGAATTCGTTCAGCCGCCTCGATGAGCCAGGTTGCTGCCCCAACTTTGGTTGAAGGATTTGGCAGGGCACGCCGAGCATTCTTGAACGCCTCGGTCATGAAGTCCACCGGAACGCTTCTTGTGGCTGCCGCTAGAACGGCCCGAGAGGCTGGCTGTAGGAGAAGGGCGAGGATGGCTCCAAAGGCGATGCCTAGGAACGTCCGCTGGAACCGAGTCATTACCTTATCGGCGCGACATCCGAAAGCTCAAGAGCTTGCCCCGAATACGTAGTCTTGACGCGGTGTGCTTCAGACACTGAGACGTCCACGCGATGGCTGTCTGATGTCTTTGAGATCAGTTGTAGGGATGCGATCAGCGCCACGCAAGCGATAGCGGCACCAACGACCGCCGGCGACCAATATGCCCAGCTGTCCTTGCCGCTTGTGACCTTTACCATTCGCAGAACTCGCGCATTGAACGCATCGTCAACTACGACCTCATATCGTGTTGAAGTGAGCAAATCTAACGCGCAGACAGTCTCCCGTTCCGTCGCCAGACACGCTACACAAGATTTGCGGTGAGCGCCAACGAAACAAGACTCAGACTCAGTCAGCGATCGGTCACGGGCCTGAAGACTCAGCCTCTGAAACTTTGAGCAAGCCAATCGTCGCATCAGTCCTTCACCGCCTCAAGCCAAAGCTTTCGGAATCGTTCACGGGCGGCGTGTAGTCTAGAGCGTACGGTGCCGATCGGCACCTTCATGAATTCGGCAACCTCTTCGTAGCTCAGTTGCTCAATTTCCCTCAGCACCAAAGTTGTTCGCTGATCCAGGGGCAGCAAGTTAAGCAGCTTTTCCACGAGAATCCGCGTATCGACGGAGCTACTTGTCGACTGCTGCACGGCGTCAAATTCGATGACCTCAGGCCGTCGCTGTCGGAGGCGGTCCATGCACAGCCGGACGCATATCCTATAAATGTAGCCAGCAAATGCGCGATCATCTCGGAGCTTGCCAATTTCGCGGAAAGCTTTGATGAATGCCTCTTGAGCGACGTCTTCCGCTTCGTATCGATCACGGAGCAAGTTTGCGGCGGTGCGGACTAACCGAGAGCGGTGTTTTGCAATCAGCGCCTCAAGCGCGGCACCGTCGCCGTGACGGCACCGATTAACCCATTCCAGCTCAACCAATCGCAGTTCGATTGCGGAGCCAGATTCACTGAGTATTTCGTGCGCCATCACAATACTATACATGATGAAAAAATGGGCCGAAAGGTTCATCTAATAATGACGACGGTAGACTTCCAGAATGCCCTGGCTCATCCAAACGCCTCCGGCTGTCCAAGATCCGGCCCTGACCCACCTCACAATCTGGTTACCGGAAAATCGGAAATTCAAGGGCCCAGACCACGTGGAGATGTGGGCCAAAACTGC
>JBBRML010000082.1:0-15988 GCA_038230855.1 Fimbriimonadales bacterium | reverse complement strand
GGACCCGGAACAAGTTGGAGGCTTGTCGGGCACTCCGCTGCGCTCGAGAGCGGATGCGGTCCTGCGACATATTTATCGGCAAGTTCCCACCGAGGTGGTTCTCATTGGTGTTGGCGGAATTATGCAAGCCAGTGATATATTGAACAAGGTCAAATTAGGCGCGCATATTTGCCAGATATATACCGGTTGGATTTACGAGGGTCCCCAAATGGTTCCGAACTTGCTGGAGGACCTCGCAGGTCTGCTGAGCAAGGAAGGCTATCGAAATATAGTGGAGGCGCGGGGTACAGGGTAGTGGAAATTTTGGGGCAATTAGAATCCGTAGATGAGTGGGGAGGTGCGGTAAAACAACCGGCTCGCCAAGCTGCCATCTTGGCGCGAGTCGGCGCCATCAAGGTTGTGTGTGGACTCGTCGCAGTTGCTGCCGCAATTTACGTGCTCTCCTGGCCGCCAGACGCCACGGAGTGGCTAACTCAATGGCTTGATCGACTGCAAGAGCCCATCGCTGGTGCGACGCCGGGTGGACAGCACGAAGATTGGAGAAATGTGAGCGTTGGCCTGCTGCTGATCTTCGGGACATGGACGTGCGTAAGCGGAGCGGGCGATTCGATTGAAGCTCGCATCAGGCGCGCGGCGAATCGGCACGGGCCGCGATAGGTATTGAGTTCCCTGTTTCGACATCTCTGGAACCGAATCTTCCGCTATCCGTCAAACTGTAACAAGAGGCTCGATGAAGTGTAGCGAGAAAATTTTGATCTGCGACGACGAACCTTCGACCGTTCGTCTGGTCAAGGTCCACTGTCAGCGTCTGGGAATGGAGGTCATCACCGCCTCCGACGGCAACGAAGCGATGCACTTGCTCAAAACTGAGCGCCCGCGCGCGGTGATCCTTGATGTCGTGATGCCCTTGATGGATGGCTACGAAGTTCTAAACGCCATCCGCAATGATCCGGACCTAGAGGGAACTTTTGTCGTCATGCTGACGGCAATGGCTCAAGATGAGGACGTCCGGAACGCTTATCAGTTGGGTGCGGACCTATACTTGAGCAAGCCATTTGATCCTGCAGTCTTGGATCGCCTGCTTCAGTTGGCTTGACCAAGGCAAATCGGGGACATATCCGTAATTTTGCGACTCCTACGTCCATTGACTTGACCGAGTGGATAAGGTAGAGTTTGGGGACTCCAGCGCGAGGAGACTTAGGAACAGCAATGCCTTTGAAAGTTTTAGTTTGCGACGATGAACGCCACATTGTGCGCCTTATTCAGGTGAACCTGGAAAGGCAAGGATATGAGGTCGTAACTGCATTCGACGGCAAGGAAGGTTTAGAGAAGATCCGGGCCGAGAAGCCTAATCTCGTCGTCCTTGACGTGATGATGCCGTACATGGACGGATTTGAAGTTCTCAAGACCTTACGGAAGGAACCTGAGACGGAGAACTTGCCTGTCATTATGTTGACGGCCAAAGCCCAGGACAAAGATGTGTTCGAAGGCTACCACTACGGTGCAGACATGTATCTGACGAAGCCGTTCAACCCGATGGAGCTCGTGACGTTCGTGAAACGTATTTCCGACGGCATGAACGATCCCGGCGGCGGCGGCAAGCGCTACGATTTGTAATGCGAACGATAAGCCTCTAGGTACCAAACTAGAGGCTTATCTATTTGTCGAGCCTTCGGATTGCTCAACGTGGAGCAGGAATGAATCAAATGGCAAGCGATGCCAAAATCTTTAACGTTATCCCTGGCTTGACCACGACCCAGTCGTCGTTCATTGATCAGGCTCAGGCGGAAGGTGAACTCTACATCTCTCAGCCGTACGAACTGTATACAGCAGAGAATCACGAAGCGTGGAGCCTGCTTTATTCGCGGATGCTGCCACTTTGGGAACGGTACGCAAATCCGTACTTCCGCCAAGGCCTTGAGAGTCTCTGCATTGACCCATCTCGTGTACCAAAACTGGAGGACGTCAATCGCTTCCTAAATCCGCTGACCGGATTCAAAGCGAAAGCGGTCAGCGGCTACGTACCGGCTTTCATGTTCTTTGATTGCATCCGGAATCGAGAGTTCCCGACGACGATTACGATTCGCTCCTCGAAGAGTCTGGATTATCTGCCAGAACCCGACATATTTCACGACATCGCCGGTCATGTTCCGATGCACACAGATCGTGCGTTCGCGGACACGTTGGTAAGGTTTGGAGATTGTGCTCACGCAGCGGCAGAACTTGCGGCCGAGATCAAGGATCCGATCCGCCGAATCCACGTGCTCACGAGCGTGATGAAGGCGATGGCCCGATTCTTTTGGTTCACGATCGAGTTTGGCCTTATGCGTTCGCCGCAAGGTCTCCGCGCCTACGGAAGCGGTCTTCTCAGTTCTTTCGGTGAGTTGCAGCACTGCATCGAATCCCCCGACGTTCAGCGATACCCACTTCAAATCGAGTGGGTCGTGAATCAGTATTTCGAGATAGATCATTATCAGCCGCTTCTTTTTATCGCTGACTCCTTCGACCATGTCTTTTCATTGGTTGACGAGCTAGAAAAGTGGATGCGCCAAGGCAAGTTGGACAACGTTGCCGGCGGAGAGCCTGCAGTAAACGAGCAAGACCTGAACAGCTTTCTTCAAGCAATCGGTAACTAGTCATTTGCTCTCTGCGTCGGTGGAAGTTTGTACACCATTTCGCCTCGCCAATCCGTCTTCTAAAGGGTACAATTTGAATCTAAATCGCCGCAATCTCGCGTCGATTTTAGCCTTGCACACGACATCCTTATGGCCGACAGCTCAGACATCCAATCAGACGATCAAATCGAGAAAATCGAGTCGATCACCGACAAAGTCACGAACGCGTACGGCGAAGACCAAATTCAGGTTCTTGAAGGACTTGAAGCCGTCCGCAAGCGCCCGGGCATGTACGTTGGTGACAACGGAAAGAGAGGACTGCACCAATGCTTCAAAGAAGTTCTCGACAACTCGGTGGACGAAGCTCTAGCAGGACATTGCGATTTCATTCAAGTTTTTCGGCATGCTGACAATTCGCTCGAAGTCATCGACAACGGTCGCGGAATTCCCGTCGGTCTGCATTCGAAAATGCAAGTTAGCGCACTTCAAGTCGTAATGACGGTTTTGCATGCCGGTGGAAAATTTGATGAGGGCGGCGGTTACAAAGCATCCGGCGGTCTTCACGGTGTTGGCGTCAGCTGTACGAATGCCCTGGCCGCATGGTTAGTCGCTACGGTTCGGCGCGAAGGAAAGATCCATCAACAGCGCTATGAGCAAGGTAAGCCCGTTACGGAAGTTGAAGTCATCGGAGACTCAGACGAAACCGGGACAGGCATTCGATGGCTCGCTGACCCAGAAGTTTTGAGCGAAGTTGATTACGACATCCACCTCATTAAGACGCGGATGCGCGAACTCGCCTACCTAAATGCAAAGGTCAAGTTCGATTTCATCGATGAGATGGATCCGAGTAACTCAGAGCTGTTCTTTTATCAGCGCGGAATTCCTCAGCTTGTCGAAGATTTGAACAGTGGTAAAGACACGATTCACCCAGTCATTTTCTTTAGACGCGCCAAAGAAACGACTCAAATTGAGGTTGCGCTTCAGTATCACGATGGCTATAACCAAACCGTCATCGCCTTTAGCAACAACATCCACAATCCGGACGGCGGCACCCACGTCAGCGGCTTTAGTGCGGCGCTTACGCGCGTTGTAAACGCGTACGCGCGAAAGATGGGATTCTTAAAGGAAAAGGATGGCAACCTTGCCGCGGATGACATCAGTGAGGGACTGACTGCGGTCATTTCGTTACGCCTGACGAATCCATCGTACAACTCGCAAGACAAGGTCAAACTCGTAACGCCCGAAGTCCAAGGGTTGACTAACTCTCTCGTTGGAGACGGCCTGACGACGTTCCTAGAGGAAAATCCGCAGTTTGGCAGGCGGATTGTCGACAAAGCCGTAACCGCTCAGCGGGCCCGAGAGGCCGCTCGCAAGGCTGCGGAGAACATCCGACGTGGTAACGCCATGGATAGCTTTGGCTTGCCTGGAAAGCTGACCGACTGTATCTCGAAGAAGGCGGAAGATTGTGAACTCTTTCTAGTTGAGGGTGACTCTGCCGGTGGCTCGGCAAAGGGCGCGAGAGACCGAAATACTCAGGCCGTATTGCCTCTGCGAGGCAAAATCCTCAATGTCGAGCGCGCTCGACTCGACAAGGCTCTCGACAATGAAGAAATTAAGTCGCTGATCGCCGCACTCGGAGTTGGCATTGACCTCAACATGGGTCGGAGCCGGGCTGTAGCTCAGGTCGATGAAGATCCAGTTCTCGACTTTGAAATGACGATCGCGGATACATTTCCTTCCGGAACTAAGAAGAAGGAGAAGCGGGATCGAAGTGACGACATCACTTTTGATATCACGAAACTTCGTTACGGGAAAGTTGTGATCATGACTGACGCCGACGTTGACGGCGAACACATCCGTACGTTGTTACTGACGTTCTTTTACCGGTACATGCGACCTCTGATCGAGAACGGTCATATCTATCTCGCGCAGCCTCCTCTGTTCGTGGTTAAAGTTGGCAACAACGAGCGCCATTATGCGATGTCAGAAGCGGAGCGAGACGAAATTATTCGTGGCCTGAAGAAACGCGTTAACTGGTCCGTCACACGATTTAAAGGTCTAGGCGAAATGAACGCGGACGACCTTGAAGATACGACGATGAATCCAGCGCATCGCAAACTCGTTCAAGTACGGATTGACCCGATGTACGAGGTGGAAGTAGAGCAGATGTTCAGCCGCCTGATGGGTGATAAAGTGGAGCCACGTCGTGACTTCATCGAGGCGCACGCGAAATCCGCCCTCAACGTGGACTGGCACTACTAAGCAGGTTTCAAGGCCTAATCCAAGAAGTACCGGACGTTGGCAAGAACGACGTTTCGCCGCTTTGCTAAGGCATTTCGAAGCTGCTGAGTCACGTTCTCGCTTAGTAACTTTTGGTACCACTTAACGGCAACTGCTTCCGGAACTACGACGGTGATCAACCAATTGGGATGTTTCACGTGGATTTCGTCGATGTAATCCATCAGCGGATCAATAAGCGATCTATATGGTGATGGGAGCACAACCAAAGGCACCTTCGAGCCCATGCGCTCCCACCCGCGCATCAGATCCGGCAGAGCCTTTTCGTTGAGGGTGATGTGAACCGCCTTGCACTCGGTTGAGAGGCTTTCTGCGTAGCGGAGCGCTTGCATGATTCCGCGGTGTAGTCGCGGTACGGTTAGGATTACCAGGTGCTTCTCGGCGACAATTACATCTAGCGGGTCATCGTATGTGAGCTGTCGCGTCATCGACACATAGCGGCGTTTGATCAGGAAGAAGATGCTGCAGATTGTCGGGATGAGCACGCAAACAATCCATGCACCATCGGCGAACTTTGTGTAGGCAATTATTAGTAAAACTGCCGCGCACAGCACTGTGCCAATCATGTTCACAATGATGCTTCTCTGCCAACCTACTCCGCGCTGTCGGTACCAGTGCATCACCATGCCCGCCTGAGACAAAGTAAATGCCGTAAAAACGCCAACCGCGTAAAGGGGCAACAGCGCGTCGAGCTTGCCTTTAAAGAGCACGATCAAGAGCACGGAAAAGAACGCAAGCATTATGATGCCGTTGTGGAAAACGAGCTTGTCACCTTGACGTCCAAAATAGCGAGGCAAGTACCCATCGCGGGCGATAAAGCTGGTCAGCCGTGGGAAATCGGCGAACGCGGTATTTGCGGCCAAAACAAGAATTGCGGCTGTGAATCCGAGCGCTGCGTAGTATGGCACTGTACTTTCGCCAAAACTGAACGCGGCGATTTGGGCGATCAATGTTCGATAATGTGGATCGGTGCTGTCGTAGATCGTCAAGCCATGACCAACATGGGGCAAGTGAAGGGCAATGTATCCCATTCCTACAAACAGAACAGTAAGAATAGTCGCCATCCACATCAAGGTCTTGATCGCATTTTTTCTTTCAGGAGCTTTAAACGCCAAGACTCCGTCGCTGACCGCTTCAATTCCCGTCATCGCCGTGCATCCGGCTGAAAATGCACGTAGCAAAATGAATCCAAACGCAAATTTGCTCTCAATTCCGATCTTTGCGGTCGGCATTATTATTGGAGCGTGTTGCACTGCGTGAGCTAAGTTCCAAACCCCAGTTCCGAGAATGATCACCATCATCAGGATGAACCCGTATGTCGGAACCATGAAGAGGACTCCAGATTCTCGCAATCCTCGTAGATTCGCAAATGCAACGAGAGCTATGAAGAAGATTGAAATGGTAACGGTCGCAGCAGGTACGTGGACACGGAGGCTCGGCATGGCCGAAAGAATTGAATCTACACCCGCAGCGACAGAAACGGAAACCGTGAGGATATAGTCGATGAGGAGTGCCGCCCCGGCAACCAAGCCGACGCTAGGCCCCAAGTTATCCGACGCAACAATGTACGAACCGCCGCCGCCTGGATATGCGTTGATCGTCTGCCGATATGAAAACGTGATGATACCAATGAGACAAACGATGGCTAGCGTCAGATATATCTGATAGTCGAGTGCCGCGACGCTGAAGAGAATCAGCACTCCAAGAATTGCTTCCGTGGCGTAGGCGACGGAAGAGAGTGCGTCCGAACTGAACACGGGCAACCCCACAATTGGCGATAGCCGTTCGTGGTGGGCCTGGGAGTTTGCAATCGGAGCACCCAACAATAATTGCCGGATACGGGTCTTCAGTCGAATTTTAAGGGGCATAGTGCGCGCAATTTAATGACTATCGGTTGCCGTTTCGGTCGCGACAACGATGATGTCCACGGTTCGCAATGCTCGGGCCAAATCGCTCAGAATTGACGGCTTGAAGACTTCCTGCATCCGCGTACGCTCGGGATGTCCGAGAATGATCGCCGTTACGTTCTTTGCTCTAGCGTGGTCGATTAGACTTTGCGGAAGCGCACCTTTGAGCATCTCGGTAGCGATGCCAAGGCGCTCGCAGAGAGCAAAATCCTCTTTCAGGATTGCTTGCTCCTTCTCCCCGTTGGCCGCTCCGTCCTCCACGTGTACGGCTAAGACTTCTCCGTGCATTCGCTGTCCCATGCGCCAACCTCGTCGAATCAATCGAAGGGATGAGCGAGTCGGGCTGATGCAAATCATGACCCGATCCAAGGCAGCCCAGGGTTTTTCGATTCGCTTCTCGCGTCGATACTCATTCAGGTCTTCGTCAACTTTTCCTGCCGCCTCGCGCATCGCGATTTCCCTTAACGCATTTAGATTTCCTTCGCGGAAGAAACCTGCTCTGGCTTCCTCAACCTCCTGAGCGGGAAGTATCTCACCTCGTTCCAGGCGGTTAATTAGGGCACGTGGTGTGAGGTCTACGAGCTCGACTTCGTCGGCTTCTTGAAGCACCTTGTCCGGAACCGTTTCGACAACCATGCGACCGGTGATCTCCGCGATAGAGTCGTTGAGACTTTCGAGATGCTCGACGTTTACGGTCGTGATGACGTTGATGCCCGCGTCAAGGATTTGACGGACCTCTTGCCACCTAGCAGGCAAGCCAGAGCCGGGCACGTTGGCAAACGCCAAATCGTCTATCAGGACGACGCTCGGCTTTCGCTTCAGTACTGCAGCGACATCTAGTTGGCTCCGCACGACCCCATCAACGACGACTGTTTTCGGTGGGATCTCTTCGAGACCGACTTTCATTTCCTCGGTCGATGGACGCCCATGCGCGTCGGCTATGCCGATCACGACATCTGCACCGCGGCGCTTTCTGCGATGGGCTTCGTCGAGCATCGAAAACGTTTTTCCGACCCCTGAAGCAAAGCCAAGAAAGACCTTTAGACGGCCTACTTCGCCCGACTTGCGCCGAACATTACCAATTGATGAAGGACTATCTGCCATTTTCCTCTGCGAGCGAAACGGTGATAACCGAATCGATCCAATGCTTAAGATTTGCGGTTAGGTCAGTAATTCGCAGTTGTCCGGCGCTGGGCAACTGGGCACTCTCCCAAAGATATTCAGCCAATGCTTCCTCGCATAAAGCTTGCCAGAATCGCACGCCACCAGGGAGGCGTTCGGTATCGGCGTGAGCGTAAACAAGCTCGAGCACGTAACTGGGGAGAAGAATGCGTACCGGCACGGCTTTTGCACTAGGCGCGGAAACGTTGAAGATGAAAATTCGCTCGTGGCTCGTCGCATCTTCCAGTTCGCGGTCAAAATCCATGGAAAATCCATTGATCGTAGATCGTGTGAATTCTCGGCAGACAAGCGACAACGGTATCGCCGCGTCAGTGCTGCGCTCCTTAGTCAACGCCGCCTGCACTGCATTACGCAACGTTTCTGCTGCGAACGGTTTCCTTAGGAAGTCGGATGCTCCAGCGTGCATTGCCTCAAGAGCAAGGTCCATCGTTCCGTGAGCCGTTATTAGGATGATCTTCGCTTCTGGATTGATGCGAATGATGCGTTGGATTATGTCGACGCCTTGCAATCCAGGCATCTTTTGGTCCAGCAAGATCAAATCGTAGGCGCTGCCGTCTGCATAGGCCTTTAACCCGAGTGATCCGTCGCCAGCAACTTCAACGGTATGGCCGACGTGCTGGAGAGCGAGTTTGATCATCGCCCGAACGTTTGGCTCGTCATCGATGACGAGGATGCGGGCGTTCATGCTCATGACCCCTCACTCAATCTTGTCGCGCTCTTTTGAGGAAGCACCAATTTGAATATTGTCCCGTGGCCCGGATCACTTTGAAGAGTCAAAGAACCTCCATGAGCGTGCACGATACTTTGAACGATTGCCAATCCTAATCCTGCTCCGCCCTGCGCTCGGGCAGGAACCTGTACGAAGCGCTCAAATACGAGTGATTGAAATTCAAGTGGAATGCCCTCGCCCGTATCGGCGACCGTAAAGATTACATCATTTCGGCGCTTTGAAGCAGCCAACGTGACGCTCCCAGCAGCTGGCGTATGTCGAATCGCGTTAGAAACTAGGTTCGCGAGCGCTCGGTGAACTTGAATGCGATCAGCGCGCAAATTGAGGTCGGCTGGGCTAGTTTCGATTGCCAGTCGTACTCCTTTCTCCGCAGCGACAAGCTCGAATTCGTGCCTGACGCCTTCGACTACTTCAGAAGCTGACACCAATTCGAATCGAGGAGGGGTTACGCCTTGCTCGAGGCGAGTCAGATCCAATATATCGGACATCAATCGTTGCAGCCTCTCCAAGTCAACTCGCTGACTTTTCACGATTCCCAATTGGTCGGCATTCAGAGGTCCGGCAGCACCCTCTTCCAGCAGTTGTGCTGACAAGAGTAATGACGTCACTGGGGTACGGAGTTCGTGGGAAGCAACAGCGATGAACTCGGTCTTCATTTGATCCACTACTTTGAGGTGAGTAATGTCCTCTAGGACGACCACGCTTCCGAGAAGGAGCCCGTCATCATCCTTCATAGGGGTGGCCCGAATGCGATACGTACGCTCGGCCGTTCCCACTTTGATGCTGAGTTGACCCTGCTCGTCTTCGGTGGCAAACTCCACTTGACCACCGATTGCGCGCTCAACGGCCTTCACGATTCGCGACTCCTTTACGTGATCCGCGACATGCCGACGAGGTGAATCTGGTGCCGCACCAAATAGCCCTTGGGCCGCTCGATTCAGACTTCGTATTCGGCCCCGGGCGTCGGTCACAATTACCGGGTCGTAGAGCGATTCAAGAGCAACGTCGGACATTAGTTGCGCACGCCGTAGCCGTCGCACCTCACTGTGCCTCATCTCACTCAGACGGGAAGCCATCGAATTGAACGAGTCCGCAAGCCGACCGACCTCGTCCGTTCGTGAGAGGTCGATCTGCGTACTCAAATCGCCCGTGGCGATCATGTCGGCGTGCTTAGCAATCAGCGCGAGCGGTGTCAACGCTAATTTCATCAGCCGCACGGCGAGGAGGGTCGCAACAAATAGGGCCGCCACGGTTACGAGGATGCTCCGCAAAAAGGCACCAGCCGCGTGCACTTGAGTCTCTGCTCCGGCGGCCTGCACATGAGTTTGACTCTCCGAGAACATTGCTCCGGCGTACCCTTCAACCGAATTAACGCTCTTGCGCGCTCCGGCCCACTGCTTTGCTCGTACGGCAAGTTCGAGCGATTCTAGGAAGGTGAACACCTGCTCTATCGGCGCCACTGCGCCGGTAGGGAGCTCCGGAGAACTAAGGCGCTTGACTGCACTTCGTAGGTCCTCGAGGCCCCGCTGCAGTCGTCGCTCGTCCGGTTCGCCTCCTGGAATTGGCAGGGCCGCTTCAACATCGTACGCAGCCTTGAGCACATCATGCGCTCGAGTCATCGACGGAAATTCGCGATCCATCGTATCATCGAAGGATCGCCCCAGTGAGAAGAAGTTAACGATCGCTCCGATCATGACGACGGCCATCAATCCGACGACCAGAAGGTGGCTCAGCATCAACTGCGCCCTCAGGCTCCGCATGATTCATTGTAGCCAGACGTGACCCAAGGGCGGGCAATACGCAAGCTACAATGGAGGGAGATGAAAGTCGGTTGGATAGCGTTGCCCGTCGCCACAGTGCTCGCGATTGCGGGCGGAATTCTGTACTACGTCGCCGACCAACCGCCGTCCGCCGCCCCATTTGTGATGAATGTGGGTCCCAAGCATCCGGTCACAGAAACAATGGTCAAGTTGACCGCAAGTTTGGCCGCGACCACGGTTCCGACGACAGAAGGGATAACCACCGAGCATCGTACGTTCGTCTTTGCACCTCAACATGCGACGAGACCGCAGCTTATCTACTTCGTTCTAGACGGCTGTCCTTGTAGCTACGACGCAGAACCGCTCTTCAAAAAGCTCGGCTTAAAATTTAAAAATAGGGTTGAGTTCGCATGCGTTACAAACGCAAAAGCAGAGGACGCCAGGAAATGGGATGTTGCTCAGACACCGCCGTACCCCGTCGTGTATGATCCTGACCTACGATTAATCCATCTCTTCGGAGCAACCAATTCCGTGTTCAGCGTTTTGCTCGATGTGAACGGACGCGTGTTAAAGATGTGGCCCGGCTACTCGAAGTCAATTCTCATCGAGATGAATTCACTCATCTCGAAGGCGGCAGGTGTTCCAGTGACTCCGTTTGATCCTGAGTACGCACCTGAGGCGAAAACGTCTGGCTGTCCGTTTGCAGAAGTAAGGCACGGATAAGATATTCCTGCCAAGGCGCGGCAACGGCTAGTTCGGTTGTGTAGAATCACTCGCGCAATATCCCAAACCGCAATCTTCGTGAATGATGCAATCAGAACCGCCCTATAGCTATGTATTTGAGCCGCTCACTTACTGGGCGGAAATGACCCCCGACCATCCAGCGGTCGTTTCTACAGAATTAACTTGGACGTACGCTCAGGTTGAGAGTCGAACGAACCAACTCGCGCGTGCGCTCCAGGAGGTTGGAATACAACGCTCGGACCGTGTCGCCTTTATCCTTCCCAGGGGGCCAAAGACAGTCCTGCTGTTGATTGCGATCCTCAAGGCAGGCGCGGCGTACGTACCGCTGGATTCAGAGTCGCCGCCGACTCGAATCGCGGAATGCCTCGAAGACGCTGAGCCTCAACTCGTTGTCGTTTCAGATGCAAAAGCGGTCATTGGGTTTTCTTTGAAGGCAAAGGTCGTCTCTCTGGACGCGCTCCTCGCCGAGGCAGATCGGCAGGAAATTGTCTCGTTCAATTCCACTTCGATTGGAGTTTTGCCTTCGGATCTCGCTTACATTATCTTCACGTCCGGCACAACTGGAAGGCCGAAGGGCGTACCGATTGCTCACGAAAGCTTGTCGAACTACGTTTCCGGAAATCAGGAAGTCTGTATGCGAGTCGAGAGGACGGACCGCGTGCTGCAAGCGTTTTCACCCGCATCGGACGGCCACCATGAAGAGGTCTGGCCGACATTGATGGCAGGGGCGACTCTTGTGGTAGCGAGCAGCCGCGAAGTTCACTCCGGAACGGATTTGACTGTTTTTCTTAATGAGCACGCCGTAACGATTGTGTCTTGCGCTCCGACTCTCATGTCCCTTGTCGAAAGCGACGTACCTTCGATTCGCCGAATCCTTTTTGGAGCTGAGAACCTCCCAGCGACCCTCGTCAGTCGATGGTGGCGCCACGACCGCGAAATCATCAATACGTACGGCCCAACAGAAGCAACTGTCGGAACGACATATGGCGTGTGCACGCCAAACGATCCCATCACGATAGGTCGACCATTGCCGAACTATTACTGTTACGTTCTGGACGAAAGTCAAGGGCAAGTTTCCGACGGCCAAGAAGGCGAACTCGCGATCGCTGGAATCAGCGTGTCAGCCGGATATTTCCGGCGGGATGAACTGAACGTCGGACGTTTTCTCTCGAATCCGTACGCGAATCCGGGCGAGCGTAATGACGTGATGTATCGGACTGGAGATCGAGTCCGACGTGACCCTAGCGGAAATCTCGTGTGGCTCGGACGTATCGACGCCCAAGTCAAAATCAGAGGGCACCGAGTCGAACTGACAGAGATTGAGAGCAATGTGCTTACCTATGCCGCCGTAAAAACGGCGGTAGTCGTAGCCCGCAAATCTGGAGAATCTGACCTTAACCTTGTGGCACTCATCTGTGTACGCGAGGGTGTCGAATTCATGATGTCGGAATTTGTCGATCAGATGCGGCTCGTTTTGCCGGCCCATATGATTCCGCAGCAAGTGGAATTGATCGAGCAAATCCCGGTGCTGCCAAGTGGCAAAGTCGACCGTCGAGCTTGCGGCTTGCTTCGCGGTCATCCGGTCCGACTCGAACGCGAGATTCTTCCTCCGAGTACGCCTACTGAAGCAATGGTTGTGGAAGTTTGGGCCGGGCTGTTCCAAACGGAGGAGATCTCATGTGCCGACGACTTTTTCACGGATCTAGGTGGGCACTCGCTCCTCGCCTCGCGGTTCGTTTCTTCGTTGCGAAGTGACCACGGATTTTCAAAAGTCTCCGTAATCGACATTTACGAAAATCCGACCGTTCGGAGTTTTTCCGCTCTCCTGGACGCGCAAACGCAGCATGCACACGAAAGGCCGACGTTTAAGGTCGTATCTCGCAAGCGATACAGACGCGCGATGTTTGCGCAGGGTATTTGCATCCTCGTTCTTTACAGCATTCAAGCCCTTCTTTGGCTCGGCCCAATCGCCGGGGCTATCTATTTTTCAGACCGTGGGCTCAACGATGCGGCGGCCGTCGCTGTCGCCGTGCTGCTTCACTCCGTCACCGTACCCGCCGTTTTCCTTTTCGCGATCGTCGTCAAGTGGACAATAGGTGGCCGATTTGAGGAAGGCAGTTACCCGATGTGGGGGGCGACCTTTATCCGTTGGTGGTTCGTGAGCCAAGTGATGAAGATCGCGCCTGTAGTGTTCTTGACGGGCACTCCACTCGCCGGCGTTTACTTGAGGCTGATGGGCGCAAAGGTAGGCAAGAACGTGACTTTTGAATCTCTGGACGTTGACTGTCCGGACATGGTTGAGATCGGAGACGATTGCACTTTCGAAAATTCATCCTGGATTCGGCCAGCCGAAGTTTCTCACGGCGAGCTGCACATCCATCGAGTCAGAGTGGGTAACGGTTGCTTGGTCGGTGTGAGGTCTGGAATCGCGGGTGGGGTGGAAATGCACGAGGGCGCCTCGCTCCGAGATCTGTCATGTGTGAGCACAGGCAGCGTTGTACCGCGTCACGAGGAATGGGCCGGTTCTCCCGCCAAGTTGATGACAGTGAGGGAGCTCCCGATATACGATCCAGGCCTGCAACCTTCAAACCAAGTACGCCTCAAATTTGCGATCGCCCAAGCACTTCTCGTAGGATTGCTGACGATGTTGGACTCCGTTCCATTTCTGGTCGTTGGATTTACCCTCTACAGTCGCAGTGAAGGCTTAGCCGCCTATTTATGGGAGCCGGTGTACGCAATTGCGCTAGTCGCGTTCGCATGTGTTCAGGCTTTGTTTTTCAAGTGGCTTGTAATCGGCAAACTCCGCCCAGGGACATTTGACTTTCCTGGATGGTATTGGGTTCGAAAGTGGTTCTCGGATAAGCATCTTGAGCTCATGACGGGCACCATTGTCCCGGTCTATGACTCATTGTTTGCTCGCCCGTGGTGCCGCGCACTTGGAATGAAGTGTGGCCCGCGTTGCGAAATCGCGCTTCCGCGCCGAATGCCTTACGATCTGGTCGAAATGGGGGAGGAGAGCTTTCTGGCAAGTGAAGTAAGCATCGGAATGCCCATCCGACGGAACGGCAAGCTCTTCCTTGAACGAACCGTTGTCGAGAGCAGGGTCTTCCTAGGCAACGACTCGGTTTTGCCTCAAGGCACGACTGTTTCGCGGGAGTCGCTGTTGGGAGTCTTGTCAGTTTGGCCGCGCAGCGCGGACAGCAGTGTGCCGGGCCAAGCATGGTTAGGCTCTCCAAGTTTCGAAATGCCGCACCGTCATGTGAATGTTGACTTTGATATTCAGCAAACCTATCGACCGACAAAAGCCTTGTACGTTGAGCGATTGATTCACGAGATTCTGCGCATCATCCTGCCTAGTTTGTTATCACTTATGGTGATGGCTGCTCAGATTGAAGGCTTTGTTTGGGTTTGGAACGAGACATCTTTTCGTGTCGCCGTGGTTTGCAGTCCGTTCATATACCTGCTCGGAGCAGTGCTGGCAGCATTCATGTGTTGGTTCAGCAAGCTACTTTTGGTCTTCAAGTATCGGCCGACGATCAGCCCACTTTGGAGCCGGTTTGTATGGAAAGCGGAGACATATTCGGCGGTTCTGCACGACTTCGGCGTTCCAGTTTTCATCAATCCATTGGTTGGCACTCCATATATCAACGGCCTCATGCGCTTCCTTGGAGCGAAAGTCGGCCGGCGCGCATTCATCAACACGACGGACTGGACAGAAACCGACCTCATCCACATCGGAGAAGACGCCGCGTTGAACGAGAATGCCCCCTTGCAAGCGCATCTGTTTGAGGATCGTGTGATGAAAATCGGAACGATCCGCATAGGAGACCGGTGTTCTGTCGGAAACTTCTCAGTCATCCTTTGCGACTCTCGCCTCAAAGACGACTCCCACGTGGGCCACCTATCGCTTGTTATGAAGGGAGAAACGATTCCAAGCGAAACATTCTGGTCGGGTTGCCCGGCTCGAATCGCGGCTGATCCTGTCCAAGAATTTGAAAAGCGAGCCAAGTGATCGCCGCCCTCGATGGATCTTTTGATCAACTCCAATCAAAGCTTGGCGTCCAACTCGCGATCGCAGACACTTCGTCGTTTCTGAGCGACCTTCCGTTCCTCCGCTCCATTTTGAGCGAACGAGACCTCCAGGCCGTGAATCTGATCGGTAATGCAATCGTACGAGACCGGACTACGATTCGGCGTGGGTTGCTCCGCGTTCTCATCGGATCTCGGCTAGGATTGGAGCCTGATCAGATCGTCTTACAACCGGATCGCTATGGGAAGCCCCACTTAGTGGGACATTCATTACCGGTGAGTTGCTCAAGTTCGGGAGTCATCGCACTCTTTGGAATCGGATCGGATTGCGCAATAGGCGTTGACATTGAAAGACTTGAATCCTCAATCGTTACTCCCGCATTGCGTAGATTTACGATGTCAGCGGTCGAAGAGCAGTACTTGAAGACACTCCCAGAGTCCGAAGCTGTCCGCGCGTTCTATCAGGCTTGGACTCACAAAGAAGCAAGCCTCAAGGCTCGGGGAACGGGTCTGCGAGAGGAACTGCGGGAGTTTGCGGTTTTTCCGAGAGGCTTCGTTGAAACTACGGAGCTGTGCTCAGCATCAATCGAGTTGGGAAAACTTTCAGCAACGCACATAGCCGCGGTGGCAACACTTCGGCGCGAGGGTCGAGAATAAGGCCAAGCGAGGCTCAAACTTGATCGGTGTGACCGGCGAAGCGGTAACCGAGGATCATGATGAACG
>JBBRML010000081.1:0-16120 GCA_038230855.1 Fimbriimonadales bacterium | reverse complement strand
GGTGTGGCTTCCGTCCGCACTCCAAGACCCGCGATAACTGAATCGCGAACCATCACTCATCATGAAAGAAGCATCAGCGCACTCCGCTCCGGCATACCAACTCCAGGGCGTTCGAAACTCCTCGGCGTAAACGCTCACTGGGTCGGCACCAGTCAAAAACCTGGCTTGGTCGAAGGTATGGATCGCCATGTCGATCAATAACACGTGCGCCATTTCGTCACGGAATCCTCCGAAATGAGCCCCAATGTAGAAGTCTGCGTTTAGGATTCCAAGGTTTCCGATTTGGCGGATCAGGCCCCGGTAGCCCGTAATTTGCGAGTTGTAGCGGCGACTCTGGCTCACCATATACAACTTGCCCGACGATTCGCTGGCTCTGATCATTCGTTTCGCCTGCTCCATGCTCAGAGCCATCGGCTTCTCGCCGATCACCGGACAACCGAAGTAGAGACACTCGATCGTTACCTCCGGATGAGCTTCCGGCGAGGTCACATCAACGACAAAATCTGGTTGCGTGGATTGGAGTGCCGCGCTGAGGTCGGTGTAGCACCCGCCAACCGCAAGATTGAGATCTTCGGCTGCGCATTGAACTGCTCCTGGCCGAACATCGACCCAGGCTGCGATTTCCGTTCGGTCGTTTGCGACGAGGTTTTTCGCCCAGGCTCTGCCCATGCCGCCTGCGCCAACCAATAGTGCTCTCATGCGCCAAGTTGTACCTAACCCTGATGTCGGCCAGCCACAAACAAAAAAGCCCTTCGACCCGAGGAGATCGAAGGGCGCGGGCACGAATCGTTATCGTGCGTAGAATTCGACGACTTGCTGCTCTTTGAAGCCCTTGGGGAAGTCTTCCCTTTCTGGCAACGCGATGATCTTGCCACTGTATGCCTGAACGTCCGGCTCCATGTAGGCCGGAACGGCAGCACCTTCAAAGTGGCTTGCCCGCGCAATTCCGCGGCTTGCGTCACGATCTCGAACTGTGACGACGTCGCCGACTTTGAGCTGGAAGCTCGGGATATTTACAACTCGACCGTTCACCACGATGTGACAGTGGCTGACCATTTGTCGAGCGTGGAAAATTGTCTTGGCGTAACCCAGTCGCCAAACCGCAGTGGCTAGGCGGAGCTCAAGCAACCGCAAGAAGTTGAGGCCGGTGTTACCGGGCATTCGCTGAGCTTTCTTGAACGTGTTCGAGAATTGCTTCTCAAGCATATTGAAGTATCGACGAATAACCTGCTTGGCAAGCAACTGCTCGCCATACTCAGATTGACGCCGATCCTTTAGGTTGGGACCATGCTGGCCCATTGGGTACGGGCGTTTTGACGCCGGGCTTTTCGCACGACCCCAAATATCGTAGCCGACGATGCGGCAAATGTCTGTTTTTCTTCCTCGGTAAGTCGCCATTAGATTCGTTTGGCGGGCACGAGCCCAGCGTAAAATGATACCAGATTGGGGTTATTGAAGCGACGAGACGTTACTTCAACAACCCGGGTGCCTCACTTCTCGCGAAGCGGTAAGCCCATTTCTTTCAAGAAAACTCGCGCCTCGTCGTCCGTACGGGCCGTGGTGCAGATGATAATGTCCATGCCGCGAATTCGGTCGAAGGTGTCGTATGGAATCTCAGGAAAAACAAGCTGCTCTTTGAGACCCAACGCGTAGTTGCCTCGTCCGTCGAAAGATTTCGCGGACAATCCCTGAAAGTCGCGAATTCGAGGGAGGACTACGGTGGCTAGCTTATCGAAGAAGTGCCACATTTGGGCACCGCGCAGGGTTACCTTGCAGCCGATTTTCATGCCCTCGCGGACTTTGAAGTTCGAGATTGCCTTCTTAGCTATTGTGATGATCGGCTTCTGACCCGAGATGAGCGTCATGTCTCGGACGCTGTTCTCAAGGTGCTTCGGATCCTTGTCACCGGCACCGGTGCCCATGTTGATCACAATCTTCTCAAGTCGCGGAATTTGCATCACGGACTTGTAGCCAAATTGCTCCTTGAGCTTTGGCCCAATTTCACTCTTATACTTTGCTTTGAGGCGAGGCGTCACTCGGACGCTCACTCCCGTTGCTACGGTTTCTTCTTTCTTCTTTGCCATTTTGATTTCGCCTGATTGCTGACCAGGCCCTCGTGGCGGCAATGCCGCCTGTGACTACTTAGTTGCTACGATGATGGTCTCGCCGCTCTTCTTTGCGTAGCGGACAAGCTTGCCATCCTCAAGACGTCGCCCGACCCGTGAGGGCTGGTTAGTCTTAGGATCGAGCACCATGACGTTGCTGATGTGAATTGGCGCCGGTATGCGGACACGTGCCGATTTCTCGTTCTCCGAGCGGCGCTTACGGTGCTTGATCACCGCGTTGAGCGGCAGCGGATTGTCCGGATTCTCGTCGTTCTCCTTGAGGACAAGACACTTGTTCTCCTTTGGAGCGACCGCGGCCACGAAACCAATTTGTCCCTTATCTTTGCCGGCGATAATCATTACTTTGTCGCCTGATCGGATTTTGAGCTTGATTCGCTTTGCCTGTTGCTTGAGTTCTGCTTTCGTAGGCATCTTAAAGCACCTCCGGTGCGAGGGAAACGATCTTCATGAAGTTCTTGTCACGAAGCTCACGGGCCACCGGCCCAAAAATGCGCGTGCCGCGCGGCTCGTTGTTCGCAGGATTGATGACAACGCACGCGTTCTCGTCGAATCTTAGCGTCGAACCGTCGATTCGGCGTGAAGCCTTTTTGGAACGGACGACTACGGCCTTGATGACATCGCCCTTCTTAATTGGCATGTTCGGAGTAGCGACTTTGACGGAAGCGACGATCACGTCACCCACTCGGCCGTATCGCGGCTGCGAACCCTTAAGCACGCGAATGCACATGACAACGCGCGCCCCTGAGTTATCGGCTACTTTCAGCCTTGTAAATTGTTGAACCATCTGTTTTTCCTAAAACTTACTACTTGACCTTCTCCAAGATCTGGGTGACACGCCATCGCACGTCGCGACTGATTGGCCGCGTCTCCATGATTTCGACGCGATCGCCCTCGTCGCATCCATGGATATCGTGCGCTTTGAACTTGGTGGTTCTAAGAACGACCTTGCCGTAAAGCGGGTGCTGCACGCGTCGCTCAATTAGAACGACGACGGTCTTCTCCATCTTCGTTGAAACTACGAGCCCTTGCCGTAGTTTGCGACTGCCGCGGACATCTGCGGGGGTGTTCTCAGCCATTCTCAGTTCCTTGCTTCTTTTCGGTGATAACGGTCAGCATGCGCGCGATATTGTGTCGGCGCGTCTTGATGCTTGACGTGTCTGTGAGTTTGCGGAAGACCAAGTCTCTTCGTGCTCGATAGAGGTTCGCTCGCTCTTCGCGAACAGCTTCTTCAAGTTCAGGCACGGTCAACTTCCGCAGATCTAACGATTTGGTTTGTTTCATATTTATTCTGCGGCCTCCTCGGTGGGAGCCTCAGCAGGAGCGGCGGGCGCAGCTTCAGCGACCGGAGCTTTGACAACCGGAGCGTTGGGGCTCACGAAGTCGGCTTTCGTCGCAAATTTACATCGGATTGGCAATTTGTGCATCGCAAGTCGCATTGCTTCTTTCGCCACGTCTTCCGTAGGTCCGGCCATTTCGAACATGACGCGACCTGGCTTGACGACGGCTACCCAGCCTTCGACCGGTGCCTTACCCTTACCCATACGGGTTTCAAGCGGCTTCTTTGTGTAGGACTTGTCGGGGAAGATTCGAATCCAAACTTGACCACCACGCTTGATGTGGCGGGTCATGGCGATTCGAGCGGCTTCGATCTGTCGCGACGTAATCCATGATGGTTCCATCGCGATCAGCGCATAAGTTCCAAAGTTAATTTCGTTACCTTGGGTCGCTTTGCCTTTCATTCGACCGCGGAACATTTTTCTGCGGCCTTCTTTAACTCGTTTGGGCATTAACATTAGGCAGGGCCTCCCGTGGCAGGAGCTTCTTCGGTTCCGGTAGCTCCGAACGCCTTGGGCGTTTCGTCTCGCTTCGGTCGCCGTTGCTGCTCACGACGATCGTCGCGAGCAATTTCCATTTCGCGAAGTCGCTTCTCAGGAAGGACCTCGCCCTTGTAAATCCAGACCTTGCAACCGACAGATCCGTACACCGTGTGAGCCGTTGCCTGACCGTAGTCGATGTCAGCTCGGATGGTGTGTAGAGGAATCTTGCCGACCTTGTCACCTTCACTACGGGCGATTTCTGAGCCGTTCAGACGGCCCGCAACCAGCACCTTGATGCCTCGTCCGTTCAGTCGCATCACGCGTGTCATAGCTTGACGCATTGCCCTTCGGTGGCTTACTCGCTTCTCTAGCTGTCCACAAATGTTCTCTGCAACGAGCTGCGCGTCGAGCTCCGGCTGTCGCACTTCGGTGACATTGACCTGTACGCCCATCGTGGCGTCAGTTCTTCGCACCATGCGATTCAGTCGATCTGTTAGTTCGTCGATGCCCTTGCCACCGCGGCCGATAATCGCACCCGGTCGTGCCGTGAAGATCGTTACCTTCACACGGTTGGCGGCGCGCTCGATCTCAACTCGGCTGACGTTGCCAAGGCCCGTTCGGGACTTGATGAATGTGCGAATGTCGTGATCTTGAAGGAGGGCCGTTCCGTAACCCTTCTTCCCGTAATACCAGTGGCTGTCGAATCCGCGGATGACTCCAACACGGAACCCAACTGGGTGAATTTTCTGACCCATGTGTTACTCAGTCTCCTTTGGCGCGGCAGCGTCAGCGGCCGGTTCAGTTGTAGCTTCAGTTGCGGTCTTTTCGGCGGCGGGAGTCTCGGCTACGGGGGTTTCCGCAGCGACGGCTTCCGTCGGCTCAGGAGCGGCGACTGGTGCTTCTTCGACAACGATTGGTGCGACTTCCTCGACTACGGTAGCGGCTTTCGGCGCTTCTGCACTCGGAGTAACCTTCGCTCCCCGCTTCGCCTTCACGCCAAACGTTGGACGAGGCTTAGGCTTCGTTCCATGTGGCTTGACCGGCGCGACGATTTCGAAATCTTCGACGACGACAGTGATGTGGCTCGTCTTCTTGAGAATCCGATTGCCACGACCTTGGGCACGGGCTCGCATTCTCTTGAGCCGGGGACCCTCGTCGATGTTGATTGAGGCAATACGCAGCTCTTCTGCGGACAGGCCATGATTCTCAGCGGCATTCGCCATGGCTGAAATGAGGACCTTTCGTAGCGCCTTCGCGCTCTTGCTTCGGTGATATTGCAGCACGGCGGCGGTCTTAACGGCGTTAGCGCCGCGTACCTCGTCCGCAATGATGCGCACCTTACGCGGCTGCACCCTTACATATTTTGCTGTTGCTCGAACTTCCATTGTAATTCTGCCTTCTCAGCCGCGCCACGATTCACGCAAGGCCGCTGAGTTTACCCCTTTAGCGGAGTTTGGTCCCCCGGTCGGGCAGCGATCCGCCGTGGCCCCTATAGGTTCGAGTCGGAGCAAATTCACCAAGCTTGTGACCAACCATGTTCTCTGTCACGAAGACAGGAACGTGCTTGCGGCCATCGTGCACGGCAAAGGTGTGTCCGATCATGTCGGGAATGATGGTGGAGCGGCGACTCCATGTTTTGATGAGCTTTTTCTCATCCGCCGCGTTGAGGGCGTCCACCTTCTTCATGAGGTGGTCGTCCACAAAATATCCTTTCTTTAAGCTTCTTGCCATATTATTCTTGTGATGCCAGAACCCCGGCATTGCCAGGGGGCAGGGCACGCGAGACGTCTCAAAAGTCCTTGCTCGATACCGAAGCGTCGAGCGCTGACCTTACTTGGAGGCACGCCTCCTGATGATGTACTTGTCGGTGCGCTTGTTGTGTCGAGTCTTCTGACCCAGCGCCTTGTTGCCCCATCGGTCGACAGGACCTTTCTTACGACCAACCGGTGACTTCGCTTCACCACCACCGTGTGGGTGGTCTCGTGGGCTTTTAACAACGCCACGAACGTGAGGCTTGCGGCCGAGGCCACGATTCTTACCGGCCTTGCCGATCGATTCGTTCTCGTGCTCAGCGTTGCCCACTTCGCCAACGGTCGCGCGGCAGGTGTTGTGCACCCTTCGCATTTCTCCGCTGGGCAGTCGAAGGGTGACGTAACTGCCTTCCTTCGCCATTACCTGCGCCGAAGCGCCAGCTGCTCGGACCATCTGACCGCCCCGCTTTGGAAGCAGCTCGATGTTGTGAACCAGCGTACCGAGAGGAATATTCTTAAGCTGAAGGGCGTTGCCCGGCAAAATGTCGGCACCCTCGCCACTCTCGATAAACTTGCCTACTTCGACGCCTCGTGCAGCTAGGATGTATCGCTTCTCACCGTCAAGATAGTGGAGCAATGCGATTCGACAAGATCGGTTTGGATCGTATTCGATCGCGGCGACCTTTGCCGTCACGCCATCTTTATCGCGCTTGAAGTCGATGATTCGATAGCGAGTCTTGTTTCCACCACCCCGGTTGAACGAAGTAATGCGACCGTAGCTATTACGGCCACCTGTCTTGTTCTTCGACCGAGTCAGGGTCTTTTCTGGCTTGCCTTTCGTGATCTCGCTGTAGTCGCCCGTAATTAAGAAGCGACGGCCTGGAGATGTCGGTTTTGCTTGTTTCGTTGGCATCTTAGACTCCGTAATCCTCGAGGAGTTGGCCCTTCGCGAGCGTGATCACTGCCTTCTTTCGATTTGGCTCGTATCCCGTGCTCTTTTGACCGCGACGGCGCTTCTTGCCCAACACGCGGATTGTGTGGACATTGGTGACGTTAATCGCTTGGTCCTTTTTCTTTCCGGCGTTATAGATGGCTTCGATGGCCTGCTTGATTTCGATTTTGTTCGCCGAAGTCGCCACGATAAACGTGTACTTGCGAACGATGCTTGCGTCATCCTTGATTCGCGGATCGCCGTAAGACAGGGCTACTGACTTTTCGGTGATACGAGGAGCAACGATAATGTCGTGCGGATCTTTCACTTGGACCAAACCTCCTCGATCTTCGCAAGGGCGTCCTTCGCGATCACGATCTTATGGGCGATCAACAGATCGCGGGTCGAGAAAACGGCCGTCTTCGCGTCTGTCGTTCCACCGCTCGGAGCGGTGCGGACGGTTACGTTCGGCAAGTTGCGGAAACACCGATAGGTGATTGCGTCGTATGCGGGCAGGACAACCAGAAGTCGTCGCTGATCCGCCATGCCGACGGTCTTAAGCAGATCGACGGCGCTCTTCGTTTTAGGCTCAGTGAATGCAATCGCATCAATTACGTGAACGTTGCCTGCTTCGATGTGCGCAGAGAACGAGGCGAGGATTGAAGCTCGGCGCTCGCGTCGATTAACCTTCTTGTCGTAATCGCGCGGCTTGACCGCCATCGCGACGCCACCATGGGCGTAGTGCGGGGCACGAGTCGTACCCTGACGCGCATTACCCGTCTTCTTCTGTTTGTACGGCTTCCTACCTCCGCCGCGAACTTCGCTTCGGGTCTTCGCGCTTTGCGTACCCTGCCGCTTGTTCGCCTCTTCGGCCACCACCGTTCGGTGAATACTGGTTGACTTAACCGGCGCGTCTATGATCGCGTCAGAAATCTTGACCTTGCCCGCCTTCTTACCGGCGGCGTTTGTTACTTCGAGTTCTGCCATGTCTTACTTGCCCACCTTGTTGATGGTGACCAACGCGCCAGACGGCCCGGCGACGCTTCCATCGACCAGGATCAAGTTGCGCTCGACATCGATCTTAACAACCTTCAGGCTCTTTTGAGTTATGGTGTCGGTTCCCATTCGGCCCGGCTTGCGAACGCCTTTGAAGACGCGTTGCGGACCGGTCGCACCGCTAGAGAGCGGTCGGCGGTGGGTCATGTAACCGTGAGTCATGTGCTGACCCTTAAAGTGGTAGCGCTTCACGCCGCCTTGGAAACCCTTACCCTTGCTGACGCCGGTGACCGTGATCTCCTCGCCTTCAGCGAAGATGTCCGCGAGAATCTCTTGGCCGAGTTCAAAACCTTCGTTTGACTCGGTACGAAATTCCTTCAGCGTCTTCAGGTTTTTGGTCAGTCCGGCTTTCTTCAGGTGGCCGAATTTCGGGAAGGTGAGTTTGCTCTCCTTCGCGTCGCCAAAACCGACCTGAACGGCCATATAGCCGTCCTTTTCAAGTGACTTTATTTGAGTTACGTAGACGGGCCCGGCTTGAATAACCGTCACTGGCACCATCTTTCCCTCTTCAGTGAAGAGGTGTGTCATTCCTATCTTTGTTCCCAGAATGCCTGGTAGCATTTTTTCACCTTTCGCTTCCACTGCCCGAAGCCTTCACGACGTTGCCCTCGTCTGTTAAACAAAGGGGCGTCAGGTACGACGTGCTTTGAAGCGCCTTGATGTGCCCGACATACAGCCAGACACGCAATTGGAGATCATACCTCCTGCGCGCCTCTAATTGCGACGCAGAGTCGCCGCGTGTTCGGATTTCGCGCCTCACTCGGGACCCGAGAACCCCAGAGTAGCCTTTACACCTGGTGTAAGCTACCCCCACAAATCATGAAACTTGTCGAGTACGATCGAGCGCGCCAACTGAACCTAAAATCGGAATATCCTTCGCAAACTCTGAAGGGTCAAGTCGCGATGGTAACTGGTGGCAACTCAGGAATAGGCGAGGGCTGCGTTCGTCACTTGGCGGCTGCGGGCGCCTCCGTCGCGATCAACTATGTCGCGAACCCAGACCAAGCAGAAAGAATTGCAGAGGACATTCGAGAGTGCGGCGGTGCGGCCGCGACTTTCAATGCCGATGTGAGCCAAGAGAGTCAGGTCGTGGCGATGTTCGACCAGATCCGATCCACGTTCGGCACGATTGACATTCTTATCGCGAACGCGGGCCTTCAACGCGATTCCGCGCTGGAAGACATGACGGTCGCCCAGTGGGACCTCGTGATGAACGTCAACGTTAAGGGCCAGTTCCTCTGCGCCCGCGAGGCGGCTAAAGAGTTTCAGCGTCGAGGCAAGACCGACAAGTCGCGCGCCCTTGGAAAAATCGTATGCATGAGTTCCGTTCATCAAGTGATTCCGTGGGCAGGACACGCGAACTATGCCGCCTCCAAGGGAGCGGTGATGCTCTTCATGCAGACGCTTGCTCAAGAGTTGTCTGGCCGAGGCATTCGGGTTAACGGCATTGCACCTGGTGCGATCGCCACCCCGATCAATCGACCGGCTTGGGATACGGATGAAGCGGAGTCCAAGCTGCTTAACCTCATTCCCTACAATCGCGTCGGAGTTCCCGACGACATCGGTCGCGCTGCAGTCTGGCTTTGCTCCGACGCAAGCGACTACGTGGTTGGGGCGACTTTGTTCATCGACGGCGGAATGACTACCTTCGAGAGTTTCTCGACGGGCGGCTAACGTGCAAAGCGCGGAGCACCAGAGACTCCACGACAACTCGGTACACCCTCAGCCTTGGCACCGATGGGGGCCTTATGTCAGCGAACGCCAGTGGGGGACGGTGCGTGAAGACTATTCGGCATTCGGAACCGCTTGGGACTACTTTTCACACGACCAGGCGAGATCTCGCGCCTATCGATGGGGCGAAGGCGGCATCGGTGGACTGTGCGATCGCCATGGTCTACTGAACTTCACCGTAGCGGTGTGGAATGGGAAGGATCCGATCCTAAAAGAGCGCCTTTTTGGACTGACGAACAGCGAAGGCAACCACGGTGAGGATGTCAAAGAGCTCTACTACTATTTAGACGCGCTGCCGTCACACGCCTACTTAAAGATGCGGTACCGATATCCACACGCACAATTTCCGTACACCGAGTTGGTCGAAGAAAATCAGCGGCGCGGAATTCATGGCGCGGAGTACGAGATTTTGGATACTGGTGTTTTCGATGAGAACGCCTTCTTTGACGTCGACATCGAATACGCGAAGGCGTCTCCGGACGACATTCTATGGCGCATTACGGTGACGAACCACGGGGCGAGGGCGGCGGTGATTCA
This sequence comes from Fimbriimonadales bacterium, assembly GCA_038230855.1. Lineage (GTDB taxonomy): Bacteria > Armatimonadota > Fimbriimonadia > Fimbriimonadales > Fimbriimonadaceae > Fimbriimonas. The sequence continues at coordinate 6,171 of JBBRML010000081.1, read as the reverse complement.
CGTGCTGCCCCAAATCACAGCGCGAAACACTTGGAGTTGGCAACCCGATGTCGAGAAACCTTCGTTGCGGTTGGACGGAGATCACGTGGCGTGCGATGTTCAGCGATATGGTCGATCTCGAGTCGAGTTTGACCCGAGCCTTAGTCCGCTTTTCACGGAGAACGACACAAACAGTGAGCGCCTTTTTGGTTCTCCGAACCCAAGCCCGTTCGTGAAAGACGCATTTCACCGTTACGTCATTGACGGCGACACTGCTGCCTGCAATCCCGCGGCAAGAGGAACCAAGGTCGGGTTCCTTTCCGTTTGTGAACTCGAGGCCGGCGAATCAAAAACGATACGTCTACGATTTCGCCCTCACAACTCTGACAACGACGATTTCGGCATCGATGGCGACTTCGACGACATCATATCTGCCCGAATTGCGGAGGCTGACGAATTCTACAGTTGCGTTCAACGCCACGGCGAGACCGAAGCGCGAATGGTGCAGCGCCAAGCATTCGCGGGTCTGATCTGGAGCAAGCAGTATTACAATTACGAGGTTGATAAGTGGGCGACTGGCGATCCCCTTCAGCCCGCCCCTCCACTCGGACACAAGTCCCGCAACTCGGGCTGGGCACACTTCAACGCTGCAGAAGTGTTGTCAATGCCCGACAAGTGGGAATACCCATGGTTTGCTTCTTGGGACTTGGCATTTCACACGATTCCGTTCGCACTGATCGACGCGCAGTTTGCGAAAGAACAGCTCTTGCTGATCATGCGTGAGTGGTACATGCACCCGAACGGCCAGATTCCGGCTTATGAGTGGGCGTTCGGCGACGTCAACCCGCCCGTGCATGCTTGGGCTGCCCATCGGGTTTTTCGAATCGATCGGCGCCTCACGGGCGCGCCAGACTACGACTTTTTGGAGCGGGCATTCCACAAGCTACTTCTCAACTTCACCTGGTGGACAAATCGCAAGGACGCGGAAGACAACAACGTCTTTGAGGGTGGGTTCCTCGGCCTCGACAACATTGGAGTTTTTGACCGGAATCAAGCGCTAGAAGGTGGTCTCGTGCTGGAGCAATCTGATGGCACGAGCTGGATGGCGATGTTTTGCCTCAATATGCTCGGAATAGCGTTGGAGTTGACCGAGCACGACTCCACATACGAGGACGTGGCGAGCAAGTTCTTGGAGCACTTTGTCTATATCGCGTGCGCGATGCATAACTCGGGCATGTGGAGCGACGAGGATGGCTTCTACTACGATGTTCTCACGTCGCATCTTGGTACACGCGCGCCGGTTCGGCTTCGCTCGATGGTCGGGTTACTTCCTATCACGGCGTGCGTCGCAATCGACCAAGACGTGCTCGACCGTTTGCCTCGGTTTCGCGCCCGGATGGATTGGTTTATCAAGCACCGTCCCGAACTCGCGTCAGGCTTCTCTTGGGTTCGTGGCTTCGGCGACCGTCCGGTTCAGGTGTTCTCGCTCGTTACGCCGGCAAGGCTCGCGCGCGTGCTCTCGAAGTTGCTGGACGAGAACGAGTTCTTGTCGCCCTACGGTGTTCGCGCGCTCTCGAAAATCTATGATCATGAGCCGTTCTCTATGACGGTCAACGGTCACGACTTCACGGTGAATTTCCAACCGGCGGAGTCAGATACCGGGCTCTTCGGGGGAAATTCGAACTGGAGGGGACCGATTTGGTTCCCCGTAAATTACTTACTCATCGAAGCTCTACAGCGGCATGGCCACTTTCTAGGTGAAGATTGGAAGGTGGAATGCCCGACAGGTTCGGGTCAACTTCTGTCACTGAGCGAAGTCGCGACCGAGCTTTCAAAACGTTGTGTTTCGCTGTTCGTGCCGAATTCGGACGGCCGACGCCCCGTTCACGAGGACGTCCGCTACGCGACCGACCCGGCGTGGAAAGATCTCGTTTTGTTCTTCGAGTACTTCCACAGCGAGTCGGGCCGAGGGGTCGGCGCGAGTCACCAAACCGGTTGGACGGCAGTCGTCGCAAAGTTAATCGATCAACTCGGGCTGATGCTCGAGGCAGAAGAAACTCTGTACCGTGCCTAAGGTGTCAGGATCAGGCGATTGCTATCGCCTGATCGGGTACCCGCGCCAGACCCATTCAAGAGCCTGAGGCAGAGTCTGCCGAACCACGCGGCCGTCAACGTGGCCTGACTCTTTCGCCCATACGAACTGATAGTGATAGCCTTTGGCTTTCAGCACTTGCGCCATCCGAATGTTGGCCAGTGGCCAGTTGTGCAGCGTGCTCTCTGGGTCGTTTGGACGTAAGTCATTGTCACCGACGTGCATCCAAATTCGAATCGGCTTACGGCGAGATTCAGGAATCAGGTGCTCGTGATACTCCCATGCACCATGAAGAGTTTCTGGATTCGGTGGCCACTGTTGGTTCACATAGGTGCCCGAGTATGAAAGCACTCGGTGGTAGAGATTGGGTCGATACCACGCCATCGTGAACGCGCAAGCGGCGCCCGAGCTACCGCCCATCGTCATTCGGGCGTTCGGGTCCTTCGTAAACGTAACTCCCGTCTCTCTGCTGGCTCGGGGCAAGACTTCGGTCTCAATAAAGTCGGCGTACCACGGGGCGAGGGTGTCGTACTCGAGGCCGCGCTCACTTCCCTGCGCATCGCTACCACCAGAATCGATGAAGATGGCGGCCATCATTGGCACTCGATGATCTGCGATCATATTGTCGAGAATTGTTGGCACTTCGCCCCATGCAAGGCTGTCTTGGGCGACAAGATACGGGGCGGCCGAACCTGGGACGTACTGACTAGGAACATACACCCGGACTCGACGCTGATAAGGCGTAATCTTGCCGGGGGCGGTTTTGATGATTCCCGGATAGATTTTGCTGTCCGTCGAATCCATCACAAACTGGAAAACGCGACCGTGAGGCACATCATCTCGCCGATTCAGTTCTGGGGCGTTAGCATAGGGAGCGCCGACGATGTAGTCGCCCTCATCTGCCTTCGAAGTGTAGGGGATGAACTTCGAAAGGTCCATCGGCGGGGCCTGCTCGACGTGGATTGGCGACGTGGAAAGAACGGATGAGAGGGAGCAAAGTATTAGCGCGTTCATGGTGAGCGTCAGGTTACGGTGACGTTTTACCGCAAGCGACGCGAACTCAGAAGCGTTGGCTTATACGTTGAATAAGAAATTCATGACGTCGCCCTCTTGGACTACGTACTCCTTTCCTTCGCTGCGGACGAGACCTTTCTCTTTGGCAGCCTTCATTGAACCGTGCGCGACGAGATCCGCGTAGGCAACTGTTTCCGCGCGAATGAAGCCGCGCTCGAAGTCACTGTGGATGACGCCTGCCGCCTGTGGCGCGGTCATTCCCTTCGTAATTGTCCAAGCTCGCGTCTCTTTCGGTCCCGTCGTGAAATAGGTTTGCAGGCCAAGCAACGAATAGGTCGCGCGAATGAGTGACTGTAATCCGCCTTCTTTAGCGCCTAGGGATTCCAGAAATTCGGCTCGGTCCTCTTCCGGAAGCTCGACAAGCTCTGACTCCACTTGCGCCGAAATCACGATAACCTGCGAGCCCTCGCTGACAGCAATCGATTTGACCTTCTCAACCTCGAGATTCCCGTTGGCGAGGTCGTTTTCAGAGACGTTCGCGGCATAAATGATCGGTTTCAGGGTCATCAAGCCGAGGCCGCGCACGGCGGCTCGCTCGTCTTTCGTAAGTTGGACCGATCTGGCTCCTGCACCCGAGTCGAGGGCGGGAAGAATTTTCTCTAACGCGTCGATCTCGAATTGGGCCTCTTTCTTGGTTTTAAGCTCTTTTCGAGCGCGCTCGATCCGCCGCTCCGCCATCGCCATATCCGCGAGCGCAAGCTCGATGTTTATGACTTCAATATCACGGGCGGCGTCAACCGAGCCCGAGACGTGGATGATGTCGTCATTTTCGAAGCAACGAACAACGTGCACAATCGCGTCAACTTCTCGAATATTGGCGAGGAATTGGTTCCCAAGCCCTTCTCCTTTGCTCGCTCCTTTTACTAGGCCCGCGATGTCGACGAACTCCATCCGAGCTGGGAGAATCTGAGCCGAGCCGCTGATGCCTGCTAGTACGTCAAGGCGGGAGTCAGGAACGGCGACCATGCCCACGTTTGGCTCGATCGTGCAAAACGGAAAGTTTGCGGCCTGAGCCTTCGCATTTGCGACGACTGCGTTGAAGAGGGTTGACTTACCAACGTTTGGAAGCCCGACATTGCCTGCGCGTAACATAAGGAGGGAGCCACGGTACCGCAGCTAGTTGATTTTACCCGTCGAGGCCGCCGTCACTTCTGTACCGCTGGCACCCAAGCCGTCGTTCGGCCACCTACGGTGTCTCTGACGATCTCGTGACCACCGATAATTTGAGCGCCACGGCCACCGCCCCAGCGATGGTGAAACATCCAATCCAGCGGAAACTTTGAAAAGTCAGCGTCCGCTTCGCACGCAACATCAAGGACGTGTTTCAGCGAGCGATGCAGCGCGGCAATTTCGGTCTCACCTAAGTCGCTTGTTGAGCGGGCGGGAGAGAGGCGCGCCTGATAAAGTACTTCGTCCGCGATCCAGTTCCCTACTCCTGCGATCACAGACTGATCGAGTAATACCGCCTTTATGGGCGCGTTCCGCTTTCCAAAGCGAGAATGAAGGTCAGCTGGGCATAGCACTTCCGTCCAGGCGTCCGGACCTAACTTCGAGACGGTTGCGTCGGTCTCCGGTGACTCGCTTACCCAAATCCTTGCGAGGCGGCGACTGTCCGTAAATGCAACGCGTCGATTTGTGTCGGTTCGTATAGCCAACTTCAGGAATCGGGGAGTCCCATCGTCAAGCTCTTGTGATCGGTCACCGTGCGAGTGAAGTCGCATACCGTCGACTCCCCACTCGCGTACCCATCCATTCATGCCGAGGTGACCAAACAGAGTTGGGGCATCGCAGAATTCGATCCAAAAGATTTTGCCCCGACGGCCCACCGATTTCGCGGTCCGACCAAGCAGGCATGCGCGAATTGACTCATCGGGCACGCCCTTGAAGATAATCGCATCGGTCCGGATCGTCACGTCGCTGATGGCTGCGTCAACAAGCGTTTTCTCAAGCAATCGACGGACGTGCTCAACCTCAGGCAGTTCGGGCATTTCGCTTCAATTATGAGTTCTTTGGACCGCAGTTTAGCGCTCGTCGCGGGCAGCCCGGAGGGTCGGTTCCAAAATGGCGAAGGGGTACCCTGTTAGGAATGTTCATCGACGAGGCCGAAGTTGAATTCATTTCCGGCCGAGGCGGCTCCGGCGCCGTAAGTTTCCATCGCGAAAAATTCGTACCGCGCGGTGGACCCAATGGTGCGGACGGAGGGCGAGGCGGAGACATCATTTTGATCGCCGATCGTGGCCGTCGCACATTGTACGATTTCAAACTTAACAATCGATTCGAAGCACCGAGCGGCGACCACGGAGGTGGCAACAAACGGGGAAAGAGCGGGAAGAACATTGAGATCAAACTCCCAGTTGGTACGATCGTTACCGATGCTGAGACAGGCGACAAACTCATTGACCTGAATGTTAATGGAATGGTCTACGTATTGTGCCGAGGCGGAAAAGGTGGCTTTGGAAATGCGCACTACGCGAGTTCAATTCGCCAAACCCCTAACTTCGCGCAAAAAGGTGCGCCTCCCGAGAGGGTTTCCGCGATTCTGGAGCTCAAATTGCTCGCCGATGTCGGATTGGTGGGCCTGCCAAACGCCGGCAAGAGCACGCTCATTTCGCAAATTAGTGCGGCTCGACCAAAGATCGCCGACTACCCGTTCACGACAATCGTGCCGAATCTCGGTGTCGTAAAGTTCCACGACGACACGTTCGTCGTCGCAGATATGCCAGGACTCATCGAAGGGGCTAGCCAAGGCATCGGCCTCGGCTATCAATTCCTGAAGCATGTTGAACGCAACCGCATTCTGGTTCATGTCGTCGACTGTTTTCCGATCGATGAAACGGATCCGATTTCCAACTACGAATTGGTTGAACGCGAACTGAAGCTTTATTCCGACGATATTTGGTCGAGACCGCGACTGATCGCGCTGAACAAAATTGACATTCTGCCGCAGGACTTATTTGACGCTTTACGCCAACGATTCGAGGCGATTGGACTGCCACTCTTTCCAATCTCCGCGGCGACCGGTCAGG
>JBBRML010000080.1:0-16575 GCA_038230855.1 Fimbriimonadales bacterium | reverse complement strand
GTCATGTAGTTGTGCGCGAGAATGACCGCATTGCGCTCTTGCTTGAGGCGGTTGATCGCATCGATATACGGTGCGATAAGGGGCCATTCAATAGCCGGAATCACGCTCTTAACTCGAGAGTACAGACCTTCGGTCCGGGCAGCGACTTCGTCCGTGTAAGCAACGGCAGCGGCAGTCATCACCTATATTATGGAACATCGGGCGAGCTTGCCTCAGGTTCGATAGGCGGGATAAGCACAACCCAGACTTCACGCGGACCATGAACGCCATTCACGAGCACGCCTTCAATGTCGGCCGTCCTACTCGGGCCGGTGATCAGGACCGAAGTCTCAGCCCTCAATTGCCCCAGCCCGGCCTCAAGCGAGCCCACAATTTGAGTCTCCCGAAGCAAAATAATGTGCCGAGGCGGGGCGAGGCTACCCAATCGTCGGTGTTGAGACGACGCAGATAGAAGCAGGGAACCGGTCTCGGCAACGGCGCACTGGGCGAGGGTCACCCCGACTGCGGCCTCCCAAACATCGACGCAAGTTGGCTCGCCCCAAATCGGGATCGCGTCCTCGTCGACGATGCACTCGCCGGACAATGCTTGTGCTTCGTCCATCGTGACAATTCGGCCACCGAGCGCCCTGAACTGCTCACAGAAATGCTCGAGGGTCGATGCGACTGGGTCTGGCTCCCACACCGCCGGTCTGGCCCGATCTGTGCGCGGCAGGCTCGCCATGATTGTTTCGCGAGAGGCCGAAGTCATTTCTCTCGACTCCCCCACCATTTTCGAAAGTTGCGACCAATCCTCGTTGGGTTCTCGCGGAACTCGCTCCAGCCCCATTTCATCGGATGAGGTGCGACCGACGCCATCGGGAGAACGGTCAAGCCCGCCTTCCAGACTGTTGGGTTTGTTCCTGCGAAAGCGTAGGCGCTCCAGGGGATCGGCTCTTTGATCACTCCCGCTCGGAACGCCTCGTCCCGAAGCATCAGCAACATGTGCGGAATCGGAATCTGAACCGGGCACACTTCCTCGCACGCTCCGCACAGCGTGCTCGCCTTCGCAAGGTCACCAAGTTTGTCGACACCTTCGAGTACTGGGGCAAGAACGGCACCGAGCGGACCGCTATAAACGTGGTCATAGGCGTGGCCGCTCGCCTGGCGGTATACCGGGCAAACGTTCAAGCAAGCGCCGCAGCGTATGCACTTCAAAATGTCGCGATAGGGACCATTGACTGCCTTGGAACGGCCGTTGTCGAGCATTACAACATGCACTTCTTCGGGTCCGTCTAGTTGGTCAGGCAGACGCGGACCGGCAATGAAGTGGGAGTAGGTAGTGACGTGCTGACCAGTGGCCGAACCCGCGAGCAGGCGTAAAAACAACGGCAGATCGCTTTCCGAAGGTAGCACCTTTTCAATCCCCATCAGAGCGATGTGGACACGGGGTGCGGTTGTGGAAAGTCGATTGTTTCCTTCGTTTTCAACGAGAACGATGCGACCAGTATCCGCAATCGCATAGTTCACCCCGCTTATGCCGATCGACGCGCTTCTAAAAGCATTTCTGAGGCGAACGCGCGCTTGCATCGCGAGTTCCTCGGGCACTTCGGTGTATGGCCCGAGCCCCTCACGCTCGAAGCTTTGTGCGATTTGCTTTCGGTTCTTGTGGATAATCGGAGTGACGATATGACTCGGCGTGTCATGGTCGATTTGAACGACGTACTCCCCTAGGTCTGTCTCCACGACGTCGTAACCGAGACGAATCAACGCATCGTTGAGGTGAATTTCCTCGGTTGCCATCGACTTTGCCTTGACGATCGTGGCCCCGGGCTTAGCCGCTTTTTGAACGATTTCCGCGATGATGGATCGCGCCTCGGCCGCATCGGTTGCCCAGTGAAACTGGACTCCGTTTTTGGTGGCTTCGCGTTCGAATGACTCCAACAAGGTCCCCAAGTTGTCAAGAACGTAGCCTTTTATTTCGGCTGCGCGAGTCCGCGCCGCGTCTGGATCGGCGAATACTTGGTGCAACATCGAGACGCGAGACCTCGTCTTTTGGGCACTAGCCGATCGGACGCTATTCACCGTCGATTCCGAAAGCGTGCGCGCATACGCCTCTACCCTTGGTTTTGCACTCATGCCGGCAGTCCCTCCGCGAGCAATTCGGCTACGTGAGAGATCTTGAGGGGCAATTTATGGCGGGATACGAGCCCCTGAAGTTGCATTAGGCAACCCATATCTCCACTCACGATTCCCTGCGCTCCCGCGTCGACAATGTTGTGCAATTTTTCCAGACCGATGCCTGCGCTGACCTTACCGTGGGTCGCGCAAAAGGCCCCTCCGAACCCGCAGCACTGCTCAGCCTGGGCGAAATCGACGAGTTCCACCCCGGGAATCGTTGCGACAAGCTCCTCGTGAATTGCCCCCAGATGAATCATCCTTCCATGGCAAGATCGGTGGAAGGCGATTTTGCGATGGGAAACGGGATGCGGCCACGACGTGATTTCTAGCTGCTTCACCAAGTATTCAACGAGCTCAAAACTGATATTCGGAAGGTCTTCGGGAAAAAGCATCTCGTACCCCTCGCGTAACATCGCCGCACAACTCCCGCTCGGAGTGACGACCGGAATCGCGCCATCGAAGAGCACAGTCTGAGCGTGCCTAGCGACGCTTCTTGCTGCCGCCCAATCTCCCGCGTTGAACGGCGGCTGGCCGCAGCACGTCTGTTCCGCTACGAAGTCCACCGTGCAGCCGCAGTGCTCAAGGACTCGCACCGCAGCGATACCAACCTCACCATAGAAGGCGTCGCAGAGGCACGTCAACATCAGTTTGACGGGCTTCATCGTAAAAAGGCTTCCGCCAAGCCTGCGTCGACCGCGATGATCTGGCCGGTTGTCTGCGAGAGCCGGTCGGTGGCGAGCAGGTACACGGCGTCCGCTACTTTATTCGGACTGACCGGCTGTTTCAAGAGCGTCCTTTGGGCGTAAAATTCCGCAAGCCGCGCCCGAAGCGTTTCCGCATCTTCGGAGTCAGAGAAATCGATACCGTACTTGGCCAAAGAAGCCATCACGCGGTCTTTCGGGAACATCTGAGAACCTGCGACGACGGTGGCGGGGGCAACGGCGTTGATCCGAACGTTCGGCGACAACTGCACCGCGAGTTCTCGAACGAGGTGATTGACCGCGGCCTTGCTCGTGTCATATGGCACGCTGCCCTTTTTCGCAACGACTGCATTCGCGCTGCTCACCAACACGATCGTTCCAGGCAACCCCTGTTGGTGCATGATTTCAGCCGCTTCTTCGCTGACGATAGCGGATCCCAGGATATTCACTTCAAACGTTTTCAGCCACTGAGGATCTGTGTTTCTACCATCTAGGTCGGGCGGGATGAAGACGGCGGCAATGTTGATGAGAATATCAATGCCTCCATACCGGAGGACCGCAGCACGCATCGCCGCTCTCACGGAGTCGCGATTCGTGATGTAGAGAGTGACACCATGGACAGTGTCACGACCGTAAGACATGCCGAGCTTCTGGATCGCTTCGCCAACTAGTGACTCGCTTAGGTCCGCAATCACTACGGTTGATCCTGCGTCCAGCAGGCGCTCCGCAATGGATTGTCCGATGCCAGGACCAGCGCCGATCAGGAACGTGATGCGGCGCGATAGTTCTTTTTCTGGCGGCTGGCGTCTGAGTTTCGCCTCTTCGAGTTGCCAGTACTCGATGTTGAATGCCTCTTGCTCAGGCAAGGCTGTGTACTCACTGACCGCTTCCGCCCCTTCCATCACAGCAATGGCGTTTCGATAGAACTCACCGGTGACACGCGCCTCAGTTGCTGTCTTGCCAAAGCTCACCATGCCGACGCCTGGTACCAAAACCACACTTGGATTTGGGTTGCGCATCGACGGGCTGCCTTGAGTTCGGCACCTTTCATAGTAGGCCGCATAGGCGTCGCGGAAGTCGGCAAGGGCTATGTCGACGGGCTTCGCTTCCAGAACGAGCGGCCGGATTTTTGTTCGCAAGAAATGGTCCGGGCAGCTCGTGCCTAAACTGACAAGTTGATGTAGCTTGCTTCGGCTCAGGAATCCCAGAACAGCGTCGGACGTATTGATATCGGCGATGAGTCGCTTTCCAGAATGGGTTACCTGGCCCCGCAACGATGGTAGCAGTTTCGCCAATGCGTCGATGGGGTCTGCCAAGGGCGTCCGCACGACGTCGCCCAACGGGTGGCTTTCGGTGGTCCGAGTTTCGATGAAGTTAGCAGCGAGATTGATGAACTCTAACGTGAGTTCGTAGCATGACTGCCAGTCTTCCGCCCAACAAATGAAGCCGTGTGAGCCCATCATCGCGCCTTGCAACGATGGATTCTCGTCAACTAACGCTTTGAGCATGAGCCCGAGGTCGAAGCCGGGCCGCTTCCAAGGTAACCAGCCCATGCGATTTCCAAAAATCTCTTTCGTCAACTCGATTCCGTTGCGCGCAGCGGCAATGGCAATGACCGCGTCGGCGTGCATATGCGAGACACATCGCGCGGGCACAAATCCGTGTAGCGGCGTATCAATCGAAGCTGCCGCTGGGTTGAGGTTGAAAACGCAATGTCGGTACATATCGACCACATCGTCTTCGTGCAGAGAGGCCTCGCGGTACCGCACCTCCAACGCAATAAACTTCTCGATATAGAGCGACGCAAAGCTGTTTCTCGTCGCACTTCCGAGGTCGCCTCCGCTGCCCTTGACCCACATCACATCGACGGGCTTGCCCGTCAAAGGATCGGTTTCGACGACCTTTGAGCTCGTGTTCCCGCCACCGAAATTCGTAACACGCGGATCAGAACCTAGCAGATTTGACGCGTACACGAGCAACTCAAGGGGGTCTTGCGGTGCGTTAGCCGAATTCCATTTCGAAGGTACAAGACTATTCATAGGCCGAGGTGAACTCGTCAAGGATACCAATTGCCGCACCCCACCGATGTCCGAGCGTCGATTACTTTCGAACGGTCGCAAGCTGGCTTTGCCACGGAAGCGCCTGGGTCAATCTGGTAAACACACCAATCAATGCGTGTCTGTAGACTAGTGGTCCTCGTCACCGCCGTTCTCACCGCCGTAGCGGTTCTCGGCCAGGGTCTTCCAAAGCGTGACTTTTCGATTGAGCGATTGAGTGATTATCCGCTCATCCAAGGTCGCAGCCCATCCAGCCCCCAGATGTCGCCTGACGGAAAGTACATCGCATTTGGATGGAATCGAACGGGAGATCGTCGCCTTGATCTTTACATTGTCTCATTCCCGCACGGTGAGCCAAACCGGATCGTTGATTCAGCGCGAGTCGTCGATTTGCCAAGGCAGGACGACACCAGATCGGACGCCGAGAAGGCAGACGAAGCCCGACAGGACGCCGGTATCACCGGAGCCGCGTGGTCCCCGGACAGCAAGCAACTGATGTTTTCATACAAAGGTCGCGTCTGGATGGTCAACCATGATGGCAGTGGATTGGAGGCGGTCATCGATGGAAATGCGGGGATGTCTAACCCGAAATTTTCACCAGATGGCCGGTTCGTTTCGTATCAATCGGGCGCAAATTTGTTCCGTTTGGATCGCCTAACCGCCAAGATTCGCCAGCTAACTTTTCTGAGCAAAAACCAGACGCACGTCGACGACTACACGTGGTCTCCTGACGGCAAGCGGATCGTCGTGACTTGGTCCGACGAAACGAAAGTCGGCTCGTACCAGATGATGGACTTTTCGAAGGACCGGGCGGCGACTGTCGCGATTCGACGTTCTTGGAACGGAGAGCTATCAAACGAAGTTCAAGTCGGAGTCGTGGCGTCGGAAGGCGGGATGATAAAGTGGGTCGCCGGCATTCCTCGTTATTGCTGGATCAAAGCGATCGAGTGGGCACCGAATTCCTCTACTTTCGCGATTGGTTGGATCAAGGATGATTTCAAGGTATTCACGATCAGCACCGTCAATCCTGGTGATGCCACAAAGCGGGACATTTACACCGAGAAGGCACCGACCAATTACATAAATGATTGGCGTCCCGTGCTGTGGTCGCAAGACAGTCAGTTCATTTACCTCGGCACCGACATTCTGGACGGAAAGTTTGCGTTCAGGTCGATCGTTAAGATGGGCGACGACGGCAAAAACTTGCTAAAGGTGTATGCAGAGTCGCACGACGTCGTTTCCGTTTCTCGGCCCAAAGATTCTGACGACTTGATGCTCGTCACGATGTCGAAGAGCACGCTTCGAAGCGAAATCACGATCTTAGACGTTAAGGGCGCCCGCCGCCTGTTCACCGTTATGCAGAACGGCATGAGCGCGCCGAAGGAGTTCGATCAATCCGGCGCGCCGCTCTTTAGCGACGACGGCGAAAAGGTGGCGACGGTCGCAAGTGATCGCCTACTGAACCCGGAGTTGTACGCCGTTAAGCCCGTCTCGAAGCGAATGACGCACAGTCAGCGCCCAGAATTCGCAAAATTTGAGATGCCAGTCGTTGAAGAGATCAGTTTCAAAGCCCCGGACGGAGCAACGATTTACGGTCTGTTGATGACGAAAAAGGGATTGGACCGGGGAGTACCGCACCCTGCGTTCATCAGCAATATCTATGCGAACAGCGCAAAAACGGCGTGGGGCGGCTGGAACGAACTCTACGCCGCGACACAGCTCGACATGGTTGTGCTCTGCGTTGACTTCCGAAGCAGTTGGGGCTCCGGAGGTGAGTTTAATAGCGGCTACTACCGAAAGATGGGCCTGATCGATGTCGACGAGGCGGTCGCCGCCAAAGGCTATTTAGCCTCGCTGCCTTTCGTTCGCAAAGATCGTGTGGGTATTTGGGGATGGAGTTACGGCGGCTACCTTACGTGCATGACTTTGCTCACGAAACCAGGCGTATTCCACACGGGCGTCGCCGTAGCTTCCGTCACGGATTGGCGAAGCTATAACGAGTGGTACACGCGTCGCCGTTTGGGGCTGGTCAAGGATGACGCGAAGGTCTTCGAGGAGACGTCTCCGATCAGCTACCCGACGAAGCTGTCCGACAATCTTCTGCTCGTTCACGGCATGATGGACGACAACGTGCTCTTCCAAGACACGGCTCGACTTATGCAAAAGTTGATCGAAAACGGGAAGCACTTCGACCTCATGACGTACCCGCGAGACAACCACGGCATCGGTAGGCCGGAGAGTCGGCCGCATGTGATGGCAACCATTCTCGGCTATCTGTATGCGAAACTTAGTCAGCCGTAAACAAAGCAAGGCCTCGCGTCCTGAGTCGAACGCGAGGCCTTGTTTCGAATGTTTAATCGTTTAGAGTTCGTCGCTTTCGGTGCCTTCGGAGACCACGGCCTCAATCGCCGCCGCCTCTACTTTCTTAGATGCCGCTCGCGGTTTCTTCGTGGTGACGCCAAGTTCGATTCCGACCGCGCCCTCCGTGAAACTTGCTTTGATCTTGATGCGACGGCTGAGATCTGACGCTGCCAAAGTCTGCCAGTTAGCACGATCAAGTGCCCACTGCCATCCGAGGTCAGTCGGGTTGTACGCGTATTCAACGCCTTCATTCAACACGTCACTCAGAAAAGTCTTGAGGTCATCTCGACCAACGAGCAATCGCTCGCCAGCAGTCAGATTCGGCATCAGGCCAACCGTGATCACGATCGGCTCTTCCTCAGGCGCATTTTTCGCAACGCGCTTGGGAGCATTTGCGTCGATGGCTACCTGAATAACCGAAACCTGCGGCAACATGGCCCGAGTTAGCTTGTCGTTATCTTCTGGCCACCTGTACTGCTCACCTTCGTAAATCGCGACTGCGTGGCGACCGCAAAGAGAAAGCGCGGTTGCGATCAGTGCTGCATCGGCGGGTACTAGCTTCGGGTAGCTCTTTCGAACTTGGTCGAGGGCCGATTCGAGTTTTGTGAGTTGGATCGTGATCATGCGAGGAAGTATTACAAGCCGACTACACGTAGGCCATAATTACGCCAGCTTACCTCGGCGGAGGCAGGACGTTCTCATGCGAATTCGAATTGGTTTAGCGGCGGCGGTGGTGTGGTCTGGGGCGTTATTGCTGATGGCCGGTTGTAGCGGCGATTCAAAAGATCCGGCAACGTCGGGTGGATCATCCGGAAAGTCGGCTAGCGACGCCACGAAGGGGAAGTTCAAAGTTGGATTGTCCTTTGATAGCGGCGGTAAAGGCGACCACTCGTTTAATGACAGCGCGAACGCCGGTGTCGAACGCGCTCAGAAAGAACTCGGCATTGAAGTAAAAACAATTGACAGTAAATCGGAGAAGGACTACGAGGCAAACCTCGAAGCGCTGGCGGCGGCAGGTTGCAAGGTCGTTTTCGCGGTGGGTTACGCTCAAAAAACGGGTCTAGAGATAGTCGCTCCGAAACACAAAGACGTCCATTTCGCGATCATCGACGATGAGTCGAAGGCTGAGAACGTACGCTCGCTCGTTTTCAGTGAGGAGCAGGGCAGTTTCTTAGTCGGCTACTTGGCCGCGCTGACAAGCAAAACTGGCAAAGTCGGGTTTGTCGGTGGCAAAACAACACCCCTCATCAAGCGATTTGAGTGCGGTTACGCAGCCGGCGTAATGGCCGCCGGGAAATCTCAGTTGCTACCCGTCAAGTACACCGAAAGTTGGGACGACACCCTGCTTGGGAAGGCATCTGCGATCACTCTGTTTGACTCCGGAGCGGACATTGTATTCAGTGCAGCGGGACGATGTGGGCTCGGCGTGATTGCGGCGGCGAAAGAAAAAGGAAAGTTCGCGATCGGAGTTGATAGCGACCAAGATTGGATTGCGCCTGGAAGCGTACTCACGTCAATGTTGAAGCGCGTCGATGAGGCAGTCTTCCAAACAATCAAAGACGTTCAAGACGGGAAGTTTACGGCAGGCACGGTACGGTTCGACCTGAAGAGCAACGGCGTGGGAATCACGAAAATGGAGTTCACAAAGGACAAGGTCTCGGCAAGCGTCCTCAAGATGCTTGAAGCCGCGAAGCAAGACATAATCTCAGGAAAAATAATTGTCCCTTCGACTCCGGAAGCACTCTCCGCGTTTCAGGCGAAGAAAGCGTGAGTTTTCGGTCCGATCAGCCAAGGTTGTAGAGCGCCCGGTATTTGCGGTCGGCGTATCTCATCCAATTGTCGGGGGTCATGTCTGCTCCCGTCAATTGGCGGACGAGATCCTTCGGCTTGAGGGAGCGACTAAGCCCATACAGGTTTTGGACCAGCCACGAAAGAATCGGCTGGAACTCTCCGCGCTCAATAAGCGCGCCGGTGTTTGGGACGTCTCGGTTCAGGCTATCCCAGACCTGCACGCCGATCAGGTTGCCGAAAGTGTACGTCGGGAAATAGCCAAACGATCCTCGGCTCCAGTGGACATCCTGCAAGCAACCTTCTCCGTCGTTGAGAGGCGTGATGCCCAGATATTCGCAATACTTTTCGTTCCACGCGCTGGGCAAATCAGATACTGCCAACGCGCCAGTCAGGAGCTCGACTTCAAGCTCGAAGCGAATCAGGATGTGCAAATTATATGTCAGCTCATCCGCGCCCACTCGAATCATCGAAGGCTCGACACAGTTCATCATCTTGAACATGTCGCCTGCCGAAACTCCGTTCAGATTAGGAAAGAATCGGTGCAGATCAGGCAAGAAGTGCGTCCAAAACGGCAACGATCGGCCAACCACATTTTCCCAAGTGCGCGACTGACTCTCATGAATAGCGAGGGATGCGCCCCCTTGCAAGGGCGTTCCGTCCCACCCAGGATTCGAGTTTTGCTCGTATAAGGCATGTCCCATCTCGTGAATAGAGGAGGACACCACACCCTTTATGTGTTCACTCGCTCGCGTCGTCATCCGTACGTCGCTCGTCGCAAACGTCGTGCAGAAGGCGTTTTTCGCGATGTCTAGACGACCACGCGAAAAGTCGAAGCCAACCTCCCGAAGGATGTGCTCCATAAATTGCCGTAATCGCTGCTGATCCCAATCCGCTACGAGAATGGAATCATCGATGGGTGAGCCTCCGTCACGAATTTCGGCGAGCAAATTCAATGTGAATGGTTTGAGCTGTTCGAAGACCGACTTTGCCTCGGCGAACGAAGACCCTTCTTCGTACAAGTCAATCAACGAATCATACGGATGGTCTCCCGCGCCGAGAAGCGCCGCTGATTCCTTGACGATTTCGACAACTTCGGCAAGATGTGGTTCGTAGCTCGTGAAATCGTTCTCCTCTCGCGCTTTGCGCCAGGCTTGATATGCGTTTGATGTCACGCGCGCCTTGCGCTCGATGAGTTCAAGCGGAAACGATTCCCGTGTCTTAAGATCACGCTGAAGCGCCACCAGCATCGCCATACGCTCTGGATCCCCGGCTGAAGAATTGCGCGCTTCAACCATTAGTGCCCGCGTCTCGTCAGACACGAGTTTTCGATGAATCATGGACGCAAGGCGAGTGGTTTGCCCCGATCGCGCCTCGGTCCCGCCTGCAGGCATCAGTACTTGCTGGTCCCACTGCATGAGCGAGAGTGCGCCTTCAAGCGCCGCGATCTCGCGGCAGTGGTCAATAAGCTTGGCGTAAGGGTCCATAGAATTTCTCGCGTCAGTTTACGCAGAGATATCTTGGCCGATTCTCGTTCGCCTAGGCAGCAAGCTCGCCGCAATCGCCCATCGTTCGTGCAAACGCCTCAACGATGCGCGGGTCAAACTGTGTGCCGCTGTTACGCTGGATCTCTGCGAGAGCGGCTGACGGCGTCCGTGCCTGCTGGTACGGACGATTGGTGGTCATCGCGTCGTACGCGTCAGCGACGCAAACGATTCGCCCGGAGAGAGGTATGTCGTCGCCTTTGAGCTTGCTTGGATAGCCCGTGCCGTCCCATCGCTCATGATGGGTCAGGGCTATCTCCCTGGCCATTCGTAAGCTGATGTGGTCGCAGCCATTCAATATCGCCGCGCCGATCATCGTATGGTCTTTAACGAGTTCGAATTCGTCCTGAGTTAGTCGGCCCGGCTTTAGAAGCAGCGCATCTGGGATTCCGATTTTGCCTACATCGTGCAGCAGCGCTGCCGAGCCAAGGGCATTGCAAAAGTGTAGCGACTCGCCAAGTTCGATCGTGATCAGGCGAGCAATCTCAGCGACACGCCGCGTATGGCCTCCGGTCTGATCGTCACGATATTCAGTCGCAATCGCGAGGCGCTCCAGAATGTCCTTGCGAGCATCGCGCAGCTCTATCGTTCTGCGATCGAGTAGCTGTGAAAGCCATTCCTTTTGCCTCAGAACCTGGCGATAAAGGAGGCTCGTACGAAGGGCGTTGCGTACCCGCAAGAACAGCTCCCCGAAATCTGCGGACTTTGACACAAAGTCGGCCGCACCTAAATTCAGCGCTTGCAATCGGGATTCGTCCGACATGTCCTCAGACAAGACCACAACCGGCACACTTTCGTAAGTTTCGAATTCTGCAGCAAACTTTTCGACGATAGAGAAGCCATTCATCCCTGGCATGTGGAGATCGACGAGGATGACGTCCGGTCGGATTACTTCCGCTCGCTCCAAAGCCTCGAACGCGTCGCTAAATCCGTAGAAAAATGGGCAACCTGCCTGAAAGAATTGGTGACGTTTGATTTTGAGCGTGACGGGGTCGTCATCGATTGCCATGACCTTCGCGGTCGAGAACTCCTGGTAAAGAGGACCTGTCATCACGTTCACATTGGCGACTCGTCGTTCGCCTAGAATATGAATCGGTTTAGGCAGGAGATTTCCCTAGCAGAATCAGAACGGTTGCGACAGAAATCGCAACCGTTCACCACCGACTGCCAGCGCATTACTGGCTACAGGGAATAGAGTTCGCGGTATTTTGCGGAGAGGCCCTCGAGATAGTCCTCCGCGCCCAACGGCTTGCCGGTTACCTGCAGCACTAGGTCTTTTGGCGGAATGCTGCGACCCTTGCTGTAAACGTGGCTCACCAGCCAATCCAGGATCGGCTCGAAATTGCCCGACTCAACGAGCTCGTCGGCATTTGGAACGTCTTTCCGAAGGCTGTTCCAAATCTGATAGCTGAGGAGATTGCCCATCGAATACGTAGGGAAGTATCCAATCATTCCGCCCGACCAGTGGACGTCCTGAAGACAGCCGTCAGAGTCCGTCGCAGGAGTGACGCCGAGATATTTTTGATATTTCGCGTTCCATGCATCGGGTAGGTCATTGACGCTGAGCGCGCCCGTTAGAATGTCGCATTCAATTTCGAACCGAATCAAGACATGCAAGTTGTAGGTGAGTTCATCCGCCTCGACGCGGATAAAGCTTGACTTCACCTTATTAACGGCACGGTAGAACTGGTCGACGGATGGATTGCCGAGTCCCGGAAAGGCTGAATTAAGTTCGGGCAGGAAGTGCTTCCAGAAGCCCTTACTTCTACCAATGATATTTTCCCAGAACCGAGACTGACTCTCGTGGACGCCGAGAGATACCCCTCCCGCGAGCGGAGTTCGATCCCATGCGGCGGGTGAACCCTGTTCGTACATTCCGTGTCCGGCCTCGTGCAGCGAGCCGAAGATAACGGAGCCAAGGTAAGGCTGGTAGCGAGTTGTCAATCGAACATCGTTCACGGACCAATTTGTGCAAAAAGGGTGCGGGGCGGTGTCCTGTCGACCGCGGTTCAGGTCGAAGCCGATCTTTGACACAAGCATCTCGGTGAATTTGGACTGATCAGGAATGCTCCACTCGCCGTACAAGAATGCGTCGTCAACCGGTGCGCACTCGCTAATTTGTCTAACCAGCTCAACCTGCGGACCCTTGACAGTTTCAAACATGCTGCGCGCGTCTGCTGCCGTGGCCCCTTCCTCGTACTGGTCGAGGAGCGCGTCGTAGATGTGCTCCACATATCCAAGATGTTCGGCCTCCTCGCGCGCAATGTCAAACATGCGCGTCAGGTTCGGCGCGAAGGATTTGAAGTCGTTATTGGCCCGCGCGCGCATCCAGTCCTCGTGGGCGATTGCCCCTAATCGGGACTTCTCAGCAACAAGGTCTGAAGGAATCTTCGTTTTCAACGCCAGGTCGCGGCGGACTATTCTCAGGAGGGCGATGTCATCGGCCGACTCGGGACTTGCTTCGTCCACGAGTTTCGCAAAGACGTCATTTGTAAAGCGATCGTGAACCATCCTGCTCAAGACCGAAAGGTGCTCCGCGCGGGCATCCGAAGATCCACGCGGCATGTAGGTCTGTTGATCCCACTCCATCATCGCAAGCGCTGCATGCAGGGCATCGATGTCGGCGAGGTGCTCTTTTAGCTGGTGAATGGCGCTGAACATGGCTGGGGAATTGTACCGAGTTGCCTCCAGATGGGCGTGCTGGCCGCCACGACTTCGTTTCACGCACTTCAGCTGTCAAAAGTCCTTACTTGATCGGTGCTGCGCACGGCCAAGCACAAGATTGAACTTATAGGCGAGAATTGCGACTCTTTACGCACATAATATAAGTTGATCTGCAATAAATTGAAACGCAAGGCACTCCCAGATCAATAATACGTAAGACAAGACTATGACACCGCAGAAGCTTCATAGGATTCCATTTCGCGACCCCGTGACGGGCGGCGAACTTCATGTCAGCGAACTCGCATGCGAGGAAAGTGGCGTTACCATTCGCGGAAAATTTGAAATCCCGCGCTATGCTCAGCTCGATGCAGAGCAGCAAAGGTTTCTCGAAACGTTTCTGCGATGTCGGGGCATGCTGAACAGCGTCGAGCGCGAGCTTGGCATGAGCTACCCCACCGTTCGAGCACGGTTGGATTCTCTGCTTGATGCCCTTGATTTCACGCCTATCAAGGAAGATATCAAGCGCGACAAGAGTGGAGACAAGCGCCGAAAGGTCCTTGACATGCTTGAGAAAGGTGAAATCACCAGTGACGAGGCGAAGGTCAAGTTAGGAGTGTTGAAGTGAAGGACGAAGTACGACGTATTTGCAAGCTAGTTGCAGAGGGCCGACTGTCACCGGAGGATGCGGCCGACTTGATCGACGCATTTTATGCGGGGCAGTTGGAAACCGAGGCAGAGGCCCGCGGCGAAGCACCGAACGCCGAGACGCCTCCCCCGCCCCCTGGTCACACTGCGCGTGATAATTTTAAGTCATTCCTCGACGCCGTCGAGCGCATGACAAAAGAAGGGTTGGACTCGGTCAACTGGAACGAGGTCGCGACTCAGGCTCGGACCCTGAGCAAGAAGAGCATTGATGTCCTTCGCACAGGAATTGAAGATATTAGCAAGGGCAAGGTCAATCTAAGTTGGTTGCGTAGCGTCGAGACAAAAGACTTAACGATGCCGCTATCCATACCGGCTGGCAAGACACTTCGAATCGAGAATCCGGCGGGAAGCGTGAAGGTTGTTGGAGGATTTGACACCGGCAGCGTGATTGCATCCGCCAAAATTCGGGGAGCTTCGATCGAAGATGCAAGGGCGAAGGCCGAAAGCTACTCTTTGATCATCGAAGAGGCAGACGGTTGGGTGGTGATTCGCCAGCCGGAAATGACCGGTCTCTCCGTTGACCTCGAAATTCAGATGTCCGGCTCGGGAAGCGTCGAGGTTCGAGGCGAGTCAGGCGATGTTCATGTTCTCGACACAAAGTCGAGTTGCAAGGTGAATACGCGGAGCGGAAACGTACTCGTGCGTGGCCTAAATGGTTCCATCGAACTTAGCACCGAGAGTGGCACGATGTCCGTGGAAGACAGCGCATCGCAATCAATCGTGATGGAGAATAAGTCGGGTGACGTGAACGTTCGCAACGCCCAAGGCAACCTAAACTTGCGCACGCAAAGCGGAAACGTTCAAGTGAAGGCCAGTTCGGGCAAAGTGATGTCAATCGAAACTGTTGCCGGGAACATCTTTGTAGATGACGACGCGGCGGTGACTGGCAACGTGAATATTCGCACGGTTAGCGGCAACACGCTGCTAAGCGTCCCTGATGGTTGTGATTGTCGAGTGACGCTATCGACGCTACGTGGCACAGTCAAGTCGGCGATCGAACTCGCAGACGCCCGCACAACGGATCAAAGGATCAGCGGTCGGCTTGGTAGCGGGAATGGCAGCATCGATGTCAGCGCAGTCATGGGCAACGTGGTGCTCGAGCAGCGCGATTCCGCGACTGGCTAACCGCACCGCGACGGTGTAAGATTGGCGGATGAAGTATTGGCTCATGACGTCTGAGCCGGATTGTTACTCGATTGACGATCTGGCTCGGGCAGGCGGCCCCGCGATGTGGGAAGGGTGCCGGAACTACACAGTCCGCAACTTCTTTCGCGATGCGATGGCGGATGGAGATCTCGCCTTTTTCTACCACTCAAATATCGACCCAATGGGAATTATCGGCGTGATGCGTATCGTCAGCGACGCCTATCCGGACCCAACACAGTTTGATCCCGACTCCGATTATTTCGATCCAAAGAGTCCCACCGATAACCCGCGTTGGCTTTTGCGCGACGTGGTCTTTGTCGAGAAATTTGCTCGCACAATCGGGCTTGCCGAACTCCGGGGCGTCGCTGGCCTTGAAGACATGGCGGTCCTGCGACGCGGTCAACGACTCAGTGTGATGCCTGTCACTGAAGCCGAGTGGGAGATTGTCAATCGAATGCCGGGTTTACGCCCGTAACGACGGCCTAATCTAACTGCGGTAAAGCCGCCGTGAGATCTGCAATCAGATCTTTAGCCTCTTCCAGTCCGGTGTACAAGCGAATCAGCCATCGCTTCTCGCTGTATCCCATTGGCTGCTGTTCCAGCGCCACAACAAGGCTCTCGTGCCCGCCCCAACTGATGCCCTTCTGGAATAGATTCAGCGCGTTGCAAAAGGCATACACCTTGGCCTTGTCTTGAGTCTTCGGCTCGAATGAGAAGAGCCCACCAGTTCCGGATAAGTATTTCTCTACCAACGCCCGTTGCGGGTAGCTCGCCAATCCGAGATGGTTCACGCGCTCAATCTGAGTCTGCTGCTCCAACCATGAGGCAACCGTATTCGCCGTTGCCTCGTGGCGATCAATCCTGAGTGCAAGGGTGCGCATCCCGCGGTTCATCAGCCACGCCTGAAACGGACCAAGCGCGGCTCCGAAATATGCGACCTCGTGAGTTGCCAGGGCCCGAATTCGGTCAGCCGACGCGGCCACAACTCCTGCCGTAATGTCGCTGTGACCGCCGAAGTACTTCGTCCCGGAATGGCAGACAAGGTCGATGCCCCATTTGTGCGGTTGGCAGTGCAACGGACTGTTGTAGGTGTTGTCGATGATCGTCGTGATGCCTTTCTCGCGGCAAACCTTGGCGATGGGCTCAATGTCCTGCATCCGGAAATAGAGGCTGCTCGGGGCCTCCAAATACACGCAGGACGTTTCTGGCTTGATGGCGTCAAGGACATCTTCCACACAAAATCCGCTGACAAGTGTGTGAGTCACCCCGAACCGCGACATGTAATCGCCGAGAAAGTTGCGTACTGGCCCATATGCGGTATCGATGACGACTACATGCGAGCCAGCCTGAAGACAGCTCATCAAGGCGGCGGAGATTGCGCCCATGCCGGTTCCGAACACCTTCGCGCCGTCTGTTCCTTCAAGCTTTGCGAGCTTTGCCTCGACTACTTCC
>JBBRML010000079.1:0-16646 GCA_038230855.1 Fimbriimonadales bacterium | reverse complement strand
GGTTCGTGTTGGCTCGGTCGTCGGCGACAGCTCTCTGGATCGGATCATCGCACTCGTATCGGAGGCGCAGACAAACAAAGCAACCGGCGAGCTCGTGAGCAAGTGGTTCGGAGAAAAGTACACGATCTCCGTCGTCGCAATATTCATCGTGTCCGTAGTTGTTCGTGTCGTGCTCGGAACTCACCTGAAGCTCGCTTTATCAGAATCGCTGACCCTCTTAGTGGCGCTCTCTCCCTGCGCCGTCGTCATTTCGACGCCCGCTTCTACCCTCAGTGCCCTCGCGTGGGCAGCGCGCAACGGAATCCTGATTCGGGGTGGAGAATTCATCGAGCTCGCGGGCTCGATTGATACGGTGATTTTGGACAAAACGGGGACCCTCACTGAAGGGCGGCCGACCTTGCGCGAGATCTGCGTCTGTCCTGCGGTTAACGGAGTGGGAGTTGGGTGCAAAGATCTCGGACACTGCTGGTCGGGAGACGGAGACATGTCCGTACTTGCGCAGCGCATGCTCCTTGTCGCCGCGGCGGCGGAACAGCACGTGAATCACCCGCTTGCTCACGCGATTTTGGAGGCCGCCGCCGCCTCGGGCAATCCTTTGCCGCCAGTCGAAGACGCTAAGGTCCTCGCGGCAATGGGCGTAACCGCCGTCGTTGGAGGGCAGCAAGTACGGATCGGACGGGTCGGTTTTTTCGAGACTCTGAATCACAGCTTTTTAGCTCACGTCGAAGAACTTGAATCGGCAGGTATGAGCGTCGTCGTCGTGCAAATCGATGAGGGATTGGCCGCCCTGGGCATTAGCGATCAGGTACGCGCTGAATCCGCTTCCGTCGTTCGAAGTCTGCGCAGTCAGGGCATTCGCGATATTCGAATGTTGACGGGTGACGGAGAGTCAGCCGCGCGCAAAGTCGCCTCGCAAGTCGGAATTGAAACCGTCGTTACTCGCCTACTACCAGACGGCAAGGCAAAGATTGTTGGTGAGCTTTGCGATTCCGGTCGCCGAGTGATGATGGTTGGGGACGGAGTAAACGACGCACCGAGCCTCGCCGGGGCAACGGTTGGAGTCGCCATGGGGGGATTGGGTTCTGACATAACCCTAAACTCTGCGGACGTGGTGCTGATGAACGACCGCCTTGAATCTGTGCCTAAGCTGCTTGGACTCGGACGACGCACGAACGCGATTATTCGAACGAATTTCTTCTTCGCGACAGGAGTGATTCTTGTCTTGACGATCTTTTCGTTTTGGGGGAAACTTCCCCTCCCAATCGCTGTAGTTGGGCACGAAGGAAGCACCGTGCTTGTAATCTTGAACGGACTGCGCCTGTTGTCAGGTCCGAAAACTTAGGGTCGGCTGGTACCCTAGTAGGGCTTCCGAACACAGGAGTTCACCTCATGCAAGACGCAGTTATTCTCGCAGGCGCTCGTACGCCCATTGGCGCTTTTTCGGGCGCCCTCAGCTCGTTTACCGCCCCTCAACTGGGCTCCATTGCGATCAAGGCGGCGATTACTCGTGCCGGAATTCAGCCTGCGGAGGTTGACGAAACGATCTTTGGGTGCGTGCTGACGGGCGGCATGGGGCAGGCGCCGGCGCGTCAAGCGGCAAAGGGAGCGGGAGTGCCAGATTCGGTGCCCGCCCTCACCATCAACAAAGTCTGTGGTTCAGGCATGAAAGCGATCATGCTCGCCGCACAGGCCGTGCGGCTTGGTGACTCACAAATCGTTCTCGCGGGCGGTATGGAGTCGATGAGCAACGCGCCGTATGCTCTGGACAAGGCTCGGGCAGGATACAGAATGGGAAATGGCACGCTTCTCGATTTGATGATCCACGATGGCCTTTGGGATCCGTACAGCAATGTGCACATGGGTAATTGCGGCGATGCCACAGCGCGAGAGCTGAATTTCTCGCGTGAGGAGCTTGACGTTTACTCAGCCGAGAGTCTGCATCGAGCACTCGCTGCGCAAAAAGCCGGACACTTTGGGCCCGAGATTGAGCCCGTCGAAGTTCTTCAACGCAAAGGAGACCCGCTTGTGGTCGCCATGGATGAGGGACCTTCGCGGGGAAATCCAGACAAATTGCCGTCGTTGAGGCCAGCTTTCTCGAAGGACGGCGTTACCACGGCAGGCAATGCGAGTTCGATCAACGACGGAGCCTGTGCAGTAATCGTTTGCTCGTCGGCAGAGGCCGAGCGCCGAGGGGCCAAGCCGTTGGGGAGGATCGTCGGCTACGCTCAGCACGCCCAAGAACCGCAATGGTTTACAACCGCACCGGCGTTCGCAATTCAGAAGCTGCTCGCCAAGCACGACTTAGCGGTGAACGACATCGACCTGTTTGAGGTGAACGAAGCGTTCGCGGTGGTGGCGATGGCGGTTGCTCGAATCGCAGGCATAGATCACGCAAAGTTGAATGTAAATGGCGGCGCGGTCGCTCTTGGCCACCCGATTGGTATGACTGGTGCGCGCCTTGTATTGACGGCACTCATCGAACTAAAACGGCGCGGCGGTCGATATGCCGTCTGCACGCCGTGCATCGGCGGCGGAGAGGCTACGGCGATCTTAGTCGAAGCAATGTAGGCGTCGAGAGAATTCGCTTCAGCCTTTCCACTCCGGGAGCTCCTTGACCTGGAGCCTTGCATCGGCGGACACGGGAACGCCCCATCGGTCAAAAAATGGAGCAAGATTTCGGCGGACCTGCCGGGAAAACCGCACCATCCATTGGTCGTGCTTTTCGTCGTCTGTCTTCGGGAGCGCCGACTCGGGATCATTGAGATAGGATCGAATAACCTGACGATAACTGTCCCAGCCGAACTTATCGATCAGCTGCGCATACATGTTCAGAGCCAGGAACGGGTCACTTTGCCACTTGGCAAACTTCGGGGTTGGCCCAGCAAGATAAGCGTCCACACGAACTTTGTCCGACCCGATTCGATCGAACAAGCCCTTGCCCGCAAAGGTCTGCATTGCCCGCAGGACGTACACATTGTTTGTGACTTCGCCGGTGCCAGAAAATGTCCACGCCGGGCGTTGCCGGTTGTGGCCGAGTTCGTGCCAATGCCCCCAGGTTCCCTCCGTGGTCAATCGCTTGTAGCTAAGTGAGAGAGCGACGGAATCGTCCATGAAGGTCATTATCGGATAGCCAGAATGCATGTAGCCGGCGCTGATTTGGCGATCTGCGACAATGCGTTCGGGGCGGATCGTGAGCGGACTGCCGTCAAGATCCGCATACAGGTCCATGACCTTATCCCACAACGTCATTACCGCCGTCGGGTCTTGAACCTTTCTCGCCTCCTCCGTCGGGACACTTAGAATGAGGTGCTTCGATTGGAACTCGGCCCAAGGAGCGTCACTGGCGAGACTCGCTTGCCATTGGGAAACGGTCGTCTCCCCGAGTACAAACCTTGGTGAGGCAATCACGTTGCCGAGCGTCACGCGTTGGGGTGGCATTCCTAGGGCACGGGGGACGTCGATGACCACGAGGCCCCCAAAGGGGCTCGACAGTTCGGCGGTCACGCCCTTGATCGGCGTGCGAACGACGATGGCAGGGTGCCGCAACCACTGGTCAAGGTGCCAGAGCGTATCGCTATGGACCCCTATTTGGAGCGTTAGTCCGGCATCTCGAAGAGTTTCCGGCACACTGAGCGAGATCGTCTCGCCGGGCGCTGCGTAAACTCCTGTGCTTGCCCACTGGGCGTCATGAACCGGGATTAGGACGCTCTTCGTCGCCCGACGGGCAGTTGAAGGAACGGGGCCCGGAAACGAGGTCGCGGACGGGTCCACCTTCGGGCTCGGGGACTTTCCAATGCTCCGCAGCAGGATGGCGAGACGAGACGTTCCGTCTCGATCCCGAACTGGATTCGTCGCCGTCGGAACCTTGATGTCAACTCCTCGTGTTACCGACTCAACGGTTTTAGCAAAAGTTGTGTTTGCCGGGCAGTCGCGTAACGCGGCAATCACGACTCCGGCGGCCGCCGGATCTTGATTGAGCCGCGTGAGGGCAGAGGCCGCATTGACACGATTTGCCGCGGCGAGTGTGAGAACTGGCGCGGGGTGTTCAACGGTGGAGTCCGAGAAGACGATCCCAGCTTCGGCAAGTACACCGTTCCACGCGAAATCGCCGAGAAGGGTGTTCGCGCCATGCACCTGTTCCCAGCCCCAAGGAGTCTGGGCAACGATCAGGCCGCCCCCGTTGGCCACATAGTCGCGAACGGCGGTTGGGCGGAGAGCACCCGTGACCATCACGACGTCGGCGTTCGCAAGGGTTTGGGCAGTCACGTGGATCTCCTTGAAGCCGAGATACTCGGCAAGGCCGACCGAACTGCCAGATAATGTTCCGACCGTGATCTTCCCTTTTCGACGCGATGTCCAGTTCACCATGTTGATAAACAGCCGGGCCGTGTCGCCTCCCTTTGCCACTGCAACTGACAAATATCCGTCGTGCCCGATAGCAATCACACGCCCCTTCTCAAGGCGTCCGGCAACGGCAACGGCCCGCGGTCCGTCGCCAGCGAGGAACGGCACCGCATCAGTGCTGATCGCACTCACGACGCCCGGCAGCCCCGCCTGAACGACGCTCTGAACGCCTTGGGTCAGGGCGGCGAGATCATTTTCCGGCGAGAAGTTTGCCGTCGCCAAGGCGAAGAGGACAGCGATCATGTTCACTCATTGTAGTGCTTGCTAACCGTTCGCGGCCAATCGTCGTATGCTGATCATTAGGAGACGTGAATGCAGATTGTTGAACTCGGGGCCCAGGGCCTTATCGATTATCTTCAAGTGCCGTCGACGTATGTCGTTCGGGAACGGTATCGAATTGTTGATAACAAACTCGACGGGCCCGTGCCTGAGTTCTCCCAGTGGCTGAAGGACTACGACGCGTACATCGATGACCGACCCGACCGATACCCCGATCGCTTTGACGTCTCGACGTGGGGCGTCTTCGCTGCGGTGACTAACGAGCGGCGCGTCGGAGGCTTGGTGCTCGCTCACTCAACTGCAAGCTTCGACCAGTTGGAGGGCCGATCAGATTTGGCGTTCGTCATGGATCTGCGAGTCCATCCGGACGAACATCGGCGAGGATTCGGATCGGCACTTTGGAGCTTTGCCGAGGACTGGGCGTCGACTCGTGGAGTGACGGAGATCCGCGTGGAATCGCAAGACATCAACGTTCGCGCATGCCGGTTTTATCTGTCGATGGGTTGTGTCGTTCATTCCACGAATGCGGCGGCATACCCGCCAGAACTGGAAGAAACGCAGATTATTTGGTCGAAATTGCTAGCCGCTCAATGAACGTCGTAATCGCGGTTTCGGCGCTAGTCGCTTTCCTGATACTCGGACTGGCCTCGTTCGCGTCAGGCGTCGACGCCCTTAAATCACGGCACTAGGGCTGGTGCTTAGACGCGGCGTAATGCTCCGCGAGGACGTCTTCACCGAAATCACCGTCGAAATCTCGCCATACCGCGTGGATATGGTTTGCGTTGTTCTGCGTGTTATCAAACTCGATCAAGAATTTGGAGCCTTGGATGCGATAGTAGTGGCCTTTGCCCGGCTTCGTAGCTCCCATCCACGCGAACGAGACGGTCTCATAATTGACACGATCGAGACGGCGGCGGTACTCCTCGGTCGCTTGGCACGCCGCATGGAGTTTGATGAGGGCGGTGAGCTGCCGTCGCTGTTTGGGAGTGAGTTCACTGTATGTGATGCCGCTGTGATCCTGCATCCCGACTTTCCGAGCGTTTGACGTGATGATCTCGGCGGGAGACATCGACCCGATCACGGCCTTGCCTAGTTGCTCAGGGCTGAAAGTATCGAGGAGAGCGAACGCCATATCCTGCTCCTCGGGGAGGGCGACCAGGCCCTTGTGCGGACCTGATCGGACTTCGGCAGGATTAGCGCCTAGGAACTGCGGCGTTGAGGAGACGAGGACTCCCTTGCGATAGGTGAAGTTCAGCGAGACATGGTGGCCTTCATAGCGCCAAGCCCAGGGCTCGGTTAGGCTAGGCCGTCCGAAGAACGTGAACGTGTAGAGTCGCTTGTCACGTCCTTTATTGCCGCCTTCGAGCTCAAATAGCACATCTTCCAAGCTCTTGATGGTTTCAATCTTTTTGAAGCCTTGCCCGCTAAGGGCGGACTTCAGCAAGTCGGCGGCCAAGATCGATTGCGCCGGTGTAAGGTCACCAAGGTTGATACCTTCCCGAGTCGCGGGCACGAAGCGCCAATTCTTTCGATAGTCGTCGCTGAATGTCTTCTCTGCCTTGGCTCTTTGCTCAGGGCTGAGGGAGCTAAGAAACTTGTCCGCAAGTTGCACTCCGACCGGTTCCCTTTTTGTGAGCTGAGCGACGGCAACGACCACAGTTAACGCTAGCAAAAGAATGAGGATTCGGCCCATTCGGGAAGTATAGTCTGCGACCGCGTCGCGAGCAGCATTGGCGAGAAGCCCATCATGGGAAAGGAGGGGAATGACCGGTCTGAGCGATCATAATTGACAGGTCTGTTTGAGTCAGTTATGCCTGTAAGTTTTTTTCCAGTCCGGTCCGGTTTCGGTGCTTCGATGACGGTTGTCGTCACTTGTTGCATTCTCGGCAGCGCGTGTCTCCGGTCGCAAGAAACGGCGGTTCCGCAGGGGAGGGCCGCATCGAACACGGTGACGGGCAAGGGAGCACTCGGCGATTGGTCGACCGATATTCCGGGCCTGCGACGTAAGATCCTCGCGGGTGATTTGCCCGCGCCGTACGCGACGCAGGCAGTGGACAACGGACCCCGTCTCGTCAGCCGACCTCGGGACGCGTGGCCAAAAGCGCCCGCTGGCTTCAAGGTCGAGCAGTACGTGACCGGGCTTCGCAATCCGCGCGAAATCGTCACCGCTCCGAACGGCGATCTGTTTATCGCGGAAAGCGGGCCGGGACGAATCCGGGTTCTGAGGGGGCGGACAAAAGACGGTAAGCCCGAGCGGAACTCCGTGTTCGGAACGAACCTGCGCATGCCGTTCGGCATCACATTTTTCCCTTCGGGCCCGAACCCATCCTGGGTCTATGTGGCGAATACCGACTCCGTCGTACGATACGCCTATCGGAACGGAGATTTGGTAGCCTCGGGACCGGCACAGATGGTTATCCCGAACTTGCCCGGCGGCGGTCGCTTGCGAGGCGGCGGGCACTGGACGCGAGACATTCGGTTCCGCGCTGACGGCAAAAAGTTGTACGTTTCCGTCGGTTCGCTGACGAACGACCACGAGGACCCGAAAGCGGCCGACGAGCGGCGAGCGGACATCTTAGAGTTTGATCCCGATGGCAAGCACGAGAGAATTTTTGCGTACGGAATACGAAACGCGGTCGGGTTGGCGATTCATCCGAAGACAGGCGACCTTTGGTGCTCAGTCAATGAGCGCGATAATCTGGGCGACGAATTGGTACCGGATTACATCACGAGGGTGCAGGAAGGCGGCTTTTATGGGTGGCCGTGGTTTTACATCGGAGGCAACCAAGACCCGCGACATCCCGGCGCCCACTTGGAATTGAAGGACAAAGTATTGATCCCGGACGTCCTTCTGCAGTCGCACTATGCGTCGCTTTGCATGACGTTTTACACTGGCTCGAGTTTTCCGGCCGAGTATCACCACGATGGGTTTGCTGCGCAGCACGGATCATGGAATCGAGCGAAGCGATGTGGATACAAGGTGATTCGAGTGCCCCAAAAGGATGGAGTCCCGAGCGGCGAATTCGAGGATTTCCTGACGGGGTTCGTAACGGCGGAAGGACAGGTTTGGGGGCGACCCGTTGGCGTCACGACGGCCGCAGATGGCGCCTTGATGGTTACGGACGACGGCTCGGGATCCGTATGGCGCGTGCAGCACACGGGCTGAGATAGCTGACGCGGCGCGATCTTTTACCGCTTTTCCAGGACAACAGGGCAGCAGAGCTCGCTTCGAGATTGTGGTTGACGGTTGGCGTCGGACTTGTGTTCGCACGACTAAGGATAGGCTGAGGCTACCGTTCGCTTTGCCTCGGACGATGCCTCGGCGGCCTCGATAATGGCAATGATCCGACGTGCTTCTGCCGCCTTAACAATCAGGTCTTCGCCGCGCATAAGATGTCCTGCCACGTTGACGTAATACGCTGCCCATTCCGATTTCTGGATCGATGGCACGTACTTCGCGACGTTTCCGTCGATCAGACCGTAAACCTCCAGTTCGTCCCAACCCGGCATTTGAATCGCGCCTTTCGTTCCCAAAATTCGCCAGCGTGGTTTGCCCACGGCGGCGATGCTACTGATCTCAACTTGTGCGGTTGCGCCGTTTTCGAAGCGGATGATCAGCTCGCAATGATCCTCGTTTGACTTCTTCTCAAACCATACAAGCTTGTGGTAGTACCCATCGACGCCGACAACTTTCTGTGGCACAAAGTGCAGGATCCAGTCGATAATGTGGGCGCCCCAATCGAACATTGCGCCGCCCGAAATCGCTTTGTCGTCTCGCCACCAACCACGAGGGCCGTTGTAGCCGCCCATGCACGCCTCGATATGAAATGCATCTCCGATCGTGCCCTTCTGGATGATCTCTCGAATTGTGCAGAAGTCGCCATCCCAGCGTCGATTGTGAAATACAGACAGCATCGTGCCTGCCGCTTCTGCGGCGGCAATCATCGCGTTTGCCTCGGCGACCGTATTGCACATCGGCTTCTCGACAACCACATGCTTCCCTGCTTTTGCGGCCGCAATCGCAACCGGGGCGTGCAGATTGTGCGGCAGGATCACGATCACGAGATCGACGTCTGGGTCAGCCAAAAGCTCGCGGTAGTCGGTGTAGGTTCGAATGCCCGGGTAATCATGCGCCGCGGCCGCGACTCGCGTTGCGTCGGCGTCACATGCAGCGACGACAGACATTCCCGACGCGATGATGGCGTCACCGTGGGCTTTGCCCATATTGAAAGCACCGCCGTAGCCGATGATTGCCGCCCGAACTTGTTTGAGATTAAACGCCATGGGAATGATTTCCGTCGCGATCGAAGTTTACATTGTCGTCGATTCTGCGGAGGCTCCCGAGCCGTACAATGCGAACCTTAGGTGCGTTACGTGAGCAACTGCCGGCTAGTTTTGCAAACGCAAGAGAAAAGTCAGCGATTTGGACCGTCTGTAGGGTCATAGATAATGTTAGGTAATCAGTTCAAGCGCGAGTTCGAGCGGCAGGCTTTGTCGCCACCGCAGCAAAGGAATCAAAGGATCAAAGGATCAAAGCAAGTAATGTCAGCTCTTCACGTCATTCAGCTTGCCCGGTTGCGGGCAACAAATAGTCCAATCCGTCTCGAGGTCCTAGATTGCCTCAAGGAGTTCGGGGCTCAATCCGCCGACGAATTAGCGTCGCACGTGGACAAAGATGAGCGCCTGATCTACTACCACCTTCGCGAGCTGATCGCGGCGGGTCTCATTTACGTCTCAGGCTCACGACCAACGGCAACGCGGCCAGAATCTCTATTCGCCGCTCGCGACTTAAACTGGATGGGTGACCTGGACTTGTCGGAGGTGGCGGTGCGTAAACAAGTGCGCAAAAATGTACAAGCAATCCTCAGCGCGGCGGGCGAGGACCACGCGACTACCGTGGACGAGTTGCAGAACGAATCTCAAACGGCTTGCACGGTTGAGCGTGTCATTTGTCGAGTCTCCCCTAGCAAACGAGCGGAATTCGGTCGGCGCTTAGACGAACTAAAGTCGTGGCTGCTTGACGACCGCGATCCGGAGGGCGAAAAGTACGCCTTCACGATCATTTCGACCCCAACCCGTTAACTACACGCGCGACGGCACGCGAGTTAGTAGACTAAGCGAAATGATTGAAGCGAGCATCTTGAAGGCAACGTATCTGGGAGTCGGATTGAGCGACACACAGTTGGTCTCGCTCAGCAAAATCGCAGAAGTTCAAAACTTCATCAGCGGTCACGTACTGACGTCGATCGGTGATATCGCGGATCAGATGTTTGTCGTTTTGAGCGGAGAGTTACGAGTAACGACCCATGATAATGACACGCTTGGCGAAATCAAGGCGGGAAACATCGTCGGCGAAATCGCGTTGATCGATACCCACCCGCGAACAGTGAATGTCGTTTGTTGCGGGCCGGTTACGGTTGCCGCGTTCCACGTAAACACTCTGCGACAGGCTATCATGGCGGACAAGGATGCGGGTATTCACATCTTGGCGAACATCGCCCGGGTGTTGGCGATGAGGTTACGAGCGGCGGATTACAAGATCGACCACCTGTCTGACCGAGCGGAAGACAGCTGGGCTCATACGATCGACTAATTCCTCGCGCTGTGGTAAGCGGACTAGTTGGATGAGATGCGTGTACTTTCCCTTCTGAGCCTCGTCCTGATCTCCGGCGCGCAACCGGTGACCAAACTCCAAGACCCGATACTAGTTGCGGGGCTAAAGGTTTGGCGCAAGCCAGGAGCGATCCAAGGCGGAGCTGCATGCGCATCTTGCCACAGTCCGGACGGGATTGAGCTTGCGGTTTATGGCTTCGATGACGCGAATCTCATGAGGCGCGCCGTACCGCACTTAGGCGCGAAAGAATCGCGGACTCTGGTCGCGTACCTCCACGCTCTCAAACTCAAGCTCAAGGTTGTCGCACCCCGCGATCCGAACCTCGATCGGCCGTTACAACCGGGCGGACGCGTGCTCGCGGGAGGAACGGCGGCCGAGCGGGACCTAGCGTTCGGACTGGAACTGCGCAAATATGTGCCAGCGCTATTTGCGCCGCAAATCGACACAATTGACCAAGCCAAGGTCGCCGAATCGGAGTTGCTTCGCGTTTCGCTACAAGACTTAAGAATTGGCATACCCCTCAACCGTCTTTCCGAGGACTTCGCGCACGGTAATGACCATTCAACGATCGCGCAATGGCTGCCGGAACTCGGCTCAGGCGTTGCGAAGAAACAGCTTGCCGGTTGGTACTCGGAACAGGACAAGTACATCACAAAACCGACGGTGTCGAACTTGAAAGCGCTTCTCGATGCACATTCGCGGATGGTCAACACGAGCCGGATGATGGGGTTTTCCGCACTTTCCGTTCTGAAATATCGCGCGCTGCTCGTTTGGCAAGATCGACTTCGGAATCACGTAGATTCGGTTACGAGCCGGCTGGCTTCAGAGGTCGCAGCCTATGGCAACTACAATCCGATCTGGGAAGTCGGGGAGATGGCACGACAGATGATGGATCGCGATCCGGCATCGCTCGGTATGGACGCGGAAAACCAACGCACGAAGCTTGCCGGCGGCTCGCTCGCCAATCAGCTCCACAGCCTCCGATTGAGTTGGTTTTGGGCAGGGTGGCTATCGGATCAAGGGCTGTTCAAGACCTCCCACGATGACAAAACACGCCTCGGAATGTGGCTTTCGGAGAGTCTGTCGCAAGACGGTCCGTACCCAATGCACAACGTGTTCGCCAATGCGCGGCGTCAAGCAGTTGTTTCGAATGACGTGATGTCGTGGGGAGAGCCCCTCGTAAGGCGACGCCGAATCTGGGAGATGGCGGGATTGCGGTCCTTCAACTTCCAGACTCGCGATTTACCGAACGATCCGGAGTACCGCAAGCTCGTGATCGGCTTTACGGCAAACTGCTTCCGCATGAATCTACTCCTGCTACAGGACGATATTCAGCGCACTGGGGCGGTCTGGGTCAAACAGAACACGACAGCCAACATTGCCGAGATGATCGAGTTTATCAGGACGTACGATCCCGCTCACGCCTCACGAGCAGACGACCTCCAGGCCAAGCTGCTAAGACTCGTTGAGAAAGCCCACGAACGAAATCAGTTCGCACCGCAGATCCCGACGAAGTCGAGATCTGCGAGCGGCTCAGCATCGCGCTAGTGCACGTTGCAGGTGATCTGGTCTGCGGCAAGAGTGAACTTCGCAGACATTTTGCCGGGCTGAGTTGCGAGCACAACGATCCGAACGCTGCCCTTTGGCCCTATGTACTTCGCGACAGACGTTGTTACGCTGAACTTGACCGTGGTAACCGCCGTCGTTACCGAGGTCGTAGACAGCAAATCCCACTGCTTGGAAATGACGTTGTAGACCAGAACATTTCCGGTCACGCCACCGACAGCCGAGAAAGTCACCGAGGCATCGAGTCGCTTCGGGCCGACGATGGGCAGCGTGAAGTCGGCTTCGATCGCCGCAGTCTGATTTGTCGTCGTTGGCGTCGACTTCACGGTGAAGAACGTGCCGTCAACTCCAAGAATATTGGTCAATCCGCCAGAGGCTCCGCTGCCCTGACACTGGAAGACGGAAACAGCGGGCGTTGATCCGATCGCAAACAAGATGGAGTTGTTGATCACGTAGATCTGGCCGTCTGGCCCGATGGCGGTTTCCGTATAAGCCTCACCCGTTGGCGGTTGCAGGTTCATATTCTCGGTCAATGTGTTCGTGGTGAGATCCCACCGATACATGTGACCGTCCTCGCTATTGATAATTGCGCTCTTGCGATTGATATCAATTGCCGCCGAGTTGATGCACCACTCGTTGCGAGCCTGCGGATGGTTGCTGTCGTCGTTAGTGCGAGTTGGGCCCAACACCGTCAGCACTTCATTCATGACGGCGATTCCTGACTGCCGATCCTTACTTATCGAGTTTGAACTTGGGTCCAGGATGGCAATCTTGTTGGATCCATCGGCGCCCGCGTCGCCGCCCATATCGTAATTGTTGTATTTGGTGAGGAGCAGATAAGTCGCCTTGCCTTTGTAGGAAGGGACCATCGTTTTGGGGACCACGCAGGCCGTGTCGTCCCAGCCGAAGGCTCCGGTTGGCCAGCGGACGCCCTTTGCATCGGTCGCCTTCAGATTTTCATCGTACTGCAGCATCCAGCCGTGGCTCTCCCGCCACTGGTTGCCAAAGACGCCCATGAATACATGACCATCGGTACCGACCATAGGTGAGGCAGAGGATTCGTTGATCAATCCGACATTTGCATTTGCGATCGACGGGTCGATCAGCTTCACCGAGGCAGCCGTTGTGAGATCTGTCGTCGCCAGTTTGATGAGGTAAGGGCTATTGCCGACAGCAGCGATGTACATGAATTTTGAATCCATGGTCAGGGCAGGCGCGGCATTGATCGCTGGTCGCGATAGGCTTGCATCCACACCCATTAAATTGGTGGGCTTGTATGACGTCTTGCCGGTCACGACATTTACTTTTGCGATTCCGCCGGTTCCAATCTTAGTCGAAAGCGCGGTTGGAATGGTACCGGTGACTTGGTATCCAAAGTAGATGTTGCCACTGGTGTCGGCGGTGAGCGGGGTGTTTACCTTGATTGGTGCGTACGCTGCTTTGTTCTTCTCGAAGTCAGCGGCTGTCGTGTAAAAGATCAGGCGGCTGGTCGTGCTCATGGTGTTGTCGGCCGATTCACGCGTGAGAATCGAGCCTCCAGAGCCGGCAGCAGCGACGCCGCGGTACGTTGCGGTGTTCAGTTGGTACAGGGTGACCGGAAAGACGGACGTCCAACCTGCAGGAAATAGAACCACCGCGCTGAAGTCGGTCGGAAGATTCCATGCGGGGACGCCGGTTGCTCCTTTGCGTGCCAAAACCGTCCAGTGATCGTACGAAGTGCTGCCACCCGACGTCGTCGTGGAGCGGTATCCGTATACCACCGTGTTAGCGGGTGTGATCATCGGCGCGGCGTAGTGAATGAGGACCGAACCGCCGTAATAGCTTCGGTTGTCATCGAGCGGCGCTTGCCATTGAATTAGGCTCGCGCTCTGGCTCTTGCCGGTGTACGCTCCGTTGTGCTGAGCATTTCCGCCGTAGCACATCCAGCCTTGGGCGAAGGCACCTGCAGAGACGAGGCAGGCGGTCGCCATAGAGGTAGCAAGTCTGAACATAGTTACCTCCATTATATGGGATCAAACCGACTGCGCGTGTTACCATCAACATCTCCGCAATATCCTGGCAAAAAAGCGAGGATTACGCCGACGATCATAGGTCCTCCGGTCTAGGCTACGACGGACAACGTCGGGCGGGGCCTCCGCGACTATCCGGAGCGAGGGCCCCGAACTTCGTCCTTTCCCCTGTTCGGAGCCGATTTTGAATGTATTCGCGCCACGAGCGACCATGTTGAGCTCAGCATCGTTAAAGAAGACCTCAGCGGTCCGAGTGTCGTGCCTCTGGTGGGACCCAATTGGTCGCGGAGCGATGAGAATCGTCGAAGCGGTTATCCGAACCGAACTTAGGAGGCTGTTGAGTTGAACCTAAGCGTAGCGTTCAAATCGCTGATTTCCACGCAAATTGGCGATTTGCCAAGACGAATGAAGCTGGATGCGGAGTTCGTCAACAGCCTCCGCTTGGGCATGGATGCCCAAGTCGCGTAGCGCGGTTCTTTGAACCGAAGCGTAGCGTTCAAACCGCTGATTTCCACGCAAATCGGCGATTTGCTATGACGAGCGAAGCTGGATGCGGAGTTCGTCAACAGCGTCCGAAGAGGCTGTTGATCAACTCAACAGCCTCCGCTTGGGCAAGGATGCCCAAGTCGCAAAGCGTTCAAATCGCTGATTTCCACGCAAATCGGCGATTTGCTATGACGAACGAAGCTGGATGCGGAGTTCGACAACAGCGTCCGAAGAGGCTGTTGATCGACTCAACAGCTTCTTAGGAAGTACAGTAGCCGAAGGCCGGCTGCCGTGACCACGAAATGAGCAATATCGTTAAAGTTCGCCCGATACGCACAGATCAGGATTTCGACGTCGCTACGGCGAGAATTGCCGATCTCATGAAGGCAAGACCTGGATCGGCAGCCGAAGACGAATTGGACGTCTTAGTGACCTTGGCTCAGGCTTACGAGCACCAGCACTATCCCGTAGGACCGGCTGACCCGGTTGAAGCGGTTAAGTTTGCGATGGAGCGGCTCGGGCTGTCTCAAACTGACCTTGTGCCGTACTTCGGATCCAAGCGTCGTGTGTCCGAGTTTCTAAGTGGCAAACGTGCCCTGACGGTCGAGACAATACGCCGACTTCACCGTGGATTACAGATTCCTTTTTCAAGTCTGCTTGCGTGACAGACCATTCAGAACCTGACAAAGCGTGCCCGGATTTGATTCAGCGCGGTAGCAAAGCATCAGGAAAGGACAGAGTCACGCTTGACCGCTTCTCGAATATTTGCGAGCGTGAGGATCACAATGAGGCTGCAGATTACGATTACTGCCACAAATACGGCCAGCGAGCGGTAGGCGATGGCAATTTGAAACAGGATAACTGGAGCAACTAAGCGACCAAAACTTATGCTGCGCTTTTGCCGCGTCTAAACCCACATCAAGATGACCGATGCCCCAATTATTAGCGCGATTAGCCACGAACTCACCACTGGCTTCGCAACACAAACCTCATCGCATCAGGGGAAGATTCCGCGGCGAATCGTCGCATCTGCCACGCGTTTAACGCCAATGATCAATGCAGCCGTCCGCATGTCCGTTTTGTGCGTCTTCGCGGAATGCTCGACCGCTGCGTACGAGAACCGCATGATCTTCTCCAGCTTCACGTTCACCTCGTTCTCTTCCCAGAAGAAGTTCTGCAGGTCCTGAACCCATTCAAAATAGCTGACAACCACGCCGCCTGCGTTCGCCAAAATGTCAGGAACGACCAGCGTTCCGTTGTCCGCCATGATGTGGTCTGCCTCGATCGTGCAAGGTCCGTTGGCACCCTCGACGACTAGCTTTGCCTTGATCCTAGGGGCGTTCTCCTCGGTGATTTGTGCCGAAATCGCGGCCGGAATTAGCAAGTCGCAGTCGAGCTCCAACAGCTGAGAATTGGTGACTTGCTCCGCATCCTTGTACTGCCGAATGCCGCCATCCATGCCCGCGTAGCGATGAAACAGTTCCTGTACCGGCAATCCTTTCGCGTTGTAAATGCCGCCGATTGCGTCGCTGACGCCAACGACAATCGCTCCCGCCTCCTCAGCGATCTTCGCGGCGGTCGCGCCGACGTTTCCAAATCCCTGCACGACGACGCGCGAACCAGCAAGGGACCGGCCCATCGACTTCATCGCCTCGCCGGCGACGACAATTACACCGCGACCGGTAGCTTCGGTCCGTCCCTCCGAGCCACCAAGCTCGATTGGCTTTCCCGTGACGACGCCAGGAACGGTGTAACCGCACTGCATCGAGAGGGTGTCCATCACCCACGCCATGACCTGAGCGTTCGTGCCGATGTCCGGAGCGGGGATGTCCTTGCGCTCGCCGAGCATCATGTTGATCTCAGTCACGTAGCGTCGGGTTAGCTTTTCCAACTCGCGCTTGGTGTACTGCTTGGTGTCGACCTTGACCGACCCTTTGGCTCCGCCGTAAGGAATATTGACGACGGCGCATTTCCACGTCATCCACATCGACAGCGCGGTCGTCTCGTCGAGATCGACGTGCGGGTGATATCGTATGCCGCCCTTGGTTGGGCCGCGACTAGCATTGTGCTGCACGCGGTAACCCTCAAAAACTTCCACCTCACCGTTGTCAATAACGACAGGGAAGTGCACGATGAGCTGTCGCATGGGTTGCGCCAATACACTGTGCAGTCCGTGATCGAGGTTGAGATGCTCAGCCGCTACGGCGAGTTGGCGGCGGGCCATGTCGAGAACGTTTACTTGCTCACTCATTCAACACCAGGTTCTCGATTACTTTCGAGGAGGGTCT
>JBBRML010000078.1:0-17048 GCA_038230855.1 Fimbriimonadales bacterium | reverse complement strand
GCGAAAAGATCGAAAAGGAGCTCGGCTGGACGGTCGTGATTCCACACCAGGGCGACCAGTATTCACTCTGACGGGGTATCATTTTTCACCGACGCCGATGTAGCTCAGTGGCAGAGCAGCTGTTTCGTAAACAGCAGGTCGTCCGTTCAAATCGGATCATCGGCTCCAGCGTTTTGAACCCTGAGCCGCCAGACGCTCTCAGATAAGCCAGTTTCTGGCCGCAGAGTGGAACCAGCGTCAGCGACGAAGTATGACAGTTTGTTCCTGATCTGACGAGCATTTAGCCATTCGCACCGTGCCTTGGAAAACCTCTCCGCTGTGCCCTATAATGAACTTGCGAGTTAGGGCGCTTCCGGATCCGCGGAAAGGACTGTGTCCACCTACAGAATTCGGCAAAAAAGCAAAGGAACCTTTTGTGGTGCCTGAGCGCGGATCGCAGGCGAAAATCCACGGAGGTTTATATGAAAATTCCGTCAAATCGGCTGAATCTTGACCAACTCAAGACACAGGCCAAAGAACTCGTCCGCGCAGCACGCACCCTGGATACGCCGACTCTCGACCGCGTCAAACCATACTTCGACGCACCGCAGTCCATCTCGCTAGTTCAATCTCAGCTCGTAATCGCTCGTGAAAATGGATTCGATAGTTGGGCCTCACTGAAGCGACATTGCGAGACAACGCCCCAGCCCGAACCAAAATCTCGAACGCAGCGATTCTTCGATGCGATCGAAGGAGGCAATGCCGAGCTCGCATCGGAAATGTTAGCAGAAACGCCAGACCTCGCCGCTCGCTGGCAACGCACCGAATGGGGGTGGACCAGCCCGTTGCACGTTGCCGCACGACTTGGGCATCTTGCGATCTGCCAGCTTCTGATCGACGCAGGCGCGGTTATTTACGCGACGAACCAAGGGGATTATCCACCCGTATTTGATGCGATTCATCAGAAGCACCACGAGGTCGCGAGCCTCCTCCTGGATGCTTCCGCAAAGTCAGACAACGGACAACCGCCAACATACGGCTGCGGCATCGACATCGTGCTCGCTGGACGGCTCGGGATGCTCGATCGCGTGCGAATGCACGTCGAGAAAGATCCGCTTGGCGTCTACCGCCGAGGATGCATCGGGGAGTCGGTGCTCCACTGGCCAGCGCACAACGGTCACGTCGCGGTACTCGAGTTCCTGCTTGACAGCGGGGCAATCCTTGAAGCCGATGAGATTGGGCTGTACGGCGGCAAACCGTTGCACTGGGCATCAGAGCATGCACCCGATTGCGTCCGATTGCTGCTGAGTCGTGGAGCAAACCCAAACGCGCTAAACACGATTGAAGGAGAATTTGAGGGATTCACACCGCTGCACATGATGGCGAGGCAACGCGAGCAATGCATTGAGTGCGCTCAAATGCTTCTGAACGCGGGAGCAGACCTGAAGTTACGCGATGCGCGTGGACGCTTGCCCATCGACGTCGCGCGCGAATTGGATCGCGATCGGGTAGTCGCATTCTTGGAGAAGCTATCCGTCTGAACTCAGACAAATTCAGCTGATATCTGGCGCAACAAACACGTGCCCGCGCAGCCCCGCTGCTCGGGCACCATCGATATTTTCCGTCCGATCGTCAATCATCATCGCCTGACTAGGTGCGATGCCTAGCCGGGCGCATAGTGCCTCGAAGATCGCTGGATCCGGCTTGGATGTGCCGAACTCCGCACTCACAAAGATCTTCGGGCCAAAAATCGCTCGCAATTCTGGAAACACCTCGTCGATCGCTCGTTTGAGCTGCAGGCCGTTGTTCGTTAGGAGAGCGACGGTGGTTCGCGCTGCGACCTCGCGAGCAAACTCCAGACTCGCGACGATTGGCGTCATACCGGAACGCCGATACGCGACCCAATCAAGATGCGAGACCGCGCACTGCGTCCGGCGGCCAAACTCGAGGAGGTAAGCATCAGCGTCAAAGGCGCCTCTGTCGGATTCCGCCTCGAATCCCGAGCCCCAAATCGCTGCTGCGATGGCTTCAGCAGATAGTGCGCTGCGCGTGACCATGAAGGCGATGCGCTTGTCGTCGTCGAGCTCACACAAAACCCCGTCCATGTCGAAGATCACTAGTTCAGGCAAATCGCTCAGATCAAGGTTCACGATTCAAAAATAGCTGATTCGAGACCTGAGTCGTCACGTTGCGCAAAATAGGGCGTGCATCGAATTCGAGTGAGCGCGGCAAACCCCCACCTCTTGGAGACCGAAGACGGCGCCTCGTTTTTCTGGCTGGGCGACACCGCCTGGGAACTGCTCCACCGGTTGACCTTTGAGCAGATCGACTTCTATTTGAAAAACCGGGCGGAAAAAGGGTTCAACGTCATTCTGGTGAATGTCCTCGCCGAGTTTGGCGGGCTCACCGTTCCAAACGCCGAAGGCGACCTTCCACTGATCGATCTTGACCCGGCTCGACCGAATCCCCGCTATCTCGAATTCGCGCGATCGGTGATCAATCGGGCGGCGGAGTATGGTCTCCACGTCGCGATGCTCCCCGCATGGGGTGACAAGCTCACCGCGCCGTGGGGCGAGGGCCCGCGAGTCTTTTCGGCAGAAGAACCGCAAGTCGCCCAAGAATGGGCACGGCGACTCGCTGAAGAATTCGGATCGTATTCTAACGTTGTCTGGATTCTCGGGGGTGACCGCCCGGCGTACATCCCCAGCGATCCAAGAAGCGGGTCCTACCGGCAAGCAGAGTCGGCTGGTCTGAGCCCCGAAATCGATTGGCGACCGGTTTGGGATGCTATGGCTACCGGCATTCACGCAGAACTCGGCTCGCGGGCTTTCATTTCGTACCACCCACAGGGTGGCCCGGACTCAACCTCTTCCTACCTGCACGATCGCGATTGGCTGGACATGCACATGATCCAGTCTGGTCACGGAGGTGGCCACGACCAGCCCATTTGGGATTGGATCGCGCGCGATTACGCGCTGACGCCGATACGTCCGACGATGGACGCAGAGCCCAACTACGAGGATCATCCCGTGAGCCCTTGGCCGAAATGGGATCCAAAGAACGGATACTTCGATGAATACGACGTCCGAAAGCAGTGCTACCGGTCCGTATTCGCGGGCGCGGCGGGCGTAGTCTACGGTCACCATGCCATCTGGCAGTTCTGGGACGACCGCTACGAGGCGATTAACCACGTGGACAGGTCTTGGCTTGGGGCCCTTGATCGGCCAGGGGCCCATCAGGTCGGGTATTTACGCCGCCTCATGGACAGCGTCGCTGGCCTGGAAGGCGAGCCTTCAGATGCCTCGATCGTCGGCGATCTCGGCTCCGGACCAACTCGTATGTGCGCCTGCGGTGATCCCGACTCAACTTGGCTAATGGTCTATATCCCCACCTCGGACCGCGAGATTCAACCGCGAGGCAATATCCTGTCGAGCCCACATTCTAGCGTTTGGTTCGATCCGCGAACCGGTGTTGAACTCGCCGCGGTCGGCTTCGAAGGGAAGTACCGAACGCCCGACTTCGGGCCAGACTGGGTCCTCCTCGTTCGCCGGTGCTGACGGGTCGACGACTATACTGACAGCGTGCAAATTCTGGAGATTGTCGCTGGGCTGGTCCTCATCGGCCTCGCGTTACGCGACGCATTCTTGGCGATCTTGCTTCCTCGCACTGTCGGCAGAGGCAGTCCCATTACCCGGCGATACACGGTTGCGAGTTGGCGAGCATTTTCTAGCCTAGTTCGTCCGGGCACGCGTTTCGAAGACTCTTGGCTGAGCATTTTTGGTCCGCTCAGCATTGTCGGCCTCATCGCTCTGTGGGCGACCTTGCTCATCATCGGGTTCGGTCTGCTCATAGTCGGGTTTCAACTCGGGTTAAACGGTTCTGCGCCCACAATTTCCTCGGCGTTGTATCTCAGCGGTGTGACGTTCCTCACCCTCGGATTCGGCGACGTTGTCATGGTCGGGAACGGCGGTCACGTTTTAAGCGTCATCGAGGCCGGAGTTGGTTTTGGATTTCTTGCAATAGTCGTGAGTTACCTCCCGGTACTTTACAATTCGTTTTCGCGTCGTGAAGCCCTCATCACGTTGATGGATGCCCGCGGCGGATCGCCACCAAGCGGCGGCGAGATGCTCCGCAGATTTGCCGCGGCCGACGACTGGGATGGTCTCGTCCGGTGGTTGGAGCGCTGGGAGACGTGGGCCGCCGAACTTCTCGAAACCCACCTGTCCTATCCAACTCTTGCCTATTACCGGTCGCAGCATTCCGACACAAGTTGGCTCTGTGCCGTGACGGCCGTGATGGATTCCTGCGCTTTGCTGAGCGCGGTCTCGCTACCGGATCACGCGTGCGACGTTGCGAAGCGACAAGCCCACTTAACTCTCGCGATGTGTCGCCACGCCGTCGTTGATTTGACGCAAATCTATGATGCCGAACCTATATTTCCAAATACGCGACTTTCGGAGCTCGAGCTCGCCGAAGTCCTTCGAGTGATTGGCACCGCAAGTGTTCATCTTTGCGAACCACAAGTAGCGAAAAAAGAAATCGTGGCGGCTTGCTCATTGTACGGACCATATGTACTCGCTCTTTCAAAGC
This sequence comes from Fimbriimonadales bacterium, assembly GCA_038230855.1. GTDB lineage: Bacteria > Armatimonadota > Fimbriimonadia > Fimbriimonadales > Fimbriimonadaceae > Fimbriimonas. The sequence continues at coordinate 12,479 of JBBRML010000078.1, read as the reverse complement.
GGTTCCGCCTCAGTCTGCCCGCATGGACAAAAGACGCTGACGTTCTGGACAACTGGGAAACAAGCGCCTGGGACCGACATTTGTAAATTCTGAATTTTAGCGGTCAACTTTGAAGCGCGCCAAAAGGACCAAAGTGTCGCTCAAGCCGAACCATGCATATCGCGACCGAGTCCCTCGCTTTACCTCGATCAGCGTGATGAGAGTGCGTAGCAACCGCAATAGAATCACGTTGGCGTTATTGTATCGAAGTCCCTGCGATGCCCCAGGACATGTATCATATAGCAATGCCGGTACGCAGATGTAAGAATTGCAAGAAGCGATTTTCTGCGGGCCGTAAGTGGTGCCTTCGGTGCGGTCATGAGTACCCGGCGTTCGGGTTACTGGGTACAAAAGAGAAGTGGATTATCGCCGGAAGCGTACTTTTCCTCGTTTTTGCTTTTTACGTTCTACGGCGCCTGCGATAATTTGGACTCTTTGCTTGGCGCCGAGGCAGATCCGTGCCGCGATTTTTGACCGCGGCTACTAACACGGTTTGCGTTTATGGCGGTTACGAGTTACAATAGCTTCGCTGTCTATTTCGTCAGTATCAGTCGCGCCGAGGGCGCTCGTTGCTCATGTCGCCGCACACTCGCAAGCAGCTCGTTAGTAAGATTCGATCGCTATGGCGGCGGTTCAAGAGTGCATGTCGTGAGCTGGGCCGGAAGCGCCACCGTGTTGAAGAGCGAATGTGGGGCTTCTTTCAAAAGCGCAGCGATCAAAAGGAAAAGCGTCGGCGTGGTCGCAAGTCCGAGCGCTCTCCGTAGCCGATTGCTTTCGCTGTCAAAAAAGTAATGAGTTTAGTCGCTGCATTCCTTGCGTCCGACACGGCAGAACTGTTATAATTTGCTCAACTTTGGTATGAGCATGATTGGATTTGCGTTTATTCACGTCGCGACCTTGTCCCCGGTTGTTTTTCATCAAGAGATTGCTTGGTCCGCGTGGAAGCCGATCAGCTCGGCGAAGCAGATCGAATATCGTTTCCGAGACGATCAGGCGCACAAAGGAGATTACGGTGCCCCCGCATTTGTTCAGGTGCGGAACAAGACCTCCAACCGTCTCGACCTTGACATTCTCGTGCAGTACTCTCTTCCAAGAGATATGGAGGCGGGAATCACCGACTACACCATTGCCGTCAAGCTTTCTCCGGGTGAAGAATCGACGGAAAAGGCTCTGGGCAGCATTGATCGGATGGTGGCAATTCGTGTCGCTAGATCAACCCCAATTGCGGACGCCGCAGTAACCACTCCGACCAAGGATTCGGCGAACATCGACACATTGCTAACGACCCAGATTTCAGGCGTGCTTGCAGATGCCAACGCAAAAGCAGCTAAGTTGCAACAGCTGCGGACGCAAATCGTCGCGGATTCCGATCGCCTCGCCGCCACGTACCGGAAAATTTCCCTTCAAGACGCACAGCACCACAAGGAGTACACGGCGAGACTAAATGCCGTCGAAGGCTTTGCTGCTCAGATTCGCCAGGCGCAGATGCAGAACGCGCAGACGTTGCTGAGCAATCACTTCGCAGTCCAACTGCCCGGAACCATGTCGCCGCTAGCCCAGATGAACATGACCTTGCGGCAGTACAATCCTCAGCTAGCGGAAGTGAACGCGTATTTCGACGTCGCGCATGCCCTCACCGCGTTGAATGCGGGTCAAACCCGTGCGCTCGATCAACTGCAGGGAGCGACGAACGCAATCGGTGCCATAGCTGGTCTTTTTGGAAGTCACAAGGACCCCGAACAAGAGCGCCAAGAGAAATTACGACAAATGGAACGCACGAAGAAAAACCTCGAGCGTCTCCAAAAGAATTACGATCGAGCAAAGGAAGAGGCTGATCCAACGATCGATGGTTTGGTCGAAAAAGCCGGAGCTGGCGATCTCGACGGCGTGCAAGCTGTTCTCGATCCTCTCGAGGAGGTTAACCGCAAAATTCTGGTGAATCGGCGAGCGTCGAATGGCGACACGCCATTAGCGTTGGCTTCGACAGTTGGCGACCTGAAGATGATTAAGTTGCTCAGTTCGGCCGGAGCGGAGGTGAATGCTGTCGACCCTGAAGGACGTACCGCGCTCCTTCGCGCAACCGGAGCGATGCAGACCGACGCCGTACTCCTGCTGATTTCACTCGGCGCAGACAAGACGAAGGTCCCGGACGCCAAAATTGACGGACAACCACGTCTCACGGCACTCGAGCTCGCGAAAAAGAATCGAGATCGAAGAACGATTCTTGCCGTGGAAGGTCGATATAAGGTTGCATCAGTCGACAAGCGAGTTTCTCAAGTTGCGGCCTACGCCGCATCTGGAAATGCCCCACAGCTCGCGCTACTGATCTCGGACTCGAATCCAAATATCCGGGACGAATTTGGTTGGACGCCGTTGCATCACGCGGTGGCCGCGGGTCAAGTTGAAACCGTGCAGGCCTTGCTCGACGCAAAAGCCAGCGTCACCGCCTTGACTCGAACCGGCCGGTCCCCGCTTACTTTGGCCGTTGAGAAGGATCAGCCTCTCGTCGCTTACGCGCTTATGCGCGCTGGCGCCGATCCGAAAGCGCGAGACGGGAACGGAGAAGATGCGCTCAGCCTCGCGAAGACGCTGAAGCGGGATGCCCTTTCTCTAATCCTCGCCGAGGAAAAGAAGAAGTGATCTTGCTGCCGCTTGCCGCGGCACTTGCCTTTTTGACCCGTACGGAGGTTGCCCCGCCCGTCGCGACCGCCGCCGCAGTCCGCCAAGTCCCATTCCAGACTTCGGAAGAGGCGCATCAAGCATGGGTCTCGGCTCAATCGGAGATCAATGCGCGGCACGACTGCCTGACCGATTGCGAAAAGGAAAACGACAACAACAACCGCGAATGGGGCAAGGCCAACCAAAAAGTGTACGACGCCCGCGCGGAGCGCGACCTCGGCCTTAAAGAACTGCGAGAGGGTCTCTATTGCAGCCAATGCAATCGGCCGAAGTCCCAAATCGAGCGTGAGCTGAGGGTCTCGTTCGAGACTCATTTGCAAAACGTGAAAGGCACGGCTATCTCCGCTCCTCCAGACGTTATGGCTCGGAAGGAAAAGGAGTTCAACGATAAAGTCCGGGATGCGGAGCGGGAAGTCGCGCAATATCATCAGAACTATCAGCGCCTCAGCGACCGGTGGGACAAATGCAACAACGAGCGGGTCCAGGCATGCAACGCCTATAACAACGCGGAATACTGGGAAGGCGTCCTGAAGGCGAGAGAGGAGGCGGAGAAGCGAAGAAAGGCCGCGCAGGAGCTTGCCGACAAAATGCGCAAGGAAGCGGAAGCTCGACGTCAGCAGCGCCTGTTACAACTAAAGATTCTGTTCGAAAAACAGAAAGAAATCTTGGCTCAGTTACAGGCTCAGTTAAAGCTGCTTCAAGAATCCATGTTCGGTAACCTAGCCCCCGGCGGAGGTTACGGCTCTGCGGACGACTACACCAGTGCACCGCCTTCACCTCCGACGAACGAGGACAATTCTCAGATCAATTCCGGATTTCTCGGTGGGAACTACAACCAGACGGGCGACGCCGATCTGAACCTTCCTGGCGACGGCCAAGCCAATAGTGGGAATCGAGCCCTAGATTGGATAAACAAGAACGTCGGCTCGCCTTCGGACATCGCAAAGGAGTTTTGGCGGCACAAAGACATTGATCCTAACAATCCCAAGACCTGGTTCGAGGGGGACATCGAACGCGCGAAGGAAGAGGCCTACAATAAATTCAAAGAGGCTTTGGACAAGGAAGCTGAAGATCGCGCGCTAAAACTGTTCGCAGGTGATCAGGATAACGATGAAACGCGCGAAGAATTAAAGAAAGTCGGTCTATGGGAAACGATCAAGGACAACTGGAAGTACATCACGGCAAATCCGATCAAGGCGGTCAAAGCCAGATTTGAGATGATACGTAACAACCTTCGGCGCGCGCGCCACTACTCGGATGAGCAGCTCGACAAACTGATGAAGCAATTTGAGAAGTTTTACGGAGTCAAAGAGGACGGCTCACCATACGTTGATGAAGATTGACGTGCGAATATTCGGCGCCGCCGTGATTCTTACCACGCACCCATCTCTGCCGACTTCTCGACTATTTTCTCAAGCCGAATCAGCAAAGGCGCAACGAATCTACGGTCTCGCCCACCGCTGCATGCTCGAGACGGACGCGTGGGATGTAGCGTTAGAAGGGATGAAAGTCGTGACACGACTGAGCCCCGACTTCCAACCGGCGTACTTAGATCTTGCTCAGATCTATGGAGCGAGGAACGATGGCGTGCTTGCCGCCGATGCGCTTGAGCACGCGAGCAAACTTGAGCGCGACCCGATCCGCAGACAATCGCTCGATGCGACCGCAGCAAAGCTTCGGACCGCGCTTCCGATGATCGAAACGAAGTCCGACTCTATAATCGCCGCGAAAGTCCGCCTAGGTGATCACTCCGGCGCTTTGGCCGAGAGTATCCAGGCTCAGGAGGCGGGTAAAGCGGATGCACAGGCGTATTTAGTAACCGCAGCATTTTTGCTTAGCTCGGAACAACCGGCAAAGGCGCTGGCCCAATACGACGAAGCGCTCAAGCGAGCTTCGTCCGCTGAAAAGTCACGCGTTGAAGAACTTCGAGCGGTGTGCGCAAAGGCGGTCGAAATCGACTCGCGCCGACGAAATGCTTCAAAATTGATGGCTACGGGCCAGGCCGCCGAGGCGTTACCCGAGTGGCAAGCGGTCGTTCTGAGTGGTTTCGTCTCGCGAGCCGACCTCCTCAACTACGCCGATTGTGCGGAAACTGCGCGCGAGTATTCTGCGGCGGCGGCGGTCATTGAGCGGCGCGGACGATCCAAGGACAGCACGATCGCCGAGATCGCGCATGACCTTGCGTCCCGGCTCAAAAATCGCGCCATCCTTGCCACGAGAGCAAAATCAGCGGCCGCGGCAGCGGCGCAGTCTGTTACGGTAAACCCTAACCTCGCCGCCCAAAAGTATCTCGAAGCGCTCCAACTCGACCCGGGCAACGTGAAGTTCCTCGCGGGCGTGGGATCGGTGTTCAATCGGCTGCGTCGGTTCGACGAAGCGGTTGACGCCTACCGATTGGCATTTGAGCTCAGCGACGGCGACACCGCGCTTGCTGAAGGCGTGAATGTGCTTCAACACGCAGGATTCCAAGCAGACGCCGATCATGAAGCAACGAAATTGATGACGTCCGCAATCGCAAAAGGCACACCTGGTTTGATTGAACTTGCCGACGCGTACTACGACGCGTCGGCATTCGCAAGGGTCGCCGATGTCCTATCCGCAGTTCCGGCCGCATCAGCGACCCCACGCTCGAAGCGGTTGCGTGCGCTTTGCCTGTACAAGTCAGACCAGTTCGAAGCTGCCGAAAGGGCGTTCCGCGAGGCAATCGCCGCAAGCGTAGACGACGGAGAGAACTACGCCGATCTTGCGGGCGCACTTCTCAAGTTGAAACGGAAGCCGGAGGCGAAGTTGATGGCGGTTGAGGCGATTAAGCGCGGAATAAAAACTCACTGGGTGTACAAGGAGCTGACCGGTGGGTAAGTTCGCCTCGATTGCGCTCTTGTTCGCGGTGACAATGCCCGCGTCGCCTGCCCAAACGCCTCACGAACAATCGAGGGCGAAGATGCGCACGATCCTTGAGACGGTGAGGTCCACCGGAGACAAGGCCAAAGGGGAAAATGACTTGGCCGCGCTACAGGTTGCAGATCCGACATTCTCGCTCGGTTGGCTCAATCTCGGCATTTTGGAGCAGGAACTCGGGAAATCGGACAAGTCGATCCAATGTTTCGAACACGTCTTAGAGATTGAGAAAGGCTCGGACTTAGGCGTTGAGGCAAAATTGCGAGCGAGCCTCGCACGGAACGCCGCATCTCCCGAGTACCGAATGGCGTTGGGTTTGGCTCAGGTCATGGCCCTCCGTGAGCAGCGTCTGTCCGTCGAAGCGCTCGGACTGCTCGAGCGCATCGCGCCGGCTTTCCCAAATGCATGGGAAGTCAGCGCGATTCGAGCGTCGCTCTTGGCCGAACTTGAACAGTTCTCGAAATCGGGCGAAGCGTATGCAAAAGCGCTCGCTCTAGCGCCTGCGGAGATGAAGGCAAGTCTGAATCGGGGTCTTGCGCAGCTTCACTTCCTCGAGTTCGCTCATCAAACGTCGGATGCCGCGCTTGCTTTGGAGGCGAAGAGATCTCCCGGAGCGGCGGAGGCGATGATGCACGCTTGGAGACTTCGACCGATGGATGTGGACCTGGGAATGTCAGCCGCCGCTTCGGCAATGGCCTCCGGTGATCGTCTGAGCGTTCTCGAAGTCTGTGACGCCTTGAGGCAGTCGAATTCGAAGGCGGTCCGGGCGCACGTGAGTTCTACAATGGAAGCGCTTGGGAAGCTGAGCGACCTCGAAGCGAAGCTGCACGATGGACCGGCCTTTGACGCGCGCATTGATACACCCCTGCGGGCAAACGAACTAAAAGCTGACGGGCTTGAGCGCGCTCCAGATCGGCCGCTGCCTCCAGTTGCCGCCCAGGCCGCGCGCGAAGCAGTCGTTCGGAAGCTCCAAGGAGACTTGGAAATTTCGAATGCGCGATTCGATGCATACACTCGCCATGCGCAAGTTTGGGGAGAAGTCGGTAAAGAGATCCTTTCGCACGGCGGCGACCCGAGATACGCCGCCGAACAAGCGGTAGCGAACGAGCGTCTCGCGAGATCTCTTCATCGAAGAGTCGCGGTGCTCAAGTTAGCCGTAAAGTTCTACACGTCCGAGAAGTAGTCTCACTCACCCTTCATGACCAGGTCCAGTAGAGGATCGACAATCCGGGAAGTGTGTTTGCCTTCTCTGGCGAGAGCGCTGCGAACAAAACTCAAGGAAAGCGCCTTATTCTTCTCGTGGGCTGCAATGAGGGCCGCAAATACGAATGCTTCGGGCCGCTCATCATCGAGGATCGCTGCTTCCGCCAACTCCACCGCGGCCGCCTTGTAGGCGCCAAAAGTGATCATGATCCACGCACCATCAAGCGCTTCCTCATAGATGCGCTTCTGAGAGCCGTCCTGCAGCTTGAGAAGTGCCGCCGTGGTCTGCAGGTTCTTGCTGAACGCATTTGCGCGAGCTCGCATGTCCTGACTCGGGCTTCGTAACAGGGTGCTTTCGAAGAGTTTCGTAGCGTAAACCCAATTGTGGCCGCCACCCGCTGCCATCGCCGCGTTCCACATGGGCGCGGCTAGCGTTGCATCCAGAGTCCCGGCCTTCACGAATGCATCCGTCGCCTTCCCAGTGTCGCCCGTGGCAAACCAGACGTCAATCGCGTCGTTATTGGCTTTGATGGCGGTCGCTCTGGCCGGAGTCGAGCCGTTCTTGGCGAGGTAGAGGAAAGGTATTGCGGGAGCCACAAATTGGTCCTTTTTCTCTTGGTCCATCGCCCTCGCTTTCCACCACGTCGCACCCCGGTTTCCAATCTTGTGAATCCAATAGAATGGATTGAGACCGTTCGAATAACTTGGCACCTCGGCGGTGCGAATCGTCCGCAGTTCGAGGCACGCGGCAGCCAAGGTTCCAACCACCCCGTCTGTCGGCATCGGCACGGTCGTTTGATCTGGTGCAAAGGCGAGGCGCTCATCTCCTAAAGAGTCAAAGAGCGCGCCAAACTTCGCGTCGATCGGCTTCTTGGATTCGAACGCGATCGATGCGCCAGATGTCGACTTGGCGATTTTGACGACTGGCTTTTCGGTTGGAACCACCGCCGCTGGCGGGGTAACTGGAGGAGTGACCGGCGGTGCTACCGGAGGCTTCACTTCAACCTTTGCTTCCGCAGTGACCGGAGGAGTTACGGGTGGTTTCGCCTCAACCTTTGCTTCCGTCGTGACTGGTGGTGTTACGGGTGGTTTCGCCTCAACCTTTGCTTCCGTCGTGACTGGTGGTGTTACCGGAGGCTTCGCTTCAACCTTTGCTTCCGCTGTGACCGGAGGTGTTACGGGTGGTTTCTCGATCTTAGCCTCTGCGCTTACGACTGGCGGCTTAACCTCAGCCACTTTTGTGTCCTCGGCCGGATCCTTTTCGAGTCTGAATCCACCGTCGGTACCTGAGGCTCCGATCGCATCAAGTTCCTTATCGAAGAGCGGCTTCACCTTCTCAAGCGTCTTTCGCGCGAGTGCTAACGTTTCGCCAGTTAGTCCGTCGCAGCCCTTGTCATACCGATCGCATTCCTCCCGCACCAACGACCGTATGCTGGCACCAGAAGGAGTAGCTTCGCGCTTCAGAATTTGCATCGCGTCGTTTGCGATCATCAAGCGTGCTGTATTGCACGCGAGATAAAACTTAGATGCCTGGCCATCGCTAAATTCCGACTTTGCGCGGCCGTCCAAGTGCAGGATCACCTTTCTCTGATAATCGTCGAGCGCGAGTAGCGGAACGGACTTGGAATCTGAATATTTCTTGAGCAATTCCCGCATAGCGTCGCGGTCTGCGTCAGTTGTCACCGTGCTGACGGACAATTTGTCGGGCGCCAATAGGGACAGCATCTGCTGAAAATTCTCGCGAAAGCTCTTGAAAGCTCCTGCAAGCGCTTTTCCATAAGCCTTTCCTTCGTCAGTCAGCGCGTCGCCACCCTTTATTGTCGTAGGGTCCTGGAGGGCCGCTGCCAACTGCGTGTCCGTTGCTTTGAGCACGGACACGATGAACTGCTGCCCGGTCGAATCAACAGCGCTTGTTCCGTGGAGGGAAACGAGAGGCAAAAGCAACTTTGTGACGATCATTGCTGAACTATGTTATTCGAATCCTGGGCGAGTGTCAAGCCTGAGGTGTTTCGAGAATTTACTCGGCAACGCTGAACTTTGCCATTCTGGAAAGGCGTCAATGAACTCATTCACGCGATGTTGTTCGCGAAGCATGAATACCAAGCGAAAGGAAGGCGTAGACTTACCACATGATAATTTGTAAGCGATGTGGCACCCATAACGGAGACACCGATGCGCGGTGTGGTAGCTGCGGTGTCTCGCTTGGCAATCAGATTCGGTCCGACCGCGACGTCAAGCGGGCAAAGGGCCATCAAGTCTATAAGATTGTGATTTATGCCGCCGCTGTTGTCGCGCTGATCATCTTCGGGCCGCCTGCGTACCACGCGGGCATGGGTTCATATCTTCGTTATCACCTCAAGAACGTCGAAACCGGTGTGGTGCGCGATTGCGATGGCCCCGCGGAGCCAACGATGCTCGCGGACCAGAAAGCAAGAATCCAAGGCTGTATTGACGGCAACGCGGACCTGAAGACGGCGAAAAAAGACCTCGCCGATTTCACAAAGAACGACAAATCCTAGCTCAACAGTTCAGGGATTTCTCCCGCTGCGTGTGTGCGGGAGTTCTGGTCGAGCCTTGGAATCACGGGGAATACGAGTTTGCAAAACTCACAACTCGACCAATGAGCGCGTTGTACGCCAAATGCGCTTCAACACCAAGACGGTCCTGGAGCGCTAAGTAAAGAGCATGCTCGTAAGGTCGCTCGACCCCAACGATTTCGGGAACGAAAAGGCCAAGTCCTCGCAGACGAGGCGCGGCAATCGAGGCGAGGAGCGCTTCCTCACTGGTAACTCCTGCCGCAAGGTCTTGGATGCCCTTCTGGACTAAGTCGCCGCCGGGAAACACCAGCAACTCATCCACCTAGGGACCCCACGAATGTCTCGATTCGGCCTGAGAACACTGCGCCGTCGATTGCTGGGAATCGGTTGAGAGCGGGAACAATCTCATGAAAAAGTCTGAGCATCTCGCGCGCTTCGACCTTGCCCAGTTGTACCAAAGCCTGAGCGTCTCTCATATCCGCATCGTGACCGCGGAGTATCTTCGCAAGCGCTTGCGCATAAAAATCGTGATGGAAGAATTCTACGGGGCCCCACTTGCCGATGTACTCGCTTCTCTCTCCCCAACCGGGCAGTTCCGGCATAGAGCGATCAGGGCTCGCGAGTTCCACGTTCAACGATAGAGACTCTTTCAGGATCGCGATGCTTTCGAGTACGCCGCCGGGCTCGGGATCCAACTTGATGTCGATGACAACAGTCTGAGCACGTATGCCAAGCAGCAGGGCGGTTGCGCCGCCAACAAGGTAGATTCGGCCGGGGCTGGTTGCTCTGAGTCCGACCTGTTAAATAAATTCGAAAAGCTTCGCCTGATCGAGCAGAACGCGCATTGCGAACGCCATTGGAGGTTGGGAGAATGGCTGCCACACAAGGATTCGAACCTTGGACCCGCTGATTAACAGTCAGCTGCTCTACCACTGAGCTATGTGGCAACGTTGAGTCGAAAATATACCCGAACTCAGCCCAAATCATCGGCTGAACCCCGCAATTTTCTCAGGTCTCCCCGCTGCATTTGACCCATGAACGGGCATTGAGCCCAACATGGGTCCCCGCGCCCCCGACAAGAGACACTGGGCGTCATAATCTCTCTTAGATGCTGTTCGCAATGGCGCGAGCAGACTGCGAACGTCGGAGTTCAAGCTTATGACAGAGACAAGAGATCTAGATTTTCTACGCGTGACCGAGGCTGCAGCGATGGCATGTGCGCGCTGGGTAGGGAAGGGAGACCGCGACGGAGCGGACCAAGCCGCTTGCGACGCTATGCGCGTCGAGCTCAATCGGATGCCAATGGCAGGAACGATCGTCATCGGCGAAGGCGAGCGCGACGAAGCCCCGATGCTCTACATAGGCGAGGAACTTGGTTCCGGCGAGGGCGCGAGAGTGCAGATCGCCGTTGACCCGCTGGAAGGCACGAATCTTTGCGCGGACGGCCTACCAAACGCTATCTCCGTGCTTGCCGCCGCCGTCGAAGGCGAAGGCTGGCTCATGCACGCTCCTGACTGCTACATGGACAAGCTTGTTGTCGGAGCGGAGTGCCGAGGCAGCGTAGACATCACTCTACCTCCGCGCCTCAACGTACGTCTGATGGCTAAGGCGCTCGGCAAATCCGTCGACGAACTCATCATCGGCGTGCTAGACCGTGAACGCCATCAAGCCCTGATCCAAGAGATCCGGGATGCCGGCGCGCGAGTTCACCTCGTGACCGACGGCGACCTCTCCGTCGCGGTTGCCGCTTTGGACCCAGAGTCAGATATTGACGGGCTCATGGGTATGGGAGGCGCTCCTGAGGGTGTAATCACTGCGGCCGCGGTGACCTGTTATGGTGGCGAGATGCAGGCCAGGCTCTCCTTCCCCCGTGAAGGGCAACGCGAGCGCGCTGAAAAAATGCTGAAGGGAAGCGTGGATCGCGTCTTCCACACGAGTGACCTCGCAAGCGGTGACGTCATTTTCGCGGCAACGGGCATCACGTCAGGTGACATGATGCGCGGCGTGCGTTACCGACGTGATGGAACAATCACGAGTTCGCTGATCATGCAGTCGAAATCTACGATCATCCGGCGCGTTGAAACATTCCACCGCGACGTCAGACTTCGTTAGCAGAACTGGAATTCAGGGGTTGAAAACAGCAACCGGCCGGCCTTAACCGCCACGTCGCTCGAATTCGAGCGCGTGAACGAGCCCTGCATTGCTGCGGCAATTCCCTCGGTCAAAGTGCGCCTGCGGCTATCGCTGACTGTTACGTCAAAGAGCGATAGCATTCGCGCGGTAATTCCCTCTGGGCTTGGATCGCGCTGGAACAAAGGGTACGGCGGAATGGAGAGCATCGGTCTCAGCTGGCCTTTTCCGGCTCTCAGCACCTCCGCTGGCGTTGCAAACAAAGCATCTGCCCAGCGCGTGCGCTCCACCATCGTCGCCGTGCTAATCCAGGCCGTGCCGTTCTTCCAGCCACTGACGTCGGGAGGATACATCAGCTGCATGCCGAGTGAATTCGTGACGACGATAAGGCTTTGGGGAATGACCATCGCACGGCGAAGCGCATTGTTCGCGCCGTTCTTCTCGTTTATGTTCGGATTCGCGATGGCTCGCTGAACTTGCTCCATGGCGATCGTTCCTGCCCCGAGTGCGCGGGCCGATGCGACGGTGAAGTCGATCGGGTTCTTGATGCATTTACGCACGGCGCGCTCGCTGTAGAACTCGTCAGATGTCATGATCGCTCGGAGCAGAGTCCGGATATCGAGCTGAGATTTGCGAAATATTGTTGCGAAAGAATCGATTAAAGCTTCGGCGGGATTCTGATAGACGAAGAACTCCCAAACCTTCTTCGTGATGAATCGACTCGTTGCGGGCATGCCGCAAAGAATCGAAAGGACATCTTCGCCTTGAAAGGTGCCAGATTGACCGAGAACGGTTTTAACGCCACTGTCATGTCGTTCCTTAGAGAAAACAAAGACGTCACGACGAGGGAGCCCATCATTGCCTTTACCGAAGCGTCGCGCTGCGATTCGGGGAGGCGCATAACCGAATCCCGTAAAAGCCCGTGCCGCCTCCTGCACGTCCCGCTCCGTGTAGGTCCCGATGCCCATCGTGAACAGTTCCATCACCTCGCGG
>JBBRML010000077.1:0-17400 GCA_038230855.1 Fimbriimonadales bacterium | reverse complement strand
TCAACGTTTGCTCCCTAAGTTCGATGCCGAAGGCGCAATTCGACGAGAGGGTGGTCGAATCGTCGAGGTTGACCGAGCCAAGCTTCTGCGCTTGACATAGCGATTACTCACTAAGCTCCAAGTGCCGGCGACGTGTTTGCGGCGGCGGAGTCTGGAATACGACCAAACAGAGCCACACACTACCGGTTGAGCCTTAAATTAAGACTATCTCGCTGGATAACGAAGATAATTTTACGAGGGAACGCCTCATTCCTGACACGGAAGGGGTCATTGGTTCAATCCCAATACCGCCCACCATTTTGAGCACGACCAACCGATTGAAACGGGGTGGAAACGAGCAACGGATGATGGTTCGCAAACCGACTGAGCCTTAATTCCGAAACCTGAATTATGCTGCGCAACAGAGTTGGAGCACCGGTCCGTGATTCTCGCATTTGACCGGGGAAAGCATACAGATGAGAAGCAGACGCCGTCAATCTCCAGCGTGATCGTGATGCGTCCAGGTGCAGCGGGGGGACGGTTCCTGCCGCCGGGCACGGACGTGACGATACGTGCCGGGATTTGCTGTTACAAGAATGGCCGGGCATTGGCGAAAAGCCTTACAGGACGGCCTCCGGTGCAACAGAAGACTACTCGGCATCATCAACGTGTTCAGATTCGATTCCCGTTGGCGCTGCGCGGGAACTAGGCAGCATGGGGAGTGGCCCCCGATCCACTAACCATCCACTAACCATGCGATATTGGATGAAACGCGAAGATACGCGTTGAACGCTCCTGCGCGGAAAAACCTTACAGGACGGGCATTTGCACTACACCGTGATACGGAACGATACGCTACTCGGGCATCCTACACTTTCCCGCCAACATCGCTCGCGACGCAAATGCAAGCGGGTAAAATTCGCCAGCTTAGCCAATTTCGTGACGCGAAATAATGCGAATGGTTCTTTAGGACTTTCTCGTTCGGAGATTAGGGGGAATGATGGGCAAATCGAAACGGTTCTTCCCCGTGCTCCTGGCGGCGCTACAGATTCTGCGGGTTTTGAGGAGCGACAACAGCGGCTGGATATATCAACGGCTCGAAGACGATGACGCAAGAATTTATGATTAAGCCGAACGGACGAGGCGGGACGATCAGCATTACACTGCCGTACGGCGTCCATGATAAAGAACGGTAGCTCGCGATGAACGGCATGGCGTTTCTCGTCGCGATGCGCGACGAAGGCCGTGAATATCCGCCGATCGGCAAGTTTGTTGAATTTCAGATCGACACGATCGAGTCCGGACATTTGACGGGCACCGGCGTTCCGGGCGCGGAGCATTACAATCCGCTTGGCGTGGTGCACGGCGGCTTTGCCGGGACGTTGCTGGATTTGGCGTTGGGGCATGTGTCGATCACGGTGCTCGACGATATGGCCTACGCTGTTTCCACGACCGATTTAACCGTGAAGTACATGCGGTCAATTTCAAAAGACACGGGCAAGATGCGCTGGACGGCTAATGTGTTGCATGCAGGCAAAACGATCGTGATGGCGGAGGCGTCTCTCTACGATCGCGACCGGCTGTGTGCAACGGCGCAATCCACGTGTTTTATCACGCGCCGCCGAGACGTGTAGTCTTATTCCCGGCTGTTCTGGTAAGAAGCGATATCCGCACTCAGCGGCGGCGCAATACGCGGCCGAATCGCAGATGCAATACGCGCGCGATAGGGGCGAAAATCTACGTCTTCACGGTTACCGTTGTGACAAGGCCGCGTGTGGCGGGTGGCATTTGAGTTCCGGGAGCGGTCCGAAATAAGGCGCGACATAGGCGTATTGACTAACAGGACTTAGTCCGATAGACTAAGGGCATGAGGCACGCGAACATCCACGAGGCAAAGACGGCTTTTTCCGCCCTGATAAAGGACGTTCAGGCGGGGGAGGAAGTCGTTATCGCTAAGGCCGGCGTTCCCGTAGCCCGGTTGGTGCCCGTCATCCCTGAGGGCGACAAACGCGAGTTGGGGTACGATCAAGGCCTGCCGTTTCGCATAGCGCCCGACTTTGACACATTCGTTCCGGAAGAATTCGGCGAGTATACGTAGTTGAAGCTCTTACTGGATACGCATGTTTGGCTCTGGATGGGACTGGAGCCAAAACGACTTGGACGGAAAACGCGCGCGTTGCTTGAGGATCGCGCGAACGAGTTGGGCATCTCCGTTGTGAGTGCGTGGGAGGTCATACTGAAGACAGCTCGTGGAAAGCTGGAGCTTCCGATGGAGGCGTCTGAATACATTCGGACCCGCTTTAGGCGCTCAGGAGCTACAGTTGTGCCCGTGAATCTCGATCACGTTCTCGCGCTTGCGTCGCTAAGGGATCAGTATACTGATCCCTTCGACAGAATGTTGGCCGCTCAAGCACTTGCTGGGAGCCGTACACTCGTCACGGCCGATGAGCGGCTCCTTAAGTATCCGATCATGAGCGTCGACGCGCGCACATAGCGAGGCGGTCTTAATTGACAATGCGCGGGTTCATCATGACCGCTCTCTCAATGCGACATTGCGGAACGGAACACGGCGATCCAGGCGGCAACGAACAGCACGATCGTCCAACAGCAACTGCAATCGGATTTGCAAGATGTGCGGAATAGTCCACACTACTAGCGGAACGGCAGATCCGCTATATTACATGCACCGGTATAATTAGCACCGGCGTACCCGGTACGCCCGTGACAATCGAAAGTTGCAGCGTGCCTTTTTTATCCGGCGTAAATAGAAAGTCGCGCGTCTGCCCGATTGACACCCCCTGAACGGCGCGCTGCGCAATCCGCCGTTCTTTCGGCACTTGCGCGCCATCCTGTGCGAGCAGGTTCCAAAGAACGGGCTTTCCATCTTCGGTAAGCGAGACGCTCAGCAGCGGACGAAACGTCGTAAGGTTGATAAAACGCAGCCGCTGCTGCACGCCGGAATGGAAGATCATCTCGGCCGGCGCTGCCTGGCTGTTCACCAGCAATCCATTCCGGTCCGCATACGCGTGAGGCGTGCCCACCAAAATAATATGATCGCTTGCCGGATCGAAATGCGTTCCCGGCTCTAACACGATTAAAGGGCCGACCAAGCCCGCACGCAGCTGCCAAACGTCGTCCATATGCGTGTGGTATATGAAAGTGCCGGCTCGCGGCGGTGTGAAGCGTGCTTCGAACGTGTGCCCCGGCATGATCATGGGAGCCAGACGTTTTTCGTAACCGCTGAACCCTTCGACGCCGTCGTAATAGCTGTCGGCAAGCTCCATCCCGTGCCAATGTACTTGCGTAGGTTCATCCAAGCGATTGATCACATCGATGGCAGTCGGCACACCCCGTGTCAATACGATCGGTGGTCCGTTTGCATTTGCGAAACCGGCCGGAACCTCCGACCCCTTTATGACATACCGGTATGAAGGTGCGGTTGGCAGGTCGTTGGCGGCTCGTTCCACCGTCACCCAAACGCGGCGCCCAACCTTCGGAAGGACGGTCGGCACCTTCCCGACGACTGTAATGCCCAACGTCAGTCCGCCCATACCGAGCTTCCGCACGATCGTGTTGTCGTAGCGTAAGGGGTCTATCGGCACGCGATGCTCGTCCAGCATTTCACTCACCGGAACGTGACCGATCACATGATACACAAAATGACAATGGAAAAGCCAGTTCCCGGGCCGTGCCGCTTTAAACGACATCGCAAACGTTTTACCAGCAGTAACCAGCTCGGTCACTTCAACGTCGCGCCATATGTCCGCGTACGGCGTATCGGTCAGTCCATCCCCGCGGGAATCAACATGAAAATAGAATCCATGCAAGTGGAGCGGATGATTGCCGGCACCGGCATTGATCCAACGCCAGTGGACGGTGCTGTTTTTCGCATAGGTCAGCCGCTCGGTATACGGCCATGTGCGGCCATTGATGACGTTTAGTTCGTAGGCATTATCCGGGGTACCATCGGGCTTGCTGACGTTTATCCAGCGCCCAATCACAAACACACGATCGTTGGGGGCCTGATTCCCTGTCGCATCAACGACAATCGCACCGCTTAGTTGCGAGTCCTCGCGTACGCGTTTACGTATTGTGGCGCCCGTGGTCGATCCCCAATAGAAATACGTGCCCGGTGAATCTAACCTGAAACGAATGACGCTTTCCGCATTCGGCCCGACTGTAATTTCCCGGTCGGTCTTGGCCGGCCGGTTCATAAGGCCGTGCAGCACCAGCGGTCGTGAAATGGTGTTCCGCACTCGTAGTACGACCTGCGTGTGCGCCGGTACGCGAATCAGCGGGCCGGGAATCTGCAACGGTCGGCCGCATTCTCCAAACGCCTGCATTGGAATCGCGGAACGGTTGTCCGCGTCGGGATGCCAGGATCCGGCCCCGGCGACGATCGACAAGTGTAGCGTTTGGGATGCTACGTGCCCGGCTGGAACGCGATTGTCGTTGGCGTAAATGGTTGCGTTGGACGAACCACACGTCTCGCGCTCGCCCGGTAATCTTGAGGGTGATGCATTCGAGCCGGCTGCAAACGTAACCAGCAGCGTGCCTACGACGAGAAATCTCATTTTTGATCCCCTTACGAGCTTAAGATTCGACTTCCGAAGGAGGTAAGGCGGAGAGTCGCGTCCTACGCCGGTTAAGTTGATCTGAACCCCGCCCGCCCGCAGGCTTCGTCGTAAAGATAGTCCATTCCAAACAGCGGATGAATACCGGTATTGATGTCCGGGCTTGACGACCCATTACGCAGATTGACATATGAGGGCGCCGGCGGCGTGGCCGGCGGGGCTGGCGAAGGGCTGTAGTTCGGCGTGAACGGCAAGGTGGCTGCGGCATTCGCGCTGTTCTGTCCGTTGCCAGCGAGGAAACTCAAACTGATGCCTGTTGCATTAACGGTACCGGATCCAAAACCGTTGAGGATCATGTATCCGATGCCTACGTCAATGAGCAGACCGGCTTGCACGCAAGCGGCGCCGCTAAACGAGATGCATCCTCTCGGGCTATTCCAGTCACCCAACCGATTTAATGTTGCGGCCGAGGCGCCGTTGTCTGAAAACGGCGTCAGCTGCTGAAAATTATTCGCGGTAAAATCGCGCGTATCACTCGCGCTCAGTCCTACCTGCAGTAAACTTTTCGTCAGCTTGTAGCCGGCCAACAGATCCGTTCCCGTTACGATGACGTTCTGCTGCAGAAGCGTGTTCATGAGCGTCGACTTGTACGTCGGGCCGTAGGGGCCGGGCGTCGACACCGGCCGGCCAAATCCAACGCCCATGAGAGTGTAGCAACCGTTTCCGCATGCGACGTCTTCGACGAGCACTTTCATCGGCACAGTCCTTCCGACCACGGTGCCGTCGTTTTGCCGCAGCGTTACACGCGCGAGATAATAATGGCCGGCGTACCAGTTGCCGTCGCTCGAAAGTTCCTCGTATCCGGGTTCGCCAGGCCCGAGTAATTCGTTAGGACTCGAACCCGCGACGTCGCGAGGATCGATGATCAAGAGCTCCGATCCGGAATCAATTTGCGCCTTGCGCGAGGTCGAGGACCCGATTGAAAACCCCACGTTGTACGCTTCCTTCGTCCCCGAGAAGACGGTGCTCTCATCGAAGGTCAGCGGTGAGCCCGCGGGATATGGACGCGGGCAAGCTGGATCCGCAGAGGCTGGATTAGCGGGAAAAATCTGAGCTGTCTGGCTGAAGGTTCCCGCGACGCGGCTCTGTCCCAGTTATGGGTGTAAGTCCAGAAATGCTTTTTCAATACGGAGTAAGTCCAGTTATGCCCAGTAAATGCGCATTCAGACCCCGCTGCGGTTCCACCTCGGCCGTAAGTCGGAAATCATCGAGGCCTCCAGCGTAGCGTAGTCCTCGGTGACGTGCAGGTAGACGTCTATCGTGCCGCCTTCCGCGTACGTGTTGTAGATTAACGTGTTCATGCGGCAGTTTGTTTCTCGGCCGCCGCGGTAGCAGTTCTTCGGCGAGATGTGACCGTACGCGTAGAATCGCGCGTCCAGATCCGCTGCCTGTCCGACGTAGACCGGTTCGCCCGCGACCATATAGACGTAGACGCCCGAGGAACGAGGGAGCCCGCGCAGGCGAAATTCGCAGAAAGGCCCGGCACCGTAGTTGTTGAGCCGCACGCTTTCGCTTTTGGCGTACCGTGACTGCGGCGCGTGCACGAGCACCGCGCCTTCGCCGTCCAGTTTCGGCGCGAGCGTCCCACCGAATGCGAACTGGAAGGCCCGCCAATTCCAGGATGCGGGACGCCCGTTCACGTTGCGTCTCCGAGTTCTCGCGTCTCGTAACCGAGACGCGCAAGCGTCGCGCGCATTTCGGCGATTTCCTCAGTCACCGTGTAGCCCTCTGTATTTTACGTTTTCGTTTTCCCGCGTTGCGGTCTACGGTGAGCCTGCGTTGTGACTTGATATCGTCGTTGAATACCGCAGCCGCTACCAAATCCGGCCAAGCCTTCCCGATCTTGTCTAAGAGTCGCTTCAGTGGCTTGTAGGCCCGGTACGCTGGATTCAATCCGTAATACTTGATTAGACCCTCCTGGCGACACTTAGCAATTCCCTGTTCCAGCAGCCAATGCATCCGCCCATGAAGCGTGAATGGGGCATGCTGAGGGCGCAGGCGGTTCAGAGAAGCGACATCGAGTTCGCCCCCGGGAAGGGCGTTCATCATGAGGAGCGCCCAGAACAAGGGGGCAGTGTTGAAGAGCGCATCGATGTCGTAGCCGTCTCTAGGTTCGGAATACCGTCGGACGGACTTCGCGGGCTCGCCAGCAAGGGCCAGCAGCGTGACACGTAACTCGCGGTAGATCGGGCATGCGGCGTTGAGACCCACGAATATCTTGGCGCGCGAGTCATGCGCCTTGGTTCCGCGGGTTTTAGACGCGCGTCGTGTTCGCAGAGTCAGGATACCCGCGTCTCTCAAATCATTGAGTGCTATGTTCTGATGCGTAAGCATGGTAATCGAGGCGAGTTCTGTACGGGGCATCGGACCGTGAATAGCCAGTGCCGTAAGGACGCGCTGTATGGACTCATAGCCAAAAAGACATTGTAGTGAGCGGTCAGCGCGCCGCTTTTTCTTGATCTTCGTGCGTGCGCGAATTTCTTTGCGAAGTTCCGGTCGTATCCGCAGGTACCGTTCGAACAGGTTCTCGAGTTCTCGTTTCCATGGCTCGTCTTTGAAACAGATCGCTCCCCCTTCGCCAACGTCAAGAATGCCGCAGTCGCGCAGCCTTTGAACCGAGCGCTGCACGGCGGTCAGCGAGGGATATGGAACGGCAGACTGGAGTTCAACGAGCCCGACCTTGCCACGAACTGCCCGTACCGTTGCTAAAACGAGAGTGTTTATTTCGCTGCCGGCAATGAGGTCAATACGATGCTGTCCCCGCAAAGGTCGTGGTGGCACTTCCTTTGGCATCTTATTTTCAATCGGAAACGGGTGGCATTTTCCAATTTTCCGGGCGAGGGCTAAGACTTCTTTGGCGAGCGGGAACGTCTTATCGAACAAAACCGCGATGCCGCGAGGTCCGGGCCCCTGCTGCGTCTGCATACGAAATGTGCGCAGCATTCCGGCCTTGTCGGAAACGGCCGCTTTCGCAGCGGATGCGCCAAGAGAAATATTAATGTCAGTCTGCCGGAGGACGCCCCCATTCGCTGCAATGGCAGAGAAGATATAGGTAGAGATTCCAAAGATTGGCGGAATTTCATCACGTATTTTGAGCATTGCGGGGCGAAGTTTGTTTGCGCGCTGCTGTATGGCGTAGCGGGTGGATATTTCGAAGGCGTTATTTGGATAGTCTTTACGGGCTCTGGGCCGTAATCGCTCGTTTCGCATGGTTACGTATTATCTCTCTTAGATCTAAGACGGCGCAATATCCGCGGTTTCTTTGGCGGACCTTTCGTTTGAGGGGAGGGTGGCGCCGCATACAGCGGATCGGCGACATCCGACCGTTGCCGCAGCACGAAAAAAGCCCCAGGCCGAGAAATTCAGTGGGACATGCAACCGTTACGCCCAGCAGATCGACCCAGGTTCCGCCCCGAAATACAATACCGTCTGGTGGGTCGTCTATGAGCCCTGCCCTCAACACACCAATGCTATATACTAGACGGGCACTACGGTTGGCTCACTGAGAGGCCGCGTGGAAGGGTGTGTCCCACGCGGCTAAAGTGGGTAGTGCCCACACCGCAGATTCGCCGGACATCCCTCCCCCTAAGCCGGTATTCCGATCTCCTGACACCGAGCGAGCACTTCCGCCGCCCCAACGTCGCCGAATTCGCTCCATAAATACGTTGCAAGTTCTGTGCGCGTAGAAAACTCGAAGATGGGCATCCACTCGTGCTCACGATCCCCACTCAAAACCCACTGGCCATTGATGAGTTCGGAATACGACGTGTAAACTTCCGCTTCTAGTTTGTACCGGCCCTTGTGAGCCCACACGCTGAAAACATATGAAGGGGCAAACGGGTTTTCTTCTTTGGTGAACACTCGAATGTGTTCGTTGCGAATTTGCTCTACCGCATGGGCTAGCATCATCTCACCCGCCGCGACTTTGGCGCGAATCTCTTGGGCGAACTCGCTGGGTGTCCCGTCACCAAGCGCCAGGTCTAGAGTCGCCACTGCCTCGGCCCGCTCCGATTCGGTCAGGCGCACTTTCCGTGCCATATGGTTGTCTTCTATGCTTTGCGGTGCTGGACTTTCTTGATACGAGACGAGGTCCCCGAAGGAGGGGAGGGTAATCACACGTTCCCAGCCGAGGCTTCGAACGCGGCCCGCACGTCCGCTAACGGGATCGGCTTGAAATCCCAAACGTCGACGCCGACGTTCACGCAGCGCTCTTTGACTTTCCACTTCTGGTGAATATGGCCGCATACGGCAATATCGTAGGGACCGGGTGCCTTCGGCCGTATGTACCCGCGATGATCGGCGCTATTATCAATCGGATAATGATTCATCCAGACGCGAGCGCCTTCGACGTCGACGACGACGTTCTCGACGACCTCGGCAAAGCCAACCGCGACCATCCTCTCGTGGCCTTTGTCATGATTGCCTCGAACAAGAATCTTTGAGGGCCGAGTCCCGGTGCGTGTGTACTTTCGGGGTGAATTAATCCTTCGAGGATGATTTCGCACCACTGAGCCAACTTCATATCAACTGGAATCAACGTGAAGGGGACTCAGTGGCAACTTCTACTCTACCAAAACTTGACCGGTCTGCGCTACTAGGCATTTTGAGCGGGCAGTCCGACGACGTGCTTCAAGACCTGATGAGAACGATCGCCCAGTCGGCGATCGAAGCGCAATTTAACGAGTTCATTGGCGCCGAGAACTACGAGCGTAACGAAGAGCGAAAAGATCACCGCAACGGATTTCGCGATCGCTCGGTCGATACACGGATGGGCAGTATCGACCTGCGCATCCCCCGGGCTCGCGAGGGAAACTTCGTTCCGCCGCTGGTCGAGCATCGCAAGCGTAGCGAGCGTGCGCTGGTGGCGGCGGTGCAAGAAATGTTCATTTCTGGTGTAAGTACGCGCAAAATTGAAAAAGTGCTGCACGAACTGGGCGTCGCAAAAATGTCAAAGTCGCAAGTAAGCGTGCTGTGTGCGGAACTGGATATACAGGTTGAAGCCTTTCGCGAACGGTGCTTGACGACGAGCTATCCGTACCTGATGCTCGACGCTCTGTATGTCAGCGTTCGCGAGGATGGGCACGTTTATAAGCAGGCGGTGGTCATCGCCTACGGCATCAACGAGAACGGGACGCGCGAAGTGCTCGGGATCGACGTCGTTCAAACGGAAAGCCGTGAGAGCTGGTTGGGCTTCCTGCGCTCTCTCGTGGCCCGTGGGCTGCATGGAGTGCTCTTGGTGGTCAGCGATGCTCACGAAGGCCTCAGAGCTGCCATAACGGCCGTATTTGGGGCAACGGCACTCTGGCAGCGATGCCGGGTCCACTTGCTGCGCAACGTCATGGCGCACGTTTCCCAACATCGTAAGCTCGAACTTGCTGAAGCCTTTCGTTCGATTCTCAGTCAGTCGACCGCCGACGAAGCTCGCGCGCGTGCGGTGGCGGTGATTGAGCAGCACGGGAAGTCGTCGCCGAAGGCAATGGAAATACTCGCCGCCGGCCTTGAGGATGTGCTCGCGTTCTATGCGTTCCCGACGGCGCACCGTCGCAAGCTCTGGTCGTCGAACCCAATTGAACATCTCAATGGTACGCTGCGAAAAAGAACGAACGTTATCGGCATCTTTCCCAACCGCAAATCAGCGATCCGCTTAATCTCGATGCTGCTCGTGGAACAGACGGAGGACTGGATAACCGAACGCGCCTACATGAGCGAAGAATCTATGCAGCTTGCAATTCGGAACGCTCCGCCTTATACTGCGGAGGCGTAACTAACAATTCGTGTTGGCTCAAAGTACACACGCGAATGGACGCGCTCTCTTTGAGCCGTTAAGTCGTTCGCAAAACGTCGGCCAGACGTCCGGATCGCCCATGGCGAAGTCGCCCAGATAATAGACGGTATCACCCGGTTCAACGACCAGGTTCCAGCGGCGGGTCATCTCATAATTCATCTCACCGAGCGACTTGAACGGACGTCCGCAAAAGCGGATGATGTTTTCGTGCCCAAAGTGGTGGTCGCTGGTGAACCAGGTATTCATTGGATCGACGATCCTACCGCCGATCCGGATGCCCGTCAAGTAGGTTCGCGAAATGCCCTATGACGCTGTCTTTTGGCGGCAGTGCCTGCTGGACGCTTATCTCCGTGAGATTGACGTGTCTTTTAACGCTTCCTAGCCGCATCACGCCGTATTAGGTCGGCCACGTATGCGCTCTTGCTGTCGGCAAACCGTTCGTCGAGCGTCTTGTGAAACCGCCAGTTTTCATCCAGCGCATGGAGGGCATCGGGCGGCAGGGTATAGGTCGCTTTCTTATGGGGACCAGCCATTGCACCGTTTTTCTTTTTGGTGGATTTCATACTGTGCCTTGAGTCATCGCGGCAAAATCTTCCGGCTTACTGAATCGTACCGATAATTCACGATACTGCGATCGAGAATGCGTTTCACTGCTTCCTCCACAAGATCAAGTGGCACCACGAACCATTCCTTCGGAACAATTGGTTTACCGAGGACTACTTCGACCTGGAGATTCGCGTGCGTAAAAAACTGGTGGAGCAGTTGCTCAAGTTTGTGCGGATTGAAGTTCGTCTCGTAGGTGGCGCGTAACTGGACCTTGGCGCAGAGGAACGTCGGGTCTTTTTCGACGTCCGCAAGCCGCCTTCCGACTGGCTGCGTGGTGAAGCCGATTTTGTACAGTTTGCCCTTGAGCGCAACAATGTTGGGGTCTTGCGAGAGGCTTTCCACGATGTAGACCGTGCCCTTCACTGCGCCGAATTCGGCTTGATCCGGTTCGCCAGTGAACAGTGGACCGGAAATGTGGCCGGGTCCGCCAAAGAGGGGGCCTGTGACCGTCGGTGCGGTTTCAATTATTTGTCGGCCGTTCTCGTCTTCGTAGAGAACGCGCGCGAATGAACGTAAGAGATGATTGCTTTCCGTCGCATTGTCGAAGATGACGCGGATGCGCGCGTCGTATTCCTTGCCGCGTCGTTGTAGCTCGTCTACCGCGGCGACGTAAGCCATGATGCCGTTGAGGACAAATGAGGCGCCTGGAACAATGCTTCCTTCGCGCTCAAATCGCTTCGTTAGGCGCCTGCCGGAGTTGAGGTCTTCCTTGAGTTCGGCGAAGATGGGTGCGAATCGCTCGAAGTCCGGACAGGGTCGACGCCGGGCGATATCGTCCGACTGGGCCCTGATTTGCGACGTGTTTGATACGTGTTTGAGGTCGAAGATGACATCGGCTGAGTCCGATAGCAACGGGTCGTCGGACGCGAGAATATCGTCCAGAGTTGTTGGTACGGGCGTGACGACCACATCTGGTCCGAGCAGACCGTGACGGTCGAACGGAGCGAGAATTCGCTGGTGGGCCTGGTTACTGCGGAAGGCATTGAGATTGCCTTCGAGGGTATATTCTTGAAGGCTTGATTCTCGCCCGTTGTCCGTACTTCCAGGCAGAAATCCGTGTTCATCGATGAAGGTGTTAATAGCCTCGAACTGACCGACGATAATATCGTCTTCGCTGGAGCGCGCCGGTCCCGCGGACTTGGTAGCGAGAAGACCTAAGGGGTCTTCCTCGGCGAAGATATCGGCAAAGGGGGAGGGGTTTTCACTCATGAGCTGCCGTCTGTTCACGCCTTGCGCTACGGATGATCGAAAGTGCTTGCGCCAGACGCTGTTCGCGCGGGTCCTGCGCGTTAAGATTCGGCTCACGCTTACGGTTCTCGGCAAACGCTTTAACCGCGGGCCAGAGCATTGCGGCTTCCTCGTCGCTCATGGGCAGGCGCTTGGCCGTGATGCTGCCGTGAATAGTTCTTAGGATGCGCTCGTCGAGGTTACGCGAGAGAATCTCGTAGGCGTGTTGGAAGGGATTGATGCTATCGATGAGATCAATCGAGAGTTCGTTGAGGTTAACGAATTTTCTCGCCAGTTTGACGAGGACGTTCTCCCCGTCGCGCTTTATTTCAAGGTCGCCGGCATGTTCTTGGTCTGGGTCGCCAGGCTCTGGTGAGACCGCGTTCTTGAAGTTGAGATCGAGCAAAACGGCGTGTCGTACTTCGTTCACTTCGGAATCTGTGAGGTCAGGAAAACGCTTGGCGATAACCATGGGAATGATTTGTGTGTTAATTTCCGCGGGCGTATAGACTTCGGGTTGATTCATCACGAGCCGAATGAGCGGGTTCTGGAAGATGTCAACCTTCAGTTCGTCCAGTTGCTCATCGACAATCTGCTTGACGCGATCTGTAGACGGTTCTTGAAGTCCTTTAACGTATAGCGGAACGCCGGGGCCCGGCTCGGGGACGGGCGCATCGGGAACCTTAGTCTTGAAATTAAAGTTCGGAGCGAGAACCTGCTCCATGATAAGCGAGACCGAGATTGCTTTGAGCATGTTGTTGACCGCCTCGGTCACGGTTGACTTTTCCTCGAGAGGTTCGGCGACAAGATTCGTAAACTGCGCGTGTGTCTTGCCTTCCGCATCTCGCGTGGCACGCCCGATGATTTGAATGACCTCCGTCATGGAGTTGCGATAGCCAACCGTAAGAACGTGCTCGCACCAGATCCAGTCGAACCCTTCTTTGGCCATGCCCAGAGCAATAATAATGTCAAGATCTTCGCGATGCTCGACTTTGCGTAGGCTCGCGAGGACTGTTTCGCGATACGGGCTGTCGTCAACGAGGTCGGCGACCTTCAGGGTGGTACCATCGGGCCGGGTGATGTTGTAAAAGCCAGTCACATTGTCCCGAATAACTTGGCTCGCATCGCCATCGGCGATGAATTCGAGTAAATCGTCCACCTGCTCGTTTTTGCCCTTTGGTGTCTCGGCGGAACCGACGTGCGGAATGTGGACGATGGTCTTTTTCGATAGATCGAGGACCTCTTCGATGGCCTTGAGGTACGACTCGTCGTAGAAGTGGTACCCGATTGCGAGATCTTTTAGATGCTCGTAAGAAGCGAGTTGCTCGTAGTACGTGTAGGTAACACGGGTAAAGCGGTTCTCGTCCTCAGGGCGAAGCACGGGCATCGTGTCCCCGCGGAAATACGAACCAGTCATGGCGACAATATGCGAGCGGCCGTCTGCAATGAGCCCCCGCACCAGTTCACCCAGTTTGGATTCAACATCCGCTGAGGTGTGGTGGAATTCATCGATGGCAATCACGCAATCTGCGAAAGCGACCGCTCCGAGTTTTTCATAGGCAAAGCGTAGGGTCGCATGTGTACAGACCAACACTGATTCATTCGAAGATAAGAATTCAGCGACCGCTGCGGTCTTCAGGCCGCCCCCAGAGGTCGTGAGATTGTACTTCGGCGTGACAAGCCAATCGGCGGAGAACCCGCTGGGCTTAAGCGGCGTGGTTTTGAATGAGTTGCCGATGGAGCGCTCCGGAACCGCGACGATAACCTTTTTAAGGCCTTGGTTCGCGAGTTTGTCAAGTCCGATATACATGAGAGCCCGGGATTTACCCGAAGCAGGCGGCGCTTTGATAAGGAGATATTGTGCGTTCCGGGCGTCAAACGCGCGGGCTTGCATTTCGCGCATCCCCATAGCGTTGACGGTTCCTGTTTTGGTACCGCAGACGTGAGTTAATAGGTTCGGCATCAAACCGCTTTCCTCTTTAAATCTTTGCCAAACAATGTACCTTCATGGTCGTTTGCGTCTTTCATACGGGCGTACATAGCAAAAAGATGTTCGAGACGTTGCATGTCGTCTTTGAATTTGCGACCATAGACCCACTCCTCAATATAGGAATCGTTTTCTTTATGGGTGTTCCGTAAATCTTCTGGCATTGTTTCGTCGTCATATAGCCACTCCATGGATTTCCCGGGATGTTTTGCTCTACATTTAAGAAGAGCGATTGAGTAATCCGACAAAGTGCGTTGTTGTTCAGCCGATAAATCCGGGACTGGAAAATTATTGTAAACGACAGTGCTTGAGTAGCCAATAACCATGCCATGCCGACCCGCGATCGTATGGGTCCAAAGCCAATGAAGGCGCGAGGACAGGACCGCCAATAAGTATTTAGGTGGAGAAAAAACGGCGTACGCGAGATTGGTGACAATCGCGTCATCGCCAATGAGGCCCACTGTGGGGTATAGACGCTTTTCGGAAAATACGGCGGGAACAACGAGCGCGTCGCCGCAGTTCATTTCTCTAAATTGGTGAGGTCGAAGCGATAGCATTTGAACTACTTGTTCGTCCGGACTTGAGAGGCGCATCTTGCGAACCGCGTCTATGCGTTTAGCTATTGGGGGAATACCGACCGCCATTTCCAGGTTGTTGTCTGTGATCCAGAGGCAATGCCTCTCCACGGATTGGAGAAACTCTTTCGATCCATAGAGACGCTTTACCAATTTTCCTGCTCCGGGATAGCGTTCTATTAACTCGACTTTTTCCTCCGGAGACAAGATTAGGTTGCCCCCATCATAGGGCATGTTGCCCCGAATCATTGGCGACAGACCGTTGAGCGGCGCGCTCGATTTAGGCACGATGAGGTTGCTCTTGCCCGGAGTTAGATACGGGCTAATTTCATCACAGTTGCGAATGTGACCGTTAGTGTATATCTGCTTACTTCGAGATGATGATGTCTTCCCTAATCCGACAATAATGCAAAAGATGAAAGCGTTATTGGAGGCGTTATTTTGCCATTTGAACGAGGTGTGCGCAAAGTCTATACCGACGCCATCGCCCAACACCAACGGCCATAGCAGCGGAACCTGGCTACCTTGGCAAATTGAATTAGTACCAACAAGTGCGACCCGGGTTTGCTTCGTTGCCTTGATGTAGTTCGACGCTTTAAGATACCAAGCACTAACGTAGTCGAGTTCTCTATATAGTTTAGTAATTGGCGAAAAGATTTGAGCCAGATCGTTTTTTTGCGTGACAGACTGCCCTCCCGATCCCTTGTACGGGGGATTCCCACAGATAAATGTTTCCTTCGCGTCATCAGGCGGGCACACAGCGTCCCAGTTCATAAGGACCGCATTGCCGCGGTGAATGGTTTCTATTCTACCGAGCGGCAGCGTTGGTCGTGCGGAACCGAATACTTCCTTGAAGGTCGTGTTCATCTGGTGCTCGGCAATCCATAGCGATAGTTTTGCCGTTTCGCAGGAAAAATCCACTACATCTATCCCGTAGAAATGTTGGAGCGAAAGTCCCGATAACCGCAGTGGAGATTTCGGAGTTATGTCGCCTATCCGGATCAATATCTGCAACTCAAATTTGCGCAGCGCTTTATACGAGATGATTAGGAAGTTGCCGGAACCGCATGCGGGGTCAAAGACGCGAATGTTAGAGAGTCTACCAAGTAGGCTTTCGAGTTTCGAAACACTATCTTTAGCTTTCTCATACGCTTCGTGGAGGTCGTCAAGAAAGAGCGGCTGCAAAACCTTCATAATGTTGGGCATACTGGTGTAATGCATGCCGAGGTCGCTGCGGGTGCCGTCCTGCGCGATGGTCTGAATCATGGACCCGAAGATGTCGGGGTTGATCGTTGTCCAATCCAGGTCGCCGCATTCCAGCATTTGACGGCGGGCGGTTCGGTTGAACTCTGGGAGTTCGACGGTGTCCTCAAAGAGGCTACCGTTGACGTAAGGAAACTTCGCTTCGACTGCTGGCGTAGTCTTCGGGCGCTTCGATTCCTCAACGTTCATGATGCGGAATAGTCGGTCGAGGAAAGGGGCTGTGTCCATGCCATCTTCGGTCGTGTGCTGGGTGACGGTGTTTGTGAAAATTTTCGGTGTATCGAAAATACTCGTCTTTTCCGCATAAAAACAGAAGAGCAGGCGGGTCATCAGCAGATTGAGTTCGTGTGTGTGGTGCCCGGAATTCCAAGTCGGATTTGCTGCAAGGAGCGCGTCGTAGAGTTTCTTAAGTTTTTTCGCCGCCTTGATGTCGGCGGGGTGCTCCTCGACGATTGCCCGGCGCTCGAATCCGGCCAACGGTAGGAGAAAATCCGAATTTTCGTCGAGTAGCGCGTACTCGACGTTAAGGGTGTCGTCGAGTTGTAGGTCGCGCGCATGGACCTGCTCGCCGTTCGTTACCAGTATGAACCGAGGCTTATGCTTTTTCGTAAGCGGGTCCGCGGCCAGCGCGTCGCCGATTGCCCCTACATCGGCTCCGACTTCAGCCGGCCGGAAGAAGAACTTTTTTCGCCAGAGGACGTCGCCCGGTTGCTTGGCCGCGTTGGTCTGCCCCGTCTTAAGGCGGCTGACGGTGACCTTCGAGGCGTTATAAGTCCCGATGAGTTCGTAAGGGAACGTTTCGGGGTCATAAGCCCTCGCGACCAGGTCTCTGACGGCAAATTCGATTTCTGTTGGGTTCATCTGGCGTTGAGCAACTCGTTCTTTAGCG
This sequence comes from Fimbriimonadales bacterium, assembly GCA_038230855.1. Taxonomy (GTDB): domain Bacteria; phylum Armatimonadota; class Fimbriimonadia; order Fimbriimonadales; family Fimbriimonadaceae; genus Fimbriimonas. Next base: position 455 of record JBBRML010000077.1, on the reverse strand, counting down.
TCCGGGATCGGAAATAGTGACCTCCTTGGAATATACACCATATTCGCCATAGTCGCAAAAAGGGGGAGCAAGAGCCCCGATTGACCCGCGTCTCCCGGCTCATAGCACGTCGCTGCGGGGAAGATTCATGAAAGACCGAGCGCCATGGTTCTGTTCCGGGTCAAGCATGTTCAGGTACTGCCCAAGAACGATGAGTAGACTGGTCTCAAGCGAGTTGACTGGCATGCCCGATGAACGGGCCAAGTCCAGCGCCACGGTAACCATCGTGTCTGCGGAGCCAAATTCTGCCCAAAAGTCGTCTTTTATCGTTTGGTGGGAGGTCGTCCCGAAAATCGGGGACTTTAAAATAAAAGCGGCGTAACTCCAAGATTACTTACACCTTAAGGAGTTACGCCATGAAACAAGTTTACCCCGAACCGATCCCGTTTGCCAAGCGTTCATCGCGCGATTTTGCC
>JBBRML010000076.1:0-17455 GCA_038230855.1 Fimbriimonadales bacterium | reverse complement strand
CTCGCGGGGAATCGCCATTCGTTGCTTATCACCGACCGAGAGTTTGATTGCTTCTTCGGGGATCTTAGTTTCGTAGCCCTTCGGCATCGCGACGATTGAGTCTTGAATCGCCGCCGCGATGGCCGCCGCTTCATCCTCTTCGTCCGTGGCGTCGAGCCGACCGTACCGAATAGTCTCGCGGATCGTGGTGTTGAACAGAATAGATTCCTGTGCCACGACGCCTACCTGTCGTCTGTAGGTGAGTAGCTGAACATCCCGAATGTCGTGGCCGTCGATCAGGATGCGTCCTGCCGTCGGATCGTAGTGTCGTAGCAGTAACGAAGCCATGGTCGTTTTGCCACTTCCCGAAAAGCCGACGAGCGCGATCATTTCGCCTGGCTCAACTTGCAACTCAATACCTTTCAGCACGGGCTGACCGGGCTCGTACTCAAACCATACGCTGTCGAAGTGAACCCGTCCTTCAATTGTTGTCATCGGCGGCGCATCCGCCTTGTCAACGATGCTGTTCGGCTGATCGAGAGTACGGAAAATTCGATTCAGCGCTGCCTGTGCGCGAGCGATCGGGTCCAGAACAACGAGGAACCGAACGATCGGTCCGTACACATATCCGACCGCGTAAAGCAGAAACATCACAAGCGTTCCCGCAGGCATTTTTCCGGCAATCGCCAGGCGGCCGCCGTACCACAGAATGAGTCCGGTAGCGATGCCACAAAGGGCATCGGCGATAGTCCACAATCCACCGCCAAGCGCGCCTTGATGCACGTTTAAGCCCATCAAATCGCGCGTATTCGACATAAAGGTGCGCGCCTCAAACCGCTCTTGACCGAAGCTTTTTACCGTCTGAACTCCCGCTAACTTCTCCTGCATTTGCCCGTACATGAGGTCGCGTTTAACGCGAATATCGTCCGACGTATCCTGTAAGGGTGTCCAAAATCGTCGGAAATTGAAAACATAAATCGGTGTGATGCAGAGGCTGAGCAGGGCCATTTTCCAGCTGATGCTCATGAGAATGATAATGACGAGCAACAGCTGGACGGCATCTCCCGCCATCGTCGGAAGGTTGGCCGTTATTAAGTTCTGCACGGTGCCCGCGTCGTTGATCACGTTGCTCACCAATTTTCCGATCTGGTTCTTCTCGAAGTACGCAAGCGGCAATGACTGCATGTGCCCGAGCATTTTCTCGCGGATTTGGATGAGGAATTTCTGCCCTAACGAGGCCATAGAAACGGATTGCGCGTACTGCAACAGCCCCTGCAAACAGGAGAAGCCGATGATGTAGAACATGTACAGGATGGTATGAATCGGCTGCCCACGCTGGAGGCGGTTTACGATGTCACCTAAAATGAGCGGCGGCAGAAATACAAACACGCTCTGCACGACCGATAAGCTCGTGCACAGGATCACCAGGCCGCGAAGCGGACTGATCTCTTCAACAAAGCGACGAAACAGCTTTGGTCGTTCTCTAACGTGGGCTAGTTCTGCTGACAATGAGGCTCGAATCTCCGGAGCCCGCACCCTCTGTGTGTGCGGGCCGACATAATAGGGAAACGTTCACGCACATCAACTTTGATGAACGGTAGATTTACCGCAACGGGACCACGGATTTGGCACTTAGAGTTCACTTTCAAGAAAAGCTAGAAGAGATTCGTAGCGACGTCATACGAATGGGCACCGAAGCCAGCGATATGGTTAGGGTCGCGGTAGAAGCAACAATTCAAGGCGACTTAGAATTGGCCAATCGCGTGCTCGAAATCGACGACCGCATTGACGCTTACGAACACGACGCCTTTCGGCGGGCGATGATGATCATCATGCAAGAGGCCCCGGTTGCGGAAGACCTGCGTCTTCTCGTATCCACGATGGGCATCGTGGGCGAGATCGAAGGCGTTGGGGACGACGCGGTGAAACTTGCGCGGCGAGCGACGAAGCTAAATACGCAATTTCCTTCTGAGTTGAAACTGGCGCTACACAACCTCGGCGAACTCGCTCGGCGCTCGCTTGCCGCGGCATTGAAGTTATACGGAGAGTACTCCGACGATCTAGCACAGCAAATTGTCGCGGGTGACCGCGAGATCGACACCGCGTACGCCAAGGCGCGGGGCCAAGTGTTCGAGATGATTCGCTCAAATCCCGCGCAGACCGAGCAATTGGTGCGCACCATCGAGGCGTTTCACGCTTTGGAACACGTCGCGGATCACGCCGTCGCCATCGCGCGGCGCATGCAAATTCTGTATCAGGTGTCAGAAGCCGTTTGAAGAAGCACGTTTGCGTTGCAGATTGCCTAGAAGCTGACAATTTTGCGGGGACGATAAGCGTTATGCCGCGCGTGTTTAGCACCGATGATTGTAGGGACTCGTGGAACCTCAATCGATTGTCATTCCCGAAATCCTTGCCGAACGCGTCATAGGCAACAACGCGCCGGCGGCATCGTGGGTGAGCGACCTGGCAACAACGCCTGCGCTCATGATGGGCAACTACGACCGCTCTTCCATCATTCGATTTGAGGCTCGGCGCGCCGAGATTTTGCGGCCCATCGCCATCACGCTCGCCCGCGAAGAGTTGAGCAACGCGGATTCACCCCGGTCAAGGAATTCGGCGGACGTCGAAGCCGTGGTTCGGGCAATCGAGGATTTGGGTTGCCTCAAAGGCCTTGAGTTAGGCAAGCCTTCTCGGGTCAGCACCGAGAAACTTCAAGAGGAAGCCGCGTGGATGGCCCTGGAACTCTTTGCAAAGGACTTGGAGGAAAGTCACCGCCGATTCAAAACGGACTACGACACCGAAATTGCGATGAGCCTTGAGGGCGATCCGACGCGCATGCAACGCTCATTCAAAGCCTTCGCGGAGTTGATGAGTTCCGACAAGCTAGGCGCGCGAGAGCGCCTCTTTGAATCACATGCGGTGTTCCAAGAAACTCTACGATTGAATACGGGTGCCGTGCCACCCGCGATTTGGTTTTGGCACGGTTGGATTCTTTGGCGACTTGGCGACGATCCAATTGTGGCGCAACGTGCGGTTTCCGAAGCGGTCCGGCTCAGTGGCAACGCGGAAACCGTCACACGCTGGTTAGGCTGTCGGTTGCTCGCGCGAATGCATAGTCAAAACAACGACGATGACGCCGCCTTCGAGATGTCATCAGATGCGGCCGAGATTCGCGGCGACGCGATCACTTACGTTGAAAACGCTGCTTATGCGTCGAAAGTAAATAAGATTCGGGAGGCGCGCCTTGCCTTATCGCATGGCCTGGCAATCAATCCCCTCGTCGCCTTGAGGCTGCTCGCCGACGAATCCGCGTTGATCCCTCGGCGCGAAGTGCTCGAGGCGCTCGCCGCCATGGTGCCTAAGTTGCGCGACTCCGCGCAAGGGCTGTGCAACCAGTGGCTGGCGTCCAGTAAAAAGGTTCGCGAGATCTCAACGCTGATCGGACGCGGGGAACTCGTGAGCAACGAACTGATGGAGGGCCATCACGAGTGCGCACGCGCGGTATCCAAGGCAGATACGATTCTCGCTTGGTACATAAACGCCTCGGCGGACGCCTCCAAGAGATTGCTCCTTGACCAAGCGCGCCTGACCATTACGCGCGAAGTCGATCGCTGCGAACTGCTACGGCGCGAATCCGAAGACACCGTCGAGAACGTTCAAAAGATACGCGACACAGAACTAAAGCGGATCCAATCTTGGCGAGATAGCCAGGTCACAAGCGCACGAAAGGCAGTTCGGGCCGCCATGAAGTACGAGACTATGCTGGACCAAGGGTGTGGAATCAGCATCGGAATCGCCGTCGCTGGGGTTGGAGCTTTTGCCGTAATCGCTGCCATCGGTGTCATTCGCGGATTCGCATTCGGTATCGACACCACCATTGGCCAGATTGCCCTGGGAATTTCGATTACTCCCATCGCCCTGTTTCTGCTCGCTCAGTTCACGCAAGGGGTTGCGGCGATGCGCATCGAAGGTGAAATCCAGAAGCGCGTCGCCACGATCGACGAGGAAGTACGCAAGCAGATGGGCACGATCGACACAAACTATAGAGAGCAAATTACGCACCATCGGCAACTGCTCGACGACCGAAGCAAAGAGGTTCGCTTGTGCCGGGAGGCGCTACGCACCCTCAATCTGCACGGTCCCACCAACGACGTCCACGAACGAGCTGCCTAGGTAATCACAACCGATGTTTGCGCCAGATCAAATTGAATTCGCCATCTTTGGGCAAAGCGCAACCCCAAAACAGCTAGCCTACGACGCCTTTCTGCGCGCAGTGCTCCTGACGATTGAGTTACAGCCGACAGAACTCATGCAGTTCGAGGCGTACAGACTCGCAAAGCTCCATCCCATCGCCGTCGGCAACCTGAACAAGTGGGCGTTCTCAGGCGAGAATAGGAGCGACGCGCACGTCGAACTAAATTGCTTCCGTGAAGCCCTCACCAACGCGCGCGACTTCGCCAAGGCTGGGCAAAGCGCTGGTCCGAGTCGAGATGGGCGAGTTTTGCACGAGGCACTGTGGTCCTATCTGGGCACAAACGAAGAGGAAATTCGTCAGCACCGCAAGATGCTTAGACAGGAGGTGAATGCCGATGCAAAGGTCCTCAACTCGTCGGATCAAAAGCAGCTTCCTGGCTTTTTTGAGTCGCTCGGACGAACGTTCCTCGGCGCAGATTCAGAGCGCGGTGCGGGCTTGCGTGACGCATTTTCGGTGGTTCAATCCATGTCGGAATCCGATGAAGCGCGTGAGTGCCCTGCCCTCCTGTTCTTGGCTGCTTTGATGCAGTACAGCGTTAACGAAGACGTCATCTCGGCGAACCATTCCCTGCGGCGCTGCATCAAGTCGAGCGAAGGAGCCAGAACTGTCACCAACTCCATGGCACATCGGCTGATCGCTTTCACTTGCGCGAGTGACGGTGACTTTGGCGAGGCCGACTTCTGGATGCTTCAGGGCGCAACCTTGATCTCAACTGCGCACGGCCTAATGGAAGCCGGGCTCTACGCGGGCTGCAACAACCGTGCGGGTCAGTCGCGATTGCTCTTCTCCCGGGGGCTGGAAATGAGTGCCGTCCCCGTCATCAATGCCTTGGCAAATGAGGAGGCGGAAATGTGCAGTGACGAGCTACTCAACGGAATTCTGACCGCACAGGGCACAAATCGGGCTTCCGGAAAGACCGCCGCAACTAGGTGGGCGCGCGTGGCGCAATGTGCTGAAGACGCCTCAGAGATTGCCGGAATTGAAAATGTCGCCTCGAAAGCACTGCTTAAGGAGCATCACCGGTACTCCGCCGAACTTCCAAATGCGGACATGCTTACGGCGGGGTACATGTTGCACCGTGCTGCCGAAGGTCGCCGGCACCTCATCGAGGAAGTAACGGGGACGCTCAATCGCCTTCAGGCCGAGCGCCGCGAAGTGGTGAAAGAGAGCGAAGAGGCGATCCGAAAGACCGCCGCATTACGACAGATCCGGCGCAACAGGGCCAAAGAAGAACGCGATGAGGAAGTGAGCCAAGCAAAGCTCACGCATTCAAAGCTGTCATCTCATTACCGACACGTCGAGTTAGGTTGCAGCTTCGCGCTCGGCTTGGCCGTCGCCGCACTGGGTACGTTCCTGCTGATAGCGGTGATCTGCGCTCTGGGTGGGAGCGACCTCAAGGCAGACTCAGGAGTTGGGCTCTTTGTAGTTCTCGCCGGGATGATTCCGGTCGGGCTCATGGCGGCTACTCACGTCGTTCACGGCATCTTCCACCAGCGCGCGTCGGGCGAACTCGCCCGCATGCTGAAAGTCGCGGATGACCGCTACGGCGCGAAGCTACTCATGATAGATGCCTCATGGATTGAGGCAGACAACGAACACAAGGCCGAACTAAAGAGCCGCGCGGAATCCCTGGTAAAGGTCCACGCGGCACAGCAGAAGTTCGGACTTTCGCCTCTGGTTGAGGCGACTAATTCCCAAACTATCCAGATTGCGGCGGCTTAGTCGGCCGCTCAACTTTCGCGGGGATCACCGGTTGAACCGGTACCGGCTCAGGACGCGAGATCGGGGCCGGTTGCGGCGCGGGTTGAGATAGTGATGAGTTCACTAGTTGGGCGGCGAGAACCGTCTGGATCACCTGCGTGATGTGATCGGTTGCGTTACCCGCGGCCCCTCGCGTGGGGTCTCCCGAGATATTGATCAGTTTGGCCTGAGCAAGCGCGTTCGCGATCGACGGTGCGATCTGCGGCAACATTTCTAACTGCTTCAACTGCAGGTAGGCGTCGCCACCTTCGGCGATCGCGTGGTTGATTTCCCGGATTGCTTCAGCCTGTGCCAAGGCGACGGTTCGCAGCTTGATTGCTTCTGCATTCGCCTGCGCGGTTGCTTGAACTTCCATTTTTTCCGCGTCGGCTCTGGCTTGAGCGATCTGCGTTGCGCGCAGCTCAGCTTCGCGCAGCTCCTGCAGAGCGGCTTGCTTCTTTGCTTCGGCTTGCGCGATGACGACCGCATTCTCTGCACGTCTCTCTTCGAGGTCTCGTTGCTTGTCGTTCACCGCTTGCTCTGCGGCCAATTGCGCTTCGCGGGCGCGGCGCTCCTGGTCGGCCTGAACGATGTCGGCGTTCGCCTTCGCCTCTGCGGCAGACTGTCGGCGGCGTGCATCGGCAACGTCGCTTTGGACGCTCTTGATGTTCAGAGAGTTGAACGCAAGTCCGAGGTCTTGCAGCTCCCTTGAGCAGGCGCTCTTGATGATGATCGCGAGGCGGTCATCATCTTCGATTGGCGTCGAGGCTCGAGCCGAGAGCACCTCACTGCTAGGCTTGGCATTAAAGAGCTCGTCGTGGTGCAAAAGGTTGATGGCGCGGCGACCCGTCGAAGTCAACAGGTCCGTCAATGTCGACGTCTGCATCGTCGGCGGCATCGAGAAGAATCGGTTGGCCGCGGTGCGGATCATCTCGTCGGAATCTCCGACGCTTACGATCGCGCTCGCAAGAACTCGAACCTTGATCGGGCGGGGCTGACCTTGCTTATCGACGTCCGCGGTTTGGTCCGCGATGTCGAGGTCTATGTTGATCGCCTTACAGGAAAGCGTTGCGCTCGTGGTGAAAAGGGGAATTTCGATGCACTTGCAAGGTCCCTTGAACGTTTTCGCCGAGCCGCGTCGCCAACTGACGATGCGAATGGTGCCCGCATCGACCGTCCGCAGGAAGATGCTGATGATGATCGGGATGCAGAAGAGAAGGACGAAGGCGACCACGATCAGCGCGATTACCACTGTGTTTACTGGCATATTTTTGTTCTTTTGAATTTGAGGCTAGGCAGAGCTTTTGACGGTCGCGGCCTCGGACGCGTCCGCCGTTTTGATAACTCGACACTGATTCCTTTTGGAGTCAATTTGCACGATAAGCAGGCGATCGCCCACCAGCACGGACCCGAGAGATTCCAACTCCGTTGAATCCAGGATCCCAAGCAACTGGATGATCTCGCCGTCGATGGTCATCTTTACCAATCCACGGCCGTTTGAGTCAAAGTTTGAGGCCGCTTCGCACGGTTTTGAAACCATGCTTTCGAGGCCTTCGCTTGGGTTGGAAGCGAATTTCATCAGCACTCCCATGAGGGGCTTGACGATCGCCCAGCAGAAGATGATCGCGCCTGCGGCGAGGGCGAAGTAAAGCGCCGAATTCGCGAGTACGTGCTGCAACAGCAGCCCCGTCATTCCCACGCCGATTGCGTATGCGAAGATGTCGAGCGGATTGAGATACGACCACCAATTCGTGCCGGTGGGATTCGAATCTACGTGATCTCCGCGATGATGTTGTGCGTGAGAGTGGCCGTGTTGAGCCGCCGTATGGTGTCCCCCATGCGATGCGCCACCGTGACCGGGGAAGTGCTGCGCGTGCGCAGCACCAGCGTGTTGACCGCCAAGATGGTGGCTAACGTGGTGAACCGATCCGAGCACACCCATGAAGGCCGCCGCCGCAAATCCGACCCCTCCAAAGAGGACCAGCACAAAGTAGATGCTCATCGCTTACTCACGTTCCAAGTGTAGGCGAATCGCAGGGCCAAGCCGCGTCTCATATTTCTGCGACTGTTTCCGCCGAAATCGCTAGTCGCTATTTCACTTACCGGATTGCAACTACCAAATCATTCACATTGCTACCCGTCGGGCCCGTGTGGAGAAGCGCATGCGCGTCGCGCAGGTACGCCGTGCTGTCGTTTGCGGCCAGGTGATCCCGCGCCGAAAGCGCGGTGCGGCTGACCGTGTTGCCGTCCACCAATCCACCCGCATATTCCGTTGGGCCATCCGTTCCATCGGTCGAACCGCAGAGCACTGCAAATTCTGTCCGACCCGCGATCAGGATGGCGGCGGCCAATGCCATCTCTTGGCACCGACCGCCGACACCCTCGCCGTGAATTTCAACAACCGGTTCGCCCGTCGCTACCAGGCACGCTCCCGCCGGCAATTCCTCCAAAGCTGAAACTATCCAATCTCGGGCAACGCCAGTGAGCTGCGCCTCTTGTACTCGTAATCCCAGACCCTTCGCCCGTTCAACTGCAACCGTTCTGGCGGTGCGATGATCGCCAATTGTGATGAATTCGACACCGCCATCCGCTTCGACGGAGAACGGGCCCGAGCCAACGAGCCTAACGTCGCCATCCACGATGTCATTGAGAACGAAGCAGTAGACCCTTGCCGCTCCAAACGCGCGACCCAGTCCCCCGGCTTTCACCAATGACTGCGACATTCGCCACCGATTTATCTCCTCGATCGTTGCTCCAGACGCGAGTAGACCTTTCGTATCTTCTTGCAGCTCACCGAGCGTCTTGCCCGGCCTCAGGACTTCCATCAGCGCGGAGGCACCTCCCGAGAGGCAGAAGAGAACAACATCTCCTGCTCGGCGCTGAAGGCCAAACTCCAGCATTTCCGCCCCTGCGGCGAGCGATCTCTCGTCTGGAACTGGGTGCCCGGCTTCAATGCATCTAATCGGGCCGAGCAGCCCTCCGTGGCCGTCTTTCGTGATCACGAGCCCGCCGGTACATCGCTCGCCGAAGTAATCAAGGCATGCTCGCGCCATCGCCACACTCGCCTTACCCGCGCCGCAAACGCTGATCTTGCCGGTGTCGCCGAGCTCCGCGCCAAGACGATTCAAGTGGGGAAGCATCAGCCGATCGGCCTGCACCGCCTCCAGGGTGTGCCGATAGATATCCAAAGCGAGCCGCGCGTTTTCGCAATGCGGGACGCCCTCGATCTTCATCGCTAAGACTTCTTGAGGCCCATTTCCGCCCACTGCTGGGGATCGATTGTGCTCGGCGCGCCCATCATCGGATCGTAGCCCGAGCCAACCTTTGGAAAAGCGATGACTTCGCGAATGTTGTCGGTATCCGTCAGCAACATCACGAGCCGATCGATGCCCGGGGCAATGCCTCCGTGTGGTGGCGCGCCAAAGCTAAACGCGTCCAGCATGTGTCCGAATCGCTCTTGCTGGGTTGCCTCCGAAATCTGAAGCAAGTCAAAGATACGCGATTGAATGTCCGTGCGATTGATTCGGATCGAGCCACTCGCCGCCTCGGAACCGTTCACCACGATGTCGTAGCAGTCGGCGCGAATGCGTCCTGGGTCGCTGTCGAGATAGACCAAATCCTCTTCCTTCGGCATCGTAAACGGGTGATGCACGGAGTCCCAGCGTTGCTGCTCCGTACTCCACTCGACAAGGGGGAAGTCCAAAATCCAACAGTATTTGAGCTTGCGCGGGTCGCGAAGGGAGCAACGATCCCCGATCTCGAGGCGCAAGCGGTAAAGCACGTTGTTCGCCGCCGAGAAGGTGTCGGCGATGAGACAGAGTAGGTCGCCCGGTTCGGCGTGCGTGGTCCGCAGGATCTCGTGATGAACCTCGGGTGACAGGAATTTCGCGAAGTTGCCGCCGGTCAGCACCATGCCCTTGTAGGCTTGGTCCGCATCCACGATGCCCTCGACGTCCTCAGGGCGCTGAACCTTTACCCAGGCCAAGCCCTTCGCGCCGAACTCTTTGCAGAACTCCTCCAGCGCGCCGATTTCTTTTCGAGCGAGCGACGCTCCACCCGGGAAACGCACTCCGCGAACAACACCGCCGTACTCGTCGCTCGTGATCGTGTCGAACAGTTGACTACCCTTGCCGCGCACAATCGACGTGAGGTCGAACAGGCGAAGTCCAAACCTTAAATCCGGCTTGTCGCATCCGTAGAGGACGATAGACTCGTCGTAGGTCAGCCTCTCAAAGGCCTCGACTGGCTCTTTGTCCAGATTGAACTCCGCGATCAACTCGTTGATCACGCTGCGGATCATGCCTTCCGCGAGTTGCAGGACGTCCTCCTGAGTGACGAACGACATCTCAATGTCAAGCTGCGTGAACTCTGGCTGCCTGTCCGCTCGACTGGATTCGTCGCGGAAGCACCGCGCGATTTGGTAGTACCGCTCGATACCCGCAACCATGAGCAACTGCTTGTACTGCTGCGGACTTTGCGGCAGTGCGTACCACATGCCCGGCTCCAATCGGTATGCAACTAGGTAGTCGCGAGCCCCTTCAGGTGTAGATTTGGTGATGATCGGCGTCTCGACGTCGATGAATTGCCGCTGGTCCAAATAGGCGCGGAGCTTGCGGATAACCGCAGCCCGAATCGCGAGGCGGTTGTACATCACGGGACGACGTAGGTCGAGGTAGCGGTACTTAACGCGCAGCTCCTCGTTCACGCTCACCATTTGATCCTCATCGCTAATCGGAAATGGAATCGGGCGAGCCGCGCTCAAAACGCTGTACGACGTGACATGGACCTCCACCTCGCCGGTGGGCATTTTCGCATTCTTCGTGCGCTCTTCACGCTCGTGGACCACGCCGGTAATACTCAGGCAAGTTTCATTTCGAAACTCGCCGCGATGTGGCAGCTTTGCGGGGTCGATGAAGAGCTGGACAAGGCCGGTGCGGTCCCGGAGATCAACAAACATCAGTCCACCCAAGTCGCGAACCTTGTGCGCCCAGCCGTTCAGCGTGATCTCTTTGCCGACGTGCTCAACGCGAGGTTCTCCACAGTGAATTGTCCGTTGAAGAAAGCCCATTTGAACCTAAGAGGATACCCGTTGCGAACCTGCAGCGGCCCCGCTCAAGCCGCCTTAGCCGCGGCGTGAGCGCCGAGCATGATAAAGTATCGACCGTGGCATTTCTCGAACTGCGCTACTTCTCGAACGCTTTGATGATGCAAACGGCGTGTAACGTCATCGTTCCTGGACCGGACGTACCTGGCCCATACAACGTCATGTTTCTGCTGCACGGCCTTTCGGATGACCACACGATTTGGAGCCGGCGAACCTCGATCGAACGGTACGTGGAAGGGCTGCCCCTAATCGTCGTCATGCCCAACGGTGGCCGCGGATTCTATTGCGATGCCCAAGAAGGATTTGCGTACTACACCGCCATCGCCCAAGAACTGACCCACTTGGTGGAGCATCTGTTTCCGACTAAGACACCCTGGTGTGTTACGGGCCTCTCGATGGGTGGTTATGGTGCGGCCAAACTTGCCCTTTCGCTGCCCGCGCGCTTTACTTCTGCCGTGTCGCATTCGGGTGCCCTGGAGTTCGGATCACAAGCGATCGGACTCGACGGTGAGCCACTGTCTGCGGAGTTCGCGCGAATCCTGGGCCCGACGCCCACGGGCGGACCGGACGACTTGTTTAGCCTCGCGAAAGCATTGAGACCAGTGCAGCGCCCGCAACTGCGAATCGACTGCGGAGTCGATGACTTCCTGCTTGCTTCCAATCGCTCATTCCATTCGCGACTGACCGTGATGGGCTTTCCGCACGAGTACGAGGAGTTTCCCGGCAACCACAACTGGGAGTATTGGGATGAACACGTGCAAGAGGCGATTGAGTTTCATCGTCGAAACCTTGGTTTCTGACCGCGCTCCGCTCTGAAGCTAAAAGCGTCGCAAGACCGTCGAAAATCTAAAATCGGCCGTCGATGTTGCACCCAGCGGGTGTGAGATACTACGACAAGATGGACGAAGACGAAATTCTGATCCCACCGACCGCGCTGCAAATTCTCTCGCGAGCCGCGGGCCTCTTCCGCCAATTCATTCGGCAGGCGACGGAATCAGAGTGGGTTGAATCCACGAATGCCAAAGAGAGGGCCCAGATTGAGCGCGACTTCGCTGGCGTTCTCGCTGACGAAGAAGCCGTCGGCATGGACGACGTCATGACCCCTGAAGAGCACAGACGCGTGTACTCTCCACTTGGCACTTGGTCGGAGGACGACCACGCCGCTTCCAATATCAGCGCCCTGGCACTCCCAACTCTCCTTTGGTCGATTGGCCTGTCCGACACAATCGGCACAACAGACGACCTGCTGGACACGATGGAGATCTGCCAGGAAGAGTTGTTCACGGAAGAAAACATCAAGAACTGCAAGCGACGCGATGAGGTAGAGATCGATGTCGCCCTCGAGGAAGCGCAAGACGCCTACGAATCGCTCGATGAAGAATTCGCAGATGAGGCAGCCGCACACGCCGCGACAGAAGTGATCGCGACAGCCGCCGCGCTTGAATGGATATGTGGAATGGTTGACGACTGGGATTCCTTGTGGACGCCTGAACTCGAATGAATCTCGACCTCGGTCGCCACATGGAGTCGGAAATATCGGAGCAAGCTGACCTGCTTGCAAACGTCGATTACGCTGCACAACTTGGCGGGCGACTAACCGGAAAATCGTTCGATATGGTCGTTCTTGTCGCTCGCGGATCATCCGACAATGCCGCGACGTTTGCCCGCTATCTCATCGAAATTTTCCTCGGACTGCCCGTGTCTCTTGCCGCCCCTTCCGTTCTCACTCGGTACCACGCGAACGTTAGGTATCCTAAGTGTTTGACGATCGGCATCAGTCAGAGCGGTGCCGCGCCCGACGTTTCGGAAGTGGTCGGATCGATGCGATCAAAGGGCCATATGACCCTCGGTATCACGAACACCGCTGGCTCTCGCCTGACGGCAGAAGCCGAGGCGAGCATCTTGCTAAATGTGGGAATCGAGCGGTCCGTGGCTGCGACCAAGACTTACTCCGCATCGCTTGCCGCGCTGTATGCCGTGGCCCAAGCCCTCGGCGCAGACTTGCCAAAATTCTCGGCGCCAACCGCCGAATGGATCGAAGCATCAAAGCATGCGGCGATGCGCGCCGCCGGGCACGTCGTACGAAGCACCCCCGTGTTTGTTCTCGCACGCGGTCTCGGATACTGCACTGCCCTCGAGACCGGACTCAAACTCATGGAGTGCGCCCTTATCCCCGGGACCCCGTTTTCCGCCGCTGACTTCGAACACGGTCCAAAAGCGCTCGCCGGACCAACTAGCGCGGCGATCTGCTACAACGCTGCGATGTCAGACCTCGCCGCTCAAGGTTGCACCCTGATTGACGCGCCAGAGCCTCCAGTTGCGGAACCGTTGCATCCCGTGTGGGATATCGCCTTCGGCCAATGGCTTGCCCTTCACGCCGCGCGCGCCCGGTCACTGGACCCGGATGTTCCGCGCAACCTCAGGAAAGTAACCGAGACGCTGTAGCGCTTTTTAACGATTCCGTTCTATTCTCTGGCATGCTCGCCCTGACTGCCGCGATTGCGGCGACGCTCGCTGCGCCTTCTCGCCCAAAGCTTGTCCTAGTCATCAGCATCGACCAGTTTCGCGCAGATTACGTCCAGCGGTTTGCCGCGAACTATGTGCCCGCCAGGTCTGGTCGCCAATTAGGGGGCTTTAGATTTTTGACTGAGACCGGTGCCGAGTTTGCAGACGCCCACCAAACCCACGTACCCACCGCAACTGGGCCCGGACACGCGACAATCATGACGGGCTCAGAGCCGTTCCTGAACGGAATTGCTCAAAACAACTGGTACGACCGGGCCGCGAAAAAGCACGTTTACTGCGTGAGCGATCCGACTGTTGCGACCATTCTCGGAACCACCGCTCCGATGAGTCCCAAAAATCTTCTTGTCACCACGGTGGGCGACGAGCCCAAAATGGCGACGAACGGCAAGAGTAAGGTCGTCGGTATCTCGTTCAAAGACCGCGCTGCGATCCTCATGGCCGGGCACGCCGCCGATACCGTCATCTGGTTTGATCAAGGCACCGGCGACTGGACGAGTAGCTCATTCTATGGTCCCAAACTACCGAGATGGGTCGAGGACATTAACGCGGAGAAACTACCCGCGAAGGACCTGAAAAAAGCGTGGACCGCGCTTTTGCCAAACTCGAACTACGATCTGGCCCGTCTTTCGCCTGCAAGCAAACCCAGCCCAAACGGCTTGTTTGAGCATCGCCTGTCGACGGGCAACGAGAGCAGAGTCTCCTATTCCGCGTTTGCGTCGAGTTCCTATGGTCAAGAGTTTGTGTTCAAAACCGTTCAGCGAGCGATAGATGCCGAAGCGCTTGGCCAACACGCCACTCCCGACGTCCTCGTCGTAAACCTCGCGACAAATGACTACATCGGCCACGCGTATGGCCCAAACAGTCCGGAAGTTATGGACATCTCGATCCGCACGGATCGGCTGCTCGCTGGCCTCTTCACGAGTCTCGACCAGAAGTTGGGAATCGACAACGTGGAGATCGTCGTGACCGCTGACCACGGGGTTGCTCCAATTCCGGAAGAGGCGGCAAACATTTACCGGACTGGGGCAAAGCGCGTGCCCGACATACGGATCGCCGCGGAAATTCAGCGAGCTCTGAACGCAAAGTACGGACCTGGCGAGTGCGTGGAACCGAAGAGCACCGATGACTTGTACGCTTACCTAAATCGTGATCTCATCGCGAAAAAGAACCTGCGCGAAGCCGAAGTTCAGGAGGTCGCAGCGCACGCAATATCCTCGCTTTCGGGGATCACCGCTGCCTTCACCCGTGACCAACTCATGCACGGCGCATTGCCAAAGTGGGACTGGACGCCGCTCGTTTACAACGGTTACAACGAGCGATTAGGCGGCGACTTGATATTCTTCTTCACTCCGGGATTCCTTGCCGATACAGGGGTTGGCACGGGCCACGGAACTCCGTGGAAGTACGACACTCACGTTCCAATTCTCATGCGCGGACCAGGAATCATCAAGGGTCGATATTTTCGACCTGTTTCGACGGCGGACATTGCGCCGACGCTATGTACGATCCTTGGAATCGAGTATCCGTCGGGTTGCATCGGCCATCCCCTCGCAGAGGCTCTCTCTGGCGTCAACGTCAAGTAAGTACGTTCAGATTCGAATGTCCCGTACCGACAATTCTCTGGGGAGAACTGTAAGTACAGGATGGCGAAGCGTAAGCGCAACCGCAAAACCGGACCAGAAATCGATAAAGTAAGGCATAACCTGATCGCAATGATCAGCTTGCCGCTGGTTGGCGCGCAAGTTTACGCGACCTACTTTTCCCCCGGAACCGCCAGCGACCGCGTCGGACTCTCAGCGATTCTGTGCGCGGTTTTTCTCCTGGTTTGCGGCGCTTTCGTCGGCAGCGAAATAGTCAGATCACGTAAGCAGTTCACTGCGGGTGGCGCTCCGATGGAGTCCGCCTCCGCATTTCACTCTTGCATTGCCCTCGTCGTCGGACTCGCTTTGTGCGCGATTGCGACATTCTTCCAAGGGCAAGGGCTCGTCGGTCTAGCTGGCAAACATCACGAACTGAACTTCGCCGACGCAATCTCATTCTTCGGTCGCGTCAGCCTGGTGGTAGCGCTCAGCCTTTTTGAGAGACGCCGGCTAGATGGGGCCATGCGAGTTCGCGTTTGGTTTGACAGCGTCATCATCCTGCTGACTTTCGCTACCTTTTCGTGGTATTTCCTGGGTGGAAAGACGCTCACGTTGGATCACCACGCCGTGATGGCGCGCGCAGTTGAGTGCATCTTCCCGCTTCTTGACATCGCGTTCGTCGGTGCGCTGCTTGCGCAAACCGCTCAGGTTGCGGTGGGTTCAAGGAATATTGTTTTTCGAAACCTGACCTGTGGCGTCGGATTCAACGTTGCTGCCCACTCGATCAATTACTACTCTCGGTTCGTGGTTGATGTCGACGTGCCAACGATCGCCAACGTCCTGCGAGTCGCGGGGGCCGTTTTGTTGGTACGCGCAATGACGTTAGAAGTCTCGCGAATACGATATGAGTCGACCTTTGGCACGCAGTCGGCGACGGGGTTCGATCCGAGCCCGTATCGCACACCGCTGTGGCGCAATCTCTTGCCCGTCATCATGATTCCGGTCGCCGCCGTCCTCGTAATCATTGCCAACCAGGGCGGATTCAGCTACCTGGCCGTTGGCGCGAATGTTTGCGGGGGCCTACTCGTCACGTTGGTCGCTGGACGACAGGTCTTTGCCTTTGGCGAGAACCGTAGCCTCTATCAATGCCTCCTCGATTCGCACCGCGGCTTGGAGAACATCGTCGAACGCCGCACTCGAGAGTTGCATCGCAGCAATTCCGCGCTGCTGGAGGAGATCCAAAGCCGAACTCATACTGAGAACCAGTTGCGTGATGCAATTCGCCGCGCAGAAGACCTAGCAAAAGCGAAGTCCATGTTCCTCGCCAACATGAGTCACGAAATTCGTACGCCGATGAATGGCGTGTTGGGCATGATTCAGCTCCTGTCCGACACCACGATCAACGACGAGCAATTCCGCTACGTGAACACCGCGAAGCAGAGCACTGAAGCCCTACTGCGGATCATCGATGACATTCTCAACTTCTCTAAAATTGAAGCTGGGAAGGTCACGATCGAGATCGTTCCCACTGACATCGTCAAGCTGAGCGAGGAAGTCATTTCACTGATGCAGCCCGCGGCGAGCAACCGTTCGATCGAACTACGACTGGAAGCGGCCGGTGGCGTGGCGTGCACCGTTGGAGGCGACTCTGTTCGCATTCGACAGGTGCTGATGAACCTAACCGGAAATGCGATCAAATTCACGGAGCAAGGATCGGTCACGATCGCGATCAGCGCGACGGACTCGCCCGAGCACTTACGCTTTGACGTGCGCGATACGGGAATAGGGATTCCCGAGGATCGCCAAGCCGCCATCTTCGAAAGCTTTACTCAGGTCGATGGAACGACAACGCGCCGCTTCGGCGGAACGGGGCTCGGCACGACGATTTCAAAACAGCTTGTTGAGCTCATGGGCGGCGAAATTGGCCTCACGAGCGTTCTCGGCGAAGGAAGTACGTTCTGGTTCCAGATCAAATTTGGCGCCGTCGCGGGAACTGCCATCGTCGACGAGGCCGGCTACGTCTACGAGATCAAGCCCGACGCTAGACTCCTTCAGATCGCTGGCGTGGAGGCTGAAACGGCACGTGACGACTTGCACGCGGTCGGGCCGCGCGTTTTGGTGGTCGAAGACAATCCGGTCAACCAAATGGTCGCCAAGAACCTTTTGAAAAAGATCGGCGCACGCATCGAGACCGCTATCGACGGCTCCGAAGCGATTGAGCTCGTCTTCGAGCGTGAATACGATATCGTTCTCATGGACGTGCAAATGCCG
>JBBRML010000075.1:0-17770 GCA_038230855.1 Fimbriimonadales bacterium | reverse complement strand
GAAGTCTGGTACGTAAATTCGGAGTCCAGCTGGGATTTTGGA
This sequence comes from Fimbriimonadales bacterium, assembly GCA_038230855.1. Taxonomy (GTDB): domain Bacteria; phylum Armatimonadota; class Fimbriimonadia; order Fimbriimonadales; family Fimbriimonadaceae; genus Fimbriimonas. Next base: position 17,728 of record JBBRML010000075.1, on the reverse strand, counting down.
GCGCTTCAAATCGAGAATACGAAGATACGATTTCTCGGCAGAAAACTCGGCTTTGAGCTTGAAGGCTCGCGCATCACCAGTGTAGATATCAAACGACACGGTCGGCATTTCCGAGTTTACGTACGGTGGAGGGGCCCCGATGAGGCTTCTGAGACCCTGAGCATCGAGCCTCGCGAGCCCCGAAATGTCCGCGATCTTCTGGCCGCTTGCGTTGACATTCGCGATACTCTTAACGGAATGCGAAGCGCGAGCGGTGGGTCTGAATTTGCGGGCGAACTGCCGCCGCTAAGTTCTACCATGCCACTTCGTGAGCCTGAGCATGCAGTCGCGTCACGCAAGGCAAAGATGTATGGATTTGTCTTCGTTACTTGCCTGATGGCGACAACAATGGTGCTTATTGAGTTGCTTTGTCTCCTCATCGCTAAGCGGCATTCTTCGGTATCTGGGGCATGCTTCGTACCCGTCTATATCTTTGGCTACCCGCTTGCCGTCACTTGGTTTGAACGAATGTTGCGACAGTCCGAGCAGCAGAGTCGTTAATAGGCCCTGCTCGTCGTCCTCGACTGAACTCTTGACTTGGGGCCGCCCAAACAGCATGGAAGCACCATCTAATCGACAGTGCAAAGGCGTAAAGATTGCATTTGTTCCAAAAAAATACACATTCGAGCATCGCTTCGAGGCGGACACTCGTGTTATCCTACGATCTATCCATTTTGGTGTGGAGGTTTTTGGTTATGAAAAGAATCATTGTTGTTTCAATTCTCTTTGCCGCTACGACGAGTGCTGTACTCGCTCAGAGCGGTTTCGACGCATCGGAGCGCGGTCAGTTTCTTGGAGAGGGCAAAGCGGGACCACGAATGCTTTCGTCCACCGGCCCTAGTGACGCGATACTACTCGGTGTTGGCTCGAGCCCGAACGGCGTGAATGGCGTTATTCGCTATGCGCGCGAGCAGGGCAAGATGCTGTACATCATCAGCGGCATGACGGGACGATCCAATACCGGCGCGAACTCGCTCGGCGGATCGTTGTTCGCCTCCATGGGTCTCGACATGAACTTGATGGACTTCAAGTCATCGGTCTGCGCGGGTTTCGATCACTCTAAGCCCAATTCCAATGACGGCTACGGAACGCTTTCGCTAACGCGAAATATGGATCGCTTTGAGCTCACCGTTTCAGGCTCTTACGTTACGGCTTCGACCGCAGGCGTTTCGGCGAATGGCGCGGTAGGCGATGTCGCAATCGGCACTGCGTTTTCCGGCGTTTACGTTGAGGGTGGCTACATCACGCCGAGTAGAGCAACGGGCGTGTACGATGCTTACCTACGAGGCTCGATCAAGAGCGGTAGCAGCAAGCTTCGCGTCAAGTATGGCAACCGCGGCGTCTGGGCCGTTGATGTTGCTATGCCTTGGGGCAGCAAGTAAGTTAACCCTTAGAGGGCGATCTGCGCAGAGCAGCTCGCCCTTTTCGTGCCGACCGTTACTGCTGACCGATCCACTCCGCGTGTGCGACGGCCTTCCATCTGGAACGAATGCTCGACACCATTTCAACATCCAATGGCCCGAGATGGGCGATCGCATTGTTCTGCGCAAAGCGATCAAGGCGACTCGCACCGACAATTGCCACGTGAATGTCCTGAGCCAAAGTGAAGCGCAGTGCGGCCTCTACCATATTCGGAAAGTCGTAGCGAAGCTGTTGAAGGCGACGCCAGTATTCAGCACCGTATCCAGCCTGGTCGACGTTGGCGTGCCGCCAAGCAACGTTGGCAATCGGGCGTTTAGCGATGACGCCCATTCCCCGCTGCTTTGCGATGGGCAACGTCAATTCGATGCACTCCTGATCGGCAAAATTGCAGCTGGTCTGCAGCGCATCAAACTCTCCGCACTCAACGGCAAAATGCGCATCCGCAGCATCACCGCTGTAGCCAATGTATCTGGCCTTCCCCGCGGCCCTAGCGTCCTTTGCGACCTGAATTACTTCCCCCCGTTCTAGCATCTCCTTCGAACATGAATGAAGTTGTAACAGGTCGACGCAATCCGTTCGCAAACGCACTAGCGATCGATCGATGCTCCTTCTGAGCATGTCCGGTTCCCAGTCCGATCCCTCGAGACCGGAAGTGTGCCCGCATTTTGTAAACAAAAAGAATTCGCTGCGACGATGGGAGATCGCCTCTCCAATTTTCTCTTCGCTGTCTGCGTAGCATTCGGCCGTGTCGATCACGTTTAAGCCATTGTCCAATGCTTCGTTGAGCATTTGAGTGACGATGCCTTGGTCCGTTCCATTGAATCCTAGTTCAGCGGTCCCGAATCCGAGGGCAGAGACGTGCATGTCCGTCTGGCCAAATTTATGTGGGGTCATGGCAAGATCTTATCTCATAGCATCGCGCGGTGGGTTCACCTCCATAATGTGGAGACCGCATGGACAAAGCTGGCTTTCATGAGTATCTCGGCCCGCGCGCAGGAACAGCTGACTTCCCTGCCCTCGACCGCTTTGTAGCCGCGCTTTACGTGTACAACGAGTCAAAGAACTTGACGCGCATTGCTGCGGGCGACGTATGGTTACTGCACATCGCAGATAGCTTGTTGTTCGAGGACCTGATTCCAATTGGCGCGCACGTTGCGGACATAGGCACCGGGCCAGGCTTTCCGGCTTGGCCACTCGCCTGGCTTCGGCCGGACATAACGGTCGAAGCGATCGACTCGAACGGAAAGATGCTTGAGTTCTTGCGCACGGTGCCGCTACCAAACTTGAAGGTTCGGCAGGTTCGAGTGGAAGAGGATCTCTCCCTTCGAGAGCGATTTGACTTCGTGACTGGTCGCGCCCTCGCTCCGCTCTCGATTCAGGTCGAGGTCAGCGCTGCGCTCGCTAAGATCGGTGGCATGGTCGCCCCGATGCGTGTAGCCGGAGAAGATTTCGAGCTGCGCGAACTCGGCCAGTTGAGCTTGCACCTTGAAACCGTTGTCGAACGGACTTTAGGGTCGATGCGGCGCGCGAGCCCTTTGTACCGAAAGCACGCGAGCACTCAGGATCGATTTCCTAGGCGCTGGTCTGACATCAAGAAGCGGCCACTAAAATAGAAATGGCGCGCCGTGTGCGGCGCGCCATTTTTAGGAACCTTAGCGTCGAACTATCGACCCGACTGGGCCTTCGCCGTGATCTCCGCCGCCACCGAATTTGGGACTTCCTCATAGTGGGAGGGGGTCACGTTCGGCTGAGCTCGGCCCTGAGTTAGCGATCGTAGAGTCGTGACGTATCCGAACATTTCCGAAAGCGGAACGTGCGAGATGACGATCGTGACTCCGCCCATGGCGTTCTCCATGCCTTCAATGCGTCCGCGTCGTGAGTTGATGTCGCCAACGACGTCGCCTACATTGGCCTCCGGCGTTGTGACTTCGACGTGCATGATCGGTTCCTTGATGACCGGGTTTGCTTTCTGCATCGCGGCGCGGAAGGCGATCAGGCCCGCCTGCTTGAATGCATTTTCGTTCGAGTCGACTTCATGGTAAGACCCTTCAAGGAGCGACACCATAACGTCCACAACGGGGTAGCCCGCCAACACGCCAGCCAGCAGTCCTTCACGGATTCCCTTTTCGCAAGCCGGAATGTATTCCTTCGGAATCGTGCCACCAACGACTTTGTTCTGGAAGACGAAACCGGATCCAACAGGTAGTGGCTCCATTTCGATCCAGCAATGACCGTACTGTCCCGAACCACCAGTCTGTCGGATGAATCGGCCTTCGCCCTTCGCTTTGAGGCGAACGGTTTCTCGGTAGGCAACCATCGGTTTGCCCTGGTTTGCCTGAACGCCAAACTCTCGATTGAGGCGGTCGACGATGATTTCGAGGTGAAGCTCACCCATGCCAGCGATGATCGTTTGACCAGATTCCGCATCTGTGTGAACACGGAACGTCGGATCTTCCTGGGCGAGTCGCATCAGCGACGTACCTAGCTTCTCTTGGTCAGCCTTCGACTTTGGCTCGATTGCAATTTGAATAACCGGTTCTGGGAACTTAATGCTTTCCAGAGCGATCGGGTGATCTTCTACGCAAATCGTATGGCCGGTATTTACGTCGCCAAGGCCAATCACACCAACGATGTCGCCAGCGTGTACCTCGTCAATGTCAGTGCGACTGTTTGCGTGCATCTCGAGGATTCGACCTACTCGCTCAGAGCGATATCGGAATTCGTTCGTTTGCGGCTCTCGGTAGGTGACCATCACTGGTGAACCCTTCTTGAGTACGCCGGAATAGACACGAATAAACGTGAGGCGACCGACATATTTGTCGCTCATGATTTTGAACGCCAACGCAGAAAATGGTGCCTTGTCGTCCGGCTCGCGCGTCAGCCCTTCTTCCGTTCGCGGGTTGATACCTTTTACTGCTCCGACATCAAGGGGAGACGGCAGGTAATCCGTAACCGCGTCGATCATCGCTTGGACGCCTTTGTTCTTAAACGAAGAACCAGAGATGATTGGGACGATCTTATTAGCCAGAGTTGCCTTGCGGAGCGCAGCCTTCAGGTCTGCTTCCGAAATCTCCGCGCCTTCGAGGAATCGCTCCATGATCGAATCATCAAAGTCTGAAATGCTTTCGATCATCTTCTCGCGCCACTCGGCACTGATCTCAAGCATGTCGGCAGGAATTTCTCGCTCCTCGGACGTCTTGCCGTCATCGGACATGTAGATTGTTGCCTTCATGCGGATGAGGTCGATATAACCGGAGTACAGCGCCTCCGCCCCAATTGGAATTTGGATCGGGCTCGCATTCGCGCCCAACCGATCCTTGATTCGGCTTACTACGCTGAAAAAGTCAGCGCCGAGCCGGTCCATCTTATTGATATAGATGACACGAGGAACGCCATATTTGTTAGCCTGACGCCAAACGGTTTCGGACTGCGGTTGCACGCCGCCGACCGCACAAAACACCGCGACGACGCCATCGAGAACACGCAGCGATCGCTCGACTTCAACGGTGAAGTCAACGTGACCGGGCGTATCAATGATATTGATTTTGTGTTCGGGCTTATCGCCGTTCGATCCGGACCAGAAGCAGGATGTTGCCGCAGAAGTGATCGTGATTCCACGCTCTTGCTCCTGCTCCATCCAGTCCATGGTTGCCGCGCCATCGTGCACCTCACCTATTTTGTGGCTCTTACCTGTGTAGTACAGGATTCGTTCCGTGGTCGTGGTTTTGCCCGCGTCGATATGAGCGGCAATTCCAATGTTGCGGACTAGTGATAGGGGATGGCTGCGGGGCATGGGTTTTCTTTCCTTAGAATCTATAGTGGGCGAAGGCCTTGTTAGCCTCCGCCATTCTGTGGGTGTCCTCTCGTTTCTTGATCGTCGTTCCGGTGCCGTTAAAGGCATCCAGAAGTTCATTTGCAAGCTTTTCTGTCATGGTTTTGCCGGACCGGTTTCGCGCGGCATTTACCAACCAACGCAGAGCGAGGGTGCGTTTGCGGTCCGGTCGAACGTCCATCGGAACCTGATACGTTTGACCGCCGACACGACGGGGTCGCACTTCGGTCGCGGGCATTGCGTTGTGCAGTGCTTTCTCGAACACTTCGAGCGCCGGTACGCCTGCTTTCTCTTCGCAGATCGCCATCGCACCGTAAAAAATCTTCTCGGCGGTGACCTTCTTGCCGTCCATCATCATTCGATTGATGAATCGGGTGATCATTTCTGATCCGTAAACGGGATCAGGAATCGTAACGCGCTTTACTGGGGGTCCTTTTCTCGGCATCTTAAATCCTTACTTCTTCTTGGCGACGGCGGCGCCTGGCTTCGGACGCTTCGTCCCGTACTTCGAACGGCCCTGCATTCGTTTAGAGGTACCAGCCGTCTGCTGTGTTCCGCGAACGATGTGGTAGCGGACACCGGGTAGGTCCTTTACGCGACCACCACGAACGAGGACGACTGAGTGCTCCTGCAGGTTGTGGCCTTCACCAGGGATGTAGGCGGTGACTTCGATGCCATTCGTCAATCGAACACGCGCGGTTTTTCGAAGTGCCGAGTTCGGCTTCTTGGGCGTCATGGTCCGAACGACCGTACAGACGCCGCGCCTGAAGGGGTTACTCTTCAGGGCCGGAGACTTCGACTTCACCTTAGGAGCGCTTCGCCCCTTGCGTACCAATTGATTAACGGTTGGCATTCAATCCTCTAATTTCCTTTTGTTGCATCTAATCTGGGCCGTTCATCGTCTTCAAGACAACAAAAAACCCCACCGCATCACACGAGGGGTAAACGCGTCACAGGCTCGTTCGTTTCCGTGCCTGAATTTGTCTTAGTTCTATTCGAACGTGACCAGCCTCCCAGAATGTGATGCACCGTGAACGCGCACGCCCACAGACAATCCGATAGTATTCCGCAATCAGGAGGCGGATGTCAAGCGCAAGCACCGGTAGAATTCAGCCCGAGATCGGTTCGTTGAACAGCGTGGCTTCGGGCACGCTTGCCCCCCGTCTGGTCGTCAAGAACTTTCATGCAAGTACACGGAATTCACCATGTCACCGCCGTCACGTCCGAGGTGAGCCAAAACCATCGGTTCTATACGGATGTGCTCGGCTTGCGCCTCGTGAAGAAGAGCGTCAACCAGGACGATGTTTCCGCATACCACCTCTTTTACGCAGACGGAGCCGCGACGCCTGGTTCTGACCTCACGTTTTTCGACTGGCCAAAGGCAGGCTACACAGCGGCGGGCATGGGTACGGCGACCCTGATCACGTTTCGGGTCTCGGACGCAGGCTCCATTGCATGGTGGCACGCTCGGCTGGAGGCGGCGGGATGCGTTTGTGAGGATACGGTTGATTCGATGGGCCGCGATTGCGTTCAGTTTTCGGACCCGGAAGGGTTGATGCTCGAGATCGTTGTCGATGGTCGGACTCCGCACGTGCATGTTCCGTGGACGCAGACGGTGCCGGCAGAGCACAACCTGCGGGGAATTCTTGCTGTCGAACTTGACAGTGCGCGCCCGGACTCGACCGTGCGGGTGCTCAAGGAGTTGCTAGGCTTCCAGGAAGCAGACCGCGGAGTCTATCAGGTGTACGGTCCAGATTCGTTCGGTGAGATCAGAGTCGTTGACCCGGCCGCCGGTTTTGGAAAGGTTGGCGGAGGAGGGATCCATCACGTCGCTTTTCGCGTTCATGACGACGATGCCCTGCGGGCGTTCCAAGAAAAAATTGAGGCGACCGGGCTCAAGACTTCCGGGTTCATCGACCGCTTTTACTTCCACAGTTTGTATTTCCGCGAACCGGGCGGAATTCTGTTTGAGCTCGCGACGGATGGCCCCGGCATGGCATCGGACGAAGATGAAGGGACACTGGGGGAAGCATTGGCACTTCCCCCATTTCTGGAATCACGACGAGCGGAGATTGAAGCCGGCTTACGGCCAATCTAGCGCAGAGTGCTACTTTGTATTTGCGCGCGGATTTACAAACCGGTAGCCCTCTGCCTTCACTCCGCGCACCAAGTCGCGGAGCATCGATGGATCGAGGAACCAGTGGAAATAGCATCCAGCCCAGCCATCGCGAACAACTTTGTTGGCGTGCGCATATCCTACGACATCGTTCGGCAAGCGTGGAGGAATGCCCGCATAGCCCGTGGGATCGACGTATCCGATCGTCTCGGGAATGTGCTTCAGACCGAACATATCGGTAGTGACCCAAGGCGAGAGTAACTGGACGAAATACTGCTTGCCGTCGACTCCCGTTGCGTAGGTGAGGGGGCGGCAGATGGCGTAGTCAAACCGCTTTGCGAACTCGGCGTAGTCTGTCGGAGACGCGATATAGTGCGGCGTAACCCAGCCTTTGGGCTCGAATCCTGCCTTTCGCAGGGACTTCATTCCGAGATCCAATCGGTCTCCGGCCCACGATGACGAGTCTTCAGGGATTGGCCCCTGCGGAACCTCGACGCCGGTTGGGGCGAGTTGCACCCGAAAGAATTCGTAGTCAGTGGCGCTCTCGCTGCTGTACGGGTTTGCGACAGTTGAGTACTGGTGCGTCCAGCCGTGCATCAGGATTTGGGCACCGTGCCTGTCCATGTACTTCAGGGCTTTGACGAACTCGGGTGCGTCATCAAGATCGATCCGCGTGCCATTTGTCGACTTATCCTCGTAATTTCGGTAGCTGGGAATCACGCAAACGACGTAAGGAATGTTTTCCGCGCTCAGCACGTCGGCAAGTGCGATCAGAGTTGCGGGAGGCACGATTGCGCTAACATCCTCGATTCGAAGCACAGCACGGTGGTCTTCTCCCGCTTTCGATCCGAGTACGTCGTGCATCACGTCGTAAAACGCAAGGACCTTGTCGGAATTCTTCTTCCAAGATACGTAGCTAAGGGGATTGTCGGCGATGTACCACAGCGACCCGGCCCGCGTGATATACGGAATGCTTAGGCCATCGCTGCGCTTGCTCACCGCGACTGCTTTGGCCTTAGTCGCGTCGAGAATTTCAATCTTGCCTTCAGAAGGATCGAATTGTTCGTGTATTAGGTCAACGCCCTTATACGAAACTGTCGGATATCCCAAAGTATCGATTGTCAGGAAGCGAAAGCCCGTCTTCGCGGAAAAGGCCGTGTTTTCGGTGTTGTTCGCGTTCCAAGCGACCTGCCAAAGGTTGTAGCCCATCCAGCATAGGGGCTGAACTGTGGTCTGCGCGTCGGCCTTGAATGCCGCGGGCAAAGGATTCCCGTACAGGACGCCGAGGTAGAAGTTAGCGTACGCTTTGTCGAGGTCACCAGCATGGTAATCCTCCACCGGAATTCGCTCGGCGCGGACCGAGAAGTGAGTCAAAAGCTCTTCAATCTGGCGGCTGTACAGGTCGCCGAGATAGCTATAGGGGCCGGTCGAGTCGTAATAGATGCCGACTGGCCTATCTTCCCAATGGCGCTTGCCGCCCATTGGTTTGTTGGCAGCAAACGCTCGCTTCAAGGGCGTATTACTGCTGAAGCCGTGCACTTCGCCGATGCCCAGCGGCAGGTGCGCCACCTTTTGATTCTTCCCGTCCATGGTCGCTACGAGAAGAATGGCGGCAACGGCCGCACCGCCCACTACTTTGTATACAATCGCACTTGGATTAGCTTCAGCCACGCTTGGATTGTCGGTAACTCGCGCGAGTCAACGCTGGGCCCCGATGGTAACCCAGTGAATGTGCCAGTACCGTCGTCAGCGCGTTCGAGTCAGCGTAAAAATCTGTGCAGAATGGAGTCATGATTTTCGCGGTTTCTTCATGGGCTCTGCACCAGACAATTGGCACGATGCACAAATACGACCTCGATGGATCGGGCCCCGTCGAGGACCGATTCGGAAAGCCGGAGTTTGATCTCTTGGAGCTTGCGAGCCAGATGCGCTCGCGCGGCTACCAACGCCTGGAGCTTTGTCATTTCCACATTCCACGGCGTGACGCTGGCTATCTCGCGGAGCTTCGGGCGTCGTTCGCCGATGCCGAAGTAGTGCTGCAAACCCTTTTGATTGACGATGGCGACATAAGCCACGCGGACCACCATGCCCGGGATGCGCGTTGGATATCTGGCTGGATAGACGTCGCAGAGTCCCTCGGCGCGGAGCGAGCACGAGTGATCGCCGGAAAGCAGCCGAACACCCCGGAGGCCTTCGCCCGGTCGGCGGACCATCTGAGTAAATTTGCCGCGCAATCGTCGAGCATTCGCGTGACGATTGAGAATTGGTTTGACCTACTCAAAACGCCGGCAGCGGTGAACCAAATGCTAGATTTGCTCGGCGGTCGCGTGGGTCTGTGTGCGGATTTCGGCAACTGGCCGTCACCACGTAAATTCGAGGATTTGCCCAAGATCTTTAGCCGGGCAGAGACATCTCACGCAAAGTGCGAATTCAAGGAAGGTATTGAAATCGATATGGACGATTTTGGAGCGTGTCTGGATATTGCGGCCTCGTATAAATTTCCAGGTCCATACGTCGCGGTGAATGGGGGCTCGGGTGACAATTGGGCGGCAATCGCAGCCACCCGAGCGGCCATTTCGGCGCGAATTTCGACCGCACCTTAGCCTTCGGTTGCGTGAAAGGCGTCGAGCTCGCCGCGCGCCTTCTCACCCATTGCTTTCAGAACCGCCTCCCAGTCGTCGCGGTATGGACGCAACGTCTTGACAATAGCATCGGTAACGGCAAGGTCGCGGAACCATTTGTGGTCGGCGGGCACGACATGCCACCGGGCGTGTTTCGGACTGCATTCGGACAGCGCATCAGAATACGCCTTCGTGTACTCGTCCCACAAAGCGCGCTCCTCCCAGTCGCCGACGCTCAGTTTCCAAGCCTTCGTGTCGTCTAGCTCGCGTGCTTTGAGCCGCTCCGCTTGCTCATCCTTCGAGATATGGAGGCAGAGTTTCAAGATTATCGTGTTGCTCGCATCCAGTAGGCTTTCGAACGCGTTGATTTGCTCGAAGCGAGCCTTCCATATATGTTTAGGCACCAAATCGTGAACACGGACCACAATGACGTCTTCATAATATGAGCGGTTGAATATCGACACGGAACCGAGAACGGGCGCGTGGGGATGAGCACGCCAGAGAAAATCGTGACCCGCCTCCTCAGTGGTCGGCACTTTGAAACTCTTGACATGAACGCTCTGAACATTCATGTTTCGGCTGAGATTCCGAATCGTGCCGTCCTTACCGCCAGTGTCGCGCGCCTGCAGGATCACGAGTAAAGAATGGGTGCCAGCGGCGTACATCAGCGATTGCAGCTCAGCCAACTCTTCTCCAAGTTTGCTCGTTCTCAACCGGGCAACGTCTTCAGTCAATCCCCCATTCGAATTTGTCGGAATGTCCCCAAGGTTGACGGGCTTTTTAACTTTGATGGCGAAGCTCATGCCTTGTTCTACCGCGTTCGACGGCCCTAACCGCGGCGACTGGTGCTATCAGTTGACGGCGGGTGGCATTTGTGGGCAGAATGCCGGTAGGTTTCAGTCATGGCAAAGAAGCGCGTTAACGTTGGTCTCATCGGTTACCAGTTCATGGGCAAGGCTCACAGCAACGCCTATCGTCAAGTTGGGCGGTTCTTCGACCTGCCCGTGGAGGTTGTAATGCACACGATTTGCGGTAGGAATGAAGCAAACGTGCGCAAGGCCGCCGAAAACTTCGGTTGGGACAATGTCGAAACGGACTGGCGCAAGGTTGTCAGTAATCCGGAAATAGACGTGATCGATATTTCGACACCTGGCAACACCCACGCCGAAATTGCTATCGCGGCGGCGCAGGCGGGTAAGGCCGTTTTCTGCGAAAAGCCCATTGGCAATACGCTCGCTGAAGCCGAGGCGATGCTCAAGGCAATCCAATTTGCTGGAGTGCCTCATGCGGTCTTTCACAACTATCGAAAAGCGCCTGCGGTTGCCCTTGCAAAGAAAATGGTTTCCGATGGCACGCTGGGCACGATCTATCACATGCGGGCGACGTACCTTCAGGATTGGATCGCTGACCCAAACTTTCCGCTCGTGTGGCGACTGCAAAAGGAGATCGCCGGAAGCGGCACGCACGGCGACATCAACGCGCACATCATCGATCTCGGTCGGCATCTGTTGGGTGAGTTCGACGAGGTTGTCGGCATGCTGCACACGTTCATCAAGCAGCGGCCCATCGCAGGTGAGATCGACGCCAACCTTGGCGCCAAGGCGAGCACTCAAATGGGCGATGTCACAGTCGACGACGCCGCGATGTTCTTAGCAAAATTCAAAAACGGAGCGCTAGGGACATTTGAGGCGAGCAGGTTCGCGGTAGGACGCAAGAACTACAACCGCTTTGAGATCAACGGAAGCAAGGGTTCCGTTGTGTTCAACCTTGAGCGAATGAATGAGCTCGAGTATTACAACGAAGGTGATGCGGTTGATCAGAAGGGATTTCGGCTGATTCAAGCGACTGATTCCAGTCACGCGTACGCCGGGCATTTCTGGCCGGTTGGACACATCATCGGGTACGAGCACACGTTTATCAATCTATTGGCGGATGCGTTTACGAACATGGCGAACGGAACGCGAATCGAGCCAGATTTTGTGGATGGGTACGAGAACCAGCGGGTTCTTGATGCCGTCGAGCGAAGCCACGAAACGCGTTCTTGGATCAAGCTCTAGTCAGCGTGGCCGGCAGCTCGAAAATGTCCCCGGGCCCTTGTTGGCCTTCGACCCGGCGCACGGTTTGGTCAAGGCACTACGCTCGCGACGGGCTGAGCGGACGGCTACAACTGAGGTGGCTGGACTTTTCGCTTCCAACCTTCCTTGATGAGCTTCTGCTCGGCCAGGCTCTTCAATCGTTCAATTTCGTCACGGGTGTTCTTCGGCAGAGCCAAATATGAGACGAAGGGCGCGTTCTTGCGTTCTTCCACGACCTTGGCGTCGGCGCACAAACCTGACGTGAACTGAACGTGAAATTCGATCGTTCGTCGGATTGCCGCCTTCACGCGTGCGCGGTCGTAGCGTTGAGTGTTTCCGCCTGAGCCACCAAGCGTGGGGAAGGTATACGCTGAGGCTTCCGGCGGATCGTATTCTGGGAGCAGAAACGAGGCAAAAGTATCCAGCCCCCAACTGTCGTCCTCGTCCATTCTGCCAGTTGTTTTTACGATCGACAAAGGTTGAATGCGCGGTTCATAAGTTTCCTTTAAGGTTATCGTCGCCTCCAAAGGAACTCCTTCCGGAAGCGAGCGAGTCGGTTCGTCGAACATTTCTGGGAGGCTCACTCCTTCCACAGCACTCGAGGGTTTGAGATCGCGCTCTTCGTAAACCAGCCTCGTGACCATTTTCTGCTGAGCAGGGGTCAGGTCGCGAATGAGCATCGACTGCTTCATAAGGTGCTTCTGCTGCTCCGAGAGCGATACGAAGAAATCGCCGACGCTCCCGTAAAGCAGGCTGTCCACACCTTCTTCGTTAGGACTGTCGAGTTTCGTAACCACGTGCACGAGAGAGTCATTTCCCAACTGGCGATTTGCGTCGGCACACTCTTCGATCGAAAGAAAGTGCCTCGCCTGAATCATTGTCATGTATCGAGCCAGTGCCAATCGATCAGCGCGCTGCGGCGATGCCGACGCCGGGCCAAGAATGGTCCAGGTTCCCACTTGCAGTCGCTTCAACCCATAAGACGGCAGGCTGCGTTCAAACTCGGCCGGCGAATCTGGGCTGTCAAGCTCTAAGAATAAAGCTTCGGCCGCATCGGGCAGATTGGCAACCAGGTTTTGCCTTGTTTTGGTCGAGTACTCGACGAGGATGTTGCCCGCCAAAAAGCTGAGTGGGTCGCGGTTAATGTATTCCTTGAGAAATCGTGTGTAAGGTTCGGCAACGATTGCACGCTGATCGTGGAAACGGCTGCGGGCCTCGACGTAGATATCGTCGCCTCGAATCGTTTTAGCTTCCACCGAGTCCGGTTTCAGGGCGGGTTTACCCTCCTGCGGATCAAGGCTCAAAAACCCGGCCACTTTTTTGCCTTTTGCGTCAAAAATTTCTAGATCAAGTTCGGGAAAGCCCTGAAAACTTCGACCCCAGAAAGTTGCAACTGCCGTGATGTTGGCTAGTGGTGACGAGACTTTCTCGTCATCGTGGAAACTGAAATATGAATGACGAGTCCGCCAGCCGAATGATGTACGCTGGTTTTCAGCATGGGATTCCCGCCAGAGCGGCGCAATCATCATGTTAAGCTCTTTGGTCAGCATCGGTATTCGTTGATTGAGCACGCCGGGAAATGACCGTTGCATTCGCGTCGGATTGTTTGACCAAATGATTCGCTTCGTGCGTTTAACTTCATTGAGGATTGACGGAGGGAGGTTTGTGTAGAACTGGCGCAGGAACCGCTTGAGCGGGTCGAATCGATCGACTTGAAGCTCGACGCCTTTCCATTGTTCCTCTCCCTTGTTACATAGCCTCGCAAATGCATCCGCCCGTTCAGGAGTGAGTGGAATTGCCGACTTCAACTGGTCCCGAAGCAATTCCTGCGCGTACACAAACTTGCTCTGCGCGGCTTGACGCTCTCGGTTATTCGTCTCCTGAATCTGCTCCTTGGACCGTTTGAGAACTAGAGTTCCACCCACTTGAACCCAGGTGGCCTCAAACGCAAGCGCAATTTTGGCGAGGATGTCATCGCTCGAGTCGTTCACCACTCGAAGGCAAATCACTTCGTCCTCGATGTTCTTACCTACGGAGAGCGGGCGTCCAATCGCCTTGGAAAACTCGGGAATAAACAGCGCTAGGCGTTTGCCTGCTTCGGTATAACTTATTGACTGGGTGACGAACAGTGCGAGCAGAGAGATCATAGGAGACCCACCTTCGAGTCCTATATTACGCTCAAAAGTGCGCCTCTGATTTACCAGTGGTTTAACGCAATACTTGTCGGCAGTGTTGTTAAGGCCATGTAACGGCGGTCGCCCTTCGTGATATGAGATCTATGTTCACCGGTGCTCTAGCTTCGGCTTCATTTGGGGCGATTGGTAAGCTTGAGTCTTTATGTGCGCAGCGTAGCGAACTGAGCTCACCGGTCCTCAGATTGCGTCCGAGATCGACCCAGTCATACACGCCGAGAACGCGAATTAGCGCCGTCAGCCTCCATCAACTGAAGAATACTGGATCAAGCTCTAAGCGACTCAACCGCCTCGTGACGGGTACCATGCGGTATGGCAGATCGTTATGAGGCCGCGTCGTTTGAAGCTAAATGGCGCGCGCGATGGAAGGAAGCGGACTTATTCAAGACCCGCGAAGAAACCGGCCGACCGAAGTTCTACGGCATGGATTTCTTCCCTTACCCTTCTGGGGCGGGCCTTAGTGTCGGCCACTGCCGTAATTACGTACCGACCGATGTCCTGTGCCGGATGAAGGTGATGCAAGGCTACAACGTGCTTCACCCGATGGGTTTTGACGCCTTCGGCTTGCCCGCGGAAAACGAAGCTATCAAGCGGAAAACACATCCCGCACCGATGATCGACCAATACTCTGCGACCTACCGTCGGCAGATGGACCTGATCGGAGTCTCGTTTGACTGGAGTCGGTCGTTTAAAAGCTGCGAGCCTAGCTACTACAAATGGACGCAATGGATTTTCGGATTGCTGTTCAAGCGTGGTCTGGCCTACCAGAAGATGGCCAGCGTCAACTGGGATCCCGTTGACAAAACGGTGTTGGCGGATGAAGAAATCGTTGCTGGTCGCGCCGAAAGATCCGGAGCGCTAGTCGAGAAGAAATGGATTCCGCAGTGGTTTTTCCGGATCACGGAGTACGCACAGCAGCTGATTGACGACCTGGACACCGTTGACTGGCCGGAAGGAATCAAAACTCAGCAGCGAAACTGGATCGGACGCAGTGAAGGCGTGCAGTTCACCATGCAGGTCTCTGACTCCAGCACGCCGAAATCTCACGACTTGGAGGCGGCGACGCCCGTCCGAAAAGCGTTGGCGTTTGACGTTTTCACGACTCGCATAGACACGATTTACGGCGTCACCTTTGCCGTGCTTGCACCCGAACACCAGCTCATTGAGGAGATCGCGAAGTTCGTCGGCGCGGAGCATGTCACGGCCATTCGGGCATATCAAGAGCAAGCAAAGTCGATCAGCGAAGTAGACCGCACCTCGGATACGCGCGAAAAAACGGGGGTGTTCACAGGAGCGTACGCGGTGAATCCCGCCACGAAGAATCCGGTTCCGATCTGGATTGCGGACTACGTGATGGCGACGTACGGCACGGGCGCGATCATGGCCGTTCCGGCTGGCGATCAGCGAGACCTCGAATTTGCGATCAAATTTGGGATTGACGTCATCCCGATACAGCAGCCGCCGTTAGAGTTTTTTGCTCAGTTTCCCGTTGCGGCCGAGGACCCGCAGGCCGCGCTCGCTCGGTATCTCGAGGACCCCAAGGAATTTCCGACCGCGTATATATCTAAGGACGCGCCACTCATCAACTCCGGAAGCCAAAACGGCCGCTCCGTCCCGGAAGCGCAGGAATCACTCGGCCTATGGGTCGAAACCTTAGGAATTGGCGAACGCAAGATTCAGTACCGCCTGCGTGACTGGCTGATTTCGCGTCAACGATATTGGGGTTGTCCGATTCCGATTATCCACACGAAAGACGACGAGCTGCAGCTGGTTCCGGCAAACCAATTGCCAGTGGAACTGCCCGAAGTGGACAACTACGAACCGAGTGGCGATGGAACGTCACCGTTGGCCCTGATCGGCGACTTCGTAAACGTCACGGATCTGGATGGAAGGCTGGGGCGGCGTGAGACCGATACCATGGGCGGTTTTGCGTGCTCCTCTTGGTATTTTTTGCGGTTCTGCGACCCAGACAACTTTGAAGCAGCTTGGAGCAAAGAAGCCACGGACTATTGGATGCCCGTGGACTGTTATGTTGGTGGGGCGGAGCACGCGGTAATGCATCTGCTCTACGCGCGCTTTTGGATGAAGGTGTTGTTCGATGCGGGTCTGGTTTCAGTACGCGAGCCGTTTGCCCGGTTACAGAATCAAGGACAGGTGCTCGGTCTGACGCCCTATCGAAAGCCGGCGGAGGGTGAGACCTTAGGCCAAGGCGAGGACGGCATCTTGATTACTCCCGCCGAAGCGGCGGAGATGCCGCCGGAGGACGTGATTTTCCGCTGGTCTCGAATGTCTAAGTCGAAAGGGAACGTGGTGACTCCCGAAGAGGCGGTCGAATCGTTTGGCGCGGACGCGCTGCGGCTGCAACTGCTGTTTGTCGCGCCGTTCACGGCGGACGTGCAATGGAAGAACGACGGCATGTCGGCTCAGGTTCGCTTTTTGAGCCGAGTTTTCAAGTTAGTCGACGAGCTAAAGGCAGAGTTTGAGCCAGCATGGGAGCGAATTTTGGGCTTCGAGGAACTGGATGACAACGCGCGGAAGGTGCGGCGCTATACCCACCAAACGATTCGAAAGGTGACCGAAGATATCGATAGGTTCGCATTCAACACCTATGTTTCCTCGATGATGATTCTGGTCAACAACGTCAACGATGTGTTGAAATCGTCGACTCAACGGTCGCGCGCGCTTCAACTGTCGCTGAGCGAGATGGTGGAATCGTTGGTGCTTCTGCTGTCACCAGCGGCACCCCACTCGGCGGACGAATTGTGGGAGATGTTGGGTCAGGGCGGTTTCACTTGGAACGCGGAGTGGCCGAGATTTGATGCTGCTCTCGCCGCTGAAGACATGGTCACGATTGCGGTTCAGGTCAACGGAAAGCTGCGAGACACTCTGATGCTAGCGGTGGGAGCAGCTAATGAGGAGCACGAGTCTGCGGCACGTGCGCTTCCTAAGATTCAGGGCTACCTCGATGGAATGACGGTCCGAAAGACGATCATTGTGCCTGGCAAGCTCGTGAACTTCGTGGTCGGCTAGGCCGCGCTTGGCCGTGCTTGAATAGGTTCTGTCCGAGCACTGCGGCCACTGCGCGATCTTAATTGGGTTCCGCGCAAGCATATTGTTAAACTGGAACCATGCTTGGTTTGACACGGCTCGGCCTCCCTAAGGTGAATGCCGGCCCTATCCAGAATCTCAACTTTCTTCTTGGTTCGTGGACGCCTGTATAGCGAACCGAGATAGTGTCGGGGCGATACACAACGTTGAAAGCGATGGTACAAAGCCATCGTGTTTTGGACGGCGCCTAGCAGGGTGCTGAAGAAGGGGCATTTTTGACTGCGAGATTACGGACATTGTAAATAGTTAGTCTTCGTATCGTCTGAAAACCGGCGATGTAGTCGAGAATTCTTGTCTCAGTGCGGTTTTTGGGCTCCAAATTG
>JBBRML010000074.1:0-17966 GCA_038230855.1 Fimbriimonadales bacterium | reverse complement strand
TGACTCTCAACCTTTCTGCAGAAGGAGCAAGCGTTCCTCTCACCCTCAAGGTAAGTGCAGGAGCCACGAGTGGGAGCTTCTCCGTCACTACGAGCATAGTTGCATCGGATCGCTCTGCGAGCATCTATGCTAACGCAAACGGCAAGACGGTGGGAGCGAGCCTTGCCATCCTTGCTCCGGTGCCGACGTTTGCCGTATCACCTGCGAGTTTTAAGGGCGGAGCGACGGCGAGCGGAACCCTAACCATTACCGTTCCTGCTCCGAGTGGCTTCACGTGGACGATCTCCGCCGGTTCACCGCTTTCCGCTCCCGGCTCCGTGACGTTTGTGGCCGGAGCGAAAACCGCGAAGTTCACGATGACCTCGGTGAAGGTGACGGCAAAGCAGACCGTCCCCGTCAAAGTCACGCGAGGCACGAAAACCGTCACCGTTACCGTCACCGTGAACCCGTAAGGAAGGCGTGGAGCGCAGTCTGCGTGTTAGAGAGGGTCGGCGCGGTTTGTGCGCCGGGGTGAGGTCAGTCATCAGATTTTGAGTGCGGAGAATGTCGGCTTTTACCCGCCAGGATGGGGGTTACAAAGAGGAGGCTGGATACCATGTGATGGCGGACATCGCTCGATTTTGGTCGGCGTGAACAACCGACGCATTCAAGCCTGAAGGGCTCGCCTAATAAAGTCGAAGCGAAGCGGCGACCCCGCCGAAGGGAAATGAGCGAAGTCGAAGCGAAGCGGCTACCCTGGTGCGAAATGCCCACCTCGTTCCAGTCCTGAATGGACTGCCACCAATGCCATTTGATCTCGCTGCCGCCTCGACCCAGCCAACTGAATTACAAGAGCGACCAAGAGTTCCTGCTCGAACGCGGGTTACGACGTCCAAACTCCGTCTCCGCTCTCGCAAACCCTGAGGTTTCGTAGATTATCAGGCTGCCAAAGTCCATCTTGATGCCCGCAGCCGCCGGCCAAATCAACACATCGCTTCGGCGAGCAACAACTTTTCCGGATCAACCACTCGTTCCGTGCTCAAGACGTAACTGATCGGCACCGAAACCAGATTGTTTCCGTCGACGCCCGCCATTTCACCTCGAA
This sequence comes from Fimbriimonadales bacterium, assembly GCA_038230855.1. Taxonomy (GTDB): domain Bacteria; phylum Armatimonadota; class Fimbriimonadia; order Fimbriimonadales; family Fimbriimonadaceae; genus Fimbriimonas. Next base: position 16,882 of record JBBRML010000074.1, on the reverse strand, counting down.
AACCACTGAGCAATCGATTCGTGGCGAACGCGCCTAGGCGCAACGCCAACACCCGGTCGAACGCGGTCGGACTACCGCCTCGCTGCATATGCCCGAGAATCACGCACCGCGTTTCGCACCCGGTTCCCGCCTCAATTTGCTCCATGACGTCGGTGGCCTTCGCTGCTCCCTCCGCAACAATGATGATATTGCTCTTTTTGCCGCGCACGGCTGCGTGCCGGAGCGACTCACAAATGTCCGGAATCGAGAAGGCCTGCTCAGGAATTAAGACCGCCTCCGCGCCGCCGGCGATCGCCGCCTCAACCGCAATGAAGCCATTACGACGGCCCATCACCTCGATGACGAACACTCTGTCGTGCGAGTACGCCGTGTCGCGAAGCCGGTCGATTGCCTCAACTGCGGTATTCACGGCGGTATCAAAACCGATCGAATAGTCGGTTCCAGAAATGTCGTTGTCGATCGAGCCGGGTACACCAAAGACCGGATACTCAAACTCCTCGTGGAGCTTCAACGCGCCCGTGAGCGAACCATCGCCTCCGATTACGACGAGACCCTCGCAGCCGTGCGCCTTCAATGTCCGCACTGCTTTTTGTCGACCCTCTGGGGTCATGAACTCTTTGCTGCGCGCCGTGCGCAAAATAGTGCCGCCGCGATCGATGATTCCGCCTACCGCTCGCGAGTCGAGTTCCCGCGTTTCGTTATTGACAAGCCCGTCGTACCCGTGAATAAATCCGGTCACCATACAGTTTCGGGCGAGGGCCGCTCGGACAACGGCTCGAACTGCCGCGTTCATTCCGGGGGCGTCGCCGCCGCTTGTGATGACTCCGATTCGTTTCACGTAGAAATTATGGGTAGCTCGGGCGGCATGCTTTATGCGGTTACAATCAATTCAGTGCTGACCGCCACCAAACCGACCAAGGGATCGCGAACGCTCGCGTCGCCAGTAGGGCTATTTATGCGCGCTACCACGTGTCTCGCGGTCGAAGACAGCGTGGTGTCTGGCGCGGCGGAACTTCGTTGCGCTTCAATCGGCGCAGTTCCGATTACGGAAAACGGAGTATTCGTCGGAGCGATTACGCAAGAACTTCTCGGCCAAATTATCGGCGACGATGTAAATCTGAACTCTTCGCTTGGCAGCGTCATGCGCGCGTACCCTTCAATCGAGCCATATGCGTCGGCCGCCGAAGCTCTTCGCCTTGTTTCATCGAGTTGCACAAGCGGACTTTTCGTCGTGGACGATCGTGGTCACGTCGTTGGAGTAGTCAGCCCGTCGGATCTTGTCTCAACGGACGCAAAACCTGAACCACCACCCATGGTAGGCGGAATGGCCACGCCTTTCGGGGTTTATCTGACGAGCGGAAGCGCAAGCGCTGGCGCGACAGGGTTCGCCTTGGTCGCAACCGGTATGTCGCTGTTTGGCCTGTACCTCACCGGAAACTTAATGACAGACCGGATAGAGAGCGCTTTTGGCGAGGCCATACCCGAAGTAATTCGCCCAACCGTGCTCGCGGTGATTCCTTTTGCAATGTTGCTGATTCTGATGCGTGCCCTCCCAATATCGGGAACTCACGGTGCGGAGCATCAAGTCGTCCATGCGCTTGAGCGGGGTGAACCACTGGTGCCCGAAGTGATTCGACGTATGCCTCGCGTTCACCCCAGGTGTGGAACAAATCTCGCAGTTGCTGCTTCGATATTTCTGGGAATGTACAGCTGGAACTACACCCAAGATGAGAAGCTTCGACTCCTCGTCGCGGTTATCACAACCGCTGTGCTTTGGAAGCCGATCGGCAATTTTCTACAGCAATTTTTGACAACACGGACTCCGAACGCGAAGCAACTCAACTCGGGCCTCAAGGCGGCTCACGAGCTGCTTGAGCGTCACTCAAGCTATGGGGTTGCGACCCCAACCATATTCGGCCGAATTTGGCACAGCGACGCACTGCACGTGATGCTTGGCAGCACCCTTTGTTACTTCTTGGTCCTGCTTTTGGAGATGGCGACCGGCTGGAAACTTGGCGTGGAGCTATTCAAATAGCGACTTTCTGGATGTCCAGCGCGTAAATATTGCTAATGATTCAAAGGTAAACTGAATCAACTCCCTTCCCATGAACACGTTTTACAATCTCTTTCTGGTTCTCGGTGTGATCGTATCCATCGTGTTTTCCGGCCTCGTGTTCTTGACCGGTAAAGGTGACGCGATGTCGGGCAGTGGCTCGATCCGCACGAGCTATAAGGGTAAAGCCTCGTTCGACGATATCATCTCACGTATCACCCTTGGTACGGGAATCGCGTTCATGGTCCTCATGGTGATCGTTGACGCTCTCGGTAATCGCCTCTTTGTAAAATAGCAAATTGCCGATTTGGAACCTCAGATATCCCTTCTGAGATTGCCTCAGTCCTCGAATTCGAGTTTTAATTTGGGCTTGAACGCGGCGTTCGTATAGTCCTTCGAAAAGAACTTGTAGATCGTCGATTGTCCACCTTCCGCCGGACTCAGCTTTGTCGTAAGCGCGATCGCAAATACCTTCTTCGCCGACTTGAAGTCCTTCAGAAATGCTTCTTTGTCCAGCTTCAACTCTACGGCAAACTCCTTTTCTTCCGCTGGTGGCTTGAGCGCCGCCGTCCCGTAGAGTTCGCCGGGCCTCAATTTGGATGCGAGATCGTACGTCCAAGTCTTCTCTTTGAACTCGGCGGACAACGCTCGCGCTTCCAAAGGCAGCTTCTTGGAGAGATCCGCCGTAAATCCGGCCTTTGCGATGTGCGTCAAGATCAGCTTCGCCGATATTAATTTCGCTCCGGCAGGGATCGGTGAAAGATCAAACTTCAAATACGAGAATCCGAAATTCTCGATATCGTCGGTCTTGGCTGGAACGGCGACGCCGTCCGCACCCCAAACCCGAAGGTAGACATCCGATTGCGGATCGCCTGCATGTGAGTACACCCAAATATCGTCTGTGGGAATGAGCGAAAGGCTGAGCGCCGCGACTACCGTCAACATAATCCTATTCTGCGCTATCGCTTCATAATAGGTTCCACCGATGCACGCCCTGAATGTGCTTGAGTTTGCCCAAATCAAACAGCGTCTCGCTTCCCGCTGCGAGACGTCACTCGGTGCTGCATCAGCTGGCGACCTCACTCCGAAGTTTTCGACCGATGAGGTGTGGGAGTTGCTCAATACAACCACCGAGGCGATGGACGCCCTCGGGCGTCACCAAGTGCCAGGGTTGGGCGCAGCCCGCGATATTCGCGACCCGCTAAAAAGAGTCTCCAAGGGCGGTGTGCTCGGCGGCAAAGAATTGGTTTCCGTGCTTGACCTGCTCAGCACGTCTCGCAACCTCAGGGCGTTTCTGACCCCCAAGCGAGGAGACTATCCTAAGCTCGGTGCCTACGCTGAGAGCTTAATCGAAGAAAAGGACCTCGAACGATCCTTGGGAGATGCGCTCGATGGCTCCGGAGAGCTAAGAGATGATGCCTCCCCGGTGCTTTTAGGGCTCCGGCAAAAGAAGAAAGCCGCTACGAGCCGGATTTTGGAACGCATTCAGAGCTACACGACCGGAAAATCGCGCGACCTACTAAGTGATCCGATCTACACCGTTCGAGACGGCCGGTATGTCATTCCGCTCAAGGCCGAGAATCGCGGAAAGATTCGCGGAATCGTTCACGACTCGAGCGCTTCGGGCCAGACGATCTTTGTGGAGCCGGAAGAAATCGTCCAGATCGCCAACCAAATTCGGGAGATCGAGTCCGCAGAGCGAATCGAAGAGTTACGGATCTTGACCGTTCTCAGCGCAAGGGTCTCCAAGGTGGCCGAACCTTTGGGTGGATCATTGGAAACGATCAGTACTGTCGATCTTCACTTTGCCAAAGCTCGATACGGATATGACACAAAAGGCACGATTCCGGATCGGCTGAATTATCCGTGCATCGAAGTGCAGCGTGGCCGCCATCCCCTGCTTGCCGCAGAGATCGTCATTCCTGTTGACATTCGCGTCGGCAAGGGTCACAGCGTGCTCATTACTGGACCGAACACGGGCGGAAAGACCGTCGCGATAAAGGCGGTTGGGCTTTTCGTCGCCATGGCCCAAGCCGGCATCCCCGTGCCGACCGTGCAAGCGAAACTCGGTGTCTTCTCACAGATATGGGCGGACATCGGTGATGAGCAGAGCCTGGAGCAATCGCTTTCGACTTTCAGCGGCCATCTCAAAAATATTGCAGACGCGTTGCGCTGGCTGAAGCCCGGTGCGCTTGTGCTCTTTGATGAAATCGGTGCAGGCACAGATCCCGCAGAGGGTGCATCGCTTGCGAAGGCGATTCTCATCGAAATGCACTCTCGCGGCGCGACCCTCCTTGCCAGTACGCACTATGGCGAACTGAAGGAGTTCGCATATCGAACGGAAGGGTTTGAAAATGCGGCGATGGAATTCGACACCAAGTCACTAAAACCAACATACAGACTGATCGTGGGCGCCGCGGGAGCAAGTCACGCGCTTCGCATCGCGGAGCGATATGGCATACCAAAGAATGTTGTCGAGGCCGCGAAAGCAGATCTCGGCGCTGACAAGCAGGAAATGTCGGACATGCTTGAGCGGCTAGAAACTTCGCAAAAGCAAGCTCGCGCGGCCCAAAGCGAAGCCGATCGGCGGACAGATGAACTCAAGAAGGCCGAGGATCGGGCAAAGAGAAAGCTAGCCGAGGCCGATCAGATTCGCTCGACCGTCCACGATCGAGCCCACGAAGCGATCGAATCCACGCTGCGTCAATTGCGTTTGGAAGCGGAACAACTATTCGAGGAAGTGCGTTTGCGCCCCAACGATCCGGCAGTTCGCGACCGAGTCCGCGGCGGATTGCAGGGTGTCCAAGCTCGTGGAAGTGAGTTCGCGGCTGCGTATGCGCCGCGTATTCAGGAGGACGACGACGCCCACAAGATCACCAAAGGAATGGCCGTGCGGCTCCAAGGATATTCGCAGCCTGGCACCGTTCTCGAGGAGCCTAAGGGAGCACAAGTGCTTGTACAGGCCGGAAACTTGCGAATCAAAGTTGCCGTGCGCGACCTCACCCCTGTTCCGGTTGTTGCGACGATCAAAGCGCGACCGAATGTGCGCCTTCAACGGGCGATGTCTGCCGCCAATGAAATCACTTTGCGAATGATGCGCGCCGAAGACGCACTTCTGGAGTTGGAAAAGTTTATCGATGACGCCCTTCTTGCCGGGCTTCCGAAGGTCAGAATCGTACATGGCAAGGGTACGGGCGTGCTTCGTAAGCTCACTCAAGACTTCCTGCGCAAGAATAAAAACGTGCACGCCTTTCGTCTAGGCGATGCGACGGAAGGAGGAGATGGTGTCACCATCGCAAGCTTCGAATGAATATTGACGATCTTGTCGCCGCCGCGTTCGCGATCCGAGAGCGAAGTTATTCGCCGTACAGCGGATATACCGTCGGCGCTGCTGTGCTCGCAGACGATAATTCAGTTTGGACCGGTTGCAACGTCGAAAACATTAGCTATGGCCTGTCCATTTGCGCCGAGAGAGTAGCGATCACAAAGATGGTAAGCGAAGGCCCTCGGCGCGTCGCTGCCATCGCAATCGCCACAAAAGACGGAGGAACGCCGTGCGGGATGTGCCTCCAAACTCTGGCCGAATTTGGCGACTCAGCGCTGACCGTGGTCGTCCAAAGTGAATCGGGCGCTCGGTCCAGTTACGCATTAAGCGAACTCTTACCCCATAGTTTTACGTCAAAGGAAGTACGCGGTGCCTAAATTAGCCTTGACGCCCGCGGCACAAGGAATCCAAAACAAATCGTGAAAAGCCTATTTGCCTGCGTCGCTGTCGCCGTCATGTTAGCGGTAGTCGTGCTCTCCTCGGCATCGCTGTCTGGCTGTGGTGGCGGTTCAACCGGAACCAGCGCGACAGCAAGCACTACCGGGGACTTAACTTTTGTTCGTGTCGAGGGAAACCTCCACAGCAACGGCAAAGCAGTTGACCTCGGTAGTCTCATTGCGGGCGACGTGGTCGACCTGAAACTAGTTGGCTTTGACTCGTCCTTGGCAAAGAAAACAATCCCGGGCGCGACGTTTGGCACCTCTGCGAGCGCTTCGCAGATATCTATTGCTGGGTCAACCTTGACCGTCCATACCGATACCGCAGGCAGCACGTTTAAGGTGACCGGACTAACCGCTAAATACTCTGGCGACGCGAATCTCGCATCGGTACCGGCGGGCGGCGCGATCGTTACCGGTCGCGTGAGAAACACGTTCGGCACTGGAATTTACTTTGTAAAAGTCAAGTTCTACAGCGGCGTCACCCTAATTCGCTCAACCCACACTGTGTCGGATGGTACTTTCCGGATCGGAGTCCCTACCTCCGTCAATCGCTTCACGATTGACCTAGATGAAGCCGATCCCGTTGGCACCGACGGATTCAATAAATATTATCGCCAATTTGGCTTTGGTGACTTCGACTACACCGCGAACAGCCCGAGTTGTCTGGCGCCGACGCCGGCCCTCGTGATTGGAAATAACACGATGGGTGACATTGTGCCCGCCTTGTTTGGTGCCGGTTCGCCACCTCCGCCGCCCACCGGCTGCTTCGGATAACGTTCACAAATCAACTAACATCATGCGTTTGCTCACAAATCACTTCACATATCGCTCCGTTCTTGGCATAATAACCACGATGAAGCACGTTCAGTTGCTCGCGGTCGTTTCCGTGGGTCTTGCTCTGGCCGGTTGTGCGGGTGGCGGTAACGTCGTCGTTCCCGTTTCTGGCTTGACCTTCGTGAAGGGACCTCGCGTCGAATCCGTGGTTTCGCGTACAGGTATTCCCCTTACCGATACCTCTGGCAACCTAGAAGTTCAGGACCCGAGAAACTTCGAGACGAGTATGGAGTTCACGTTCCAACTCGCGGCGTACACTGCCGACGGCACGCGATACGTGCTTGACCCCGACCGATGGGTGTCAACCGACAGCACGAGCCTTTACGGCTCGCTTGCCGCGAACTCAGGTTTGTTCTCGACATTCAATTCTGTAACGAGTACGAACCAGGTGATGACTGCGGTCTACCAAGGCAAGATGTTCTCGGCCGAATATGCCGTTACCCCACGAGGCACCGTCCTCGTTGGCAGAGTTCTCGACGAGGCCACCAATAAGCCAGTAGCGGATGCCAACATTAGCTTCTATGACAAGGACGGCGGACTCATCACTACGGTGACGTCGTCGTCTTTTGGCACCTACCGGGCGTCGCTACCGAGCGGTGCGACACAGTTCCAGGTGGATGGCGAGTCGCTTCCTTCGACGTCTTGGCGTGTATACGGCTACAACGGCCGTCACTACGCTGCTGGTTCGGTCGACTGCCGGGCACCCGTTAGTAGCTCAAACCTACTTCCGGGCATCGTGTACCTCAATTCTTCATTCGATATTCTCGTCTCACCGAAGAGTTCCATCGCTCCCGATACCGACGGCTGCACAGGCTAAATCAATAATGCCCCTCGTCGGAAAGCGACGAGGGGCATTATCCTGCGTGACGGACGCTTTGAACCCTCATCTCTACAGATATTTGAGACGTTGTCGCTCTGCGTTGGTCGAGTTCCAAACCTGCATTCGCAGGGTTCTTACAGCGTCAGGCCCCGAGTAGGCGCTCAGAAATGTATATCGGCGCTTCATATCGGATCGCCATCGCCACCGCATCGCTCGGCCTCGCATCGATCTCGATCTCTTGATCATCAACGCGTAAATAGAGTTTCGCGTAGTAGATGTCGTTCCACATGTCATCGATCACCACCGAGTGAACTTTCGCACCGAGCTTTTCCATAACCGTCTTCAATAGGTCGTGGGTATACGGTCGTTCAGGGATTATTCCTTCCGCCACGCGAGTGATTGCGTGCGCCTCGAAATGCCCGACCACGATATCGACGCGCCGTTCCCCGTCCGAAAGCACAAGAAAAGGCTGCTGTTGATTAGATTGCATAGCCTGAAAAACTCCCTGCAACTCCACTTCGACGAGCACATCGCTCTCTTTTCCGATGTCCGTCGGAAAGAAGGATGGCGGTTTAGAAAGTTCACCGTCCGCGTCTTGGTCGAATTCCTCGGGCATTGATGCAACGATACCGTACTCGACAACGTGGTCCGCAAAAGGGTCGCGCCGGTATAATCTCATTGCTGTTTCCCGCCGAGACAGCGCTGTTTCAACGAGGAAACAAAGGGAACTAAATGTCCGCCATCCAAGCGAGCAAAGCCTACTCAAAGATCGATTTTCTGAAGCTCATGTCCCTCAGCCGCGAGGGCGACCGGCGCGAAGGCATTCTGCTCAGGCAGAGCAAAGGCTGGTTCCAAGTTTCCGGCATGGGCCACGAGGCATTGGGCGTCATAGCGACTCAACTGCGGTCAGACGATTACCTCTTTCCTTACTATCGTGATCGGGCGCTGATGCTCGCTCGCGGCATGACAAACTACGAGCTTGCCCTCGCATATTTCGCGAAGAAGTCGAGTTCGTCGGGTGGACGTCAGATGCCCGGCCACTACAGTAGCCGAGCCTTAAATGTTTTCTCGGTGTGCACCCCGACCGGTGGCGCTCTGTTACCTGCTTGCGGAACGGCGTGGGCGATGAAATTAGAGGGTCAGGACTCACTCTGTTTGGCGACGGTGGGCGACGCGGCCTCGCGCCAAGGTGAATTCTTCGAGGCTTGGGCCTTTGCTGAGCAGGAGAGTTTGCCGGTCGTCTTCCTAATTGAGGACAACAAGTACGGCATCTCCACGCCGACCGAAAAATTCTTGCCGTTCCATCTGGACATGCTTAACCGAGACGCCTACGTCAAAATCGACGGTCGGCACCCGGACATCGTCTACGAAACGTTTGCAACCGCCGCCGACAAAGCACGAACGGGGAACGGTCCGACGATCATCTGGGCGGACATAGATCGCCTCGCCTCGCACACATCAAGCGATGACCATCGCGTCTATCGGGCGCTCGACGATATCGAGTCGATGACCGCGCGAGACCCAATTCGCTTGCTTGCCCAGCAAATGATCGCCGCGAATGAACTTGATGAGGCGGAGTGGGCTCGCATCCAGGCCGAAGTCGCAAAAATAGTCGATGAGGATTATCTCCGTGCCGAGCACGAAGAAGACCCGAAACCGTCCGACACTCTCACCGAATGTTGGGGGACGACCGAAGTTCTCGCATCGCCTCCGATCGCCGCTGGGCAAAAGTCAACGATGGTCTCCGCGATCAACACGACGTTCCGCAAAGCCCTCGAGAACGATCCAAAGGTCATCTTTTTCGGTGAGGATATCGAGGATCCGAAAGGCGGCGTTTTTGGCATCACCAAAGGGTTGAGCGAAAGCTTCCCACGTCAGGTTTTCAACTCACCGCTCGCCGAAGCCACGATCATGGGTGTCGCAGTGGGAATGGCGGCGTACGGCCTCAAGCCCGTGTTTGAGCTACAGTTCATCGACTTCATCGCACCTGGTTGGAATCAAATCACGACCAACATGTCGACACTAAGGTGGCGGTCCTTCGGAGATTGGCAATGTCCGCTCGTCATCTACGCCCCGTACGGCGCGTATCTGCCCGGCGGATCTCTGTGGCACAGCCATAGCAATGAGGCTCTGCTTGCCCACACTCCTGGCCTGAAAGTGGCGATACCGTCCACGCCAGAAGACGCCGCAGGTCTGTTTTGGACTGCTATGGCCAGCAGCGACCCATGCTTCATTCTCGTGCCTAAGCATATCTTCCGGATGCACCGCGAAGTTCCAAAGGTCGAACCAGTGCCGTTTGGCAAGGCCCGCATCGTTCAGTCAGGTGACGATGTCACCATTGTCACTTGGGGCAACTGCATCGAACTCGCCGAAGAAGCAGCGAAGGCGACCGACGCGTCGATCGAAATTATTGACTTGCGCAGCATCGTGCCCTGTGACTACGAAACGATTACAACGTCCTTGGCAAAAACTGGACGCTTGATCGTAGTACACGAGGATAACCACACCGGAGGCTTCGGTCAGACCGTCATCGCAGAAATGACGCGTGTGCCAGAGCGGTGGAATTTGTTCTTGTCTCCGCCTCAGCTCGTGGCCCGCGATGACGTACACATCGGCTACAACCCGATCTACGAATACGCAGCCCTTCCCGATGTTTCTCAGGTTATCGCGGCAATTCAAACCGTAATGGAGTAACGTCCGGTTTCTTGCGCGGATGGGGTTAGCACTCGGTCATACACCCTCAGCACGCTTTCCGCCATCGCGCCGATGCTCCAATCGCGCGAGCACCGTGCGGCGTTTGTAGCGAGTCGATCAAGCAAGTTGCGATCTGCAAGCACACGACTGATCGCCGAGGCAAGCTCTCCCGCCTCATTTTTCACCACGAATCCGTTTTCTCCCGGCACTATACTCGCGGCCGCTCCACCGCCTGATACGGCGATCGCTGGCAAACCGTAAGTCATTGCCTCTTGGACAACTAAGCCCTGCGTCTCTGTGATTGATGCGAAGACAAATAGATCCGCTGCCGCATAGTAGTGATCGACCTCGTTTCGCTCGACAAAGCCCGCAAATCGGACACGGTCTCCGATGCCAAGAAGTCGAGTCAAGCGAGAGCATTCGTCCCGGAATGGTCCGTCACCAACGAGAATCAGGCGCACGTTTTCGTTTTGGTCCATCACCCGTTTGACGGCGTCAATCAGCATCGACAAATTCTTCTCTTTAGCGAGCCTGCCCACGAAAAGGAGAACTTGGGTGTCCGCCGATATTCCAAGTTCCTGCCGCACGTCCGCACGGGCTAGTTGCCGCGTGGGCAGTATTCCCGTCGGAATCACTGTCGTCGGCGTATGCACCGAATGGCGCAACAACCATTTGCGGGACGCATCCGAAGGGGTAATAACTTCATCGACATGGTTGTAGTAAAAGTTTGTGTGCTTCGCGACGCGGAAACGCACGTATCGTTTCGGTAAATAGGGAAAGTAGTGCGCATAGCGATCGTACAGCGTGTGATACGTTGACACGACGGGCAGACTATGCGATTCTGCCCAGCGCAGGCCAACCATTCCCAGTAGGAACGGCGTGTGAGTGTGGATTAGATCAAATTCATACCGGCGAAAGGTCCTTAGAGCACGGTAGAACGGTGGTATCGCGACAGGGTAACCCGTGCGGAAGAGGTCGATGCTGCGCAGCCGATGTGTGTTTGGGTCTGCGTCACGATGGGCGGAGACGTGCGGCACAAACAGATGGACGGAGTGACCGCGATTTCGCAACTCCGTGACGAGGGCATCCACGCTGATGCTCACCCCGTTTATGACGGGAAGGGCGCTTTCGCTGAACATCGCGACGCGGAGCCCAGCCCGACTCACGCTACACTTCTTCCGGAAACCGGCCGTGCGCTTCGACGAAACTGATGAGGCTACTCAGGCGAAAACGTCGCTGGCCACCTTGCGTTCGATGATGGGTCAACCATCCACGATTCGTGTATCGCCGGACGGTGGCGGGACAAACTCCAAGTAGCCGACTGGTCTCTTCAAGTGAGAGTTCGGGATCGAGAAGTCGTCGGATCAAGTCGATGCGGGTCTCTTTGAACTCACCTCGATAGTAGTTAGCCGTCACCGAGTCATCAAAAAACTTGCTGAGGAACTCTACGTTCTTTGGCAAGTTTTGCCAGATCGACTGGAGGTTGGCGTCGAACGTATTCGGTGTTTGTGCAGCATTTTGCACGCGTCGCGGTCTAGGCGCGCTCATATCTGTCTTCTTAAATTTTTGCGTCGGTTGCGTCTCGCCATTCAGCTGCAAGTGTCCAGATTGCTTCGAATTTCCGCTTACCGCTCTGTCAACTGCGCCGGCTCGCGGCTTGTCGAGGAAGGCACTTTCTATATAGGCTAATGGATCAAAACTATTCGTTTTCAACGGGGTCCCCAGCGGAGAATTGTACTTTACCGTCGCTTAACTTTGGGTTCAAATTTTCATAAAATCAGCATCGAATCGCCAAAGCTGAGGAATCGATATCGCTCCGCAATGGCCGCATCATAAGCCCCCATTACCTGATCGCGTCCACCTAATGCAGAGATCATGAGCATCATCGTCGTTCTAGGTAAATGAAAATTTGTGAACATGCCGTCAACAGTCTGCCAGTCGTATCCAGGCTGAATGAAAAGCTTTGTCGTGCGAGTGCCAACGTCGAGTCGACGCGGAGCCACCGACGACGATTCGAGGGCCCGGACCGAAGTCGTTCCCACTGCGACGATCCGGCCAGTCGCCTCCGCTACAGCGGTCGCCGTCTCCGGAGAAATCACGAGTTCCTCGCCGTGCATTACGTGTTGATCGAGATCATCGACGGCGATCGGGCGAAAAGTGTCGATCCCTACGTGCAGAGTCACGACTGCGGTCTGAACTCCGATCGTTCCGAGTTCGGAGAGCAGCACATTCGTGAAGTGCAGTCCCGCCGTCGGGGCCGCGGCACTTCCTTCGGGTCGGGAGTACACGGTCTGATAGCGCTCCTGATCTTGCAATTGCTCGACAATATAGGGTGGCAGTGGAGTGAGCCCCACCTCCCTCAAGCGGCCACTCAAGGTCGGAGAAGGCTCAAACGTAACTCGGCGTACGCCGTCGTTTTTGTATTCGTCGACGATCGCGACGAGTCCTCCTTCAAATTCGATCTGCGAACCCGGCTTCAATCGCTTTGCTGGCCGTATCAGCGCATCAAAAGTGGTGCCAAAGCAGTTCCCTAAGAGCAACACTTCCACCGCTCCGCCGGTCGGACGGTGTCCGAAAAGTCTAAGCGCCGACACGCGAGTATCGTTCAGCACAAGCAAATCTCCCGCCCTCAGAATGGACGTAATGTCGCGAAAGCATCGGTGTGACACTGCGCCGGATCCTCGATCGAGATGCAACAGGCGCGACGCCGCTCTGTCCTCCAGTGGGGACTGGGCGATCAATTCGCTCGGCAGTTCGTAGCTGTAGTCACTCAGGCGCGCCAGGTGTCCTCCAACTCGTCGAGCGAAGATATCTCATTGACTCCAAGGTCCGCCATCGCAAGCGATCGTCGCAACCATACGCTCCGAATTCCCGCCGAACTCGCGCCGTGAAAGTCATCGTCTTCGTCGTCACCGACGTGCACGATCTCTGTCCGACCAACGCCGCTGATGGCGATCACATGCTCAAATATCCGCACGTCCGGCTTTTCATGCCCGAAAACGAGCGACGCGACGGAGAAATCGACGTACGGAGCAAGGCCGGTGGCGGTAAGGGCCAGATCAAGAGTGTTATCCCAATTCGACACAACGCCGACTCTAATTCCTTGGCGTCTGAGTCGCATCAAGCACGGCACCACATCACCATAAGGAAACAGAGCGGCCGATGGAAACGCGAAGATTATTTCACGAGCTCGACGATAAATGGCCACCGCCGGTTCGGAGTTGACCCCGTGGGTCACCAGCATGTGCTCGATGCTCGTGACCCAGAAGTTATCGATTCTAATTTGGTCCTGAGCTTGCACGGCGGCGCGATACTCATCGATTCGGCTCGCGAGTTGGGTTCGATACGTCTCGCCGGCTTCGTCGCCGAGCGGAAGCTCAAACTCTGCCGCGGCCGCCAATACAACGCCATCTTCGCGCAGCCGCACGTCCAACAGTGTCGACGCGCAGTCGAACGTGACGACCTTCGGAATCCAAGACGACATCAGGCGGAGTTCACTTCACCAACCGAATGAGGTTGCCTGTATTGAGGTCACAAATCACAATCTCACCCAGCGCATCTGGAGAGATCGAGACAGGCCCGCTCAAACTCGTCGTTGCCAGCGCTGCTTCGATCGAAGCCGTGTGGTCGATCGAGGCAGCGAGGTTTGTCGCGATCGCCTCTCCCGAACCGGTCAAGTTCAGTGGGATCGATTCGATGTGGTGCGAAACATAGTCCGCATAGAAGTATCGGCCCTTCGTCTTTGCGTCCAATGCCGAGCCTCGGTACACAAACCCTCCGACGATGGCCTCACCGTGCGGATGTGGATACTCGAAAAATGGGTCAGTCAACGGCGTTGAAAAAGTCGGCCCGGTATTGGACGTGGCGTGCAACCCTTCGCGAGTTCGCCACCCGTAATTCCGATGACCGGTCGCCCTCGGCTCATAGTCGATCTCTTCATATGCATCCTGTCCAACGTCCGCGATTATCAGTGCGCCATTGAATGGATCTATCGACCATCGGAATGGGTTGCGAACGCCGAAGTCCCAAATCTCTCCACGAACCCCGGCCATTCCGACGAACGGATTTGAACTTGGAATTGCATAGTTTTGCGACGGGTCAGCAGGGAAGTCATCGCCCGAGGGATCAATCCGAAGCACTTTTCCAAAGAAAACCGTCGGGTCTTGAGCGTAGTTGTTGGGGTCGTTTCCACTTCCGCCGTCGCCAAATGCCAAGTACAACAAACCATCCGGACCGAAGTTCAGCGAGCCACCCTTGTGGTTGGTTTCTGTGGTTTGCTTAAATGAAAGAATCGCAAATTCGCTGGATGCACTCAGGCCGTCCGACGCCATAGTGAACCTGGCGATACGGGATTCGATAGTGCCACCCCCGTTGTAGTGGAGATAAAAATAGTGGTTCGACGTAAAATTTGGGTCAAACGTGATGCCAAGCAGACCGCACTCTCCATCCGTCCGGACCTCGCCAGAAATATCCAGGACCGAGGTCGGTTGGACTACGTCGCTTACGAGAACTTTAATTCGCCCCGGTCGCTCGATCACGTACGCAAGGGTCGGAGCAGAAGGACTCGTAATATATTGCATTGGCTGGTCGAAGCCCGTCGCGATGAGCTTGGCGTGAATTGCCGGAAGACCTGGACTGTGCGTGCCTCCGCCCCCGCCGCAGCCGGCAAGCCCGGCGACGATACTTGCACCTGCGATAACTCGCCTCACGAACGCAGAACGCTGATTCGACATTGCTCGCAAAGTTTACTGCGGCAGGCGAGGCCAAATTCGGCACGCAACCAGACGCTGCTACGATTGGTAATCTGTGCCCTGCCGTGGAATTTTGGACTCAGGAGCAAGCACGTGCCCACCTACTTGGGAGACAAGGGCTCATCACTCGGTTCGCGACCGAGCTAGAAGCCGTCGATCGGATGGTTGCCGTTCAAACTCAGTACGCTCAAAGTCTGAGCATCGCTGTTGCCGCTCGATGCCAGAATCCGACCCCTGGTTGGGATGACGCCGCTCTCGTGCCGGGTGGAACGATCGTCAAGGCCTGGAGTCTTCGCAATACGTTGCACGCCCACACTGTAAGCAACCATGCGATGATTCTCGGCGCAGTTGGTGAGCGGTACTCGGTGATCTATCACAACTGGATGCAACGTCGGCTCGGTCTCGATGCGAGGAAGACCCACGACGAAATCGCCGAGCTTCTGGCGAGCGGCCCAAAGACGCGGGCGGAAATCCACGAGGCCATACCGCAGTTCAAGGGACTTCCCATGGTCGGCTGGGGCATCGATGTCATGGGTCTCGCTTACGAGCGGCGACTGTGCATAGTCGGACGTGGAGCGGGCCAGCGTTTCGCGGGAATGGCTCCCGGAGAGTCCACATCACGAATCGAGGACGTCATTGAAGCGTACTTCTCGTCCTACGGGCCCGCAACATTTCGAGATCTCGTCCATTGGACCGGTCTTCGGGCGGGCGAACTAAAAGCGGCCTTCGAAAATACTCGCGATCGATTGACGGAAGTGTATGTCGATGGCTATGCGATGCCTCGATACTTTGGAGGCTCGGCCGTTTCGCCGAGCGAGATGCCGCTGCGCTTGCTTGCAAAATTCGACCCCCTCGTGCTCGCTCACAAAGACAAAACTCTTCTGATCCCTGAGCAAGCGTACAAGCGTGTATTTCGCAAAGCTGGTCAGGTGGAGGCGGTCGTTCTAGATCGAGGCACCTTCGTAGGCACGTGGCGTCTCGTGCGCAGCAAGGCCACATTGACCATTTCCGTCGAGCCTCACGGTAAGTGGAGCAAGACCCGTATCCGGGACGCTGAACGCGAAGCGGCCCGGATCGCAAAGGCTCTCGGCGCGCAACGGGTCGAAGTGAACATCAGCAGGGCGTCCGGAATCGCCACGCAGGCCCCCGGCACAATTTGTTCATTAAACGAACTGTGACCTGAACCGTGCGATGACAGGAGTCGTCCAAAAACTCAGGGGTAGCATGAGATGGTGAGGTGCGTTGCGGCGTTGCGTTTATTTTTATTCGGGTTAGTGACGTTTGCAGTCTTGGCCTGCGCCTCTGCGCAACAGATTTCACGACTAACACTTGCCTCCAATGAAACCTTTGGCGGGTCAACCGTCGCCGCAACTGTTACCCTCACGAGCGCGCCGAAAACGAATCTGACGGTCAAGCTCTCAAGCAACAAAGCTTTTGCTACCGTACCCGCGAGCCTGACTGTGCTGGCAGGCAAAACCATCGCCGGTTTCAATGTCGCTACTAAGGCCGTCACAAGCGTAAACCTCGCGACGATCACCGCCAGCATCAACTCGTCCACCGCGTCCGCGGATCTGACTGTATTCGCGGTTGGAGTGAGCGCGATCAAGCTTTCTCCGACGGCGGTAATCGGGAGCAATACCGTTGCCGCAACCGTTACTCTCACGAAAGCCGCGCCAACCGGCGGAGTTGTTGTCCGATTTTTGAGCGACAACGCCGCCGCTACGGCACCTTCCTCGATCAGCATCAATCCAGGTAGCACAACCGGAACCGTCACGATCCAAACTAAAGCCGTCGCGACGATCCAATCCGCGACCCTAACCGCTACCGGAGGCGGCAAGTCTGCGACCGCGAGCCTCAGCGTGACTCCGCCTGTAGCCGTATCACTGACTTTGCTTTCAGCGTCGCTGACTGGTGGACTATCAACTACCGCCACCGTCAAGTTGTCCGGCCCAGCGCCCTCCGTGG
>JBBRML010000073.1:0-19109 GCA_038230855.1 Fimbriimonadales bacterium | reverse complement strand
GCTTCGTTCGTCTTGGCAAATCGCCGATTTGCGTGGAAATCAGCGATTTGAACGCTACGCTTCGGTTCAAAGAACCGCGCTACGCGACTTGGGCATCCTTGCCCAAGCGGAGGCTGTTGAGTTGATCAACAGCCTCCTAGGGCTGGATTTTGACGCCGGTGGGAGTTACGACGATCGCTGCCGGAGTAATCGAGGGCTTAGGCTCGCCCGTCGGGCCCCCGAGAATCTCCTTTGCTGATTCGTACGGAACAAGAATCGAGACGCGGCGATTTTGGGGATTTAGCGGGTCGGCAGCAAACTTTAGCCGCTTGTCCGCGTAGCCGGTCACGGCCTGAAAATTCTTTTCCCGAGCGCCAGCGCCTAACAGTGCGTGATACAGCGACCCAGCGCGGTCATTGCTAAGGTCCAAGTTCGTGTAGCCAGTTCCCGCATACGGCTTGGAGTCAGTGTGGCCTTCTACGACAATGTGAACGTCTTTGGCGATCAGAATTGGGGCGATCTTTCGAATGATTGCGATTGCCGCAGTCTTGAGTTCCTTGGAGCCACTGTCAAAGAAAACCGGTTCGCTCGCCTCCCGAAACTCGATTCTAAGTCCATCTCCGTCCAGTCCGACCGATATGTGCTGAGCCATTCCCTTGAATACAGGATCTTTGGCAAGCATTTCCTTGATTGCCTTATCTAGGCTCGCAACTTGATTAACGTTCGTGCCGGGAAGCTTTGGTCCGCCGGAACCGCGGGTCTTGCTTGGGCCACCCGGCATCATCGACAACGTGACGACGTTCTTCGAACTGGGAGAACTCTTGCTAAACCCGAGAGGATCATTGAAGTAGCCCTGAATCTTGGTGCGCGTGTCGTCCGACAAACCCATGATCCACATAACCATGAAGAAGGCCATCATTGCCGTGACGAAGTCCGCATAAGCGACCTTCCATGAGCCGCCATGGTGCGCATGCGCAGCATGCGCCCTCTTCTTCTTGATAATGATTTGGCCTTCTGCCATAAATGCTCCTTAGGCCGCCTTAACGTGCTTTTCCATCTCGGTAAAGCCCGGTCGCACGCTTGGATCGATGTTCCGCCGCGCAAACTCAACACAGGTAACCGGCGACTCACCGCGCGCAAAGCTAAACAGCGCGAACCGAATGCAATTCATGTAGGAACCTTCGCTCTTGAGGCGCATTCCCATCGCAACCGCCAATGGTGCAAAGATTCCGTACGCAAGCAAGATTCCCAAAAACGTTCCGACGAGCGCCGCCGCAACCGACTCGCCGATCTCCTCTGGCTTGCCGCCGATCTTGCCCATCGTGATGATAACGCCCAAAACTGCCGCGACAATTCCAAATCCCGGCATGGCGTCGCCGACCGTCTGAATGCCCGCCGCCGGAAGGCCAGCTTCCGCGTGGGCTGTCTCCAAGTCGATCTCCATCATCTCAGACAGGTCATGAGGTCCGACGCTTCCCGTCAAAATGACCTTCATCGTGTCGCAGAGAAATGCCGTCGCGTGGTGGTTCGAAAGGAATGACGGGAAGTTCTTGACGATCTCGCTATTCTCAGGTGACTCGATGTGCTTTTCTAGGCCGAGCAACCCCTCTTTTCGAGCGACGTTGAAGAGCTGGTACAACATTTTCAACACGTCGAGATAGGCCTCTTTCGTGAAGGGGTCGGGCTTGAGTAGCCCGAGAACGGCCTTTACCGTCGCCTGCGCGTTCTTCATGCCGTTCGCGGCCAGGAACGATCCGATGCCCGCACCGCCGAGAATGATGAATTCATTCGGCTGAATGAGGACCCCGATGGGGCCATGGTGCATGACATATCCCAAAATAACGGATACCAACACCAGACCAATACCGATAATTACAAACATCTAGAATCCCCGCCCCTTCCGTATGAACACTAAGATTGTTGGCAAGTGAACCGGTAATTCTGAGGGTAGAGAACCGCCCCTTCAGCAGATGTTTGACCACAACCTCTGCATATCTGTAGATTCCCGGCGTAGGATAACACCGTGGGATTCGAAGCGCCAAAATTCACGAGTTTCAGCCAGCCGCGATTCCCAGAGCGTGGTCGGGCGCTCACGACCTTTATTGCGGTCGCCGCTTCCGTCTGCCGCGCCGAGTATTCACCCGTTATCGCGCGGCGAAGAAGCGCTTGGATTGTCGCTGGCGCATGCGTGCTCGCATATTTGGTATTCGGCTCTAACGCTACCGGAGCCTTTGACCTTGCCTTGCGAGGGCTACTGCCGATCGCCGCCCTCATCGTCGTCATCCTCCTTGTACCCGGCAGTCAGGTGTTTGGATCGCTCGGCTCCGCCAAGCGATTCACGACAATCAATCGGCTCGACCGAATTCGCACGGGCATCGGAATCGAGAACGGCCTCGATCCTCAGTGGATCACCCTCTTCGAGCCGTCCGCCCAGCACTGGGAGCGGATCGAGAACTCGTTGCAAAGCGATTACTGGTCTTCGCGACCCGCCGATCGCTCCGAAGTTGAACGCGCAGTCATCGCGCGTATCGTCGATGCAATGGGGGTCGACACCGCTGGACACATAGTTGATCACGTAAAGGCGCTCAACGAATTCCTTCGGGACCGGGCGCTTTTTGTAGCGACACCGCATCGGTCCGATTCTGAGCCCGGTCCCCACACCGAGCTTATCGAGGGCTAACTCGCTATACTTGCATCCAATGGCCGACGTCGTTCCGGTGCAAATCACATTGTCGAATGGCGCAAAAATGCCGCACTACCAGACGGCGGGCGCTGCTGGAGCGGACCTTTGCTGCCTTGAAAGCTTTGAGATTGGCCCCATGGCGAGAGCCTGGGTTCGAACCGGTGTTTCCATTGCCATACCTGCGGGATTTGAGGGCCAGGTGCGACCAAGATCAGGGCTCGCCGCCAAACACGGCATCACGCTGGTGAACTCACCTGGCACCATCGACTGTGATTATCGAGGCGAATTGAAAGTTATCATGATCAATCTGGGAACTGAGAGCGTCCTCTTCAATGCAGGCGACCGAATTGCGCAATTGGTGATTTGCCCGGTTATGCAAGCGCAATTTGAAGTGGTCGCCGATCTCATCGAGACCGCCCGAGGAACAGGTGGCTTTGGAAGTACAGGAAGCTGACGCACGCGAAAATCAATATCGAAGAGCGGAGGCCATGCTATCGAAGGCCAATCTCCTCCGGATGCGCGGCGATCTCGCTTCTGCAGAGCTGTTGTGCGCTGAGGTGCTATCAGAGAGGCCAACGGACGGATCAGCGCTTGCTGTCCTTGCAGAAATAAGATATGTCCAATTACGCTACGACGAGTCGTTGCGCCTCTTTGAGTTGGCTCACCAGTCGGGGGCCGACACGCCCCAAGTCAATCAACGACTAGTCGAGCTAAGACCAAGGGCATTCCTGCCGCCTGCACGCGCCCGAAAACTGCCCCCGATCGTCATCGGCGTAATGGTCTCGGTCGCCTTCATATGCGTTGCCGTAACCGCCGCGAGTGTCGCTGCACACCGGTCTGTTGATCCATCGGGTGTTACTGTGCACGTGGTCGCACCGCCCGATGCTCCCACGAAAATAGTCAGCGAACCACCGAAGGACGAACAACGGCTGCCTGAGGTTGTTGCCGAACGGGCTGCCGCGCAATACATAGAGTTGAATTCTTGGGCCGCCGTTAAAGTGCTCGCATATGCCGCAAATCCGCGAGACAATACTGCCGTCGTTACTGTGACAGGGAAGGGTAGCGACGAGCGACGCCGAATTGGAGCCTCAGCTGCGTACACTGCACTTCTATTCGATTCTTCGCTCAAATCTGCGATCGTTCGCGTCGTCGCAAACGAGAGAATTGTCTACGTAGCTGACATGAATCGCGAGAAGATTGCGGAGATTCACGCCGCCGAAGTCCAAAAGGTACCGGAACTTGCGGAAGCTGCCCTGATCAACGAGTGGAACATCGAATCGAAATCGAGCGGCGGACCATCTTCAACCGACCGTTCTTGATACAATGACGCATTCATGAGTGCTACCGACGCCGGGCGACTGATCCTCAGCTTCGTGCTCATTCTTGCGACCGCATTCTTCGTTGCCGCGGAGTACGCCTTGGTCGGTACGCGGCGCTCGCGTGTTGAAGCGGAAGGGAAGGGCAATAAAGTCGCGCTTGGCTTGCTCAAAATTCTGGACGACGTTTCCGCGTATATCGCCGGGACCCAGATCGCCATTACGATGCTCGGAATCGCAATGGGCTCATTCGCCGAGCCTTTCATCACCGAGCTGATTGTCAAGCGATTGAGTTGGCTGGATGCCCGTATCGGACAAGTCCTCTCCTTCATGGTCGTCGTCTTTCTCATGGTCGTCTTGGGAGAGCTCGTGCCGAAGTATTGGGCGCTTCGCTCCAGTGAGAAGGTCGCTCTAAGGCTCTATCGCCCGCTGCGTGTCGTCGTGGCCCTTTTGAAGCCGATCATCATCGTTGCGCAATGGGCGAGCGCAATGGTTTTGCGGCCCTTCGGAATCCGCGTGGGGAGCCACCGAGCAGTAATACAGAAGGAAGAACTACTGCTTCTCGTTGAAGCCGGCGAAGAGGAAGGCGTGCTTGACAAGAGTCATGCGGAGATGGTGGCCCGCGCTCTACGACTCGACAAACTCTGCGCTCGAGACATGATGATCCACCGCCTCGACGTTCGGTGGCTTGACGTCGATTCTGATAAGGAAGTCACGCTTCGCCGCTTGCGACGTATCCCGTACCAGCGCATCCCCGTCTGCCGTGGAGATTTGGACGATATCGTAGGAATCGTTTATCTCCATGATATCGTTCGAACCTTGAACGAAACGGAGTTCTCACTGGAACGAATAGCGCGGTCTATAGTCGCGGTCCCTGAGAATCTCGCCTTCGAGCGCGTCGTCCAAACCATGCGCGAAGAGCAAACTCAAATCGTGGTTGTCATGGACGAGTACGGCGGAACCAGCGGCATTTTGACCCTAGAAGACGTCGTCGAAGAGATCTTTGGTGAACTGCAAGACCGAATCGAGAGCGAGCGACCACTAATCGATATTCGCGCCGATGGGAGCATTTCTGCGCGAGCAGAAGTCCGATTCGATGAGATCATCGACCGACTCGATCTCGACTATCCGGGAACGCGTAACACCGACACATTGGCGACGATTATTGTCGATGAACTCTCACGCATCCCCGTTCCCGGAGACACGATTCAAACCGATATTGGTAGCTTTCGCGTGGAAAACATGACTCGCCGCCGCATTACTCGGGTGTCCATCGAACTTAAGAAAGAGTACGAGCGAAAGCCCGAAGCTTAGTTCGAAAGAAGCTCGCACTGGCGCTGAAATACGCTGTGCACATACTCCGCGATCGCCAAGCGCTCATCGTGGTTGCGAGGTGTGAAGCGAACCCCAATAGAATGCAAATCCGTATCGCCCATCGGCACACAGTGCCGCACTTCTGCCTGTAGCTCCAGTGGGTCTGCGTCATCGCGCCCGACGGTGATTGCCACGTGCGCTCCAGAAGCCGTTCGGTTGCGGGCGCGCATCTGAAGCCCGCCGAGTCCGATGTCAACGACGATGGACTGGTAGACGTCCTGGGGAGACACTGTCACGCGGGCGCAGTCGAGCAGCTCGTATCTAATAAACCGGCGCTTGTCTGTGTCAGGTATCGGTATCAACTGATTTGGTCTCCAATAGGCCGTCTAGGCCGCGTTCTTGAAGCGAGAAATTTCTCCGCTCAACACAATGTCGGCTAAAACCGCGACAATCTTTCCATCGATTGCGCCTTTCTCCGCGTCGAGGGCCAAGTCGCTCAGTGCCTGCTCCGGAGAAGCGCCCTTACGATACGCGCGATCGCTGGTGATCGCGTCAAAGCAGTCGGCGACGGTAGCGATGCGCACCATCAGAGAAAGGCTCTCCGCCTTCAATCCGTACGGGTAGCCGCGACCGTCCATTCGCTCGTGATGGTAAAGCACGATTGGTATACATTCGGCAAACGCAGGAATACACTCGATCATCCGAACTCCGATTTCAGGATGCTGGCGGATGAACGCGAATTCTTCTTTAGTCAGCTTGTCGGGCTTAGTTAGGATGGAGTCCGGAATGCCGATTTTGCCGACGTCGTGGATGAGCGTTCCCATCTTCAGCGTGCGGAGTTGTGAGTCGGACAGGCCCATCGCTCGCCCAATTCGTACGCTGTAATCCATTACGCGGCCCGAGTGGCCCGCGGTGTACACGTCCTTGGCTTCCACTGCTTTCACCAATGCATCAACGGTGGCTTCAAAATTCTTCTCACCGGCCTCAAGCGCGTGCCGTAGGTTGCGGTTTGCCTCTTCCGTTTCTCGCTGCCGGCGCTCTGCGAGCACCTGGGCTCGGATCCGCGGGCTAACGTCGAGGGCGCAGGCAACAAGGCGACTCGAACGACCTTCAGGGTCAAAAATCGGAACACCACGCACTTCGACGGTCTTGATTGCCGTTTCATTGCTGCCAACTCTGAAAGTGAGCTCGAACGCCTCGCCCGATTCGTCCGCTGCGGCGAGTTGCCTCAAAACGTCTTCTCGGTCCTCAGGATGCAACGACTTCACGAACGCCGTATGCGCGTCTTCGTCAAGGTTGCGGTCTGTGATCGCGTCCATCGACGCGTTTGCAAACACGACCTGCGAAGCTTCCGTGGCGAAAAATCCAATCGGCAGTCCGCTCGCCAGTTGCTCATGCTGCATGCGATGCCAATTTGCCTCTCGCTTCGTCTCACGCATCTCCACGCCTTGGCGGAGAGTTCGTCGCAGGGCGATGAATGCGCCTGCTGCACAGAGCCCAATGATGACGAATTCCAGCATGATGTGCCGGTTGACCGCTTCCATCCGAGCCTTTAGGTTCTGAACTTCGGCTTCCTCTTGCACGAGCGTGTTGGAAATCTGCTCTCGTGATGCGCCCGCAATCGGATGCGTGCCGCTAGTTTGCTCCGTCAGCTGAGCCAATCGGGCCTGCGCTGCCGAAAGCGAGCCTGACAGATCTTGCTGGACACTGAATTCGTTCTTGAGAAATGCGAGGCTGAGTATCGCCATCAAAACAATTGCGATGTCCACGAAAGACCACTTCATGAACTTCGACCGCGTCAACCATGCCATCGCAAAGCGGCGACGTTCGACCAACCTCAACTGACGCAAGATCTGGATGGCGATGAATCCGATGATCATTACCGCCGCGGCAACACGGATCACCATGCGAACCGCAGGATCATCCCAAAACGCGATGCTCTGCAATTGCTTGGACAAAACGAGAATGCCCGCAACGTGTCCGGCGTGATCCAGGATCGGCGCGTACGCGCGCTGGATGGCAACGCCGCCGCGAATGACGGGCGTCGTCTCGACTTGGGTTTGCTTCGAAATGGACGCGTAAAGCATCTCAGTCGGAACCGGGGCAAAGTCATCCAAGAGTGTGTACTGCTCGTGGATCACTTCCGAGTCCAAATTGACGCTGCGCCCAGAGTCGACAATTACTTTGGCCTGAGAATCGGCTAGGCGCAAAATAAAGCACTCGGCCAGTCCAGGCACTACCTTTCGAACATTGAGAACGGCCTCATCTAGGGCGCGATATTCAGGCGTTCGCAAGTGATCGAGCGAACTAATCGCCTTGACTTTTTCGGCGTCCACTTGGAGTGCCGCCAACGAAGCATGCTCCAGAAGAGCCTGCTGGGTTTGCTCCGAGCGATCGCGACGTGTGGTCACGGACGATATCCACGAGAAGGTCGCCGCCGCTAAAAGGACGCCCATCAAGGCCGCGCTAGCCCAGAAGGTCCAACGCATATGCTTTGATCGGTCTGCCGAAAGAAAAGCCAATGTACTTATTCTTCGGCACGAAATGGTCCTAACTAAACGAAAAAAAGGGCCGACTCTTCAGCCAGCCCTCAATTTTATGCCATTCGAAAACTATTTCTTGGTTGTGATCACAACGTGACCACTTTCCTTGTCGTAGTCCACATCGACTTTGAGCGCTTCGCGGATGAAGCTCAACGGCACGATCGTTCGGCCGCCATCGATGTAAGGAGCGATCTCAAGGGAGACGCTCTGGGTATCAATCTTGCCGAACTTGTCGCCGATCTGAAGCATCAGGCTGTGGCCGTCTGCCGATGCGCGAACCGTCTTCGTCCGGTGCTCCCAGTCAACTCTGCCGCCTGCCTTTTCAATCAGATGACGGAAAGGAGTCATTGGCACGCCGTGGTCGAACCGCGGCTGAACATCGAACTCGACGAACGAGTTATTGAACGAGATTGCGAAGTTGCCCGTAGCTGCAAACTTCGTTCCCTTGATGATTGGGCTAAGGCCCGTACCTGCCGGTACGCCACGAACGACGATTTTCATTTCGCCCTTCGGCTTCGCCCGAGTTGCGACTGTCGTGCTGTGTGCTGTACCCGGTCCCATCAGACGGTGGCTCATCGAGATGCCGTTGGCCTGTTCGGAAGACTTGATGCCAACCGAAGTCTCCTCGACCTTTCCACGTGTCGGGCTACCCAGAACTTCAAGCGCGGGCGAGATATGAGGCGTGACCGAGTTTGAATTCGTAAGTGCCGTGCTCTTGACCCCAATCGTGTTCGACTTAGTTTGTGCAACCGCGCCGCGAACTCCAGTGCTGATCGCTCCCGTCGTTCCGATCGCCTTCGTCGGAGGGTTCACGATTCCGGTGCCCGGCATCGACTCGCTGTTCGGCATATTCGGAGATTTCGTGCTCGCTCCGCCTGTAACTTTGATCTTAAGCTCGTTCGGACTAGGAACTGAAGTCTCAGTATTCACGCGGTCGGTCTTGCCACCAGGATTGTTGACAAGAACTCGAGTCTTGCGCGTCTTAAGCGTTGCGCTTCCCTCGTCTACGACCCATGCCTCAACCTCGTGCCAGCCGTTGGATTCTCGGCTTGTGTCCCACAGATAGCTAAATGGCGGGTTGTTGATCAGCGACTTCCAGTTGTTGTCAACGAAGAAGCTAACCGTGATATTGCGCATCGAACGTGCTAGTCCAAGGTGAATGTCAACCGGACCCTGCACGGTCTGGCCCATCTTTGGTGAGTCCAGAAAAACGGGTCCGCTCTGCGCTTGCTCGGTGGAAACCGTGGTCTTCTCAGTTCCAACGATCTTGCCAGCGCCGTCATAAAGTCGAACTTCGACGATGTTGTCGCCTTCGCGCAACATGTTGACGTTCAGACTGAACGTCGTTTCGCCGCTCGCCTTTGTGTTGGACAGAGTGCGCGTTCCGATGTTCTCACCGTTCAGACGAAACTCAATGAGCTTAGCCTTAGCACCGGTGTAACGCACGGAAAGTGTCGGGCTATTCAAAGCCTTGTCGATGATGATCTGTGTGTCGGCACTCAGCGAACTTGCCCCCGCAATCGCTGAGAAAACGGCAATGCCTGCCATCACGCTCATGTTGCGCAGCGTGTTTGTAATCTTCATAATCCTGTTAAAGCCCCCGAATCACTCGTCCAAACAGACAAGCAATGTATTGTCGCACGAAGTGGACGCCTTGTCAAGGCATATCCGCTGATAATGTGGACGCAAACCGCCGAGTCATTTGTTCGTCCGACCATAATCGAATGTCCCGATTTCGCACGATGATGATGATTAGCCTTGTCTCCACACTTGGAAGAGACAGCACTTCCGAATTCTATCGGTACCTGCATGCTCGCGACAATTCTTTCCGTTTTGAAGCCAGTGCGCCTGTGCGTGGCTCGCAAAAGTGGATTCTCACGAGCCAGAAATGGCACGGAACAACGTGGAAGCACACCGTGCTTTACCGTCAACCGGAGACTCTAGCCGCCAGGAACACCGCGATTTTATACATCACCGGCGACGGACCGAAAGAAGGCGATTTCTCAATGCTTCAATTGGTCGCCCAATCGACCGGGATGCCCACCGCGATGCTATTCGACATCCCGAATCAGCCCTTGTGGGGACACAAGGAGGACGATCTCATTGCTCACACGGTGGAGCAATTTTGGCAAACCGGTGACCCGTCTTGGCCGCTTTTGTTTCCAATGGCGAAAAGTGCGCTGAGGACGATGGACATGATTCAGCAGGCCACCGCCCGGACGAGCAATCCGATTCGATCATTCATCGTGGCTGGCGCCTCAAAGCGGGGCTGGACCACATGGTTTGTCGGGGCGAGCGGAGATCGACGCGTTGCTGGCATCGCGCCGATGGTCTACGACAATCTCAATGTTCGGCCGCAGATGCGCCACCAGCTTGACTTGTGGGGGGCGTATAGCGAACAAATCAAGGACTACTCGAACCGAGGCATCCTTCAAAAACTAGACACTCCAGACGGACGAAAGATCAGCGAAATGATCGACCCCTACTCGTATCGGGCTCGGATCCGCATTCCGACCCTCATTGTTAATGGCGCAAACGATCCGTTTTGGGCAACCGACGCCCTCAGCGTTTACTGGAACGATCTCAAGCAGCCCCACTGGGCGAGCATCGTGCCGAATGCTGGACATGGCCTCGGGACGGGATTTCAGGCCGTCGCTGCGATCGGTGCCTTCGCACGAGGTATCGCAACTCACAACCCGCTGCCAACGGCTACGGCTTCGATCGAACTCCTGCCGAGCGATACCGCTGGGCTTGGTGATTCTCGAGTGGCTCGTGCCGTGCTCACTTATGGTCGACAACTACCCGCATCGGTCGTGGTCTGGACGGTCTCAAACGAAACCAGTGACTTTCGAGACTCCAAGTGGTCTAGCCAGGTCGCCGTTCAGGGCGCGCCGACCAGCATGAATTTTCTGCTGCCGCGCACAAAACCTTCAGCCGTCCTCGTGGAGTTTCGATACTTGGTCGCGGGAAGAGGATTCTCCCTCAGCGCTCCAGTCCGCGTCTTTCGATAGGAACCCTCTCCGTGTCGGGGTGAGGTCAGTCATCAAAATTTGTGTCTGGGGAAAGTCGGCTTTTGCATGCCAGAATCGGAATCGCGATGCCCAAACTACGGGGTGAACCTCTCGAATTCCTTCCCATTCATCCGATGAGGGGGAAGGAAGGCGGGATGATTTTGCCCGCCAAGATGGGGGTTACGAAGCGCAAACTCGGAGGGTTTGCCTATAAAAGTCGAAGCAAAGCGGAGACCCCGCCGAAGGGAAATGAGTGGGGCGAATCGGGGCGAAGGGTTGCCGCCTCGAGGCGGCTACCCTGGTACGAAATACCCAATAATTTCCAGTCCTGCATGGACTGCCGTCAATGCTATTTGAAAGCAGAACATGACTTCGGTTCGACTTCCAACAGCCGGCATTTTCGGGGAGCACACTGTAAACAAATTCGGCTCCAAGGCCGTCCGAACAAATCCAAACCGCCAAACCCCCGCTACTGACTCCGCATGCCATGCTCCGCGACGATCACTGACGAAATCCCGCCCCGAACCGCGAACGTCCCCGTCACTCGCATCCAGCGTGGTCGACAAACTTCAACCAATTCATCCAGCAATCGGTTTACAACCGCCTCGTAAAAGATGCCCTCGTTCCGAAACGAGTAGTAATACAGCTTCAACGCCTTCAACTCGATGCAGCTCTGGTCCGGCACGTAACTGAGCTCAATAGTCGCAAAGTCCGGTTGTCCTGTTTTCGGGCAGACGCTTGTGAACTCCGGGCAAACGTGCGTAATGACGTAATCGCGATGCGGTGCCGGATTCGGAAAGGTCTCAATCATCGGGGATGGGTGTACCCCAATGCTCCCGGCGGAAGCAGGGGCAGTGCCACTCGGTAGCTCACCAAAGTCTGATCGTCCCCAATTGAAATGGTCGATCCCTCGCCGCCATTCACCGAGTCCGCGCCAGACGCCATTCGAACGGAGACGCCGAGTGCGGCCAAATACCGTGCATTGGCCGATTGCTCAATAATCCTTGAAATGGCGACCTGGTTGATCAACGGCTGTAGAAAGGCCGCCTGCAGAATCGCTTCGTCGGCCGCCTGTTTCTGCTGCGCGGTCAACTGTCCGTAGAAGAAGCTCCCTGAGTACGCGATCTGCTTCTGCTGCTGGTTGAGCTGTCCATAAAGGACTAAGCCCGCCCAACACTTCTGTAGCGGATCGAGAGGGAAGTTGACTGCGTAGTGTCCGGTAGCAAGAGCATCAATTTGCGTCCGCTCCAAACCCGCCACAAACGCTGCGTAGGGGTTGAGGGCCAGCTTCCCTTGGTCGTTCAGCGTCTCCAGCTCGGCCAATTTAAACTCTGGAACCTCTGTCTGCTGCATCCGCCAGAAGGAAGGATGCCGAAACTCCAGTACGCCATCGTGTAGCCGTACATAACCTTTCGTGGTGTCGGTGAAGACTCTCACAAACTCCTTGAGGTTGTCCGCGCGTGAGTTCACGAACATCTTGAAACGCGAACCTTCAGCCACTATGGGCACCTTCGCCTGATCATGAATCGATTGCAACAGGTCCGCGACGGGCACCCCCTCGCCTCGGACTTCGATGGGCTGCTGGAACGAGGTGGGCCCCGCCCCTCCCTCGACGTCTGCCCAGTCCGTCACCATCTTTGCAAAGGCGTGAGTCTTAAGCTTTTCCAACGCGTTCGGCAGGTTCACTTGAACCCCGCCTCTCGGTTCGCGGTTTGGCCCGACCACTGCGATAGCGTGGTCAACCGCGGAGTAACGCACGAGCACATATTGGGCGCCTACAGCAGCTGGCTGAAAAGCCCGGCTCGGACCCGCCGCGTATGCCGGCACCCTTCCCGCCGAAACGTTTCCTTGCCAAAGGCCCGCATACGAAACCGACTTCAAAACCATTCCCGCGCCGTAATTAACTGGGTCCAAGCATGCGTTTACCGCGCTCAACTCCTTCGCGAGTCTTTGCCGCTGCGTAGCGTTGTTTACATAGGCAGGGTCGTTGGGATTTTGAGAGGACTCAATCTGCATTTTTCGCTGCAGAAGAACGTCGTAGGGTTGCGCCGCATACTGAGTGAACTGCTGAATCTGTTTCTGTGCCGACTCACGCAGCAGGGCATCTTCGCGGGTGATAAACGAGTTGCGAAAGTTGCCAATATCGCTCGGTTGCGAGATCGTGTATCCGGTCTGTGCTGGCTTCCACTCACACATCAAGACGTCGGATATTTTGCTGAGCACAAGCGCGGCCGGCACGCCGTCGACAAGGATCGTCACCTTTCGGTCCACCATCTGCTTCGGCACGCTTAAGGCGACTCCTGTCTGAGTTGATAAGGATTTCAGAGCCAGCGCGAGAGCCGTGTTCTTGAGGGAAACCGTCACCTCTTTCTTCAGCTTCGGGTCGTCGCTGAGCAAATCGACGCTGAGCGCGTTCGTAGTCTCGATTCGCGAGACCAAGTGGGTGCTCAACAAGGCTAATGCAAGGGCGCTCATTGGACTTTAGACGTGCAATTCCCTGATTGGTTGCCCCAATCAACTTCAGATGATTTGAACATCATGGGTGCCTGCTTGCACTTCACCGATGACCGCTGCAGACTCTCCCGCCTCCGTCAGCCGCTGAACTATTGCCGAGGCATCATTACGGTCGGCGATCAAGACCATGCCGATCCCCATGTTGAAGGCGCGAAACATCTCGTTATCAGGAACATTGCCCATTGCCTGGATGAGTTGGAAGATTGGCATGGGAGTCCACGAGCGGCGGTCGATTGCGACGCGCACGTCCATTGGCAACACGCGCGGAATGTTGTCGTACAGGCCGCCACCCGTGATGTGGGCGACTGCATATACGCGCTCCAACTCGTTGAGAATCGGATAAACCGAGTTTAAGTAGCAACGGTGCGGGCGGACCAGTTCTTCGCCGATCGTCTTGCCAAGGCCCGGAACTTCGTCTCGGACCGAGAGACCTCCGACTTCGAAGAGCGCCTTGCGGGCGAGGGTGAAGCCGTTCGTGTGGAGGCCATTACTCGCGATGCCAATAACCGCGTCTCCCGGGTGCATTTTGCCTCTCGGCAAACGCTTCTCAAAGTCGAGCACTCCCACCACGCAACCGACCACGTCAACTTCATCGTCGTGGTAGACGCCCGGCATCTCTGCCGTTTCTCCGCCTACGAGGGCGCATCCTATCGCCGCACAAGCCTCGGTCATGCCGGTTACGACATCCTCAAAGACGAGTCCGTTCAGTCGCGAGCAACCGTAGTAGTCCAGGAAGAATAGCGGCCTCGCGCCTTGGCAAAGGATGTCGTTAACGCAGTGGTTGACGATGTCGTGTCCGAGCCCACGGAATTCTCCGACCATCGCTGCGATCTGCGTTTTTGTGCCGACTCCGTCAACTGAGCTCACGAGAACCGGATTCGTCATTCCCGAAAAGTTGGGTCGAAAAAGGCCGCCAAAGCCCCCGACGCCCCCGATCACGCACTCGTTGTGAGTCGATTGAATGGCCCCGACGACGCTTCTCAGCGCGCGCTGCGCTTCATCAATATCGACGCCCGCCGCGCGATAGGTCAGAGGTTGCTCAGGCATTTGGAAAGGGTACCCGCCCATACCGAGCGGGTATCCTACACGGCGAAGTGGGCTTGTAGCTCAGCGGTAGAGCAGCGGCCTTTTAAGCCGTTGGTCATGGGTTCAAATCCCATCGGGCCCACCACACTTCAATTCTTAAAACGCCTAGCCTCGCAACCGCTGCGCGAGTTGGGCGAGCATCACCGCCTGTCCACCATGATACGAATCGTGCTGAATCACGTGCCCCAGCATCCAGCGTTGTGTCGCCTCCGCCTTTCCATCGTGAAACGTCATGTGCTCCTTCGGTGCCGAGTATGTGCGCAAAGCGCTGCTGATTCGGGCTCGAACTCGATCGTGCAGACCCAAGAAGTAACTCAAGGGAGTGGGCGGAATCGTTGGCCACAGCCCTTCGTATTGGCGAATCTGCGCGGACATTAGCTCTTTCGCCTCATCCATATTCTCCGGCGTACCCAGCGCGACCGTCTCTAACCACCACGTCTCCACCTCCGCGATGTGGAGAATCTCACTGGCAACGGAAGGACCATCCGGATAAGGCTGCCAGACGACGTCGTCATCAGAAACTTCTCCGAGCTCCTCGCGCCATTCCCGAGTACTGTCTTCCAACAACGAATACAGCAGTCCGATCTCGGCATCGTAGCCGGTCGGGTTGTCGAGGTCAAAGCGCATCACTTCCATCGCAAACCCATTTTGACGTTAAACTGCTCGGGTGGACACGGCATCCCAAGTCGAACTTTATTCGAACGGACAACGGCTGAATGCCGGCGGGACTTTGCTTGACGACCTCCTGCCAACAACCTCGCCGACGGTTCTGCACGAAAGGCTAAAACGTGACGGCTACCTGCTCATTCGCGGCTTTTTCGATCGCGACGAAGTCCTTTCGGCGAGAACCGAGATTGCGGATCAACTGATGCAAGATGGCCTTCTCGATGAGAACTGCGATCCTCTTGACTGCATCGCAAAAGTAGGCATTCGACAAGCGTTTCGGCCTGACATTGCGAAGGACTCGCCAAACCTACAACGCCTGCTGTATGGGCCGCACATGATGGACTTCATGTCGCGTTTTCTCGAGGGCGAGGCACGCCATTACGACTTCACTTGGCTCCGCACTGTCCCGCCCGGCCAAGGTACCGCCCCGCACTGCGACATCGTCTACATGGGTCGCGGAACTTCGAATCTATACACCGCTTGGGTCCCCATCGGCGACGTATCGTATCGCGCCGGCGGCCTGATCGTGCTGGAATCTTCGAATCACGACCGTGAGCGGCTGAATGGATATTGCGAAATGGACGTGGACACTCAGTGCGAGAATCACGACGGAAAGTCACAACCCAATGCCCACGCATTTCCCGGCTTTGGAGCATTGACGTTCGATCCAAACGAAATTGCGACGCGGTTGAATCGCCGCTGGCTCGTCTCCGAGTATCGGGCTGGCGACCTGCTCCTCTTCACCATGTTCACCATCCACGCGTCGCTGGATAACCAGTCCGAGCAGATCCGGATTTCAAGCGACTCGAGATATCAGCTCCGGTCGGAAGCGTGCGACGAAAGATGGATTGGCGAGAATCCCCCCGCCCACGGCGGAAAAATGATCCGTACGATGATCTGCTAAGCCGCGACTTGGAAGAATCGCTGACGGGACGTCAGGTTCACGTGGAAGGTCGCCTGGGTGCTGCTCGATTTTGCAAGCTTGCCGCGCTGCGCCAGAGCAAGCACAAACTCCCAATCTTGAAAATCGCTTGCCAGGTGCGCGGGCAATTGTCGCGCCGCGTCGGTACGAACAATGACCTCGGAGTGCCCGACGTGGCCGAGTTCTAAGCGAGTTTCTCGCTGATTTGTATAGAAATCACCGATCAAGTTTGTGTTAAAGAGCGCACCTTCCCATGCTGTGCCACGAACTGAGCTGAGGTAGTGATCGACGTGATTTGGGGCGATGTAATCGTCGTCCGCCGCCCATAAGAAGTATTCACCCCGCGCATTTTCAAGCGCCTCGTTGATGATTACGTGGGGAGTGCCGTGGTTTTGCGCCATGTTGAAAGCGTGGATTGTCGTTCCCTTGGTCCGCGCCCACGCCAACTTTGCTTGCAAATACGGGTCCGTCAGCAACTCCGCAAACTCCGGACATCCGTCGCCAACGATGAAGACTTCGAACGCCTTCTCGGTTTGGGCGCAGATCGAGTCAATCTGTCGCATGAGCATCGCGCGGCGTCGGTACGCAGGCAGCACCATCGTTGCGAGGGGAGTCCTTATGAGGGGCTGTGGAACGTCTTTGGCGGCAATCGCTACCTTCCGAAAGCTCATCTCAATTGACTTGACCGCACGTGGCATCTCGACGACTTCCGCAATCGGCAGGCCTCGATTGAAGTGTATCTGGCTGCCCAGATCGGTGAAGAACAACTGAAATCCGTCAGATTTGAGGCCAAACTCGGTCCACCCAACCGACTGTGGGCTTTCTATAAAGATGTCGAATGCCTTGGGTCCGAACAGATTGCGGTACGGAACATCCGACCAAGTGTCCGGAGCGAGATGGTGTGGGATCTGTAGTGACAAGCGACCACCAACTTTCAACTTCGATAGCAGCGAACCCATCGCACCAAGCACGTCATCCACAAACTCAAGCACGCCGTTTACCCGCAAAGTATCGACCGATTCGGGTTCGCAGTCACGGCCTAACGCCTCGATCGACGGATAGTGCGTGCCTCCCATCGGTGTGGTTCCAACGCTCACTTCTACGCCAAGCGGCGGTGCCGGCCAGACGTCAACTCCGCACTCGAACCAATTGATGCCCCACAACTCTTCTTGCGAAGGGACGTTGCCCTCCCCGTAGTGCGCAATTAGCTTTCGTCCGAAGTGATTTGCTGACGCTTCTGCCAGCGGTCGGGTCTTCGATTCTGGATCGCTGGAAAAGCTGACGTGGTTTTCGTGGTGAACAAAAACGTCCCGAGCGATGGCAAGTTTGAATCCGGCTAGCTGCAACCGCCAACTGATGTCAAGATCGTCGCTGCCGAGGAAAAGCTCAGGATCGAGCATGCCAAGTTGCTCATATACATCGCGACGGAAGAGAACACAGAAGCCGATCAGCAACTTGGTTTCGGCGATCGTGAACCCGTTCATATCGCCCAAGACTCCCGCGATCTCGTCGTACGAGTAATCACCTTGAAGCGTGGTTGGGAGGTGCAGCTCGATCTTCTGCATACCCGCGACGGCGTCGCTTGTCGGACCTACCGCGGCCACCTTGTCCGTGAGGAACGGCACCTTCATCCGGTCGAGCCACGTCGGCGTCACCACCGTGTCGGGGTTGAGCAAGCAAACAAACTCTTTCTGTGAGGCGCGGGTGCCGACATTGCAGCCCTCCGCAAATCCGAGGTTTTGACCGGTAAGCACGGCCCGAATATTTGGGAATTCCGCCGCATAGCGCTGCAAAATCACCCCGGTTTCGTCGCGCGATCCGTTGTCTACGACAACAATTTCGTCTTCATCGGAGATCGTGCGCAGCACCGACGATAGGCAGGCGTCGATCGTCTTCGCCGAGTTGTAGGTGACGATCACAATGACGACCCCAGAACTCGGATCAGGCGTAAAACTGGCTTGCGGATCCATTGCCTAAGATATCGGCATTTTTGCTAGAGATTGAAGTCCTACCGCCCCCAAAACAATTCTATATAATGCTTACATGATTGCCGTTTGTTTCGCGATGTGGACTTGCCTTCAAGAAAACACAGCGATGGAGTTGGAACTCCAGCCGCACCACTTGCGAACGTCAATCGGTTACGCTCGGCCCGTGGAAGCGCCCACGATGGCCCCCGCCGAGTCGATGGAGGTCATCGACGGCAACGCATGCGCGGAAGGAGCCGAAATCCTGCCCTGCATCTACGAGCCCGGTGTGGCTGGACTCGTGAAAGTTGAACTTACCGCTGGCGAGCGCGCGACCCTAGTTTTGAAGTCAGCCAAGGGTCGAAACTCGTTGGCCATTCGGTCAGGAAACACGCTCTTGCTGAATCTGCCCGCAGATGCGACCCTATCCCTCGTCGGCGTCAAGAACGAGTGCGTGCAAGTCCATTGGACTTTCCGCCCCAGGCACTAATAGTCGCTCGCAACCCGTGTTCTTTCATAATAGGAGTTGCCCCTATGTCGACTTCCTCACCCGTTGCCGTGTTTCCTGGTCCAAAGTCCGCTGCGCTGCTCAACGAACTCAGCCGCTACGTCATCGCGACGCCATATTCCTTCGCGATTGATCTCGCCAAGTGCAACGGAATGACCCTCGTCACCGTGGATGGTCAGGAGATCTTCGACTGGGCCGGCTACTACGGCGCGAAGTTGCTCGGCCACAACGATCCGGCGATGTACGAGCCGGAATATCTGCGCAGACTCTCGATCGCCGCGAACAACAAGATCGCAAACCCTGACTTCCTGACTCAAGAGTGTCTGGATTACTATCGGTTTCTCTATGAAAACGCGCCGCTCTCCATTCGGGGCGACGGCCTAGAAGTCTACGTTGTCAACTCCGGGGCCGAGGCCGTCGAGAACATGATGAAATACCTCGTTGCTCTCTTCAACGAGAAGCAGCGTGTGCTCGGCCGAATGATCGGCAATCGACGGTTCGTTTACTTCGACCGCGCCTTTCACGGCCGAACAGTCTTTGCGCTCGGGGTCACCCAAACAATGGACCCCGTTGCTACCAAGGATTTTCAAGGTCTCACCACCG
>JBBRML010000072.1:0-19531 GCA_038230855.1 Fimbriimonadales bacterium | reverse complement strand
GGACAAACTCAAGCGGGTCTTCAATCGTGACAATGTGGACTTGGCGCTCATCATTGATAATGTCAATCAACGCGGCTAGAGAGGTCGTCTTTCCCGATCCCGTTGGCCCCGTTACGAGCGCTAGACCGAGCCTGTGCTTAGTAAGTTCCCGAAGCACGGGCGGAAGTCCCAAATCTTCGAGGCTTCGAATGTTTAAGGGGATGATTCGGTTGACCGTAGCCGCGGCTCCACGTTGCATATACGCGTTGCAACGGACACGGCACTTGTCGCCAACCGCAAAGGCGAGGTCCATTTCCATGGTCTCTTCGAAGCGCTTTTTTTGCTTCTCGTTCATCATGGCCATGACCATGCGCCATGTGTCGGCTTTGCCGAGGACCGGCCAATCGCCAGGGACTGGCATCACGAGGCTGTGCTGGCGCATCATCGGCACACTGTCCGCCTTCACGAAAATATCGGACGCTCTTTCCTCGAATCCAATATCGATCAACTCTGGCAGCGTGACTGAATCAGCACTTCTCATCCTATTTATCGAACCTCATTGCCGGCCTCTAGACACCTTTGTCGTTCGACGGCTAAGCGTCAGCGAGTATACCAACGCACCTGCGGCGATTGACGCAATCAAGAGAATGGTCCAAGCTACCCAATCGTTCGATTTTTTCGGAATTTTGGCTTGAACTTTCGGCGTGTCCTGTTCAGAAGTTGCGACGTGCAGATTCATCGGATTTTGCGTGCCAAGCCAGACTCGATACTCGATTCCGAATCGGTCGTCGTCGGCTCGACCTTCAATCGCTAGTGAATCGTCAGGAGCGAAATAGTGTTGGATCGCTTGCGGGCTCGCCGACACCCCGATAAACGTGAGCATCAACCCGTGGATCGTGTGTGGCTCAGGAACACCTGCAAATGACCTGATGATCGGCTCCAAGTTCAATTCGCCGCTCGTCGCGTTGATCAAGCCATCCACGGCGAAATTACATCTCAGAACCGAACCGGAATCGACCGAGCCGAGCATGACGCGCTTTGCCGCGACGCCGCGCGGCGCAACATTTAGATATTTTCCAAGTGCGTCAATTTGTCGCTGCGCGGCCTCGACCGGAAAATTGCTCGCGAGATACGTGACCTCAACGAGGTCGGCGCCGAGTGAGTGTTTCTGAACTACAACCGTCACGTCCGGCTTCATCGCAGAGAAAAGGTCCGTTGGCGGCTTCTGTCCCCAAACTTTGCCGGGAACCGTTAGCAGCAAAAATGCCATCAGGTAGAGACAGTTGATGCGATTTGCCATGCTGCTTCGACAAACGGTACCCGATGCTTAATGCAGGCACCCGATTGAGTAATCGGGACAATTGTCGAACGAATCAATAATTATGCGCGTAACTATCTTAGATATTGGGGCTATAATGCTGGGTCCGCAGACTGGTGGGTCCGGGTAGGTTTGAGGATGCAAGGGTTTAAAATGAGCGAATTAGATATTCACAACGAGCACGGTGGCGGAGTCCTGTTGACGGCAACGGGCCACGTGACACTGCAAAAGGAGCTCGAACACCTGACCTCGGTGAAGCGCCCGGAAATTGCTGACCGCATCCGAGAAAGTCAACAGCACGGCGAATTTAGCGAGGATAACAGCGAACTGGACGAAGTCAAGTTCGAACAAGCGATGGTCGAAAACCGAATCGCCGAGCTCAAAGCGATTTTCAGCAATGCCACCGTGCTTGAGGATGGCCAGATCCCGACGGACCATGTCGGAATTGGGTCGCTGATCTCCGTTACCGATTTGCAGTACCAGGATCAATTCAGTGTGCGAGTTGTCTCTAGCATCGAAGCGGACCCGACTCGAGACCTCCTGAGCAGCGAGTCACCGATGGGTATGGCATTTCTTGGCCAGCGAGCGGGCGACACTGTCGAATTTGAAGCTCCGGAAGGCAAGAAGCGATACACCCTCGATTCGATCGCTCGCTGATCGATCACTTCTTAGCATCAGCAACCTGAGCCGATTCTGTTTTAGGCACGATTCTCGGCTCGGGACGTAGGTATCATAAGGCATCCCCCTTTTCTAAGGCGGATAAGAACGTCAATGGCAACAGCAGTTTCAGGCGGAGACGGTCCTAACAAGACCCCGAATTCGTTACCGATCCCAAAGGCAAAGCGCGGCTTTAAGAGCTACTTGAATGAAGTAGGTCGAGAACTTAAGAAAGTGAGTTGGCCCACTCGGTCCGAGACAAACCGGCTCACCGGTGTGGTTCTCGCCGTTTGCTCGATGCTCGTGGTTTTTCTGACCGCTCTGAGCGTGCTTATCGGCATCGTCATCGACCTCATTACAAAGGGGAAAATTTAACTCGTGCCGAAATCCTGGTTTGCCGTACACACCATTGCTGGCCACGAGAACAAAGTCAAAGATGTTCTTACCCGACGTGCCCAAGTTGAGAAGATTTGGGGCTACGACATTTTTGAAGTTCTCATCCCGACCGAAAAAGAATTGCAGACCCGCAATGGCAAGCGGTACGAGATGGATCGGAAGGTTTTTCCTGGCTACATCCTGATTCAAATGGCCATGACGGACGAGACGTACAAACTCGTCAAGTCCACCAGCGGAGTGACCGGTTTCGTACAAAGCGGCAATAAACCCGTGCCTCTTGAAGAATACGAAGTTCGCCGAATCATGACGAACTTGGAAGCGAGCAAAGAGGCACCGAAGGTCTCCTGGAACAAGGGCGATGCAATCCGAGTGGTCGAAGGGCCATTCAGCGACTTCACCGGCAAGATCGAAGAGGTCAACACCGAGAAAGAAAAGCTCAAGGTTCTTATCAATATATTTGGTCGAGACACGCCAGTCGAACTAGACTTCTCGCAAGTCGAAAAGCTTTAGCCGCGCCGGGAACAGAATCGGGCTCCCACGCGGTACCTTGCTCTTCATGAAAGGAATTGCCTTCGCGCTCCTATGCTTTGCCGGCGTTGCCGCCGCAACCGCAGAAACGAAATTTGGCGGCTTTCAAGGGATTACTCCGCAACGTCTCAAGGCTCATCTCGAGTTCGTCGCGAGCGACGAGATGGAGGGCCGAGACACTCCCTCGCGTGGCCTTGACATCGCCACTTTGTATGTGGCAACTCAACTCAAGCTCTGGGGCGCGACTCCGGCCGGCGACAACGGGACATTCTTTCAGCGAATCGCGCTTGTGAAGAAGACACTCGATGCAACGCACGTTGAAGCCGAATTTGCAGGTCGACACTTCGGACTCGGTGACGGTGTGCGTTCAGCTTCGCTTCCTTACGCGGGGACGGCATCGCTCGTTTACGCTGGCCACGGATATATGGTCAAAAAGAAGGGCATCAATCCGTACGCTGGTCTCGACGTAAGAGGCAAGATATTGGTCGTTGTCTCTGGTCTACCGGCCGGAGTTTCAGGCGCTGACCTGAACGGCGTCGAGGGAGTCGATTACTCCTATCCAACCCTTATGGCTCGCAAGCTCGGTGCCGTGGCCGTGGCCGTGATCGTCGACAAAAATACCGCCGATTCTTGGAAACCCGAAGACGCCGCCCGTGCCGGTGAAATGGAACTGACCCAGGATAACGGTCCGGATCGCCTAGCGCCCGGCATCGTCATCGGGCCAGAGCTCATGCACTTGCTTTTTGCCGCCGAAAGCATAACCCCTGACGACGTTCTCAAAGGTCCGAACGCCCCGGAGAAGGGATTCGATTTTTCGCCCCGAAAAACGCTTCGGTTGAACCTACCCTTCGTCATTGAGAAGCACTATGCGCGAAACGTTGTCGCCACAGTGCCCGGTTCAGATCAGAAGCTACGTTCGGAATACGTCGCCTTTGGTGCCCACATTGACCACCTTGGAATGGACGCCTCGCGCACGGGAGACAAAATCTTCAACGGTGCTGACGACGACGGTTCGGGCACAGTTTCGATACTTGAAATCGCACACGCCCTCTTAACTGGTCCTCGGCCCAAACGATCAAGCCTGTTTGTGTGGCACATAGGCGAAGAGAAGGGACTCTGGGGCTCTGCCTTCTTCACCGAGCATCCGACGGTCAACCTCAAGAACGTCGTCGCGCAACTGAACATTGACATGATTGGAAGAAGCCGACCCGTTGGAGACAAGAAGCCGCCCAATGCCGTACTAACCGGTGCCCGAGAGATTTATGTCGTCGGCTCGACCAAGATGAGCACCGACCTTCAGCGCACCAGTGAGACCGTCAATAAGAACTTCCTGAAGTTGAAGTTTAATTACAAGTACGACGACCCGAAAGACCCGGAGCAAATCTTCTATCGCTCTGACCACTACAACTACGCGCACAAAGGCATTCCGATCATCTTCTACTTCGATGGAGTGCACGAGGATTACCATGAGGTTACGGACGAGGTGCCTAAGATCGACTTCGAGAAGATGAGCCAAGTCGCTCGGACGGTATTCGCCACAGGATGGACGTTGAGCAATGCCCCTAAGCGACCACGCGTGGACAAGCCGCTGAAAGAGTAGGTCGCGGATGCGACGCGTATACTGATAGTTCCGGTGACCGTGACCCCAACCTATGCCATTTCGCCGTTGTCGCGATGGCTCGTCAAAACTCGTGACTATGACGCGGAAGCTATTCTGCGGACAACGTTTGGGGTCTCGTCACTCACTGCAGCTGCGCTCATGGGCCGTGGCTTTGCTTCCCCGGAGCGCGCGCAGCGCTTCCTGAACCCGACCACTGACGACCTTTACGACCCGCGCCTGCTA
This sequence comes from Fimbriimonadales bacterium, assembly GCA_038230855.1. Taxonomy (GTDB): domain Bacteria; phylum Armatimonadota; class Fimbriimonadia; order Fimbriimonadales; family Fimbriimonadaceae; genus Fimbriimonas. The sequence goes on along the minus strand of JBBRML010000072.1, from coordinate 14,810 downwards.
CCCGACTACACGAGTGCGGCGTCCGCCATTCGTGGTGCGATTGAGCGGAAAGAACTGATTTTCGTGCACGGCGACTACGATGTGGATGGCGTCACGAGCGCCGCGATTTTTGACCGGTTTCTAAAGCTCGTCGGTGCAAACGTCATCACCCATGTCCCGCACCGAATGAAGGAAGGATATGGCATCCACCTTTCGGCAGTTCAGGCAGCAAAAGATGCGGGCGCAAAGCTATTTTTAACCTGTGACTGCGGCGTATCTGCCCACGAACAGGTCATGGCTGCCCATGAAGCTGGGATGGTTGTCGTCGTGACCGATCACCACTCGATCGGCTTAAAGATTCCCGAAGCAGCCGCGATCGTCAATCCGCATCGTTCCGATTCGGAATACCCATTCGACGAACTGTGCGGAGCGGGTGTTGTGTTCAAGCTTTGCTTGGGTCTCACGGCAGAACTCGGGATGAATTCGAAAAGTTTTATTGACGCATTTCTCGACTTGGCTGCGCTCGGGACGATCGCCGACATCGTGCCTTTAATCGACGAAAACCGGATCATTGCCAAGTTCGGGCTAGAGCGCCTGTCCGCAACGAAGAAGGTCGGGCTTCGCGCCTTGTTCGATCAAGCGGGCATCGGGCAGCCAGGCGCTCCGATCACCGCACGTCAGGTCGGATTTCAGATCGGACCGCGCCTCAATGCGGCGGGTCGCATCGACGACTCCGCGCGCGCACTCCAACTGTTGATCGAGCGCGATCCCGTAAATGCCACTCAAATTGCCATTGAGATCGAAGGGATCAATCAGGCAAGGCGGGCCGAGCAGACGCGAGTTACAGAACTTGCCCAAGCTATCGTTGAGCGTGAAGGGCTAGCTCAGCGAAACGTCATTCTCGTGGGCGGACATGATTGGCACCCGGGCGTGATTGGAATTGTGGCATCGCGAATTGTCGAAGTCTACAAACGCCCCACCTTTGTTGCTGCGTTCAACGAAGGCTCCGGCACGTGGAAGTCATCCGCTCGGAGTATTCCTGGGTTCAACCTTGCGCAGGCGATTCGAGACCACCCCCATCTTTTCCTGGGTGGCGGCGGGCACGCTGCGGCTGCGGGCTGTGAGTTCGCCGCTGACCGATTCGATGACATTGCGAATGCGCTGCACGAGTACGCAGCAAGCCGCCTCTCGCCGGACGACTTTATTCCCTCCGTGCAGGCGATCGCTGAAGTCGATTTCGCGGAGCTAACGATGAAGGCAGTGAACGATTTGTCACGCCTCGAGCCTTTTGGTCAGGCAAACCCGGAGCCATATTTTGTGGCTCGCCGCGTATCAATTGCCCAAATGACTCCGACAAAGACCGGCGAACACGTTCGGCTCTTGCTTCGCGACCCGGGTGGCACCACGCAGACGGCGATGGGGTTCGGAATGGCCGAGCGAGTCCTTGCCGCGGGGGTTGGTGCGAAGATTGACCTGCTGTTTCAGGCTCAAGTTGACGAGTGGAATGGCACCCGAAGTGTTAAGTTGATCCTAAAGGATTTCGGCACAATTGCTGAGTTATAGAATCGCCTCAAGCACTTCGATAAGCCGCTCGATCTCTTCGACTGTATTGTAATGCGCAAGGCTGACTCGCACAACCCCCGTCAGTGGATCGATTCCAAGCTGTTGAAGCAGCCGGTAGGCATACATATGACCGTATCGGATTCCGATTGGATGCGCGTCTACTGCAGCAACAATTTGTGGGCTCGTCAGGCTGTGGTGAACGAAACTAACGATTCCGACGGCGTCGTTGCCTGAAGCTGAGCCAATGATTCTGACATCGGACTTACTCCTAAGATACGAAAGCAACCGTTCCGTTGCCGGTGCCTCCAGGCGACGCATCGTCTCATACGCTAAGCGAACGGTTTCGGGCTCGTCCGCGCGTTTTCCAGCCAAGAATTGAAGATACGGCCGCAGGGCAAGAATTCCCGCGCAGCCTTCGTGGTTTAGCGAGCCAAGCTCGAATTGCCCTGGCAAGCCTCCGATGAAGAAGTGATTTGGGCCGCGTAGCGTTGCGAACGCTTCGTTCGTCCCAAATAGTGCGGCCATGTGCGGTCCATAAACTTTGTAAGTGCTGTAGACGTACCAGTCGACTCCGCACTTAGCCACATCAATCGCCCGATGCGGTGCGTATGCAACCCCATCGCAGAACACTTGCGCTCCGAACGGCTTGGCAAGCTTGACCACTGCCTCGATATCTAGCACGTCGCCAAGGAGATTCGAGACGTGCGGAACCACGACGAGTCGAGTGCGCGATGTGAGCAGACGTGTCAAATCCTCCAGAAGTAGGAGAGTCGACTCGGGGTCCACGTCCCAGAACCGAACCGTAGCACCACGTTGCTCCAATCTCAGCCAGGCGCCGATATTGGCCTCGTGGTTAGATATTGCGACCACGATCTCGTCGCCAGTCTGAATCGTCTCGCCGATCGCCGTTGCGGCGAGGTTGATCAGCTGAGTAGCAGACGAACCGAGCACGATGGGACCACGGTCGTCAGCGTTCATGAACTGGGCCACGAATCGGTGTGCTTCAGCGACCGTTTCAGTCGCGGTTTGACTTTGCTGATAGCCGGCTCCAATCTGGACATAGGAGTTGAGCAAGTAGTGATGCATCGCCTCAGCGACAACTCCAGGGACCTGAGATCCACCCGCGTTTTCTAAATAAGCGAAGCCTGAGCTCAGCGAAGGGAACCAGGCTCTCACGGCCGCACTATCAATAGTCGGCGCGCCTAGCGAGACGTAGAGGGAGTCGATCATCTTGGTGGCACGGAGAGTACCACCGGAACGGAAAGCTGTTGCTGCTCAGATCGCGTACGCGCATCGTGCACGTGCGCGGCTGATGACGTCTTCGAACTCAGAAATCGACACGCATTGTTTGGCAACTCGGTCACGCACCACGCATTCCGCGCAAACCATGGTCTCGCACCGACGAATTCTCAGCACGACATCCGTTGCGAAAAACTCAACGGGCTTACCTCGCAACACCCCTTCGAGGCGTTCAAGCCCGACCGGGAACGAATGCTCTACCCCCGTTGTGTGGTCGGTAACCGCGAGAATGTTCAGAGTACCGTCGGGAAACGTCCAGAGTTCAAGAACCTTGAGTCGGTCCTCTCCTCCTTTCTCGCATCCTATCCATAGTAACTCTCCTTTCATTACGCGCCTAATTACTTATACAGAAGGAACGAAAGAATCAGGTTCCCGTTCAGGCGCGTTGAGTCTAAATAGGCCGTTTGGCACCGCGATTTCATCGTTTCTTAACAGTGTCTCGCAGAATTGCTCCCGTGATGGCTGAAATGCTAAGTCCTGCGGATCGGCTGGTCGCGACGAAGGAGATCGCCGAAATTGCCTTACCTGGGGGTGCCATAAACGTGAGCCGACTTCGGACGCGGTCCCTGTCCTGCGGCGTGCGTTCGGTCGGCAAATGATCCGTCGCGCAGCGAACGTCAGTGCCGTACGTCAGTGATGAACTCGCTTGTGTCCCATCCGTGAAGAACAGCGTCACATCCGCAATTGCATCTCCGGGTTTTGAAGGGAAGTCTGTACTTGCGAGCGCCCAAATGTGATCCGGATGCCCGGCCAGTTTGATCTGAATTCTCTCTGGCAAGTCCACCTCTGCCAGCACAGAGTGCAGCCTCGCGATCGGTTCCGCACAAATGCGAAACGCGACGTCATCAACGACAATGTCATCGGCGACCCCGTCATTTCGTGCCGTGCCATAGCTGAAGCCTTTGATCGCCGAACTGGGTCGTGGTTCCGCGTAAAACATCTCGCGGAAGACTTGCGCGGGATCGTAGCCAAGTGCTTTCACGTCGTCTTGGCGTTCGCTCCACGAATAGTCCGCGGCGAGCACCATTGCCGTGTATTGCTCGAATGCACGCGTAAGCGTCTGCTCATTGCTGAAATATCCCGGCCAAGTTGTCTGCAACGTTCCCGTACCTTCCAGCAGGCCCGCGAGACTGTGCCCACGGATGTTGTTTGGTCGATACCACGAAGCGGCGATAGACGGGTGTCCTTCGCGCTTCCAGAGTTGTATCGTCGGATAAAAACTTGCGGGTCGCGGATCATCTTTGTAATGCCAATCCGCAATGATCGCGCCCTTGGGAATTGCTGCACGCCGTTGCTCCGCCTCGTACCTGTTGTCCCCGAGCGCAGCGTCTGGCGCTTCTCCCGGTGCAAGCGCCTTGTCTCCCCACATCATCATCCGGACCTGGTGCTTTTTCGCGATCGCTCCAAGAAACGGCAGGTGCTCACGCCATAGAGTGGTGATCAGTTCTGGGTCATGTACAGCGTGCCCGATCATGTCCACTTCATCAAGTCCAAAGTGAATTGACTTAGGCTGAAGCAGCTCGACCGCCTCGTTCCAGATTTTCGCGACGATCTCCTTCGCCGCTGGCTTTCGCGGATCGATCGCGTACGGCTGAAGTCGGTTGAAGGCGAGATCAAGGTTTTTGCCGCCGTCAAACAGCCAGTCCATGTGTCCCCAACTCTGAATGAGCGGAATGGGTTCAACTTCCATCGTGCGGTACATCGTGAAGAGAGTTGCGAGGTCTGACTTGGACATGAACTCAGGCGGCGCCGTCGCGCCGAGAGCATCCCAGCGTGTGCGCTCACACTCCAAGACGACCTTGTTCATCCCGAGAGGCCGTAATACGCGCTCCCAAAGTTTTCTTTGAAATACGAGTGACTCATTTCCGACAAACATGTGTGCGCCGCGAAAGGTCGCGCTTGGCTCGTCGACGAGTACGCCGGTTGGTAGAACCAAGTGACCCTTGTTCACGTAAATGAGTTGCGCGAGTCGGTAGGCGGCTGAGCGCAACCCTTCGTCGTCCTGACCGAAGAAACTGACCGCACCGTCCCGAATCTCGATTCGGTATCCGCCCGGTTTCATCTCCATGTTGGAGACTCCGCCGTCCATTGCCAGAACAGGCGTGTCCTTGACCGCCGGAGGAATTTGGAATCGCCGCTGCGAGGCCGCGAAAAACGTATCAAAGCGCATGAAACGACCAGCAGGGAACTTAACGTTCGACGTAAACGGGGTCGGCCGATCGAAATGCAATCGATTATCTTTAGGTTTAGGGATCAAGACTGGCAGCGCTTCGCTTGGCTGAATCGCCGCCGTAAGCGGGGTGGCGGCAGGTTCAATCACCGTTGGTTTCGAGGCCTTCGTCGCATGAGGCGTAACCTGCCATGTGACCGTGAATTCGAGGGGGTGCTCTTTGGATACTCCGCCGTCAAGCACGCCAGCCCACAAGGTAGGAGCCTGCTCGGCCCATTCTTGTGGGTACCCAAACCGTGCGTCAAAGATGATCTGTGGAATTGTTGAATTCACCTTCAGATCCGCGAATCGCGTCTGAAAACTGTAGCCGGTCGCGGCAGGGGCAAGCTGCCGATCCGAAATTTGCTTTGATGCGATCGACTTGGCGAATTGGACAGGCTTTCCGTCGGCGGAGCCAACTCCGCCCGTCAACGCAGGAGCCCATATTTGGCCAGTGCAGACTTCGATGTGGACGGGAGACGGTTCCGACCACTCGAATCGATAAGTAGCGGTCAGCGTCGAGCCTTCACGCCGGAATCGCTGGGTGCCGGTGGCATGGTTGTCGCCCCCAACAAAACTCATGTCGATAGTATCGGCGTCCACACGCTTTATGGATTGGCTCGTCCACTTGGAGGAGTAGTAGCTTTTTGAAAAGCCAGTTTCGTAATATTGGAACCACGATCCCGTCACAAACGGCACTCCGTCGACGGCGATCGTCAAACCAGCACCGGACTGCACGTCGAAGTCGAACGCCGGTCGTTGCAGCATTGCGAGCAAAAACAGCATCGTATTAAGTATGAGCCCGAAAAGGAGCTCAACGTTCGTGGGCTATCGCCCGTACAATGGTTGAGATGATGAGCGAAAAATACGAAAGCTTGGGTCGATTCGTCCGATCGCGATCCTCTGTGTTGTTTTCGCAACGGCACGGAAAGTGGAGCTTCCGCGTAAATTTCATAGTCGCCGGCGTGCTTGGCACGGGGTCATTAGCCACGATCATCACTATCCTTGCCATCCACGGTCCGCGTGAAGTTCTACTGGGCACGATCGGGCCGAGTATTGCGGCAATCGTCAACTTCGTCGTCGGAGCGACCTTGAGGCGCAAGTTCTCGTCGAGTGTGTCCTCCAGTTGGCAGCTAACTAACGAGGGCCGTGCTCTCGCATGGCAGATCCACTGGCGGTTCCTTCGCGACTGGGCGACTCGCGCTCCTCGCGGAGACTGGGTTTACCGGATCAACTCGCGGATCCAAGATGAGACTTTGGCGATACTTGACGAGGCGGCCTTTGCATACAATCGGATCCTTGGGTCACTTCAGCCGGGCACGAGTGTAGCGATTTCTGCCCACGTCGCATCGAACGCTCAAACTGCGGCAGACGAGTCGATGTGCGCGATCCTCAACTCTGCAGCGTTGCTTGACCGATATCCAGAAAGTGGTAAGGCTCACCGAGATGCCATTTCAAAGCAGGTCGAGTTGTTGAACGAGTTAGGGGACAGAGTCGCGTCGCTAGGTGCGGGCCGTTCCGATTCCCAGGGCGCGTCCGTGAGCGGGTCCATGCAACGCGTGTTGGACGAATTGCGATTGGAGCAACTTGCCCGGTCAGAGCTGCACGGCGATGATCTGCCACGGCAGCTCGACAATCGACAGCTTTGATCCCGGCGTGCCTATTTCAACGTGACCCGAGTCGGCGGTAAGTTCCCCATCAAATTGAAATCCAGACCTTTCACCCGAGGGTTCACGAGAACTGCGTCCTGTTGGAAGAACAACGGAATTCGCGCACCGCTCAAGACGACAAGATCCTCCGCCTTTTGATACAGCGCGACGCGCCGTTTCTCATCCGTAATCGAGTCCGCCTCGTCGACCATCTTGTCAAACGTAGCGTTTGAGAACCCGTCATGGTTGTTTGGTGCTCCTGACCGCAGAAGCAAACTTAAGAAGTTTTGGGCATCTAGATAGTCGGCGTACCAAGATAGAAAGTACAACTGAAGCCGATTCTCGTTGCGCTCGTTCAACAAGGTGCCCCACTGCAGCACTTTCGGTTTGACCGTGATTCGCAGGTTACGCCGCAACTGCGTCTGCACACTCTCGCCAACAATCAGCGAATCCGGAGTTTTCTCTCGAACCGTAATCGTCAATTCAGGGAAGCCACGACCGCCCGGATATCCGGCTTCCGCAAGCAGCTTCGCCGCACCCGCCGGATCAAATGGCAGGCCTGAATACTCCTTTCTGTAGCCAGGAACTCCCGGACCGATCAAAGTGTTCGCGGGCGGCACATTGTGCAGAAGGTCACGGCATAGCTTTGTCCGGTCCAGAGCCATAGCGATCGCCTTGCGGACTCGCTCGTCTCTCAGGACAGGTGCGGCAGCCTGATTGAGGCCGATGTAGTTGACCGCAGGGCGCAGGCGGTATGACAGTTGCGGTGCAAGCGCTGGATCGGTCTCGACACCGGGTAACTGCGAGTGGTCCAAATTCATGCTATCCAGTTCGCCCGCTCGGTACTTATTCAAACGGGTGCTCGCATCAAGGATGATCACCCGCTCTACTCGCGACACGTTGGCCTTCGTCAAATAGTAGTCGTCCCACCGCTCGACGATTACCTGCTGCCCCGGCACGATGGATTTCAATTTGAACGGGCCGGTGCCAACGGCCTGACTCACTTCCGTGATGTCTTTGTCTCCGACCGCCTCCTTCGCGAGCACGAATGCGCATGCGTATGTCAGTTTTCCGATGAAATACGCACGCGGCGCATCTAGCGAAAAGGTCACATGTTGAGCATCGGTTGCGCTGACGGACTTGATATCGTTGAGATAACTGGACGCGGTCGGCGATTTCACTTTGTCGCTCAGGGCCCGCTGGATGCTCCAAACCACATCATCTGCGGTTACGACGCGGCCGTTGTGAAATCGCACGCCGTCCCGAATGTGAAAAATCCACGTCTTTCCTCCGTCAGGCGAGTCCCACTTGTCCGCAACGCGGCCGACAATCACGTTTTGCACGTCGTAAGCGACCAGCCCCTCATAAATGTTCGTATGCAGGTCCATCGTGTCTACGTCCTGAATGCGGGCAGGGTCAAGGGTAGTCACGTCGGAGGACATCGCTTGGCGGAACACGTTCGAACTGGTCTCTTTGCCCTGGAAATTACTCTTTCCGCACCCGCTGACCAAGATCAGAGCCAAGAACGCAATTTGCCACCCACGCATACGGAGAGCTTACTGGCATCTCGATACAATGGGGGCAATGGAAATCGCCTTGTTTCTTTCGATTGGGCTGACCGCGGGTGTTCTCAGCGGGCTGTTTGGCATTGGCGGCGGGACAGTCATCGTGCCGGCTCTGATTCTGATGACTAAGATGACGCAGTTGAAGGCGCAGGGCACGTCGCTCGCCGTCTTACTGCTCCCCGTTGGGTTACTTGGGGTGATGCAGTACTGGAACACAAAAAATGTCGACGTTCGCGCAACGGCAATTCTTGCCGCCGGATTTCTGATCGGAATTCTCGGAGGGTCGAAAATTGCGATTCAGCTTGACCCTGTGCTAATGCGGAGGCTGTTTGCTGGCTTCCTCGTTGTCGTAGCTGCTCAGCTCGCCTTCAAGGGGTAAACCTAAAGGATGCAAATTGGCGCCCAACTTTACACCCTTCGCGATTACGTCACGACCGAGGCGGGATTTATTGACGCATTAGCGCGCTGTAAGGCTATGGGATATGCCGGAGTTCAAATCTCGGCGGTCGGTTGTATGAACGGCGAGAATCCCGAAGTTGATGCAAAACGGGCGCGGACGTTGCTCGACGATCATGGTCTGATCTGCTGTGCGACGCATCGACCTTTGGGTGGCCTCATCGAAAACGTACAATTTGAAATTGACTTTCATCTCACTCTAGGCTGCTCCGTTGTCGGTATCAGCGGTGTCTTCGATTCGGGTGACGAGATGCCTGGATATGAGTCTTTTGTGAATTCGGCGTTCAAAATCTCCGATGCGTTTCGGCCTGTCGGTTTGAAATTCGCTTACCACAACCACTCGCACGAATTCATTCGGGAACCTAATAGTAAGCAGACTTTCTTTGATTACATTGCGACCGCCGGGCCGAAGGACCTGCAGTTCATTCTTGATACGTACTGGGTCGTCAATGCCGGCGTAGATTGCGCAGACATGATGCGGAACCTACGCGGCCGAATTGACGTTGTGCACGCGAAGGACCGCGAGGTCGTCTCCAAGTCGGGTCCGGTAATGGCTCCTGTTGGCGAAGGCTTGATGAACTGGGATGCGATCTTGCTCGCCGCCAGTGAAAGCGGTACTCGGTGGATGGTTGTCGAGCAAGACGTGTGCCTCCGAGATCCGTTTGACTGCCTGCGATCGAGTTACGACTTTCTCGCCGCACGTATTTCTGGATAGCTAAACGTACGAACCGGCGAGACGATTGGCGCAGACCAAACAAAACAAAAAGCGCCCCCATTTCTGAGAGCGCTTCTATACCTTTCTCCGGTACTTCGAACTAGCGAATTGCGAGTTCGGTTGTTGCGTCGAACAAGTGGATCCTGTCGATATTCACGACGAAGTCGAAGGACTGACCTTCCTTCACTTTTGTCTCGTTGTCAATGGTTGCGATCAAGCTATGCTTGCCGACGCCCAGGTAGGCAACGTACTCGTGGCCGAGAGGCTCAAGCACGTCGACTTTGCAAGAGATCGTATTGTCTGTCGTGACGGTGACGTTGTGGGCCAAGGCCGCATCGCAGATTTCTTCGGGCCGAATACCTAGCGTAACTGCCGCGCCAACCATTTTTTGAGCTGGGTTGTTCGCCGGGATAGGAAGTCGGAACTCTCCGCAATCCACGTAGCACTTGCCACCGACTTCAGCAACCGTTCCCTCAATGAAGTTCATGGGCGGTGAGCCGATAAAACTTGCAACGAAGCGATTCGCTGGGTACTGATAGACCTTTTCGGGCTCGTCACACTGCTGTAGCAGTCCGTCGCGCATGATGGCCATGCGCTGACCCATTGTCATCGCTTCGACCTGGTCGTGCGTGACATAAACCGTCGTGATCCCAAGCGAGCGGTGAAGCCGAATCAATTCGGCTCGAGTCTGAACACGCAGCTTGGCGTCGAGGTTGGAAAGCGGCTCGTCCATAAGGAAGACCTTCGGTTTCCGAACGATCGCACGAGCGAGTGCCACGCGCTGGCGCTGACCGCCAGAGAGTTCCTTTGGACGACGATGAAGGTATTGATCGATGTCCAACATGCGCGCAACTTCTCGGACCCGGTCATCGATGTCCTTTTTGATGCGCTTAGCTTCCGATCCGTTGGCCAACTGCCACAGCCAACCCTTCAGTTCGCGTAGCCGCAACCCGAACGCGATGTTGTCATACACGTTCATATGCGGATACAGTGCATAGTTTTGGAAGACCATGGCAATGTCACGATCCTTCGGAGGAACATCGTTCACGCGTACGTCGCCGATAATAATATCGCCGTCCGTTGCTTCTTCCAATCCGGCGATCATGCGTAGGGCCGTGGTTTTCCCACACCCTGATGGACCAACCAGAACCATAAATTCTTTGTCTCGAATCTCTAAGTTGAGATCGTTGACGGCTTTGACGTCTTTGCCGAAGATTTTCGTGACGTTACGAAATGCGACTCCTGCCAACCAGTTTCCTCCGCCTCACATCCCGCTAGCGGGTGCTTGTCGCAACGATTATAACCATGATTTAGGGTCCGTTGCGACGAATAAACGCGGAACCTAGGGAAATCGCTCATTCGGCGAGAAAGACTTCGATCGTCCGGTGCGCCTTTTCATCCTCATTGACCATGAACGAAAGGCCATACGGACCCGATTTCTTGAACTCCAGATTCTGGATATTGATGACAAACGGGATCTCGATCAGTCGTGCATCGATTGCTTCGGCAGGCGTTCCAATCTGCACCGGTCCAACGTGCATTACGACCGCGCCATCCAGATCGGTTAGTTTCAACTCGACGTTGATCGTTCTCCCCGCTTCCGCGGCCGAGAAACACATTTTCGCGACGACGGACATGAACGAGTGGGTGACAGGGAGTGCAGCCACGCGAAGATTCGAAAATTCGCCGATGATGTTGAGCTTGCCTGTGCCATCGACGTTTGCGAAGTCAGCGAGAAGTAGCCACTTGACGGTCATAGCTCGATAGTATGTTATTTCTTGCGGAAGAACTGCCGCTTGTTGATGACACCCTGACGTCCTCGATCCGTTAGCCATGCGTTTGCGGGCACCCAGACGTGATCTTCCGCATTCGGACAGATATTGATGTCGGTTAGCTCGGCCGAGGCGTCCGGAACGGGCTGACCCGGGTGCCGCACCGCCCGAACGCCGCATTTTTTGCAATACCAAACTTCCAACTCACCGTCGAACTGGTCTCCCTGGTACTCGTCTTTGCGAAACGGATCACTGCCTTCGGAGTAGATCGGTCGATCGAACCGTTCCTTTTCCTGTTTCAACAAATCTCGCTCAAGCAAGTAGACCGCCCGATACTCTGCTATTTTGGCTTTTGCAAGATCGCGCAATTCTGAAATTTTCATGAAAGCAGCCGGGCTCAGTTTACAGCAGTAGGGAATCGCGACCTGCCGAATGACGGATTCAGCCGGATATACTTCGACACACTTATGCCCAAAGATGTTCGCCGCATCGTGGCCACGGACTGCGGTTCCACGACTACCAAAGCAATTTTGATTGAGCGGCGGGGAGACACCGGTGAGTACCGCTTGGTAGCCCGAGGCGAAGCTCCAACGACGGTCGAGCGACCTTTCGAGGATGTAACCCTCGGTGTTCTCAATTCCATCACGGAACTCGAGGAGATAACTGACACAACGGTTCCGGAAGGATTCCCTCAGGGACGCCGTCGCTTGATTCGGGATGGCAAAGTTTGGCGAGTCTACAAAGGCGAAGTAGAAGACCGGTCAGAAATCAAGACGGGTCTCGACGCATCGGACCTCTATGTGAGCACTTCTTCCGCAGGCGGAGGGCTCCAAATGATGGTTGCTGGAGTCGTGAAAGCAATGTCCGCGGAGTCCGCGGAGCGCGCCGCTCTTGGCGCAGGGGCGATCCTGATGGACACCCTCGCCGTGGATGACGGCAGAAAAGAGCACCAGAAAGTCGAACGATTGCGGCAACTTCGCCCCGACATCATTTTGATGTCTGGCGGCACCGACGGCGGCACGACGAAGCACCTTATCGAGATGGCAGAAGTTGTTCGCCGCGCCGATCCCAAGCCTCGTTTTGGCGACATGAAGCTTCCGATCATCTACGCCGGCAACAAAGATGCGCGAGAAGCGGTCGCAGAAGTGCTCGGCGCCGGCATCGCGATGCAAGTAGTCGAGAACCTACGTCCGACCCTAGATCGCGAAAACCTTGGACCCGCTCGCGAAGAGATTCATGAGATGTTCCTGGAGCACGTGATGCAGCAGGCCCCTGGCTACTCCAAATTGCTCGAGTGGACAAGCGAAGAGGTAATGGCCACGCCGAATGCCGTCGGCAAACTTCTCAAGGAGTACGCGGAGAACGAGGGCATAAACGTGCTCGGCGTGGATATCGGCGGAGCGACGACCGACGTTTTCTCGGTTTTTCTTGCACCGAGTGGGGAGCGAATCTACAACCGCACAGTATCGGCGAATCTCGGGATGAGTTACTCGATCTGTAACGTCCTCAAGGAAGCCGGTGCGGAGAACATTGCTCGATGGCTCCCGTTCGAGATCGACCCCGCGGAAGTTCGAAATCGGTTGCGAAACAAGATGATTCGGCCAACAACGATTCCGCAAACGTACGAAGACCTACTGATTGAACACGCCGTCTCGCGCGAAGCCCTTCGCCTTGCTTTCCATCACCACAAATCTTTGGCAAGGGGGCTGACGGGCGTTCAGCAGCAACGCGGAGTCGGTGACATTTTTGACCAGCAGTCGTCTGGACAAACGCTCGTCAAAATGCTCGAGCTCGACATGATCATTGGGTCCGGCGGCGTGCTCTCTCACGCCCCACTGCGTGCCCAAAGCGCTCTCATGATGATGGACGCTTACCAGCCTGAAGGCATCACGATGCTCACGGTTGACTCCATATTCATGATGCCTCATCTTGGTGTACTTTCCGAGCACTGCTATGCCGCCGCGAAGGAAGTTTTTGAACGAGACTGCATAGTCCAGATTGGAACTTGCATCGCGCCGATTGGGCTCGGAAAGGACGGCGAGCCGTGTGTGACCGTGCGGGGGGCCGGTGTCAACATTAGCGTGCCGTTTGGCGAAATCCGCGTTGTTCCCCTCCCCGAGGAAACGACCCAAATTACGGTCGAGCCTGCCAAGAATTTTGACGTTGGTGCGGGCAAAGGGAAGCCTGAAACGGTAACTCGCTTTGAGACCTCCAAGGGGAATCGAACCCATTTCACAAATCTTATCGGTGGGCAGGTGGGGCTCATCATCGACACACGCGGACGTCCGTTCGCCCTAGACTTTAACGCACCTGGGCGAGTCTCGAAACTTCGAAATTATTTGTCGGCTATGGGCTTGCCGACACCGTAGTGGTCCGTTCCGGAATTCGTTGGTTCTTCGCGGCGTTCGCTACCGCTGCCTTGGTCAGTTGCGGAAGGTTGCCCCCTTCGCGGCATCGAAACTCAATCGTCATTGCCATATCTACCACGCCGACTTCGCTGGACCCGGCGCGAGCAACGACCCAAGTTTGCCAGGACATCGCCCGCCAACAATTCGAAACTCTCACCCAAGTTAGCAAAGGTGGGAGCATTGTCGGGGGCCTAGCGGATACGTGGAGTGCCGCAGGCTCGGTCATCACATTCCACCTGCGCCATGCGACGTTTTCGGACGGTTCGTTAGTCACTCCTGCCGAAGTCAAGTTCAGCCTGTCGCGCGCTTGTCAGCCCGCATTTTCCGCCGGAGAGATCGGAACCTACCTCGGAGATATCGACGGCGCAGACCAGTGCATCGCCGGGAAATCCGAGTCAATTACCGGAATTGACATAATCCAGCGTGAAGGCATCGTCAAATTTCGGCTCAAAGGTCCAACGGCAAGCTTTGTCGCGAAGTTGAGCAATCCCATGTGCTCAATCTTGAAAGCTCGAGGCAAAGAACTTTTGGGCTCCGGACCATATCGCAAGACATCCGTAGAAGAAGGGGAGCATTACAATTTTGAAGCGGTGGCTGGAGGGGCCGCTGCGACGGAATTACTTGAGTTTCGTGTCGTGCAAGACACGGCTACGCGGTTAAACATGGCGAGGCGGCAGCTGATCGATGTTTGCCCGCTAGGGCTAGGGGACACCGCAACGCCCCCTGTAACCGGATACTCCTTAGTAACTATCCCTTGGACCGGTGACTATCCAGACCCGGAGAACTTCATTGCTTCAATGTTGGATTCGCACTCGTCAGCCCGGAAATCGAGCTTCTCAGATCCAAAAGCCGATGAATTGATAGCTTCCGCAAGGGCAAACGGTAGCTTGAAATCGTGGCGTGCTGCCGAGTCACTGGGTCTCACGTCTCATTGGATTGTGCCGATTATTCATCAGACCGAACAGTTCCTCGTGTCGCCCCGAGCTCAGCCAGAATGGCTCACGCCATGGGGCCTCGCCCCTGTGAGATTAGTTAAGGCACGATTAACTCGGTAGTTGTATTGTTCCAGAAAAGTTGTACATCTCTCAACGGGGGGTATCCCCCAAGGACACAGATGTCAAAGACTGGATCAATGAAACGGATGCATTCGCCTGAGTTGAAGGCAAAGATCGTGCTGGAGCTCGTTCGTGGCGAT
>JBBRML010000071.1:0-20008 GCA_038230855.1 Fimbriimonadales bacterium | reverse complement strand
CTTCGGTTCAATGAACCGCGCTACGCGACTTGGGCATCCATGCCCAAGCGGAGGCTGTTGAGTTGATCAACAGCCTCTTCTGACGGTGTTGACGAACTCCGCATCCAGCTTCGTTCGTCATAGCAAATCGCCGATTTGCGTGGAAATCAGCGATTTGAACGCTACGCGACTTGGGCATCCTTGCCCAAGCGGAGGCTGTTGAGTTGATCAACAGCCTCCTAGGCTGAAAGGTAATTCTTATTTTATTCTTACACCCGACTGGGAGTTGTTAGCGCGAATCTTACCGTTCGCAACGTTATAGTTGAATGTAGATCGAAAGAAATACAAACTGACAATCGAATACGAAGGAACATCCCCTGTTTCGGACCTATATGACTAAGGAATCCCCCTTCCGAGGTCATTGAAAACACACCAACCCGGGCCTCTCTCAGATCCATCCCCATCTGTTGAGGCCTTTTTCATGTGTGAGTGGCCTTTCCGAACGGTCAGCGAGTCGCCGCGGTTATCACGGCGCGAATGATTTCACCCATCTGCTGAGCTACGTTTTCAGTGATTGTCGGGTGCACCAGAAACATAATTGATGTTTCCCCAAGTTCATGGGCGACCGGTAGTGGCTTGGTGACGGCATATCCGTGATTGACAAAGGCACCTTCTAGGTAGATCTCGGAGCAGCTTCCTGATAGGCCAGGTACACCTCGGCTCTCCAATTCCGAAAGAATGCGGTCCCGTGACCAGTCGGACTTCAGTGCCTCGGGCCGAACGTAAGCGTACAGCTTGTAATACGCGTGGACCATGTTGGACGGAACTTGAGGCAGGCGAATTAACGGGCAATCTGAAAGACAATTTGTGAGAATCATCGCGTTGCGCGTACGTATCGCGGTCCACTGAGGCAACCGCTCCAACTGCTTCAATCCGATTGCCGACTGAAACTCTGTCAACCGCCAATTCGTGCCCCAGTTTTCATGTACCCACCGAAAGCCTGGCTTGTGTTCCTTCTTGAATACGGCGTCGAATGACTTACCGTGATCTTTGAGGGACCAGGCTTTCGACCACAACTCTGCGTCGTTCGTACCGATCATTCCGCCCTCACCGCCGGTGGTCATTATCTTGTCTTGGCAAAACGACCAAGAACTGATGTCGCCGAATGAGCCAGCGTGCTCGCCGTCAATTTTTGCACCATGCGATTGCGCGCAATCTTCGATCACTCTAAGGCCGTGCTGCTTAGCCAAACGCATGATGGCCGGCATATCGCACGGCCAGCCGCCGAGATGGACCGGCATAATCGCCTTCGTGCGACTCGTGATCGCAGGCTCAATGGTCTCAGCGGTGATGTTCCCGCTGTCGCGACAAACGTCAACGCAAACAGGTGTGGCACCCTCCATGACGATTGAACTGCTCGTCCCGATGAAAGTTCGGGGCGTTGTTATGACTTCGTCGCCAATACCGATTTCCAACGCGCGTAAGCAGGCTTGCAGAGTGACAGTCCCATTTGCCATTGCGATGGCAGAGTCAACTCCGAAGTAGTTCGCAAATTCTGCCTCGAACTGGCGACCAAGCGGGCCGGTCCAGTAATTGATCTTGCCGCTACGCAGAACATCCGAGGCCGCGGAGACGATTTCTTCGTCGAAAACGGGCCATTTACACGTGGAGAGATCGAGCTTTGTTTGGGCAGGAACCGCGGACATTAATTGCACCTGGGAATTCCAAATTATATCTCACGTGCCGCGAGAGCCAAAGGTAAGCTGGCCCACTCACCCTATGCAAAGGATTGTCGTCGTCGGGTCGTCGGATCATGCCGAGGTGGTTCTCGACATTCTGTCTTGTCAAGCTAGCTACAGTGTCGTTGGCCTGATTGATTCTTTCCAGATACGAGGCTCGTCGCGTCTCGGGCTGCAAATCTTGGGGCAAGAGCAAGACTTAGCGTCCCTGATTGAATCTGGGGTTTGTGTCGGTGGCATCGTCGCGATCGGCGACAATTACACGAGATCGGTCGTCTCGCAGCGCATCGCCGGCATCGCGCCCAGTTTTCAATTCATCAACGCGATTCATCCGGCGGCAACCCTGGCGAGAGGCGTTCGACTCGGTGCAGGGGTAATGGTGGCGGCAGGAGTGGTCATCAACCCCGGAGTTGAGATCGGTAACGGCTGTTTGATCAATACGAGGGCCTCAATCGACCATCACGTGCGATTCGGCGACTACGCTTCCATCGGTCCAGGAGTAACGTTGGGCGGCCGAGTATCCCTCGGCGAGTTGAGTTACGTCGGGATCGGGGCTAGCGTCAGGCACGGCATCTCGATTGGAGATCGGTCCGTTGTGGGAGGCGGTTCTATGGTCACGTCCGACATTCCAGAGCAAGTCGTAGCTTACGGGGTTCCTGCTAAAGTCGTGCGGGATCGCCTTGCTTGGGATAAGTATCTGTAGTCTCTCGGTGACGCTCAGATTCCCAGGGCTGTTGCTTAGCACCGAGAAATTCTGCCGCGGTCGCCTCGCCCGCAGCGCTGATGCCTTCGCGAACGATGACCTTCTTCACCGTGTTCTTCAAGATCTTCAGGTCGACGAGCAGCGAGATGCTTTCAACATACTGAACATCCAAGTCAAACTTCTGCTCCCAACTGATGGCGTTTCTGCCACTTACTTGTGCGAGACCAGTAATGCCGGGAAGGGCAATGTGCCTTCGAGCCTGCTCATCGGAATAAAGCGGCAAATACTTGACGAGTAGAGGTCGGGGCCCCACGAGACTCATCTCACCTTTGAGCACGTTCCAGACTTCAGGTAGTTCGTCCAGGCTCCAGGCACGAAGGAATTTTCCAAATGATGTTAACCGTTGCTTATCCGGAAGAAGATTACCGGTGGCATCACGCTCGTTCGTCATCGTTCGAAACTTGAACATTTTGAAGGGCTTGCCATTCAGTCCGGGTCGCTCCTGCGAGAAGATCACGGGAGAACCGTGTTTAATTCGGACCAGAATTGCAATAAGCAACATCGGAACGGCACCGATAATCATGCAGAAAATAGCGCCAAGAACATCCAGAGGTCGCTTCAGCCAATATGTTGCAAAACCCCGATCCACCCCTATAGTTTACAACCCTAGTTCGATTTTCGGGCACAAATGTGACAAGACTAGGCCTCCTGGCACGTCTAAACTAGTTGGCCCGCGGTTCTTATGGCATGATTGATCCTCGACAACCTGCTGTAAACCGAGCCGATCGCGTTGCGCACTTCGCCTAATCTGCGGCGGCGTAAGCCGAGAATGTGCTTGGTACACAGCCGAAGATTGAGGCAGACTGGATGAAAAACGGCAAGCTACTGATTCTCGCAAGTTATGCCCCTTCACTAGTAAATTTTCGGGGGCCTCTGATCCAAACCCTTGTGCAGCGCGGGTGGGAAGTTGTTGCTTGTGCGCCCGAACAAGATGCGGCGGTCGTCCAGAAGTTGGCAGATTGGGGCGTTCGCTTTCGACAGGTGCCTATCGAGCGGACGGGAATGAACATCCGAAAAGACTTGGCTTGCTTGCGAACCCTGACCCAGGTCTTTCGCGAAGAACGGCCCGACAAGCTTTTCGCTTATACAATCAAACCCGCAATTTACGGAACTCTTGCCGCTGCGAAAGCAGGTGTGCGTGGCCGTTATGTGATGATTACGGGACTCGGAAGCACGTTCGAGACTGGCGGAATTGCCAAGGCCGTGCTCTCACGCCTAGTCGCTTTTTTATACCGTCGCGCGATGCGAAAGGCAAATCGGATCATCATTCAGAATCCGGATGATCGTGCCGACTTGCTGCGGTTTGGCATCGGAACCGAGTCGCAATTTGGAATGGTAAACGGCTCCGGAGTCGACTGTGAGCAATTTCGACAGGTGCCCGTTCCGACGGGGCCGATTCGTTTTCTCTGCATCAGTCGTTTGATAGGCGACAAGGGCGTGCGAGAGTACGCTGGGGCGGCTAAAATCGTTAAAGCCGAATTCCCGGAAGTTTGCTTTGACCTCGTTGGCCCCCTGGACGGCAATCCGTCGGCGATATCAGAAGCGGAAGTAACGGAATGGAATGCGTCTGGGTTCTTGACTTGGCACGGTCCATCGAATGATGTGCGCCCATTTATCGAGGCGTGCTCGGTTTATGTCCTGCCGTCGTATCGCGAAGGCACCCCGCGCACGGTGCTTGAAGCGCTGGCGATGGGCCGCGCGGTTATCACTACCGATGCACCAGGTTGTCGAGAGACGATCGTGAACGACGAACAAGGATTTCTGGTGCCGGTCCGAGACGTAGCCGCTCTTGCGGCGGCGATGCACAACTTCATCGAACACCCGCACCTTGTCGGCGAATTTGCGGCGCGAGCCCGTCTCAGGGCCACGGAAAAGTACGATGTTGTAAAGGTCAACGCCCAAATAATCGAATTGATCGACGCTTGACGGGCGGCGGCACTGCGTTAGTCAGGTTCAATATAGGCGCGGTCGAGAGCTCAAATGGTACTCTGGAGCCGCAGGCCAGCACACTGACCATGACAAAGATTCTTCGCGGACCACGTCTACGGCTCTTGCCTGATTTAGGTGTCGACGTTGCCCTTGTCCAGCTTTGCAGCTGGGTTACTTTTACGCTAGCGTTCAATCATTCCGCGCGGATCACGGCAATTTACCTTCCTCTCTACGTCTGGGCGATCGTTGACGTACTGGTTGCCCTTATCCTGATCGGCAGAAGCACTTATACGACAAGCCCAAGATACTTGGGAATGCACGACTTCATCGGCCTAGCGTACACAGCCACAGCGATAACCGTAGTCTGTGTCTGCGCATTTGTTATCGCCGGACCCCATGCCGCCATCCGGACTTTTTTGCTCGCGGCATTGCTGCTGGTAAACCTTAATACCGCAGCCCTGTTCGGCGTTCGTATCGTTCGTCGAGCGGCGGCGATCGGCGCTCGGGATGCCAAGAAAGAGGGTACTGACCAAGGGCCACGACGTTCTTTGATCGTCGGCGCGGGCGACGCGGGAGAAATCATTCTTCGCGAGTTGATCCGGGACCGTAGCGGGGCGACTGCCGTAGTCGGCTTCGCGGATGACTCACCGGACAAGCGCGGGCTCCGCATTCACGGAGTTCCCGTCCTTGGGAAGACCGATGCGATCCCGCAACTCGTTGAGCAATATCGGGTTGACGAAATCCTGATTGCGCTTCCGGCGGCAACGGGCAAAAACATCACCAGGATTTACGAGTTGTGCAGTCGAACTCGCGCGCGAGTTCGTACCCTACCCGGGTTAAACGCTGTGTTGAGACGCGAGAACCTACATAAGCACTTGCGAGAGATTGAAGTCGAAGACCTGCTGCGCCGTGATCCCGTTGTTACGGACTTCGATAGCGTCGCGAGATACTTATCTGGTGCTCGCGTGATGATCACGGGCGCAGGTGGATCAATCGGAAGCGAACTCGCTCGGCAAGTCGCCACGATGTGCCCGGAGTCCCTGATCCTCCTCGGAAGGGGCGAAAACTCAATATTTGAAATTGAACAGGAGCTCATCCACGCAAAATCGATCACACCAGTGACGGTGATCGCCGACGTACGCGATCGAGTTGCCTTGGCGAATGCGTTCGTTCAATTCCGGCCAACGGTGATCTTTCACACGGCTGCGCACAAGCACGTGCCCCTAATGGAACAAAACCCAATTGAGGCAGTTCAAAACAACATCATCGGTACGCTGAATGCCGCGGAGCTCGCCGCTGAATACAATGCATCGCATTTCATTCTTATCTCCACCGACAAGGCCGTGAACCCTTCTAGCGTCATGGGAGCAACGAAGCGGGTGTGTGAAATGATCGTTTCTGATATCGCAGACACGACTGAATGTAGT
The DNA here is from genome assembly GCA_038230855.1 of Fimbriimonadales bacterium. Lineage (GTDB taxonomy): Bacteria > Armatimonadota > Fimbriimonadia > Fimbriimonadales > Fimbriimonadaceae > Fimbriimonas. The sequence continues at coordinate 14,171 of JBBRML010000071.1, read as the reverse complement.
TTTTCCGCGGTTCGGTTCGGAAATGTTCTTGGAAGTCGGGGAAGCCTCATTCCGCTCCTCCGGTCACAAATTCGCCGAGGCGGTCCGGTAACGATCACCCATAAAGATATGACTCGGTTCTTTATGACCATTCCAGAAGCGGCGGCACTGGTCATGCAAGCCGGTGCAATGGGCAAGCGTGGAGAGATTTTTATCTTGGACATGGGTGAGCCGATTGTCATCCGCGAGCTGGCATTCCAACTGATCCGATTACATGGGTTGATGCCTGGAGAAGAGATTGAAGTTGCGTACATCGGTATGCGCCCTGGTGAGAAGTTGCACGAAGAACTCTCGTACAGCAAGGAGAGTCTTGTGGCAACTGCTCACTCGAAGATAGGTGTCATCAACGACGTTCACAAGCGCCAGCACTCCGCTTTCCGTCACGATCTGGATGTACTTACGGGATCGTGCGCATCAGGAAATCAGCAAGAGATCCGCCGATTGCTGATGCTGCTCGCAACGAAAGACCGTGACTAGGCCCAGCCTCTTACGCGGTCGCTTCGCGCGGTAGGCTCGTTGCTCTGGCTTGATTGTGCCCGCAGGATGCGAGGTTCACCTGCCACAGACTGACATCCCATCCCTTCGGACCCTATCGACAGAGCGCCGAATCAGGTATCACTGATTTCTTAGATGATTTCAGTACCAGGTCCTGGTCAAGATGGAAATATTTTCACGCAGTCCGTACTCGTAACCGGCGCGGCTGGCTTCATCGGCTCGCATTTGGTGCGCCGACTGCTAAGCCAAGGTACGCGAGTTGTTGGAATCGATAACTTTTCGGCGGGCAAACGCTCTAACCTTCCTAATCATCCCGACTTACGAGTTATTCTCGGCGATGTCACGACTGATGACGGCATGCGAATAGTGGAGCACGAGGCGCGAAATGTCGACTGGTTCGTACACCTTGCGGCAAATCCTTCGGTCCACGATTCTGTTGTGCATCCGTTGAGATCACATGAGGTAAATGCCGTTGCCTCCCTGCGCCTTTTTGAGTGGGCGGGCAGAGCAGGTGTGGCTCAAACAGTGTTCGCATCTTCCGCTGCTGTGTACGGCGACTCACCGCAGCTTCCTCTCCGCGAGGACGGGCACGTCAAACCAATGTCTCCTTACGGCATCGACAAGCTCGCATCTGAAGGCTATGGCGACTTTTACGCGAATCGGTTTGGATTTTCGACTTTCAATCTAAGGTTTATGAACGTCTACGGGCCGGGACAAAGCGCTGCCTACGCAGGTGTTCTCACGAAGTTTAAGGAATGCCTTGAACGTGGTGAGAGTCCGACTGTATACGGTGACGGCTCTCAAACACGCGACTTCATTCATGTGGATGACGTCGTGTCGGCAATCGTTGCGGCACTCAGTAGCGGCCTGGGTGGCACGAACACATTTAATATCGGAACCGGTGTCGGCGTGAGCATCAACGAGATCCTGGGCATCCTCGCCGGGTGGTTCGAGTTTGATTGCCTTTTTGCCCCAGCACGGCCCGGCGAGATCTCTCAGTCGTTTGCTGATGTGTCGCTCGCCGAGGCAAAGTTAGGGTGGCAGCCTCGCACAGCGCTGAGAGACGGGCTACATTCGCTTTTTGCGGACTTGTTGCCGGTTGCCGCACCTAGATGACTTAGCTTGTCGCCGCTACTTTCCCCAAACCGTTCGGTTCACGAAATGTGTGTAGCTAATGATGATTCGCAACACTTTCGCGCTCACATTTGGTTGCGAGTAGTCTTCGACCAGTCTCAGCAACCGATCTTCGCCTCGGGGCTGCGCTTCAACAATTTCTAATGCGCGCATCACGTTATCTTTTCGCAGGCCGGTCATCATTACCGATGCTTCTTCAAATGCTTCGGGGCGCTCGTGAGCTTCGCGAATGTTAATCGCGGGAAAGTTCATGATCGAACTCTCTTCCGAAATCGTTCCGCTGTCGCTGAGGACGGCGCGTGCATTCAACTGCAATTTCATGTAATCGCTAAAGCCGAGCGGTTTTAGCGTTTCGATCCGCGGATCGAGTTCTATGCCTTCGGCAGCGATGCGGTTCCTTGTTCGCGGGTGCGTCGAAAAAATCATACGCTTGCCATACTTTTCGGCAACGGCGTTGAGGGTTTCAGCGAGAAGCTGAAACTGTCCAAGGTCAATGTTTTCTTCGCGGTGGGCGCTAACAACGAAGTAATCGTGCGGATTCAAGCCGAGCCTGTCCAGAACATCCGACGCCTCGATTTTGGGCTTGTAATGCTGAAGGACTTCAAACATCGGACTGCCGGTTTTTATGACTCGATCCGCGGGAAAACCTTCTTTCAGCAAGTATTCGCGGCTGATGTGCGAATAGGTCAGATTGATGTCGGAAATGTGGTCAACGACCTTTCGGTTAATCTCCTCGGGCACGCGTTGGTCAAAGCAGCGATTTCCCGCTTCCATGTGAAATACGGGGATCTTCCGACGTTTGGCTGAGTACGCAGCAAGACAAGAATTCGTATCTCCGAGAATAAGCATTGCCTCTGGCTGCACCGTCGCCAGGACCTCGTCAACCTTGATAATTGTGTTGCCGACGGTCTCCATCGTCGTGGCGCCTGCGGCGGCGAGAAAGTGATCTGGCTTTCGTATTCCGAGGTCGTCGAAGAAAATCTGATTCAGCTCGTAGTCGTAGTTTTGGCCGGTGTGAACTAGGCAGTGGTCACAATACCGATCTAGGAGATCGATTGTTCTGGATAGTCGAATGATCTCTGGGCGAGTGCCCACGACAGTCATGACTTTCAGGCGCTTCACAGGTTCACCTTTTCGAACGTCGTGTCTGGTCGAGCCGAGTCAAACAGCTCACTGGCCCAAAAGAGGGTGACGAGCTCGCCGCTTCCGATATTTTCTATGTTGTGCGTCCAGCCTGGTGGAATGTCTACAACGCGCGGTCGCAAACCGCTGACAACAAATTCTGTTTGAGCATTTGACATGATGTGTCTAAATCGAATTACCGCGTCCCCTTCCACAACGAGAAACTTCTCGGTTTTGGTGTGATGGTAATGGTTGCCGCGTACGTAGCCTGGATTTGTCCTTGAAATGAACATCTGACCACTCGCGTCGGATTTGAGAAATTCGGCGAGCAGGCCACGTTCGTCCGCCGTGGATTTGAGATCGTACGCAAAATTTTCGGGCGGGAGATGGCTGAGATATGTCGCATACAATTCCTGGACGAATCGATCATCCATGCGCGGCAAAACCAAACTTGATCGTATGTTAGGAAATGATTGAATGAGTTCGGCGATCCGGCCGACGCTGACGCGTGTGAATCGGGGTACTTCCCGGAATACGTCGTGATTGCGCGGGGCGGCTACTTCCCTTAGAAATTCGGCGATGATGTCGTCAATGTAAACAAGGTCAAGTTGCTTTTCTGGTTCGTTGATGGTGAGTTCGACGCCATGTGAAACGTTGTGGCAAAAAGTCGCGACCACGGAGTTATAGTTTGGTCGGCTCCACTTTCCAAAGACGTTTTTTAAACGGTAAATCCCGATTTCACCGCCGGTTTCTTGAGCATAGGAGCGCAACTCGCGCTCAGCGTGAAACTTGCTTTGTCCGTACGGATTGTCTACCGCCGCTTGACTGGAAGAAGAAAAAATGATCTTCGGTGAGCGCTGTACACGCTTCAAAATATCGCAGATTTGACGGGTCAGGCCAACGTTGCCCGTTTCGAACTGAGCGACATCAGGTGGACGATTAACTCCTGCGAGATGAAAAACCAGGTCGGCCTCAGCGAGAGCAGTGGCTAGTTCTGCTTCGCTGTTGTCATGGCAGAATGGGATAACTTCGAGGCCCTCAACGTTACGAAGAACGACGTGAAGGTTTTTGCCAATAAAGCCATTTGCACCCGTGATGAGGACCTTCAAGCAGGTATGACCCCTTTCAGCCCCTCGCGGATGACGTCCAATTTCATTAGCAGGGCAATGGTCTCGTCGACACTCAGTGCGTGCGTGTTGTGAGAGTGATATTCTGCTGATCGGACGGCGGCCTGATCTCCTTCATTGACGTAAAGGGAGTAGTTGAGGTCGCGATTGTCGGCCGGGACTCGATAGTAGCCGCCGCAATCTTGTGCGTGATCCATTTCCTCGGCGGTAAGTAGAGTCTCGTAAAGCTTTTCACCGTGCCTCGCTCCGATGACCGTGATCGGCACTTGGCGATCAAACAGTTGTTGCATCGCTTGAGCGAGAACGCCGATTGTAGCCGCGGGCGCCTTTTGAACGAAGAGGTCTCCAGGTTCGGCGTTTTTGAATGCGTACAGAACGAGATCGACGGCGTCCTCGATTGTCATCATGAACCGAGTCATGTTGGGATTCGTAATCGAGAGAGGAACACCTTGGAGGATCTGCCGTACGAACAATGGGATTACACTGCCTCGAGATGCCATGACATTTCCGTAGCGAGTGAGGCTGACGGTGTGTCCCACCTGGGCGGCAACTCGGGACTTGGCGACGGCAATTTTCTCCATCATCGCCTTCGATATTCCCATCGCGTTAATCGGGTAGGCAGCCTTGTCGGTGCTGAGCACCACAGAGCTTTTTACCCCGGCAGCATTAGCCACGCTCAATACGTTTTCGGTTCCGATGGCGTTTGTATAAAGCGCCTGCATGGGATAAAACTCGCATGACGGAACTTGCTTCAACGCGGCGGCATGGAAAATATAATCAACGCCGGTCATGACGTCTCGCAAGCTGCCTTCGTCCCGAACATCGCCCAGATAGAACTTCAGCTTGGGATTCGCGTACGACAAACGCATGTCCTCTTGCTTCTTCTCATCTCGAGAAAATATCCGGATTTCGCCAATATCCGTACTCAAAAAGCGCTGCAACACGGCGTTGCCAAATGTGCCAGTTCCGCCGGTCAGGAGTAGAGTCTTTCCAGTAAACATGGTCAATTGGGGTCGGGCCGGTGGGAAGGCGTTGCCCCCACCGCTGCTATTGTACACTCCCGAATAAAGGCCTTTAGGGCTGCAGTGTGGCATCTGAAGTCGAACGACGCCTCTGCGCATGCTCTTGCATCGGTCCGCATCCGGGCCCGTGTTTCGGGCGAAAGAGCAACCGCACGCTCGAAAGCGGCAACCAGGGATTCTACTGACGGTTCCGCACAAATTAGGGCTTCGCGTCCATCTCGCAGATAGGCTCCCAAGTCACTCGTGATGTTGCAAATTACAGGCACTCCCATCGCGAGGCTCTCGACAACCTTCGTCGGAAATCCTGCTTGCGAGTAAGTCTTGAGCGGGCGGATCAAGACACTGAAGTCCGAGTCTCGCACGAGCGAAATCACTTCATCGTTTGGAATGTAGCCACGAGCTTCGATCGAAGGCGGTAACTCCGTCAAGCCACGTGACGAGAGAGCCACGTAGCCGAGAACCTGCTGGGGAGTCAGCCCGGCTACGCGAAGCCGGAGGCGCTCTCCAGTGAGATCAACGGTCAGCACGGCCTCGAGCATGAGGTCGAATAAGTCCTTCTTTCCCGGAGTTCCCGCGTAGACGATGAGTACGGGGGCGTCCGCTCTTGGCGCTCGTTGATCGCTGATTGCGGCCACGTCGAGGGTTGGCGGAACGCATACCGTCTGCACCTTTCTCGCCTTGTAGTAGTTGGTCAGGTATGTGGTGATACCAATGACTCCTTGGCACCGCACGCAGAATTTTCGCATCGCGAGCTCGAAATTCATCCGGTACATCCCAAATTTTCCGCCCGCCATGTGCTCAGGGTCGTACCACTCTACGGCGTCAAAGATGAGGGCGACTCGGTTCTTTTTGCACCAAGGAAGTAGCTGCAAAAAGTACGGCGAGTAGCCACTGTAAAGAATAACGGCGCAGGGCTTTGGGTCAAGGGTGGAAAGCCAAGCCTTCGTCTTTGAGCCCATCGTGAAGTAACTGAGATGCTTGAGAATGCGGGGGAGGTGTTCGGCCGTACGCTCGTCAAGAGAGTAAACGTTGACGCCTTCGACAAGATCTGGACCCGTCTTCCCTGCCTCAGCCATCTGCCCTGATCCGATAAGGACCTCGAACCCACCATCCTGCAAGGACTTCGAAATTCCGAGGATTCTCCGAGCGGCAGCGCCGCCCTTCGGAATCGCTACCGGACCGACGTAGACAACACGAGGTTTCACGGCGAGATCAACCGGCTGTTCCTCAGAATTCTTGCCCATCGCGTTATGCCGTGACCTTGCTGCGCTTGAGTCTCTCTGGCACGAGGCTACGGATGAGTTGCCGTTCGGTTTCTCGCATGCCTAGAGTCCAAACTGCAGCGACGTAGACCAGACCAAACGCGAGCACCTTTACGCCGAGCATGCCCCAGGACCTTGTTGGCACGAAATAGAGCGCCCCGGCGACAAGTCCCGCGAGCAATATAGCGATGGAGAGTCCAGACCACAATTCCCGCGCAAATCGGACGACATCGATCCCCAGCTTGACCTGGATGATTCGATTGATGACCACGTACCCGACGGCGATTCCCACACCGGTAGAGACGGCTGCGCCGACCATGCCCATTGCTCGGATCAGGATGATCGTGGTAACGACGTTAATCGACGCCAAGATAAGGATCGTAATGGACCGATACCAGTAGATGCCTTTCGCCTGCATGATCTGATTCCTGATATTTCCGATTAGCTCAAGGCTATATGGGATGAGCGTCACGAGCATTACGAAATAGGCTGGCGCGAAGCTCGGCCCGACCCACAGCGAAATGAACTGGCTGCCAAACGCAATCAGCACAATCAAGATCGGCATCAGAACGATTGCTTGAATTCTGGACACGGAGATAAGCACGTCTGTGAGTTCCGTAGCGTCCGCGCCTTGCTCGACACGTCGTACAATTTTTGGCATCAAGACTTTGGATATGGCCGTGCTGAAGCTCATGAAATATTTACTGAAAGACATACCGATCGTGTACACGGCGACCACGGCGGTGTTCATCATCGCGCCTAGAATGATTCCATCAAGTTTCCAGTAAATCTGCTCGACCACGACGACGACGACGATGGCACCGGAGTACTGGAAGACTTCCTTCAGAAAGCCCAAGTCGGGTTTGCCAAATTTCAGTCGGACCTTTAGCTTGAAGAACGCATAGAAGACCTTTGTGAACAGGACGAGCGCGTTTGTGCTGGCCGTTACCGCGACTATGGCGACAGCCTTATATCCAAGTTTCAGCATTATGAAAATGCCCAGGGTCGAAATCAGAATGGCGGAAATTTCTAGAGTCCGAAGCAAAACGAACGACTCGTAGGCCACGACAGTCGCACTGATTGCGTTGAAAAACATCGTGACGGCAACGTTGCACATCAAGATTCCGAGCATGAGGGAGGCCGAATGCAACTGCTCAGGGGTTAGGCTTGGGAACATCAGGTGAAGACGGGTTATGAGAATGCTGCCGATGAGTATCACGAGCACGGCGATCCCGGAGTAGAGCATCGTCATCAAGCCAAGCAGGCGTTCCTCAGCCGCTTTGTCATCGTGCGCCCGGTACTTCGCAACGAACCTAACCACCGAGTCGTTCAACCCCAAATCAAGGATCGAAAGGTTTGCGATGAGTGATCCCATCATCGCAAACAACCCATATTCCGATTTGCCCAAGTGATGCACGATGAAGGGCGTGAACATCAGCCCGCACATCAAATTGATGAAGATGTAAACGTAGGATAACGCGGTACCGTACCGGCGCTGACTCATTCCGGAACCCTTTTCTCGCCCATTACTAAATCCGTCAGTAGGCGCAGCTTGTACTCATCGTCTGCGATCGCAGGGGGCAATGTGTCGTTCGTGATGCTAGCCCGTAGCGTTTCATTGTTAATTATTTGGCGCATGCCGACTAGAATTGCGTCCTCGTTGTTATCAACGATCAGCCCGTTGACACCGCTCGTCAACTGCTCCTCGATGCCCGAAAACTGGGTGGCGATGATCGGCTTCCCCATGGTCTTCGCTTCGTTGACAGATCCGCAGAGCCCCTCATAGTTTGAGAGCGTGGCCGAAATATCGGCATGCTTATAGTACGGGAACGGATTGGACTGGTGACCAAGTAAGACGAACGAATGCTGTACGCCTGCGGTTGCAACTGCTTCGGAAAGCGCGGCGCGATCTGGGCCGTCTCCGATGATAAACCAGATGTAGTCGATGCCCTCGGCTCGCAACCGCTGGTGTACCGCGAGCATGCGAAATAGCCCCTTTGCTTTGTCCGCAAGGCGGCACACGGTGACAATTTTTAGGCCGTCGCCGTAGTCCGCATACGGATTTGGGAGTTCGTCACCAAGTGCCCGCATGGTCTTAGTATCGAGGATGTTGTACAAGACGACGGCGCGATCCTTGGTTTGGGGATACAACGTTACTAACGACTCGAACGATGACCGAGACACACAAGCATATGCGTCCATCCGGGTGCCATATTTTTCGATGTTTCGGCCAGCCTTGTGGTCAGGATCACAACGGGATAGATCGTTTCGAATCCATTGGATTCTGCGTCGAGCATTCACCTTTTCGAAACAGAAATCGGGGGAAAGGCCATGCAACGAAATAATCGCTGCGTCGTACTTTTTGGTTCGGAACTGCAACGTCCGAAGCTTCTGCTGAACTCGCGACAGAGCGTACGGTATGCCATCGCTCATCAAAAGGCCGAGACGGCGAACAGGGTTGCGTTCGCTGAAATATCGGGTGCCGTAGCTCTTCTGTCTCAGGCGGATGACCTTCACTCGGGAGTCGATTCTGGACTCTAGTTCTCCACCTCCGGTCGTCAGTACGAGCTCAACATCCCAGCCATTTTCCGCGAGGAACTTGGTGAGTCTCAGCACTGACATCTCCGCTCCACCTGCATTGAAGATAGGATAGTGAAACAGTACGCGCGGACGAACTTGCGATGGCGTCATCGTTTTTTTAGCATCCTTTTTATTCGGCGCTCAAACTCTGAAAAGCCGTTGTTGCGTAGATATCGCGCAATACGCGTTTTGAAGCCTCCCGAGTACAGGCGGCGAAGCTCCCCCAGAATTCTAGGGTCAACGGCAGGGCAAGACATCGTGAACGGTACAGCGACTTCCGGAACACCTTGGACAAGCCAATCCGCGACCTCATGGACTCCGGACCCGTCTGCCCCGATGTATCCGATGCGCGACGAAGCGCTGTAAACGGTAACCATGCCGTTTCGGAACTGCGAATATCCAAACCGAACCGACCACGAGTTGATGTCGGTTTCAACTTGACGTTTTAGCCGAGCAAAGCGATCGGCACCGCATTCGTCAAATCGCCGGCGCGCGGCGCTATCTTTCTCGAAGGCCGCGAAATCTCTGACTTCCCAGTCCGTTCTTTCCCACCGGTCAGCCCATGTTGCCCAGCCAAGGCTGCAACTGCGACTAGCGAGATATACGGAGTCCTTGTAATCATTCGGGATCGATATCGGTGGCGAGTATCCCGTAATCGAGCCTATCAAAGGATTTGACTCGAAGAATTTTAGAGCTTGATTCATGTAGTCGAGGAAATCGGGCGAAACGATCAAGTCATCTTCTAACACGATGACTGCCCCACTCTCTTTTACTACGCGGTCGACGCCGCCAATAATCGATCGCGCCAGTCCCTGATTTACTGCTGATTCCGTGATCTCCACGCGCTTGAACCTGCCGCTCGACGGTATTGTCGCGATATAGTTGCGCACGGCCTCGACTCGTGCAGCGACCGCGTCTGATTTCGGGCCATCAGAAAAGATGAACAGCTCCGTTTCTGGTGCCTCGGGGTTTCTTGCGAGGGCGTCCACCGTCGCCTTGGCATGGTCGGGCCGATTGTACACAAACAGAACCACAGGTGCGAGAGCCATTGTCTAGTTGCTCGTCTCCGGGCGAACAGCCTCTTGGCCCAGGATCGTGCGGTATGCGTTCAGGGTCTTTCCCATATTGCCTTGCCGGTCATGGGTGATCCGAGCACGAGCACGTGCGGCGTTCGAAAGATTTTGCGCTAAGACATTCGAATCAAACACACGCTTGATTTGGTATGCAAGGAGAGCCGGGTCGTTGTCCCGGTAAAAAAGCGCCTCGACTCCGTCGCCCGCCATATCGGGTGCACCACCTGTAAACGCCGAAATACAGGGAACGCCGATCATCATTGCTTCACCAAGTGTGTTCGGACTGTTTTCTATGGTGGAGCACATCACGTATGCGTGGCAGCGACTTAAGCGATCCGCCATTGCGTCCGCTTGCAATAAACCCGTGAACTCCACCTGCTGTTCCACGCCGAGCGAGCAAATCAGGTGTCGCAGATACGCTCCGTATCCGATCGCAGCCCGAATGCCTCTCGCGCTTTTGGGCCGAGGATCTTCACCAGCCACGTAGAGTTTGATCTTCGGAAATTCTGCCTTGAGCAGCGCTAGGGCCCGAATGACGAAGTGCGCTCCTTTGAGCGGTGCGGCGGAATTACCTACGAAGAGCGTGTGTTGCTCCATTTGCGCAGAATTCCAAGTCATGTCGTAAAAGGTGTCTCTAAGGATTCGACTGCACGAAAAGTATGGTGCCGCCGGTGCAATCGCATACGCATGGGCCCTGTCCCAAGTTGTCCTCCCAAGAATGTTTTTGGCGAGGCGGATTGTCTCGAGTTCGCCTTTCAGGCGGGGACGAAACAGGACTTGTTTACGATAAATTAGCGATGCGGCGGAGAGGGCGGGAACAAGCTTGCCGGAAAAAAGCATCTCCCCGACGGGCAGTCCACCGTACTGGTAGGGTTCGTACCCGTTTATGACTCCCTGAAGCGACACCACGTTTGGGCCGGACCATTGAGTCAAAAAGGTCTTGGCGTGGGCAAACTCAGTGCCTTCAATGTGAAGGAGGTCAGGGGCAAACTCCCGGAGCACTCGCTGACATTCCGCAACAGAGATGTCGTACTTCCGCGTGGGATCCTCAGGGATGAGGAAGTATTGGATTCGGTCAATCGTCTCCGTCTTCGGAGAGGAAACGGGCGCTCGGATAGCCACCCCGAGTTCCACGCCAGGCACTTCATTCAGCTGGCTGAGCATGGCATTGATCCAGCCGCCGGTCGCAAATTTGCGACCGTCAACAAGGTGCGCTACTTGCGGCAAAACGATATTGACGACCCAAAGGATTCGCATGATCAAATTTGCGGACGCGACGAGAGCCGTCGCTTAATTGGAAACGTTTTACGCAGCACGAGCGAAAAACTCCTGAGTAATCCCTTGATAAAGCTCGAAGCGAAATGGATTCTCCGCGGCGCACGCCGCTTTCATCGCGGCGACTTCATCATCTTTGAGCGCGAGGGCGCGGCCAATGCATTCAGTCAATTGCGCTCTGTCGGGGCGGTCGAAAAGAAAGCCGTGCCTCGGATTGCCCAAGTAGATTTCAACGTCGCCAGACTTGTTTGAGATCGTCGGAATTCCGCAAGCGAATGCCTCCGCAAGCTTAGTTGGGCAACCCGCTCGATTCACCCTTGTGTCCGGCCGTAAGAACACGCTGAAGTCTGAGTTCTTCATTTCATCCAATACGCGCAAGTGCGGAACACGACCAAAGAACTCAATTTGACTTCCCAACTCTTTCAGCTTGGCTAGATAATCGGGATACGTCTTCAGCAATTGAGCTTCGGTGATGCCGACGATTGACAGCAAGAAAGCTCGTCCGGCTCGCTTGTGTTCGAGAAAACTATCTAGGAGCCAGTGTACATACTCCTTTTTCATTCCAGCACCTGGGCTCCCAGCATAGATGAACCGGCGGGTTGGGTCAACTCGTGGTGGAGGACTGGCATGCCATTTCGGCGCGGCCATGTCGACACAGTTGGGAATGATAACGGTGTTGTACCTAGCGTAGTAGTCGCGGAGGTACCGACCCGCGCAGATCAAGTTTCCAACTTTCTTCTGAAGGACCCGCATGCGCCACTCATGCTGAAGAAAGCGCTGAATACCGATCGGAGAGAGGTTATCGAGCGCATACCATTCGGTGGTATCTGCGACCGGCACGATATCGTTTTCCCGGCAGAACGGTAGGATATCTTTCCACCCGCCGTACGCGTAGTTATAGCAAACGATTCCTGCGACTTTGCTAGCCCCGATCAGATCAACGACGCGCTTTACGGTGTCCCCGCTTCGATCGTAAGAGGGATACTTGCGATCGAAGTCGGGCTGATTGATGTCAAAGCATCGGAATCCTTCGGCCTCAAATTCGCCGCCAGCAGCGGTCGGGTCTGCTTGCTTTCCGACTAACACGACATCGAATCCGATCGATTTGAAGAGTTGCGCATTTGGGACGGCTCGCTGCGCAGAGGCATTCCCATCGGGCAATTTGAATCCGCCCGCGTAGATGAGAACGCCTTGCCTCAACTGGATCTCTCCGCGAGCGTAAGTCCGTCAGTTGATGGGACCGGCGAGACTCCGGCAACTCTGCGCTCTTCTTCTTCTAAGTAATCAACCGCGACAGGAAAAAGCAGAAAAACGATGCTACCGAAGGCAGGGTAAAGATTATTCAGTAGCGCAAACGGCAAAGCGACTGCCGCCAACGCAAGTGCCAGTCCAGACGCTCTGCTCTTTCGCCGCTTCATGTACCTAATTGGCAAATAGGCGAGGATGTAGACGAACATCGACCCAAATGCGATCCCATACATTGCAAACCTGTCCATGATCGCAGAATGCTTTCCGACGTCACGCACCGACAAGACGCCGGTCACAGGACTACTCTTGAACAGTTCAACGCTCCGCTGATATCGCGCAGTCCGATCTCGGACGGTGCCGACATCGCGATCCTGACCGAAGGTGGCAATCATGTCGTTGACCTTGTGTTCGTAGAGTGTTCCGTGGGCGACGCTTTTTGCGATGTCTGCAAGCAGAGGTGCCAAGAAATATGTGCTGGGTGCGAGTACGAGGCCCACAAAAAGGAAACGAAGGATGAGATGCGACTGAATGCGATCCACGAGAAATCCGAGGAAGAAAGCTACGGCCAGCAGAATCACCGCAATGCTATAGCCTCCGTACAGCACAACGGCGATACATAATACACCTGTCACCACCATGAGCAAATTTCCGGGGCGGCTCTTAATGGCTTTATACCGAAGTAGAAAAAAGAGAATCGGAACGCACGCGAGTGCAGCGTAGATAAGTGCATAGCCGCCTACGCCTTGGCTACCAAGCTCGGCGGCCTCACGATTGCTACGAATCAGTAGCCGGGCGACGTTGTGTTTGGACACAATGGCGGCCAAGGTAATCGCCATCCATACCGGCATAGTCACCAAGGTGACCCAAAAAACTGGTCGCAGCCGGTCCACATCGTTTCGCCAAACCTCAGAGATGACGGTGAATAGCAAGAAGATACTCAACGGTAAGTTGCGAACCAGCAGGCTCGGACCATCAACATAGTACGTCACCAGGTTTGAATAGATCAGGTAGATGAGCACGACCACCATTGGTACCGACGGTCGAAGAAGGGTCAGCGGACGAGTCGCAAGTTCAACAAGAAAGAATAGAGCGACTGCGGTGACCGCGAGGGCACGAGCTAACGTATTCTCGAGTAGTGGGGGGGCAATGGACCACAATGATATATATGAGACCGACGCAATCTGAATGCGTTCGCTGACTCGAGCAGCCTTCAAAACACGTAATGCAGTTGACCGCGATTTGCCCAGTGGGACTGCCGCGCTCGCGTCGGGACGTGTCATTGCCCCCTCGAAATTAGAAGCGTGACCGGTACGTCCGTGGCAGCGCAACGACAGCGCGGCCCCCGCATCGAGCGGGATGGCACTGTAGGGACGTACCAGTGGATCTGCAGGATTGGTCGACTGCCGGAGATGATGGTAACTTGCATCGAAGTGTGAAGCGCGACCCGTGCGGACCCACACAGATTACCGCCAAGTTCGACCTGAACTCAACCGCGTGAGTCCGACGGCGGGCGGGTCGAGCTCAATTCAATCATTGAAATTAGCCCTCAGAGCGCCAGACTCGCGCGGCTTTTTCCGACGAAACGCGAGGTATATTCCGATCATTCGGCTCGCTGTTTGGAGTACAGACGGAGATGCCAATTCTCCTAACATGAATTCTCGCGGTCATGCGTCGTTTGTCCTAGCGGCAGCCCTAGCAGTCGGCATTTGGGAGGCAGTCTCACGAAATTTTCTTTTCTATTCTGCCGAGCCAAAGGTGTTCGAAGACGGGAGTCAATACTACGCCGGGCGCGCT
>JBBRML010000070.1:0-21088 GCA_038230855.1 Fimbriimonadales bacterium | reverse complement strand
AACCAATACCGACATCGAAGATCGTAAGCGCATCGAGAAAGACCTGATTCGGGCTAAAGAAGAATCCCTGGCCGCTAACAAAGCTAAGAGCGCCTTTTTGGCCAATATGAGCCACGAAATCCGCACCCCGATGAACGGCATTATCGGAATGAGCGAACTACTCGCCCGCACGGAGATTTCGGAGCAACAAGGTGATTACGTCCAAACAATTCAATCGAGTGCGGACTCTCTCCTATCAATCATCAACGATATTCTTGACATATCGAAAATAGAAGCCAACAAATTGCAGATTGAATCCGCAATCTTTGACCTTACCGACGTGATCGAACACGTTGGATCGCTATGTGCGGCCGCTGCTCATGCAAAGGGGCTCGAACTCATCGTTTCGTTGCCACTTGAACTGCCGCAATTCATCGGAGACCAGGTTCGCATTCGCCAGATTCTGACAAATTTAGTCGGTAACGCAATCAAGTTCACCGCTGAAGGCGAAGTGACCATTCTGGTTGAGATTGAAACCGAGAACTCGAACATGGCGACCGTGCGATTTGAAGTTTCTGATACAGGCATCGGAATACCTCTCGATAAGCAAGAGCGCATTTTTGACAGCTTCACGCAAGCCGATAACTCGACGACACGACGCTTTGGGGGCACCGGGCTTGGCTTGACCATCTCAAAGCAGTTAGTTACCCTAATGGGTGGCAAGCTCGGCGTGAGCAGTGAACCGGGTGTTGGCACCCGATTCAGCGTTGAGCTTGTGCTCCCAACCGAAGTCGACTCTGTGGGACTTGGAAATGGAAAGGCGGTTAAACTTGATGGCCAGCGTATCCTTGTCGTTGACGATAACGCCACAAACCGAAAACTGCTTCAATCCATTCTCGAATCCTGGAACCTCACGTGCACCGCGTGCGCTTCTGCCGTCGAAACTATTTCGGCAGTGAGCGGTGGCGCGGAGTTCGATATCGTCCTGATGGACCATATGATGCCGGACATGGATGGTATGGAAGCTTCGGCAAAGATCAAAGAGATTTGCGGTCGGAGGTCTCCGCGAATCATTATGCTTTCATCAGCCGCAAACGGCTTGAGCTCGGAGGCGCTGGCCGCCCATGGCATTGAGTCGTTCTTACTTAAGCCAGTTCGGCAGCGTGAGCTCTTGAACTTGATGATTGACGGAGCCCGAAAGGAGCGGAGACAAGCGACTGAGGCCCCCCAATTGGGTCTAAGGGTGTTAGTAGCCGAGGACAACATCGTCAACCGAAAGGTTGCCACCGCTGTATTGGAGAGACTCGGTTGTGTAGTAACTCCGGCGGAGAATGGGGTTGAAGTGCTCGAACTGATGCGCACGAATGAATTTGACCTTGTCCTAATGGATGTCCAAATGCCCGAGATGGACGGCCTGATCGCGACTCGGAAAATTCGAGACATTGAAGTGTCGTCCGGAGCGCATATTCAGATTATTGCGATGACGGCGGGTGCGATGGACTCAGATCGAACTGAATGCATTGCCGCGGGTATGGACGACTACATCAGCAAGCCATTTAAGCAGTCTGAGTTGCTAGAGAAGCTTATGCCGTTGGCCAACGTAGTCCCTATACGTGTCTCGGAAGCCGCGTAATGAGGGCCGACGTGCGCGTCAATCGCGCACCGCACGGTCCGCATAATGTGCGTCGAATTGCTCTCCGTGGTGTTCTAACAAGACTCCAGTGAAGCATCCGAGCTAAACTGCGACATGCTTTCCGCCGCTCAAATCGAACAGTTTCGCCGTGATGGCTTCATCAAAGGCGGAAAGGTACTGAGTGAAACGCAAATCGCAGAGCTGCAGGCCGAAACCTTACGTGTCATCGAAGACCGAGATAGAGCCGATCGGCATCAACCCGTGATGTGTCATCTGATGGGCGGCTCGGTTTGGCAAATCGTTAACATTTGGGAAGCGAGCGACGCATTTCACCGCCTCGTAACCAACTCGACAATCGTTGAGGAGATTGGGCAGCTCGTCGGCGATCACGACGTACGACTCTGGCACGATCAGATTCAATACAAACCTCCGACGGTCGGTGGGGTGAATCATTGGCATCAGGACGGACCCTACTGGCCGATCCTTCAGCCGAAGTCTCAAGTAACCGCTTGGATCGCCTTGGATGATGCCGATGCGGAAAACGGTTGCATGCGCATGGTGCCGGGATCTCACCTCTGGGGCGATCACGTCAAATTCTTAGAGGCGCTTCCAAATTTTGACGCCATGCCTCCGAGCTTCGAGGGACACGACTTGCGAGTCGTATCCTGTCCCGTCAACAAGGGAGAGGTGCATTTTCATCACGGGCTCACTTGGCACGGTAGCGGCCCCAACCTGTCGGGTCGTCCACGGCGAGCGATTGCTTTACACTACATGACTGACGAAACGCGATATGACGCGTCAGGTGACCACGTAATGAAGCCATTCGTCACCGTGACCGATGGTGAGGTCCTCTCTGGTGAGCGTTTCCCTCTAGTGAGAACTCGAGCGGTGTAGTTGACCGAGGTCAACAAAATTGTAGTGCCAACGAGGTGCTAACGGAGGTCAGGGTACACGACTGAAGACCAGTTCATCCGAACACCGTCGGGCACTTCGGCCGACCGGGCCATTTCTGCGGCCTGATTGAGTAGCGACAAGAAGATGTCCATATCATGTGGTCGGAGTCTGACCGCAGCTCGAATGACTTGGATGTTGAGATCTGCTTCGGGCCGGTTTGCCGCTTCGGCGGCGGCTAACTCGTAACCACGTATCGTCTGTCTAAGACCTGCAGTGACGGCACGTCGTACTAGCGGTGCGCTCTCTGGATGCTTCCGAACGTCCGGTAAGCGATACGCAGCGGCGGTGATCTCGTAGACGGCTTCCGGTCGGCGCAACGTGCGCCTTCGTTCAACGAGCCGCATCAAATTGGCCGCTAGCAACCCTTTGACGTGAAAATGAATCGAGGCTGGTGGACGACCTGTCGCCGCCGCCAATTCATTCACCGTCGAGGCGCCTAGCGATCGCAGAGCGGTGAAGACATCGCTTCTTGCTGGAGATGCGAGGCACGCGAGTTGCGCCGAAGTGAGAACCTGCGGTGACAATAAATCCATTTGTTGGAACTTTTCAATTTAATAGACGTGTATATGTGACAGATCGTCTCAGATCAGGAGAATCATTTAGGTGTTGACCGTCAAATTCTTGTCCTTCGTAGCCCTGGCTTCCCTCGCTTGCGCGCCTTTAGCAGAACGTGGAATGGCTCAGGCGTCATCGCCATTGATTGCATCTCTGCTCGCGGCGCTCAACTCCAAAGATACAGCCAAGTTGCAGGAGTTTCTGGTCAAGAACGCCTCAACCGATGTTCCACTCGAAGATCGCCTAAGTCGAATGAAGCAATTTGTCGAGCGCGGAGCTCCGTTCAAAGTTGTCCAGTCCTTACCAGAGAGAAATGGCGCGCAGTCGGCAATTATTTCAGATCGCGGAGGTATGAAGTTACGTCTGACGATCAACCTTGCGGGCCCAAAAATCAAGTCAATGATGGTGGTCCCGGCGGATGAAGAGGAAGGCCCAGCTCCGAAGGACTATGCCGGTTGGACGAGCCTTAGCTCGCTCAATCAATCGATTCGGAGCGATACAAATGATCCCGCAATGGGAACCGCCGTCCTCCGCAATGGCAAGTTCGAGGAAGTTGCGGCTGGAGTGCGAACGGTGGGAACGAAGGAATCGGTCGGGGTCGGGGAAGCCTGGAGCATCGGATCGATTGGTAAACCACTATGCTCGACCCTTATCGGTCGACTAATCGAAAGGGGCAAATTGCGGTGGGATACGACTCTCGGGGAAGCACTGCCTGACCTCGCGATGAAACCCGAACACAAGTTGATTACGCTTGACCAGCTAATGCATCATCGAGCCGGAATTCCAGCTGACGGTGGCATGCGAAAGCCGCAAGTTGAGCGCATTGTAGCGGGCCAAACCGATCCGACAAAGATTCGACTGAACTACGCGCGCGACATTCTTTCTCGTGATTTGATTGCCAAGCCAGGCTCTCGATTTGAATACTCGAACGCTGGCTACGTCTTGCTCGGTGTGATTGCGGAACGGGTGACTGGCAAACGTTACGAGCAGCTTGTTCGCGAACTCATTTTTACACCGCTCGGCTTGAAGTCGAGTTACACCGGAGCAGACAGGCCTCCGACCGCACGTCCCGTCGGGCACTCGCGCGGGCCGAACGGATTGCGACCCGGAAACTTTACGGGCCCACTGGAAGTCTTGTTTGCACCGGCTGGCGGAGGTATGTACATGTCTGTGGGCGACCTCGTCAAATTCGGGAACGAGCACTTAAAGGGACTTCAAGGGCACGACGGACTGCTGAAGGCGTCAACCATCAAGCGGCTGCACTCAGGTCATCGTGAAGAGAGCGGTGGCGATCGTGAGTACGCCTGCGGTTGGGGTATTGAGCGCCACCCTGGTCTCGAACTCATGCATACGCACAACGGCTCGAATGGCACGATGCGCGCCCAACTCGCGATTTTTCCAGGAGCAAACCTGGTGATAGCGTCCGCTGTTAACGCGGGCGGTGAGTCGGAGCCCTCGCCACCACTGCAAATGGTGCTCGCGGTCGCCGCAAAGTACGCCCCAAACCGTCGATAGCGAGTGAGTCGCGCATGCCTCAAATCCTCTGACGCCGAGCGCCACCGAGTTCAGCACTGCGAACATATCGTGCGCTTGGCCGTCTCAACACACCATTACGAGAAACTGTGAGTTACTCAAGCGACACGAACAGCGTAATGTCGTTGTCCACGTGGAGGTTGCGATCATCCGAGTCTGGGATAACTGTCTGCCCTATTTGGAGCGGCCGTGAAGGTCGCTCCGGAGCGACGTTGGGGCCGCAAGTTGATGTGGGCTCTTTTTCGCCTCTTCGGTCAGTGGATAAGCTATGCGGCCACAGCTCTATGTGTGTTCTTTATGACTTGTCAAGATCATTTCGAACCTGGAATTCAGCTTCGAGATTCTGCAGACAGCTCTCTGAGGACCGTGTATGGGCCAACGATCATGGAAAGTCGAGCATGTGGTTCAGATGTCTCCAGTCACCAAATGGAAGGGATATATCTCTTAAGAACTCTGACGAACGGGCATTCGCGCTTCGTTTTCGCGACGCAATACGAAATCATAATCCATCGTAGAGCAGGAACAACATTTGCGGCATTCGGTTATCGAATCAGGTGAGTGTCGAACGACACAGGGCAGAATTTGAATCCTTGATGCCTCGACCCTGCCACGAGTCTTGGAGCGCGGTTAACGCGACGGGAACGCGAATGCATGCACGTGCACTGCGGAACTTTCGTGAACGTCGAGCTATTGCCCATGCCAAGCCGAGATTCGATTGTCGTCACTCGGGAGGCACGATCGTCAATACACTACCTGCCCCGCCGAGCTTCGGCTTCTTGGCGTCCAGATCTAGGCCACGCGCCATGATGCTGGCATCCGGAAGGAAGCCTGACGGCAGTTCAATCGGTTGGTTAGAATTGTTAAAGTAGAACGTGTATGTTCGGCCACCGATCACTTGACTAAACACGAGTAAACCCGGCACGGAATCAGCTCGCAGAACGGACTGCTTACTGTGCCTGAGTTCGGGATGCTCAGCTCGCAGGCTGAGCATTGGCCCCAGATAGTCGTTCATGGCAAGGATCCAGCTTTCGTGTCTCTTGTCGTCCGGAAAGTAACTCGTTCGCCAAACGTCCGTCGCGTAGAAACACGGAGTTCCTGGCCAATAGATCAACAATGTCTCCGCGAAGACGCCGCGCGCTGAATATGTTGTGATGGTCGGCGGCAGGTTGCTAGTGATCGATCGAAGGTCAGGCGTTTTGGGGCTCGTTACGAAATGAAATGTCTCGCCCAAGGATGCCGTGCGACGGATCCACTCCTTTGGGGAAATTTTCGAGTTGACGTACTCAATCGTCGCGTCTCGCCACTTCCGGTTTGCCGAGGTATCGATCTTGGACGGCGTAACGAATTTGACCTTGCCCTTGGCCGTCGCCGTCGTTAAGCTGTTTGGCGATGGATCCACGACCCATGTGTCGAACAGCTCATCGTCGACGAGCCGACTAAGCCATCTCTGCTCACCTTGATTAGCCGGGAATCGGTAAGCGGCAGCGGCACGCTTGAGATCGCCGGGGCCTTGAACCGACGTGAACGCAATGGATAGCGCGAGGAGCATAGTGAATATTTACCCGTATGGTTGCGGCAGATGGCGAAGTGGTGCCGAAACATAAGTCAATCAGAAGCCGACCGCCGCGCCATCCTTTCGGTGGTCAGAACCCGCCTCATAGAATCCGTCTCGACGCCGAACTAGCTGTGCTCCGCCGAAACTTTGATTCGCGTACTCGTGTTCGACCTCGACATCGTGGCCCCGTGCTTGGAGCTCTGCGATGACGTCAGCAGCCATCGAACCCTCCACTGAGAGCTTCCCACTTTCCATGACCTGCCAACGTGGAGCGTCACTCGCGGCTTGCACCGACTGCGAATGCAGGAGCACGCGCACCGCCATCTGTACGTGGCCCTGAGGTTGCATCGGACCGCCCATCACTCCAAAGCTCAACTCAGGACGGCCATTTCGCATCGCAAAGCAAGGAATAATCGTGTGAAATGGGCGCTTGCTGGGCCCTACCGAATTTACATGGCCGGGCTTGCTGCGAAATCCGCAGCCTCGATTCTGTAGGCTGATTCCGGTTCCGGGCACCACGATCCCGGATCCAAATCCCATGTAGTTGGACTGAATGTACGAGACCATGACTCCATCGGCGTCACCCGTCGTGAGGTACACGGTGCCAGACGGGCAGGGAATTCCGTGGCTGAAGCAGCCCGCAACATCCGGGTTAATCAGCGCCGCTCGTTCCTTGATGTAGTCGCTCGCGAGCAAGTCCCGTGAATTGACCGTCATGCAAGCTAAGTCGGCCACATGCTCGTGGAGATCAGCAAAAGCGACCTTCATCGCTTCCACCTGAAGATGAATGCTTGCCGCGGTGTCCGGTGGCAAGTTGCGAAAATCGCGAAACTCTTCTAAAAGCCTAAGTGCCATCAACGCCGAAATTCCTTGCCCGTTTGGCGGGATCTCGTGAATCTCAAAACCGTTCAAGCTGCCCGATATCGTCCCGCACCAGTCTGCCTGGTGAGACTCCAGATCGTTCATGGAC
Organism: Fimbriimonadales bacterium; assembly: GCA_038230855.1. Lineage (GTDB taxonomy): Bacteria > Armatimonadota > Fimbriimonadia > Fimbriimonadales > Fimbriimonadaceae > Fimbriimonas. The sequence goes on along the minus strand of JBBRML010000070.1, from coordinate 13,909 downwards.
ATCACCCCACCACAAGATTGGGAAAACTCGGCCATTTTCCGGGCGAGCTCGCCGAGATAGAAGGCTTCGCCTCGGCTTTCAGCGATGCGCTCCAAACTGGCCGCCATCGCCGCAGATCGGAACCATTCGCCTGCCGCAGGAGCGGACCCATTCGGCATGAATGCTTCTCTAAATCCGGGTTCACTCTCAAGAACCGCCGCCGCTCGAGCCCAGCTCTTAGCGATGATCGGAGTGACCGGGTAGCCGTCGCGGGCGTATCGAATTGCTGGCTCGAACAACTGAGCGAAATCCAATTTGCCGAAACGTGTTGAGAGCGCGACCCAAGCTGAAACCGCTCCCGGAACCGTAACTGAGTCCCATCCGCGTTGCGGCATTCGGTCGAGGTGAGCGAATCGCGCTGGCGTCCAGCCCGCCGGCGACCGGCCGGACGCATTTAAGCCGTGAAGCTCCTTGCCGTCCCAAATGATCGCAAACGCATCACTTCCGATTCCGTTTGAAGTTGGTTCAAGTACGGTCAGCGCGATGGCGCTCGCGATGGCGGCGTCTACTGCATTTCCTCCCAACGCAAGCATCGAGAGTCCCGCCTGCGCGGCGAGCGGCTGCGACGTGGCGACGACGTTTTTTGCCAGAAGTGGCCGTCGAAAAGTTGGGTATTCCTGCCGCACGACCCTATTTTGCTCGTATTTCGACGCTCCTTTCGAAGTTCAGCCGAAAGTCGTGTCCTGTGAGTTCGAGCTCTTTGCTGATCGATTCCGCCGATCAGCAGCTGCCTCGGAAGAAACCCTCTGGATGTATGCGATGCGATTAGATTGAGTCGACTACGGCCCTAACCGATACGCTTACGCTTGCGTCGCACTGAATGCGATTTGCCGATGAGTACGTCATGAACTGCCGCAGTGCATCCCGTAGGGCGACCCAAAAAACTGTGGGCCGATCACCGGGTTCGTCGTGCCATCGGCGTAGTTCAAGTAGGCCGTCTCGGCACCAAAACTCAACCCGTGCAACCATCGCGTTTGCATAGACAATCGGCAGAACGTAGTAGCCCCACCGGCGTTTTGATTCCGGCGTGTATATCTCCCACACATAGTCGAAATTGAACAGATGGGCGACCATCTTTCGATCCCAAACTAACTGATCTAGTGGGGCAACGAAGACGACTCTTGGATCGATCCGTGGTTCGTCGAGAAGGGCCAAGAATTTCGGGGTCGAGTGAGCGGTAACCCCTTCGACATCGACTTCTACTAATTCTTCCTCTGCAACCAAATCGGAGATTACTTGCTTCCGGGTCGGAGATAAGGTTTGGAATGACCAGACTTCAGAAGAAGCATTGGGCCGCAGCAACCCAACGGCTACGTGTCGTTCAAGCACGAGTTCTCTCAGCGCGGCTTCATCAGCAACTTCGGGTTGGCAAAAGATCTCCGGCGGTACGACACGTTCTGTGAGATCGTAGACGTGGTGGCCCTTTCGGCGACCTGACGTCATCACTAAGCCCGAATGCCACAGTGCGCGCAAAGTCTGCTTCGCGACGTTTGGTCCATGCCATGAGCCCTTCCAATCCTCCCTACGCTCCTGAAATACGCATTCTCTCGGAAGGAGTGGACCGCGCTCCTCGATTTCCTTTAGGATTGCTTCGACTGCACACGGATGGTCATCGAAGATACGTCCAAATGCCGCGCGGTGTCGTTTGTGAAAAATCCGCCGCACGGGCCAACCCTGAAAGAGCACCAATGACGCCTGCTTGTCCCAACCGTCGTAAATGAGTCGATCAGTGTATGCAACCTGCTGCCAATCTCCGGCTTGATATGTTGAAACTCGCGACTGCAAAACGAGATCGTGATTGCAACCAACGGGCGCGATCGGATCGAATTGGATGCTGCGCAGGCGTCCAAATGCGTCCTCCACCGTCGCGCACGGCGCGAAGTGGTGCCTAACCATTAGGCGTCGCGCATCTTCTTTCGACAGCTTGATCGGACTAGGCATGGACAGCAGGTCGGATGATCAGTTGTGAACGCCCCACGCACGTTTCGCCCAAGGCAACATCGCGTCGTATTTGTTCTCCCAAGTTGTGTACATTGAACCAACGATTCCGGGCACCGACTTCGTATTTTGAAGCCAATTTGCGATTCCGTCACCGCTTTCATCACTGTCGTAATATCCCGAAAGAATTTGCTTCAAGCCGAGGTCGGCAAAGAAGCGACAATTCTTGCCCTGTAGACCGCCGTGCCAATTCACAATTCCGACATCTTTGTCCAACCCTTTCCACGACCCGGCAAGTGTGCCGTTCACCGCAAAAAAATGATCAACGGCGTTATGCAGCGGGTCAAACATGTCGTTCCAAACCCAGATTGAAGCATCTGGCCGAACTTCGCGGATGATCGCTGCGGACTTGCGGACGTTCCACGCAAGAAGCTCACCTGCCGTCATATTCTTGCTCTGACAGAGTGCACATTGGTTGGCGCACCGTATTTCGTCGTGAGACATGAAGAAACCCGCCGGATGTAGCAACTCCTCGGCTCGCTTGACGTCCTCTCGCCAGTCGTCGAATACCTTTTGTTCTGACAAACAGAAGTTGATGCGGTCTTCGTAGATCGTGACCGGATGGTAATAGCTAACACGCAGGCGTTCTCCGTCGGAGATACGAGTAGTGGCGGTCAATTTGATTGTCGGGGAAGCCCCACGCCAAGGGATCCACGGATGAAATTGCGGATCGGCGATCTTTTCAAAATCTTGGCCCTCTCGGTACGATGTGCCAGTTTCGCTGCGGACCGTGACGGGGCAACCGGGCCGCCGTAACACATTCACCAGCCCAATTTCATCGACACTCAGGTCGTCCCACCAAATCTTGCCTTCTTTCCCACCCCAAAATCCGATGTAAATACTGGCTTCTGAGTCCTCGAAGCTATTGAAGACTACGTTCACTTCTTTCCAGTCCTGTGTCGGTTCGACGTGGAACGTTTGCCAACTGACGCATCCGGTCGCGTTGTGGGTGAGAATCTTGATTTCGGGCACGGCAGGTCGTAAGTTTTCTGTTTTGATCGAGGCCGAGATGCGGTATTGCCGGTGAGGTTGCAGCATGAGCGGCTGCGAAAGCCGACATAGTCCATTTGAATTCTTGGCGATATTCTCCATCCGGAGCGATGTCTTACCGCTATGGACGACGGTGTGGTCGGCAAAGGTAGTGACTCCGATGTCGTCTTGCCAACCCCAACCAGAGAAGCGATTCTCGGAGGCTGACTCGAAATCTCCGTTTTTCAGGTGAGTCGGGTTGTCGGGTCGATGCGAGGCGACGCCGTTCCTCGCGACAAATAGAGCATCTTTGACGTGCACCCCCTCCACGTATTTCGTGTCGTGGCCGCCGCCCATCACCGTACAAATGATGTCTAGTCCGAATTTCTTGGCGGCTGCCTTTAGTTCAGGCGCTTTTGCCTTCGAAATGTTGAAGGGACAAACAATTCCGTTATATCCGGCGGCATGGGCTGCCGGAAACCGCGCGATCATCGTGTCAACCGTTTTATCGTTCGACAGATCATTGAAAAAGAAGAGCCAGTGCTTCTGATTTCGCGAAATTTGGTTTGTATTGGGTCGAGTTGCTGATGCAACTCCCAGAGTCGCGGTGGCCCGCTCGACAATGGTGACGGGCACGCTCAAAACGCTGAGCGCAACGGCAATTTTGGAAATCCAGTGGAAACAGGGCATCGCAACAATCTCTAGTCACTGCTCCCTTCGAACGGTGAGCGACACTGAAGACTATAGCCACTCCGTCGTTACAGATGTTGTCCGGAATGGCTAAACTTTTGGGGTGACCACGAACGAGCGCCAGGCCATCATTGACGTACTATCTGGACATCCGAATACGTTCGGAATCCGCGCCGTCAATTTGATCAGCGAGCTAAAGCCCGACCTGAAGACTGTGGTGGCGGATATGCACCTGGACGTACGGCGCTTTGCGGCAGAAGGTCATTGCAAGGCTAACTTGCGGCACGAAAGTGCATCGGAGCTACTGCAATACTGGGATCCAAAATCGAAGCTAACTGACCACTATCGAAATGGATCTTGGCAGATTGAGTGGAACGACAAGCAGCTCCTGCTATTCATATTCGCGATCAAGGGCCAACATTGCGACGAAATGAAGTCGATCATCTGTGCCGAGCAAATCGAGACAGCATTGGAATTCTTCGTAGCATTTTGCGAATGGATCTACGAGTTAGACGAAGAAGTTCTCGTATTCGATCAAGGGGAATGGGAAAAGAGCGCCGAGTTGCACGCCAGTATCAGCAGTGCTACCCTTGACAACTTGATTTTGGAGTCCCAGCTAAAGGCAGAAATCGAAAATGACTTCCGATCGTTTTTTGCGAGCAAAGGCGTGTACGACAGGTACGGCGTGCCGTGGAAGCGCGGGGTGCTGCTATTCGGAGATCCCGGCAATGGAAAAACTCACTCCTTGAAAGCGTTGATAAACGCGCTCGGCGTGAACGCGCTGTACGTGCGTAGTTTTGCTGCGCCTTACGCGACGGAGCAGGCGTGTATATCTCAAATTTTCGAGCGAGCTCGACAGTCCACGCCGTGTCTCCTGATCTTCGAAGATCTGGATTCGCTTGTGACGAGCAAGAACCGCAGCTATTTTCTAAACGAACTCGATGGCTTTGCCAGCAATTCAGGCATTTTTGTCGTCGCGAGCACAAACCACCCCGAGCGCCTTGACCCTGCGATCATTGATCGGCCCAGTCGCTTTGATCGTAAGTATCACTTCGCATTGCCGACGACTGAGCTTCGCGAGCAGTACCTTCAAATGTGGGAAGTACAGGTTCAAACCGACTTGAAACTCACGCAGCCGGGTATCGGAAGAATCGCTGCGCTTACCGATGGATTCTCCTACGCATACCTGAAGGAGTTGTGCCTGAGCTCGATCATGGCTTGGGTCAATACGGTGCGTCTTGCCGGTGGGATGGAAGATGTGATGGTAGCTCAGGTCGAATTCCTGCGATTACAGATGGCTGAAACGAACAGCGCCGATGGCCCACAAGCTGAGGATGAGGATGACGACGCGAGTGGCGGCCCAGACAGTTTTGGGCGTGCGATGTACCACATGATGCGACGGACTCGCCAACGGTGACGGCCATAAGAAGTAACTCATGCGTACCGAGATTGTAATGCCTTGCCTAAATTGCGGTTAGAACGCCGAGGTTTCTGGAGATTTGCTCAGATCCGGGATCGGCACTACCGTCGTATCGCTAACCATCGCTTTGGTTGCCGGGTTCGCGAGTGGAGAAGCTGAGAGCGATGATTCGAACCCTTTTTTAGGGGCGAATTCACCTCGCATCGAAGCTTGCTGCTGCCTCGGCAACGTCAACTCGCCCGAATTTATGAGGTTGCAAGCCCTAGCAATTGTCGAATGTCTTGGTGTCTGGCGACATCTCGTGGCGTCCGCCCCATCTTGTCTCGGCTGAGTGCGTTTGCGCCTCGGGATAGTAAGAGCTCGACGACGGCTGAGTGACCGCAGTTGACGGCTCGCCGCAGCGATGTTTCTCCCTTCGAATCTCTGGCTTCTATCTCGGCACCCGCATCGAGCAGTGCCTCCGCCAATCCAACATGACCCCTCCTTGCCGTCATGTGTAACGGAGTGCAGCGACCGGGGCCGCTCGCCCACTTCGGATCGGCACCATACCGCAGTAGGAGCTCCACTACGGCGCGACCGTCGACAATTCGCAGCGGGACATCAGCGTTCGTAGCGTGGTAGAGCGCAGCATGTCCCATCTGATCCGTTCCGTTTGGGTTTGCGTCATGCTCGAGCAGCAGTTGCACGCGGGCCAAGTCCCAGCGTCTTGTCGCAATCTTTAGCAGGCTGTGTCCGTGATCAGTGACTTCCACGAGGTTCGGCTGTCGGTCGAGCAACGTTGACAGTTCACCGAGCTCAAGTGCGTAAAACGGCTGGAGCGGATCGGTGAGAGTTGCCGCCGTTCGCTGAAAGTATTGGTCGAGGCGCTCGCGAACGCCTTCAGAGACTTCTAAGTCGTCAAGGACCGTTGCCATGTGCGCCAACCATCGATGCTCTTCATCAGAGCTGATCGAGAGGTGAGCGTGCCTACAAACGAGGCTTTGCTTACCTCGGACCTTCGAGTAGTCCGGGGGGCCACCGAATCGCTCGGCGAGAAAGAGCGCAAAGTGCTGTGTCAGTGCCGCGGAGCTCTTCGGAAAAAGTGGATGCAGGACCTCATCAGTCGCAACCAATTGGTGGAAGCGTTCGGAAAGTCGCAGGCACGTAGCAAATCCGCCAATGGCGCTGAAGAGTGTCTCGCCAGTGTCGATGTGGACGTTTAGCTTCGGCTCGGTTGACATTTCGCTTCCGCAAATCGCTTGTACTTTATGGATAATTTTGGCGATCTCATGTATTTCACTCAGCCGGTGCGGCGTCTTCCTCGGCCGATCCAGGCTGGGTCCAGTCCGGCATCCATAATCCGATCTCGAAGCTGTCCAGCATGCTCTTGGATGTGCCGGATTGACAGGAGTTGGTGGTCGAACTTTGGAAAGTTCGGATACCACGGGAATCCAGAATCTGGGTGATCCAAGTCCAATCGATCGAGCTTTTCGTCGATCGTTTGATCGATGTGATCCCAATACGCGAGGAGTTCTTCTTTTGAAAAGGGCGTTGGATCGTCGGGTGACTCAAGGTCGTAGGATATCGGATCACGCTCCTTGGTCCACAAAACGAATGCTTCAGAATTCTGTTCGCTGTACAAGTGCGCGAAGAAGAGCGTGTGGTGCGCGAGCCGCCAGAACTGGCGTGGGTGCCGGCCAGCTTGCCACAATTCGTCCGGGCAAGCGGCGATAGGTTCCCGGAGCATTTCCAGCGCGGCATGATACTGCCCTTTCAACGCGGCTTTGATGGATTCCGTGGTCATGCCGATAATGTTGACACTATCGCACCATTGCCCACTGACCGGTCTCTGCCTCTGCAACACGAACCGTTGCTTCAACCAATTGGCTCACTCACAAGTGTGGGGAGGTCATATGGCTCAAGATCGAGCTTCGACATGCCTTGTGACGACCCACGTGTGCATTCCCAGCTTTCGAGTGCGTTCGAACCCTTGTCGCTCGAAGATCGAGACCGTTGCGTTATGAATGAACGAGCTTGAGGTCTTGCGTCCGTCTACATCTTCCGGATAACTCTCCACCGTTCCGCCGCCGAGGCTCGAAATCTGATCCAACGCACCAGCAAGCGCGAGCGAGGCGACGCCCTTGCCTCGAAATTCTTTATCGACGAAGAAGCAAGTGATTCTCCAATCAGGCGAGCGTTCAAAGCCTTCTTCGTACTGCTTGCGATGCTTGATGCGAGGCAACTCCGCCGTTGGACCATATTGGCACCATCCAACCGCGACCGTCCCGGCGTAGACGAGTGCGGCGTGGGCACGCCCCTCCCGGACCCTGCACTCTTTCAGTTCCCGATGATTTCCGCCCGGTTTCTGATGGAAGGCGATGCACCAGCAACCACCCCAAATCCCATTATGCTTTTCAACCAAAGCCTCGAAGTCGGGCCAGGTTGCATCAGTCAACGCCTTCACACTGAACTCGATCATCGACCCTTCTTTTACCTCTACGCACGTACGACTCATCGGCCCTCGTAACGGACTGTCTGCCCGCGAGTCGCCGCTTTGCCGCGAGCGCTATACTTTGCCGATGGTTTTGGAGTTCGCTGGAGAGGCGATTTGGTGGAGAGGTCCTGCCCCATTTATCTTTGTCTCGGTTCCGCAAGAACTGTCCAATGAAATCAAGGCAATTTCCAATCGCGTGACATACGGCTGGGGCGTCATTCCCGCCACCGTCAAGATCGGCCAGACGGAGTACACCACCTCTCTCTTTCCGAAGGATGGCCGATATCTGGTACCGATAAAGGTCGTCGTCCAAAAGGCAGAGGGAGTGAAGTTGGGTGATTGGGTTCCACTTCGAGTCACGATAGCTCCGCGATCAAGTCCCAGCGAATGAGCGATCGGATTGCGATCCCAAAGCAAGCTGAACTCGCCATTTCAGTTCGAAGTGAGGTTTCTGACGGTCTGTCCGTCCCAACTCTCGATGAAGTTCCGAATCGCACTCGCGCAGTGTTGCGGTGAGTGCTCCGCGGTGTTGACCTCAACGTCATAGTCAATCAGCCTGTGCATACGGGACGATTGCCATTTTGCTAGACCGAGTCTGCGGTCGCCCCGTTTGGCTTCTCGCGCACGAAGTACTTCGATCGGTGCGAATACTTTCACATTCAGGCTGAGATAAGGCGCGACTGCAGCGAGGTAGTTTGGCACCCAGTCCAGCGGCTCCTCGCCTTCGATCAGCACGTGGTCAACGATGATCCGATGACCTTCAGCGGCAAGAGTCGCGATGCACGAACTCATCACCCGTAGTGCAGCGCCTATCGGCTCACCTTTCGGCTCCGACAGCTTGACACTAGGCATCATCTCCTCAAAAGCGTCGATGCATACGTGGAAATACGTGATTGGCATCGAGGACTGCAACGCTTTCGCGAGCGTCGTCTTGCCCGAAGACGAAGTGCCATTGAGGAGGATAATCTGTGGAAACATGACCATCTGCGATCTCGTCCGTAGCGCGGAGCTCACTTGAGATCATCTTGAAGGAGTTTCGGGCCAGGAAGCCTCAAATCGCCGGAACGCTCACGGTAATATCTCGAATCTCATGAAGCGTGTCGCGGTGGTCGGTAACGCCGGCGGAGGCAAATCGACTTTGTCTCGGCGCTTGGCGGAGTACTCGGGATTGCCGTTGTATCCACTTGATATCGTGCAACGTCCAACTGGCGCGAAGGAACTCTCCTCTGAAGAGTTTCTGACGGCCCACGCGGCCATTCTCATCGAAGATCGCTGGATCATCGATGGATATGGGTCGGAAGCGACGCTCTGGCCGCGTCTTGACGCGGCAGATACGGTCGTTTATCTCGATTTACCCGTATTCACTCACTATCTCTGGGTCACCAAGCGATTTGTCAAAGGACTCTTTTCGACTCCTGAAGGTTGGCCAGAGAACAGCCCGATGTGGCGTAGCACGCTGAGCGGCTATCGCGTTATCAGACTGTGCGATCGACACCTGACCCCTCGATATCGCGAGTTCGCGAAAGAAGCTGCTGCTGAGAAACGAGTATTTCACTTGAAGTCGGCAGGTCAGATCCATGCGTTTCTTCGGGACATTAAAGCTGAGTTCGCGCCAACATAGCTCCGCAACCCCATAATTGCGTCGTGGTCCTAAGCGTCGTCGTTCTGCTGGCTGCTAGTATTTCACCTCGATCAGTGATCGATCTCAACTCAGGCTGGGAGTTTGCTCGCGTTCCCCAAGCACCATCAATCTGGCGCGCCGAAGATGCAGTGACTACAAGCGAGTGGCGTGTCATCGCGGTGTCCAGCGAGGAGACTGCAGGAGAACTCGCCGATGCTAGGCGCGCTTTCGACGGAAACCCGCAAACCTTTTGGCATTCCGAGTGGTCCAGGCGACAGGCGCGATACCCGCACGAATTGGTTATCGACCTGGGAGTTCGGGCAAAAGTGGCTGGGTTTCGGCTCTTGCCGAGGCAATCTGCACCGCAGAACGGGCGTCCCAACCACTGCGCGATCTACCTTTCTGAAAGCAGCGCGACCTGGGGCAGGCCTGTCATCGAGGCAGCGATTCCAGATTCACCAGCGTTGTTTGAGCGGCGTTTTCCCACGGTCCACGCAAGGTTTTTGCGAGTTGTGGTCACGGATGGACATCGAAATGGAGAACCGTTTTTGGCGATTTCGGAGATCGGCTTAATCCAAGATAGAAGCGCGGCGAATCAAACCGACTGGCAGAGTCAATACAACATCGTTGAGGTTACGACTGGTGATCGTCGCTACGACCTGCACTCGGAAGACCTGAACCGACTCAAGGCTCTCGAAGTGAATCGGGTCGGTACTCAAGGTTGGTCTTCCGCGGTTCTACCGCACGCGTCCTGGATTCGTCCGCTCAACTCATCAGCAATTTGGCAGGGAGTGACTTACTACCGGCGGCAGATCGACTCTGTCGGGATTCAAGGACGGATCGAGTTCCAAATAGACGGTGCGATGCAAAGCGCGGACCTTTGGCTCAATGGAAAACTCATTGCGAGCCGACGCGGAGGGTATATGCCGTTGCTTGCAGATCTGACCGGAAAGCTAAAGGCGAAGAATGAACTCCTTTTGCGAGTTGATAATTCGGACAACCCCCTCATTCCGCCCGGTAAACCACAGTCCGAACTCGACTTCATGTACGGCGCCGGAGTTACCAGGGGTGCGAGCTTAACCCTGTCCAATTCACTCTATATTACAAACGCGCTGAGCGAAACCATACGCTTCGGCGGAGGTATCTACGTGAGCTACCCGGAAGTTGGCACGCGGAAAGCCATCGTCAGAATTCGAACTCACGTTCGCAACCGGAGTGGCGCCCGGCAGATCTTCCGCGTCCGGCAATCAATCCTGGATTCCAGCAGTACGCTAGTCTCGACAACCTCCTTCGCGGTCACCTTAGCAACGGGCGCGGCAGAACGCTGGCAGCAAGACCTTGAGGTTCCGCGGCCGCAACTGTGGACGACGGCTGTGCCTAACCTCTACACAGTATTGACCGAGTTAGTTGCCGGAAACCGAGTAGTGGACCGAGTCGAAACCCGGATCGGGATTCGCGCGATCGCCGCAACTCGCAGCGGCGGCTTTACGGTCAACGGAAAGCCACTGCGACTGGTAGGCACGAATCGTCACCAAGACTATCCGTGGATTGGACCGGCGCTATCAAACGCCGCTAATCGACGGGATGCGGTGCTAATCAAGCGATCTGGACACAATATCGTTCGCTTATCGCACTACCCGCAGTCTCCAGCATTTCTTGATGCCTGCGACGAACTCGGAATCCTCGTTATCCCCTGTATCCCCGGGTGGCAATTTCAGAACCGCGATCCGCGCTTCATCGCGAGTGTCGCTCGAGATATCCGAGAGATGATTCGACGGGACCGTAACCATCCGTCGGTTGCCTTTTGGGAGGCGGGTCTGAACGAGACATATCCGAACTCGGCGGTTGCAAAATCGTGGTTTGACATTGCGAAAAGCGAACTTGCGGAAGGTGCCGCTCCGCTTGCTGGGGATGGTGCGAATGGCGCGCCGTGGGATGTCGTTTACAACGGATGGAATGAAGATCTGTCACGTCCTCAGGACATGGCACCTGATCGCCCCGGCTACATTCGTGAGTATGGTGATTACGAATTTGGCGGCGCGCGTAGTTCATCGCGAGTGCGCATCAGTCAGGGCGTCTCCGCTTTGTTGCAGGAAACTTGGAATCATGTCTGGTCTTACAACCAGTTCCGCCCGCAATATCCGTGGACGATGGGCGCGGGTACGTGGGAGATGTTTGATCATAACGTACCTTGGGATTTCGAGATTTCGGCGAGCGGATTGGCGGACATCTTCCGCCGCGAGAAGCCAAGTTTCTGGTTTTTTCAGAGCCAGAAGGCTGCGCAGCCGTATCTGAAGGTGGCGGCCAACTGGCAACCTGGACTGGCGACCCGAACCGTGGTCGCGTTCACCAATTGCCAAATGGCGGACTTGATCATAAATGGAAAACTCGTTCGTCATGGTATCTCGACACCAGGTGTTACAACGTCCTACACGGCGGCAAAACCCTTTGACGGGTCGAACACCGCCAACTTGCCGCACCCACCGATCGTATTTCGTGATGTCCCGTTTACTGTCGGAGAGTTGCGAGTCGTCGCCAGGGCGTCGGGAAGCCGCATCGTCAGTGATTCAGTCCGATCTGCTGGACGGCCCGTAAAACTGAAACTATGGGTTGACGAACTCGGCGTACCCGCGGTAAGAAACGACGTCATATTTGTTCGTGCCGCCATCGTGGATGCCAACGGCGTCATCTGCATCGACGAGTCACGGACTTTGAAATTTACAGTTCGCGGAGCGATGATTGCAGGCGAAGCCTCGTCGTCCTGCGAAATGGGCGTAGCGTCAATCCTAGTACGCACGCCGACACATGCGACTCGAGCGTCCGTTCAGGCCGTTTCATCGGATGGTCTTGTCGGCCGTTGCGAATTCGCGATTCGGTGACTTAGGAGGCTGTTGATCAACTCAACAGCCTCCGCTTGGGCAAGGATGCCCAAGTCGGGTAGCTCGGTTCTTTGAACCGAAGCGTAGCGTTCAAATCGCTGATTTCCACGCAAATCGGCGATTTGCTATGACGAACGAAGCTGGATGCGGAGTTCGTCAACAGCTTCTTAGGCGCGGTCCCAGGATATTCAGACCGCCAACGGGCCGTTTGAGGCAACGTCGCCGCCAAACTAAAAGTAGATGATGCTAATGGTTCGTAAAGCACTTTGCTCGCTGTGGATAGCCTCAATTGGAGGTGCTTGTCTGGCTCAAGCCGACGAGGGTTACTTCGATTCGAATGGTGTGAAAATTCATTACGTCACGGCCGGTGAGGGCGAAGCGATCGTGTTAGTTCATGGTTGGATGAGTGATTCCACGATGTGGGGGCGAGACGCGGCGGGTAACACCAAGCTTGAAACCAAGGGCATGCCGGGATTTCAAGTCATCGCCATGGATTGCCGCGGACATGGCAAGAGCGATAAGCCGCACGGGAAGGATGCTTACGGAGTGGAGATGGCGACGGACGTCGTCCGCCTTCTCGATCACCTCAAAATCAAGAGGGCTCATCTTGTTGGATATTCGATGGGAGCGTTTATCGTTGGAAAGGTGGCGGTAACTCATCCCGAGCGAGTGATCTCAGTTGTATATGGGGGCCAAGCGCCGATCGTATCCGGAGCGATCGCTCCTGGCTCTGGTACGAACGAAGTCGAGGTGTTCGCAAAAGCCGTCGAAGAGGGGAAAGGCCTCGGGTCTTACTTTATGTACGTCGCACCAACCGCTTTCTCCAAGATGACACTTGAGCAGGCAAACAATTACACCGAATTCTTGTACCGAGGCAAGGATGTGAAAGCTTTCGCAATGGCGGGAATGAGTCTCGGTGACCTCGCTGTAACCTCTGGCGACCTCAAGAAATGCACCATGCCTGCTCTGTTTATCCATGGCGGAAATGAATCCGACTACGTCAAGCGCAGCGTAGCGGCCGCGCGGAAGGTGCTAACTCAGAGCGACGAAAAGGTGATCGAAGGGGGCACCCATGTCACTACGATGTCGAATCCAGAATTCGGTTTGTCCCTCATGAAATTCCTCATGGAGAACAAAACCCGTTAGCCACCTGCCTCCGCCAGTCGCCGGGGCGAACGAATATGCGCTAGAGTGGGGCGTATGGTTAGCATCGTTTCGGCATTGGCTTGTTTGGCTAGCGGTGGGCACGATCCCGCGACGACTACGTTTGGAAAGCCTGAAATCTGCAAGTTCTACGGCGGAGCCACTGCTGCGGTCTCGCTGCAATTCGACGATTCGATGCTTAGCCAAATCGATAACGCTGTGCCGCTGCTCAACGCGCGAGGAATTCGAGCAACTTTTTTTATAAATCCTGCTCGCCCGCAACATGCGCAGCGGAGGGCCGCTTGGGAAGTTGAGCTTCCTAAAGCTGGGCATGAGCTTGGCAACCACACATTGCATCACAGCGGCGCAAAAAGTGTCGAAGGGGTAACGAAAGAAATTGACTCGTGCTCCGATTACCTCGTGAGCGTGCTCGGACCGAAGACCAGGCTAGTTTCGTTTGCAACACCTGGTGGCGTTCCATGGAGCTTTACTCACGATCAGTTGGACCCAATCTTTCGCAAGAATCATTTGGTCGTTGCGGAGCGACGCAACTTCTTCGACGAGAAGACGACAGACCCCATCAGCATCGTGCAGCGTGCGCTAGACAACGGCTCGGCCTCAAACGTCTGCATGCACGGCACGGGTGGGGAATGGCTCAGCACCAGTCTGCCCACTTT
>JBBRML010000069.1:0-21793 GCA_038230855.1 Fimbriimonadales bacterium | reverse complement strand
CGGATTCCTGACCGGAATCGCCGGGATCATGGCGTTCAGCAAGTTGGCGGTTGGCGACCCGACTTCAGCCCAGGGCCTCGAGTTAGACGTAATCGCGGCTGTGGTAATTGGCGGTGCGTCCCTCTCGGGCGGCCAAGGCACAATACTCGGGACACTCGTGGGCGCGCTAATCATGACAACGATTCGGGCGGGCTGCACGACGCTCGGTTACTCCAATTCGGTCCAAGAGATCGTAACGGGCGCGATCATCGTCGGCGCCGTGGCACTGGATCGCTTCCGAACTAAGCGCTCAAAGTGAATTACTCGCCGAAGTAGTCGCGATACCAAGCCACAAACGCCTTGATTCCGTCGTTTACGGTCGTGGAAGGCTTGTATCCTGTCGCGTTCATCAGTGCCGTCGGGTCGGCGTTCGTCTCCATAACGTCACCCGGCTGAATCGGCATAAAGTTCATAATCGCCTTCTTTCTGAGTTCGTTCTCGATGGCTCCGATGAAGTCCATGAGATTCACCGGCACACTGTTCCCGATGCTGAAGATGCGATAGGGGGCGGAGCTGGTGGCAGGATCAGGACTGAATGCGTCCCAATTCGGATTCCGTGTCGGAATCGCATCAAGACTGCGGACAACGCCTTCGACAATGTCCTCTACGTAGGTGAAGTCTCGAATCATGACGCCGTTGTTGTAGACGTCAATCGGCTGGCCCGCCAAAATCGCCTTCGTAAACTTGAAAAGCGCCATGTCTGGACGACCCCACGGTCCATAGACCGTAAAGAACCGCAAGCCTGTCGTGGGCAGATCGAAAAGATGGGAGTAGCTATGGGCCATCGACTCGTTTGCTTTTTTCGTGGCCGCATAGAAACTCACCGGATGATCGGCACCAGCGTGGGGTGAGAGCGGCATTGTGCGATTCAGGCCGAACACCGAACTAGTGGAGGCGTACACGAGATGCTTGTGCTCCAAGTGGCGACAGCATTCGAGGATGTTTGCAAAACCCACGAGGTTCGACTGAACATAGACACCGGGATTCTCAACGGAATACCGCACCCCGGCCTGAGCGGCAAGATGGATCGTGTGCTTGGCACCGCTCAATTCGAACACCCGGCGAAGGGCTGCGGCATCGGCGATATCAAGGCGGTGCATCGAAAAGTTGGGGTTCTCGCTCAACATTTCGCATCGTTTTTCTTTGAGGCTGACCGAGTAGTAGTCGTTAAAGTTGTCGATGGCGACGACTCGCTTGCCTTTGCTCAGCAGGTTTTTGGCTGTGTGGTAGCCAATAAAGCCGGCCGCCCCGGTCACGATTACGGTTTCACTCATAAGTCACCGCTCAGTTTACTGACTGCGCAGGACTTCGGACGTGATCCGGGCGGCTCGCAGCAGTTCGTCATCGGAATTCAATAGGTCTGGCCCGAACCGAACAAATGGCCCGCGCGCATCAGTAGTGACGCCATGAGCCTTGAGATTTTTCGCCAATTCGTGGCTATTGTTAGACGGAACGAGGGTGAATCCCCCGAAACAACCTGGCTTGCTCGGTTCAAAGTGCGGAACACCGTGCTCTCGCAACTCGGCACGAAGCATCGCCTGTTGGCGCAGGCTGTACTCCCGGATGCGGTCCACGCCGAGTCGAACCGTGAACTCCAAGCCCGAGGCCGCTTGACAGAACGGAATGATCGGCGGGGTTGATTCCATCCACCCGTCACCGCCTTCCGCCCATTCCGGCTCATCGGGCCGGGCGTAGGAAAACGGCTCGCGCTTTGCGAACCAACCGGTATCAAGGGTTCGCAATTCGCGGTCGAAAACGCTTGAATGGATGGCGAGCCAACATGCCCCGGGTCCGCCGCGAGTGTACTTATACGATCCGCCAATCATGAAATCGACGCCGTCGTCCTCCATGCTCAAGCGAATTACGCCAGCGGCATGATACGCATCGATAAGCAGCAATGCGTTCGCAGCGTGCGCAGCGGCGGCAATCCGCGGCAGGTCGCCCAGGATTTGGCCTGTGCCGAAAAATGCGGCGGAGACGACGACGAGATCGGTTCCGGAGTTGATCCGTTCGATTATCTGGCCCGGCTCGTACGTGGGGACGTTATCCTCGAAACTATTAGGCTCAACCCAATCGACGGCAAGCATGCCGCGGTGTGCGTAAGTTTTGAGGATGAAGTCGATGCTATCAAACTCGCCCCTCGTGCTCACTATTCGTAGCGGCCGGTCCATCAGCAAAGCATTGAGCACGGCGCGGAGACCCTGTCCGGCGGACGTCTTTGGCACGATTGATTTCGGCCCTGCGGCCCCGATTAGCGTCGCGACAAGGGAACGAAATCGGTCGAGTTGCGCCGGCCAGCCGTCGTGATCCCAGGCGTCGTCTAATCGCTCATACCATAGCCCAAGCGCCTTGCCGACGTCTTCGCGAGTCTGGTCGAGGGGCCTGCCGAGCGAGTGGTTGGCGAGATAGATCCCTGCAGACCGGACTAGGACCGAAGAAAAGAGGGGCCAAACGTGCTTGCTCAGCGACTGTTCGGTGAGCGGTCCCGCTCCGAGTCGCTCGATCTGGGCGTGAGTATCCAGGCTCACTCTCCGATCTCCGTACGGACATCCCACAGTTCTGGGAAGAGCCGGATGTTGAGACCTTTATGCAGATACGGCGCTCCGGAGCTGCCTCCAGTTCCCCGTTTGAATCCGATGATTCGCTCCACGGTTTTGATATGTCGGAAGCGCCAAAGGACGAAATACTCCTCAACATCGATCAGCTTCTCGCACATCTCGTAACTTTCCCAATGCTCCCTCGGGTGCTCGTAAATCTGTTTGAAGACGTGGATGACGGCGTCGCTTGCTTCGTACGGGAGTCGCCACTCGCGGTTCATAACCGAGTCGGGAACGGCGAAGCCACGACGTCCGAGGTAACGCAGGAATTCGTCATACAGACTCGGAGCATTCAATGCCGCCTCTAGTTCTGCATAGATCGCGGACTCGTGCTGGAAGACGGCGATGAGCTTGCCGTCTTTGTTGCCGAAGAGAAACTCGATCATGCGGTTTTGGAAGGATTGGATACCACTGGCGTTGCCAAGCACATGGCGGAATTCGGCGTACTCACTGGGGGTTAGAGTTTCGAGCACGGACCACTGCTCGAAGAGGATGAGCTGAATCTGTTTGACCCGCGAAAGGATTTTGAAGCAGGGTGCGAGTTCATCCCGTTGGACGTGGGTGATCGCCGATCTCAGTTCGTGGATGACGAGCTTCATCCAAAGCTCGGATGTTTGGTGCTGGATGATGAACAGGAGCTCATCGTGGTGAGCGGGACTGGACAGAGGCTCCTGTGAGCATAGGAGGCGGTCAAGATGCAGATACCCCGCATAATCAAGTCGCGAGCGAAAGTCTGTTTGGATGGAGTCTTCGAACCGTTGATCTGCCATGACGCCTCTTCGCGACAATACCCACAGTTTGGGTTAGGAACACCGACCCGGAATTCTGGTGGGCAAGGAGGGACTCGAACCCTCACCCCGCGAAGGACTGGAACCTAAATCCAGCGCGTATACCAATTTCGCCACTCGCCCAGAGAATGGCTAGGGTACCCGCACGGCGCTTACTTCGGAGGGGAGACAGTGCCTCGAATCATCACGACTCCGGCGTCCATCTCAACCGTGGAGAGGGTCGACGGGATCGGCAAGTCGGCACTATCAAACACCGGATTCATATCCTCAAGCTGCGATTGGATCAAACTCGTCAAGCTTCCACCCATCACTTCGACCCGTTCTAGGTCGACCCAAATCTGTCGGGACTCGACAATCCGTAGCTTGCAAATACAAACAACCTTCAGATCGAGAATCACTTTCTTGGTCGCATTGATCTCAATAAGCCCGTCCCGGATTTCGACGCTAAAGTTCTTCAATCCGCCAGGAGACTTGGACTCCAGAAAGTTGGCAAGCGACGCCGGGCCAATCTCCACCTCAAGAATTGCCGCCTTCTTCATCGCGAACTTCAGCGGTTCGCTGCAGATGTCCAACGCGTGACCCTTAACCCGGATCGCATCGAGGACAAGTCCAAATGGAAGTTTCACGCCCAATAGCTCGGCGTTGACAGAACCGACATTTAGGCGTTGGGGTTCGGACACGCTGAAAGGCTACCTCCTCGCGCTAAACTCTGGTACCTCATGTTCTGGCCTATCGCGTGCGTCCGCAACGAACCCGAGCTCCCACCCCTGCCTCGCGAGTTTCGCGCGGCGTGGGTCGCAACAGTCGATAACATCGACTGGCCATCTAAGAGGACGTTGACTTCTGACCAGCAGCGCGCCGAGCTCATCGCCATCTTCGACAAGGCGGTTAACCTGAATTTGAACGCAATTGTGCTTCAAGTTCGACCTTCCGCCGACGCTTTGTATCCCTCCAAAATCGAGCCGTGGTCGGAGTATTTGACCGGAAAGCAGGGTCAGCCTCCTAATCCCGCGTACGACCCCCTCGCGTTCGCGGTAGAGGAAGCCCATCGACGGGGCCTCGAACTACATTGTTGGTTCAACCCCTACCGCGCAAAGCACTTTGTGCAGAAGGGACCACTTGCGAAAACACACATTGGCGTCACGCACCCGGACGTCGTGAAATCGTACGGACGGTACTTGTGGATGGACCCCGGTGAGCCGCTCGTGCAGAAACAGTCGCTCGACGTTATCCAAGATGTCGTGAAGCGATACGACGTCGACGGGATTCACATCGACGACTACTTCTACCCGTACCCTGAAGGCGGCCAGCCTTTTCCGGATGCTCCGTCCTATGCCAAGTACACCGCCGGCGGTGGAACTCTTGCGCTGGACGACTGGCGGCGCAACAACGTCGACGAATTCGTCCGTCAGATGTATCAATCAGTCAAACGCCTGAAGCGCTGGGTGAAAGTGGGAATCAGTCCGTTCGGCATATTCCGACCCGGAAACCCCACCTCCGTCAAAACGACGTTCGATCAATATGCCGTGCTTTACGCGGATGCGCGGAAGTGGCTCAATGAGGGCTGGTGCGATTACTACTCCCCGCAGCTGTACTGGTCCGCGAAGTCTACTACTCAGAATTACGGCGATTTACTCGGCTGGTGGATAAATGAAAACACGCAGCACAGGCATATCTGGCCTGGGAACTACACGAGTCGTACCGGCACCGAGGAAGGTAAGCCGTGGGCCGCGAGCGAGATCACAGACCAAATCCGGATCACGCGCGCGCTCGATCACGACGGGTTATTGCCTCCGGGCAATGTCCATTTCAGCATGAAGGCTTTCTTGCAGAACTGGAATGGAGTCACGGATGCCGTTCGCAAGTTGTACACCACGCCGACGTTCGTCCCAGAATGTCCTTGGCTGTCGGCGGAACTGCCCGCCCCGCCGAGGGTGGTGCATGTGGCGGTGCGCGGTGGTTGGGAGATACATTGGCGTGCCGTGCCTTCCGCTGCGCGCTACGCGATCAACGTCAAAACGACGAGGTGGCTGGGTTGGAAAGGGACGACCGCCACTTCACAACGGATTCCCACGCAACCGGTCACCGCGATTGCCGTTGAAACTGTTGATCGATACGGCACGGCGTCCGAGGCGACGATTATCGACGTACGTCGATGACTCAACGCTTACTCAACGGGTAACGATATCGTAAAGGTTGAGCCGACGTTGAGGGTGCTCTGCAGAGTGACCGTGCCGCCATGCGCTTCGATGATGTGCCTCACGATGCTCAGGCCTAAGCCGGTGCCGCCGGTGCCACGGCTGCGTGCCTTGTCGATTCGATAAAACCGTTCGAAGACTCGGCCGACGTGCTCCGAGGAGATGCCGAGCCCCGTGTCGGAAATCGAAACTACGGCAAGGTCGTCGTGCCGATAGACTCGCAGCGCCACACCTCCGGTGACGGTGTAGTTCAGGGCGTTATCGACGAGGTTTATAAGGACTTGGGTCATTTGCTGCGGGTTGGCGGCGATGACAAGAGAATCTGGCCCCTCAAATGTCAGGCCGAGACCTCGCTCGTGTGCCTTCTCAGAAAACTGACCGACGACGGAGGTAGTCACCTGGACAAGGTCGCAAGCCTGTTTCCTCACCGGATTCGACTCCGCGCTCGTGAGTTCGAGAAGGTCCTGGGCGATGGAACTCAGCCGGTCCACTTCGTCGATGATCCGGGAGAGATACTTCTCGCGCTTGTCGAGAGGCTCGTTGGGATCGAGAAGGGTTTCCGCCATCGTCCGCATGAGAGTCAGAGGGGTCCGTAATTCATGGGATACGTTCGCCACAAAGTCTCGCCGCACCCGCTCTAAGCGGCGCAGGTCTGTTATGTCGTAAATCGATACATAGACGCGCTCGGGCAACGTATCTGACACCCAAGCTTTGCATCGACCAACGATCTCGCTTGGATATGAAAAAGTCAGTTCTTCGACGGTCGACTCTGAGTTCTGCACGCTTGCCGCCTGAACCAATCGCTCTAGTTCGTAAGACAGGGTGAGTTGGACCAAGGTCTTGCCGGCAGCATTGTTCAAGGCGAAGAGCGACCGTGCGCGACGATTTGAATGAAGCACGTTCGCCTTCGCGTCACAGACAAAGATTGCTACATCCAAACCGTCCGCGAGGGCATCCACGATGCTTCGCTCCTGATCTCGTTCGGCGAGCGCAAAGTGCAAGTTTGCACGGAGTTCAGAGGCTTCCTTTCGGCGCGCGGTATCCCATTTGAAGCAGAACCAAGCTCCGATTCCGAGAGCGATGCCGATGCCGACACATGCGCCGTTAGCGGCGCGGGCACCCATGTTGGCGGCATCCACGATGCCAATCACCGTAGAAACGACGGCGCCGACGGAGCTTGCAATCACCGCCGCGAGAACTGCCTTACGCCTCAAAGTTAACGATGGGACGACTCACCTGCCTGAGTCGGTGCGCGGAATAGCCTTTTCCATGTAAAACTAGGGCAAGAAAAATGAAGCGCATCGAAGCTTATGTCCGCCTCAACCACCTTGAGTCGATCAAGGAAGCGTTGGAAGGCATCGGAGTTCTCGGAATGTCCGTTGAGCAGGTCCGCGGATATGGACGCCAACTGGGACGCACCGATAAATATCGCGGCAGCACCTACGCGGTAAATCTTTTGCCAAAGCAAAAAATTGAAATCGTCGTTCGTGACGAAGAACTTGAGGACACGATCGAAGCAATTGTTCGCACGGCACAAACAGGTGAAATCGGTGACGGTAAGATTTTTGTGTCGGACGTGATTGAGGCGGTCCGAGTTCGAACAGGCGAACGCGGCGACGCCGCTCTCATCTAGTTTCGGCGAGACTCAGATATGTCGAAGTGGCAGAACTTCAGTATCTGGCGGGGGAGACTGCCCCACTGGCGGGCGGACGGAGTCACTTACTACGCTACGTTTCGTCACCGACGTCCGCTCAATCCGGACGAGTGCATGCGGCTGTTAGATCAGCTACGCAGACCTGACGGGCGACACTGGTTGCTGAAAGTCGCCTGCGTTCTCCCCGAGTCAACCGAGATGATATTTCGCGTAATCGAAGCCGTAGATGGGCGCCCGGGCGAACTCTCCAACATCATCGAGAAGGCCAAGAATCGAGCGGCCAAGCAGATTCTAAAAGTCTCGGGTGAGCGCTACTCTCCATTTTTTGTCGAAAGCTACGATCGGATCCTGCGCGACGATGCGGAGTTAGAAGAACGCCTGCTTTCGATCATCGGCTCGCCATGCGCCAATGAACTCTGTGAGGACCCGGCAGAGTACGATGCGATGTGGCTCGAGCCCGAATCACGGGACCAGTAGCCGATGCCGAAAATCCTCCGGTGGCTCAGCGGTTACGCTCAGGCGCGTACCCGTAGTCGGGTGGTCAAAGCTGATTTCGTACGCGTGAAGTTGCATTGGCATAGCGGTTTTCTCCCCAGTACCGTATAACGGGTCGCCCGCCACTGAGTGCTCAATTGCCGCCGCGTGAACCCGAATCTGGTGCGTCCGACCCGTCTCGAGTCGAACGAAGACAAGGGTCCCGCCGTCTACGGGAACAAGCTGACTCACATGGGTGCGCGCCGGTCGACCGTCTGGGGTAACCGCCATCTTGAGCCGATTCGCAGGATCGCGACCGATGGGCGAGTCGATGACAAATTCTTTCACATCGAGGGCGCCAATGAGTTCTGCAACGTACTTACGGCCCGCGGTTCGAGCTTCAATTTGCCGGGCAAGGTTGGCGTGAGCGATATCATTTTTTGCCACGACAAGCACGCCAGTGGTGTCTTTGTCCAATCGGTGAACAATTCCGGGCCGAAATGCACCTGCGGTTTTGCTCAGCGAGAGTTGCAATCCAAGTAGTGCGTTGACGAGCGAGGGTTCACGTAGCGACGGTGCGGGGTGCGTGGCAAGCCCACGCGGTTTGTTCACGACGAGCAGGTCGTCGTCCTCGTAGCGAATGTCGAGGGGGATATCCGCGGGCTCAATGTCGGGCATTGCTACGCGAGGTAGGCCATCGACATGCACGATCATTCCGGGCTCGACAATGAAGCTCGGTTTTTCCCTACGATCGTCGACGAAGACTCGTCCGGCGGAAATGTGCGCGGAAAGTTTGGATCGACTATGATTAGGCAACGCTGAAACAAGGAACCGGTCTAGCCGATCAGATCGATCCACCTCGAACAACATGCAACCATTGAACCTCGGAACCGACTCATTCCGCCTTTTCGTAACTCTATTGATGAAGAAAAGGAGATACCTCCCGGTGAGCGTGGTCGCTCTCGTGTCCACGACTTCGTTGGCGCAAAGCCTGTCAACGAATGTTGAGATGCATCAGCGAGCAGCGACTTTGGATCGAGTGCTGGGCGCACTTTCCAACCAAAGCGGATTCCGGTTTGAAGCCAGTCCATCAATGGCAAACGAAGTCCTTCTTGTCGACGTCAAAAGCGTGACGCTCGGGGAGTTGACGACGCGAATCGCGGCGGCGACTCGCGCCGAATGGCACAAAACGGACGCTTCATGGCGACTTCAGCGCACGAACAGTGACGTGCGGGGTTTGCTGCAGCTGGAAATGGCTGCGATGGCCCCGAGGTACGCGGATGCGATCAAACAGCTCCGGGCTAGAGTCGCGAGCGAACCGGTTTACACGAAAGCTGACGTTCAAAAGACGATTGCTACAATGAAGCAGATGCGTTCGGGAACGGTCGCGCCCTCGATGCGACTGGCGCAGCCTTCGTCGAATCGCGCGCTTGCCACCGTGCTTGAGGCATTGGACCCCAAGGTCTTCGCGCAGATTGTTCCCAGTGGCAGGGCCGTTTTCTCAACGGTGCCGACTCGAGCCCAAGAGCGGCTCCCAAATCGGGTTCTCAATAGTTTGAAGTCCTTCGTGGCAGAAATGGCGCTCTATCAGCAGGCCATGAACGAAGTGGAAAAGCCCCAACCGGGCGATGATCCCAACCAACGACGCATAATGCGGTTCGGAAGCGTTGGCAACGTGACGGGAGACGCGTCGCTTGGCATCGGAAAAGCTGTTCTCGTTGCAGGTCGCCAAGGCTCGTCGCCAGACATTCAGCTTCGCCTCTTCGTAGCCGACCCAAATGGCAATAGCCTTGGCAGCGGTTTTACTGTGCTCTCGCCTAAAAGTCTGCCGGCGGCGGAATCTGGAGCGCCGATCAAATTGAGCCCCTTGGCTTTGGAAGTGGCAAAAGCAACCTTGGCGACCGAACAACGACCAGGCGGAGCAACTCGGATCATGGCGATTAGCACGAGTCCGGGAGGCACGCCGACGTTCATCACGAGCGGTGGCGACAGCGGCGGTAAGCGGGCGATCGGCGATCTTCGGACGGCGTTGCTCCAGCCAGACACGCGTGATCCGCAATCCTTCGGTACTACAGAAGCCATCTTGGCCTGCGGTGCAGCCAGCAATGCAAACGTTGTTGCTTGGTTACCCGACACATCGTTCATGCCACTTCAACGCCAACTTGCGAGGGAGAAATTATCGGTTGATGCCTTACTTGCACATCCTGGTGTTTTCGACCTTTCATTTGAACTCGGTGGTGGCTGGTTAGTGGGAACGCCCGCTCGTCCCGTCTCGGCGATTGAGTCAACCGTGAATCGAGCATCCCTTGGCAATGCTGTCCGAACAATAGACAAGACGCAGAGCCTCTCGCTCGCGCAGACGCTGAAGTTTGCGAGTTCGCAGAAGAAGGCTCCGAACGTGGCCGATTTGGATGGTTTCTACTTCTCGGAGATCGACAGCAGCGCGTCCGCTTCGCTTGTCGGACTGGGCGCTCCTTCCTACAAGGCATTTCAATTTCTCGCCACGCTGACTGACCCTCAAATTCAAACTTTGCTGAATGGCACTTCGCTCGCTCTCAATCGACTTTCCCCAGCTTCCGTAGCTTCGCTCTCGACAGACATTTTTACGTCTTACGACGGGCCAACTAAAAATGCGCGGCGCGATGCATTCACGTTTACGGCGGGTTCCTTTGGAATGCGTGCTGGTCCAGACGGTTTGGAAAACGAGCGGACGGAGTTCCTTTTCAACGGAATGCCGACCGTTGGGGAGATATCTCTCTCCAAGCAGGAGCGCGATGCTGTGCTCGGATGGGATAGTTCGCACAATCATTCCCGAGTGATGTCTGCGCAAGAACTCGGCATGTCAATGGGACTGGCCTCCGCACCGATCCAGGGGATGGATTCTCCGCCGCAGTACACGTCATTCTTCCCCGCGAAAGTTGTGGAGTACAGTTTCTCGCTGCTTCTGCCTGATAATGTCCGGCTTGAGAGAACGTTTTCCGATCGAGTGATTGATTCCAGTGGACAGGCGCAGTCCTTCAACCAGTTGAGCGAAAATTTTAAAAAAGCAGCTCAACAAGTGGCTTCTGGCTTCGGAAATCGCGGGGCGCGACCTGGCGGCCAGCGGCGAGTTGTGCCACCGCTTTAGGACGGTGGCAACGATTGGCCCGGTTCTTGCCGCTAATATAAACCGTGCTTCGAAAACTCGCGCTATTAGGAATCGCACTCTCGCTCGTAGCGTGCAATTCGGGACCGAAACCCGGAGATGACGTCACGCCGGACCAACTGGCGGAGTATGCCGACGTTCCGATCTATCCTAACGGCAAAATTCCAGACGGGCTCAGCCGCGTCCCTTCGAAGAACGAAGCTGGCGAAATGCACTATGACTTGGTGATGACGACTGGCGAGCCGCCGCAGGTCGTGGCGAATTGGTATGAGAAGAACACCGGGCTCACCGCCGAAGGCTCAAATACCAACTGGGGCCTTTCCGGGATTACAAAGAAAGGCAACTCTGTTTTCATAAGCATTTTCCGCGAGCAGGACTACACCAAAATTGTCGTCTCCTCGATCGCACCGAAGCGTAAATAGCCTTTCAAACCTCAAAAATTGCTGTAGGATATTAGCATCCGGATAAAACGAATAATCTATTCGTTCGGGACTTTCCTATGTCAGTGACAATTCGTGACATTGCGCGTGAAGCTGGAGTATCTGTGGCTTCCGTGTCGAAGGTCTTGCATGGCGGTGGCGAGAACATTCGCGTATCGGAGGCCAGAGCAGTGGAGATTCGGGCCGTTGCTGAGCGACTGAACTACGTGCCGAATTCGCTCGCTCGCTCTCTGCGGTCTGGTCGCTCGCAGACGGTCGGAGTCGTTTTCGAAAACTTTGGAAGTATTTCCGCGGGGCCGATGTACTACGTGTACATGTTTGACGGAATCGCCCAGGTGCTTTTCAAAAGGCACTACCGCCTCACAATCCTGCCCGAAATCGACGTCAAAAATGTGGCTTCCATGCTAACTGATGGTCGTCTAGACGGCGTCATCTGGTGCAAGTTGGACCGCGAGGGCCAATTGGCGGACGCTCTACGCGAGGTGCAAATTCCGATTGTCGCGATGAACGCACCGTTTGGTTCTGACCTCGGTATCCCATGTTTCTCGTGCGACAATCTCACGGGCTCCCGACTCGTTGTGGACCACTTGGTAAGCCTCGGGCACCGACGTGTACTCTTCGTGACAGAAAAGAAGGAATTGCAGACGCCGGATTCTCGGGCTCGCCACGACAGCTTTCGCACGGCTATGCGTGCGCGAGGCCTACGCGCCGAGGAGGCCGAATTCGAAGCTTGGCACCGGGACGCACGTGAATTTGAGGCTTGGTGGGCAAGTGACCCGGACTACACAGCAATCTACGCGTGGAACGAGGGTCTCGCGGGTGACATTTTGTTGCGAGCGCGCGAATGTGGAGTCAGCATTCCAACCGACCTTAGCGTGGTTGGCTACGATAGTACGGCGTTTTGCGACACGACTTCCCCTTCGCTCACGGCGGTACGCCAGCCGATCAAGGAGATGGCAGAAGCGGCAACAAAGGCGCTTTTCCGCATGATGGCCGGAAATGCCGCGCTTGGACCGACGCCCGTATTCCCCTGTACCCTTGACGTTCGCCGCTCCACCGCGAAACCTCGAACCCCAAGGGTCTAGTCAAAAACCATGTTAATAGCTGCAATTTCCATTCTTGCAATGCGATCTGCGATGTTGCCTCCGCTCCACTGCTCCGGTAAAAACGTGGTCGATCCCCAGGGCAAGATTGTTCAAATGCGAGGAGTCAATCTTGGGGGCTGGTTCGTCGACGAGATTTGGATGACGCCCTGGCTAAAAGCGCCAGAGGTTGGCAAGCCTGATGTAATTAAAGACCACAAAACGTTATGGGCGAGCATCGAATCCCGCCTTGGAGCGGCGAGCATGCACCTCGTTCGAGAAGCGTGGAGAGCGAATTGGATCTCAGCGGAAGACTTCACTCGCATTAGAGCAGCGGGTTTTGACCACGTTCGAATTCCGTTCCTCGATTCGCTTTTTGAAGAGGATGATGGGATTCGAATACTTCGAGAAGCGGTGGCCAAAGCTAAGCAAAGTGGACTTTACGTCGTGCTGGACCTGCACGGCGCGCCAGGGGGCCAAAGCACCGAGCACCATACTGGGTCAGAAGGGCGAAATCGCCTCTGGTTTGACGTAGACAACATCGAGAAGATGGAAAAGCTCTGGATAAGGATCGCGAAGGAATTTGCAGAAGAGCCGGCAGTTGCGATGTTTGACATCATGAACGAGCCGGTCGGGGCACCGAATGCAAGCATGCTGCATCTTGTGTATGACCGCGTGATTCGAGCGATCCGGACCGTTGCGCCTCGCAAAATCGTGCTCGTCGACGATGGATACAAGGGGTTTGAGACAACTCCGCATCCGAATATCGCGAACTGGCAAAATGTTGCGTTTTCGCTACACTTTTATCAGTTCAATTCAAAAACAACGGAGGAGCATGTGACGAACCTGAAGTCACGCATGCCAAAACTCATCGAACTGCAAGGGTATCGGAATGCACCGGTGTACGCGGGAGAATTTAACTTAGAACCCTTCAATTCGCCAGTTTCGATGTCACTGTTCGTCGCAGAATTTTTGAAAGCAGGGTGGTCTTACGCCCTGTGGACCTGGAAGGCGGTTCCGAGCAGCGGCGCACTGGGTGATTGGGGCCTATATCGTCCGAATGGCGCCGTTGTCCCGCTCGACCCGTTTCACGACTCGGAGCAGACGCTCATCGCAAAGATGCGCGCCGTGCGCACCGAGAACTTAGTCGCACCGCCCACGCAAGTAGCGGCAGCCGCAGGCCACTGAGGCCAGGTTAACCCGGCATAAAGCGGCTGACGGTATACTTGTCCGGTTAAATCGCCCCTGGAGGCGCCCCCTATTTTGCGTTCTAAGAGCTATTATTTTCTTCTCGTCGTCCTTGCCCTCGGACTTCTTTCCGGCGTACTTTTCTCCCGGACAAAGCCGAACTACGGGTTGGACATCAAAGGTGGCATTCGACTCACCTACAAGATGGACTTCTCGCAGCTGACCGCTGAGCAGAAGACCGATCTTGCTGGCGTACGATCCAAGGTGATTACGCTGCTGATCAACCGGGCCAGCGGTGGCCTCGGCGTCGCAGAGCCCGTTGTATTTGCAAAGGGTGACGACCAGATCATCGTTGAGTTGCCGGGTTTCTCCGACGCGACCAAAGCCAAAGAGGTTATGGGCCAAAGCGCTCGACTCGAATACTATTGGGCGCGCACGGTTAACACGGAGATCAACCCTAATCGCATCTACACCGCGGCGCGAGAAAAGGATCAAAAAAATCCTGTGGTCAACTTCACGCGACGGGGCAGTGAGCGAGAGATCGTGCCGGGCACGCCGGAATACGAGGCGATGATCAAGAGCTGGGATCTAATCCTTTCGGGTGAAGATTTTGGTGCGGCCTCCCCAACCCCAAGCGGGGACAGCACGATTCCACATCTGCAGTTTTCATCCTCAGGCGCGCCAAAGATCAAGGAGTGGACTCAACGCCACAACAAGGCGAAAGAGATGCTCGCCGCGGTTCTGGACAAGAAAGTTGTCAGCATTGCGCCGATCCAAGAAGGCGCGGTCATCAGTGACGAAGGCGTCATCCAGGGAACCTACAGCAAGGAATACGTCGCCAAACTCTGCGAAACCCTGAACTCAGGCGCGCTGCCGGTAGACCTCAAAGAGATTGGAACGACGATGGTAAGTCCGTCGATCGGCCAATTCGCGCTGGCGAAGATAATTACCGCGGGCATGATCGCATTCGTTGTCATCGCGATTTTCCTAGTCTCCTACTACGCATTTCCTGGCGTTATCGCCCTAATCGCGTTGCTGCTTTACGTGCTGTTCACGCTGACTGCGCTCAAAACGGCGGGTGCAACATTCTCGCTCGCCGGCATTGCTGGCTTCATCTTGTCGGTCGGAATGGCTGTTGACGCAAATATCCTCGTATTCGAACGATTCAAGGAAGAGATGGCGGCGGGTAAATCGCTACGCACTGCGATCGAACTTGGCTTCAATCGCGCCCTCCCTGCGATCATCGACTCGAACGCCTGTACGATCCTGACCTCGTTAGTGCTTGCAAATCTCGGTACGGGACCGGTCAAGGGTTTTGCGACGACGTTGATCATCGGCGTGTTGATTTCTCTCTTCACCGCATTTACTGTCACGCGATCACTCTTGATGTTCTCGGTCGGCTCTGGCCTCGCGACAAATCCGAAGTGGTTCGCTGTGGAGCGCAGCTGGTTCAAAAAATTCGACCGGAAAGATGCCGAGCCACTGACTGTCGTCGAGAAGTCGAAGAAGTGGTTCTTAATTTCCGCAGCGACAGTTGTCCTTTCAATTCCGTTCTTCTTCTTCGGAGGCTTCAAGCTTAACGTTGAATTCCGAGGCGGCTACGAGTCGGTCTACTCCCAAGGCACGACGAGCTTTGACTCGAACTTGATCACGAAAAACCTTGAAATCGGCGGATTCAAGGGTGGCAACGCGACTCTCGCGACAGATGGCACCGGTAAGCAGTTGGTCTACATTGACGTGCCCGTTACGCCGGCGCTTAAGGATGCCGCGAACGACCCCGCTCGCCAGAAATTGATCGCAGCAGCAGCCGGAATTCCGGATGCCGTTCCATCCGAATTCACTTCCATGAGCGCGACTCTCCAGGCGGAGACAATTAGAAACGCCGCCATCGGTGTCGTACTCAGTAGCGGCCTCGTCATCTTCTACTTAGCCTTGCGATTTGGCATAGGATTCGGTGGATTCGCGCCTGGCATGCGATTTGGAATCTCAGCCATTGGTGCATTGCTTCACGACATCTTGGTCGTGTTTGGCCTAGCTGCGGTGTTTGGGTTCATCTTCCACTGGGAGGTCTCCGCACTGTTCCTAACTGCGATGCTAACAATCATCGGATTTTCGGTTCACGACACGATCGTTATCTTCGACCGAATTCGCGAGAACCTGAGGCGCCCCCACGGCGGCGAGACCTTTGGTCATCTCGTCGACCGGTCGATTACCCGTAGCTTTACGCGGTCAATCAACACGTCGATGACGGTCATCGTGACTCTATTCATCCTCGTCTTCTTTGGAACGCCGACCCCCGAACTGAAGTTCTTCGTGGTCGCGATGATGTGCGGAATCATCTCCGGAACGTACTCCTCAATCTACAACGCTTCACCCATTCTTTATCTGTGGGATAAGATGGCAGCCGCGAAGTCGGGTTCCCACGCAACGCTGGTGGGGATGGCAAATGTCGAGAACGATCGCACGCGAATCGTCTCGACCGCGATCGGCGAGACGCCTCAGGTGGAATCGACCAAGAGCGGTCGATCGTACGGCCAAGTGCGCCGCCGCGCAAACTCGTCGCAAGAAAAGCCGGGCTGGGAAGAGATCGACTAAGCAGCAAGTCGTGTCATGTGCGATACTTCGCGCATGACGCGACGACTCCGGTTCGCCCTAACCGCCCTCGTTTCCACGGCCGTTACACTTGCGAGCGCGCAGATCCATTACCATCTCGCGCCAAACCTCACCGACGCGCGCGTCAAAGTCACAATGACGTTCGATGCGGAGGCCGCCGAGACGACAATTGAGCTGCCTGCTTGGGCACCAGGAAGCTATCGCCTCAATAACGTCGCCGAGACCGTGATCGAAGTTCGAGCAACTGTCGGTGGCCTCGCCGTAACCCCGAGTTTGAAATCTCGCGGAAGGTGGACAATTTCGACTTCTCGTGGAGCTCACGTTAGTTTCTCGTACGTGCTTCCACTGAACGTGACGGCAGGCTCGGGGCATTTGGCCGGACCAAGCACATACATGTATGTCACCGGACGTAAGCGAGACGCTTGTGAGCTCTCGGTCGAAATCCCGAAGGGCGGTCGAATCGTAACGGGGCTTGATGAGAAAGGCGGGCAATGGCTCGCGCCGAATTACGACGTGCTCGCCGACAATCCGATCACCGTCGGCGACTTTCTGCTTGACACCTATCGAGTCGCGGGACGAACGCACTACATCTGCCTCTATGGTACGGCGCGCAACACCGTCGATCGTCCGTACTTGTCGCGCGCATGTGCCTTCGTCTCAGCTATGGAGTGCGACCTTTTTGGAGGCGCACCGTACCGGAAATATGTATGGCACTTTCGCACAAACGAGGCGGCTGATGGAGCGGGTGGTCTCGAGCACTTGAACAGCACAGAGATATCCATGGCCTCGGGAATGGGTCCTGGTGTCATCGGAGTTTACGCTCACGAATTCTTCCATGCTTGGAACGTGAAGCGAATTCGATCTCGCGCGCTCGGTCCGTTTGACTACACACAGCTGCCTCAAACCGGAGCGCTCTGGTGGTTGGAGGGTGTGACCGACTACTACGCTCACTCCCTTCTGAGGCGCTACGGCTGGACGAGCGACAAACAGTATTACGAGGAGTTTGCGCGCAACGTCCGAAGCTTACGAGGCAACCGGGCAAGGTTTACGAATAGCCCTTACGACGCGAGTTATCGGGTTCGGGATGCCGCCGGTGGTCGAGGCAACAGTCAAGGCTTGGGTATCAGTTACTACGACGCTGGCCATCAAATCGGGCTCATATTCGACATTGAGCTCTTGAGCGTCTCACACGGCCGATATTCGATCGACGATGTGGAGAAGGCGCTCTGGGCAATGTGTCGGGACGACCAACCTGGATTTGAGGAAGGTGAACTTCGACGTCAGCTCGTGCGCTTCGGCGGTGATGAACTCGGCGATGTTTACGATCGCGTCGTCATGACCGCCGCGGAGCTTCCGATCGAAGCGGAGCTCGCGAAGATCGGCTGTCAGTTATCAGAGAAGGACGTCGTGACCACACGATTGCCAGCACCGACAGCAGCACGGGCAGCTCGTAAGGGAATGCTGGTGACGCTCAGCGACGGGCCGCTGAAGGACGGCGACGTAATAACGATGATTAACGGCGTCTCGGTGAGCTATCCGACGACTCACCAGATTTTGGCGGGTTGGAACGAAGCCTTGGGCAAGCTGAAGGAAGGTGACGTGATCGTTTTGTCACTCCTTCGTGACAAAACGGAAGTCAAGGTCTCGGTAAAGGCTACGAAGCGAACGACGAAGTCCCTCGTGATCGACTCTGTGGCAAGCCCGACGCCTGCGCAGTTAGATCTGCGAAGGCGTCTGTTTTCTGCACACCGCAATTAGTGGCTATTCGACGGTGACGGATTTAGCGAGATTGCGAGGCTGGTCAATCTCGCAATCAAGCAGTCGGGCGACGTGATAGGCGAACAACTGCATCGGAATTACCGATAGCAGCGCACTCAGGAAGCCGAATTCCGATTTCGGAACTCGGACGACATGCTCGACGACTTTTTCCGTCTCCGTGTCGTCGTGCAGAATTATCGCAAGGACTGTTCCACCTCGCGCTTGCACTTCCTTGATGTTCGAGATGACCTTTTCTCGAACGCTCGGGTCTGTGACACCAAAGACGGCAACGACCCCTTCTTTCACAAGGGCGAGCGGACCGTGCTTCATCTCGCCAGCAGGGGACTCTTGCGTGGGGATATAGGCGATTTCCTTCAGCTTCAGAGCGCCTTCAAGCGACACATAGGCGTCGGCTCCGCGTCCAAGGAAGAAGCACAATGGCATGTCCTTAAACTGCTGAGCGAAGCCCTTAATCTGGTCCTCGACGAGCAAAGCTTCTTCGGCTAAAGCCGCAAGCTCGCCGATCGATTTAACGTTCTTTTGTACGCGCACGCCTGGCATCTCTTGGACCTGCGCGATGTAATTCGCCAGCAAAGTGAACACCATGACTTGGGCGGTATAGGCCTTGGTTGAAGCAACCGAAATCTCCGGACCAGCCTGGGTCATGATCGTTCGGTCGCACTCGCGGGCGATGCTAGACCCGACGACGTTCACGATTCCGAGAGTGCGGATTCGCCTCTCTTTGCAGAGCCGAAGCGCGGCGAGGCTATCCAAAGTCTCGCCGGACTGACTCACAAAAATTGCGAGCGACTTCGGAGACAGCACAGGGTCGCCGTACCGAAATTCGCTTGAGTAATAGACGTCGGTCGGTAACCGCAGCAGTTTCTCAAACAAATGCTTGCCCATCAGGCCGGCGTTGTAGGCGGTTCCGCAGGCAATGATATTGACGCGGTCGATCTCGTTCCAGACGTGCTCGTTAAATATCTGATCGAAACGCACCTGAAAATTCTCGTCAATGCGGCCAGCGATGGCTTGCCGAATAACTTGCGGCTGCTCGTGGATCTCCTTGAGCATGAAATGCTCATATCCGCCACGTTGGGCTGACTCGAGATTCCAGTCGATGTGCATATGCTGCGGAACTTGCGGACGACCATCGAGGTCCATGATCGTGATCGAATCGACGGTCAATGTAGCGACCATGTTCTCTTCCATGATCACCACGTCCCGTGTGTACGGCAGCAACGCCGGAATATCGGACGCCAGCATGTTTTCACCATCGCCTATGCCGAGAACCAACGGGCTCGCGTTACGGGCGGCGACGATTTTGCCCTTCTCCGTCGTGCTCATCACGACGAACGCGTAGGCTCCCCGCAATCGTTGGCAACCCTTGCGGACCGCTTCTTCGAGTGGAACGCCTTTCGCGTATTCCTCACCGATCACATGTGCCGCTACCTCGGTATCGGTCTGCGAGTGAAATGTGTGGCCCTTCTCAAGCAACTCTTCTTTTAAAGAGA
Organism: Fimbriimonadales bacterium; assembly: GCA_038230855.1. Classification (GTDB taxonomy): domain Bacteria; phylum Armatimonadota; class Fimbriimonadia; order Fimbriimonadales; family Fimbriimonadaceae; genus Fimbriimonas. The sequence continues at coordinate 2,303 of JBBRML010000069.1, read as the reverse complement.
GATAGTTCTCGATGATGCCGTTATGAATAAGCGCGATCTTCTCAAACTCGTCGTAATGGGGATGCGCATTTTCGTCGGTTGGACCGCCATGCGTTGCCCAACGTGAATGCGCGATCGCGACGCCACTGTGACGCTCCTCTTCATCTAGGCTAATTCTCAACTGGGAGAGCTTCCCTGCTCTCTTAACTACTTCAATGTGACCGTTTTTCGGATAAGCCACGCCCGCGCTATCATAGCCACGATATTCGAGTCTTTTGAGCTGGTCAAAAACAACCTCGACGGCGTTTCTTGGTCCGACATAGCCTGCGATGCCGCACATGGAGTGAGTGTGACATACCTGGCCCCGAAAGCCCCGATGGCTTTTACCGGTCTTTCGTGCGGCCTAGGACCTTTTGTGCATTTCGCCGAATCCCATCGACGCCAGCGCGCCGTAGCGGTGACCCGCGAGAGATATTCTCCCAGTGCCCCGCCTCGATCTGGGCGAGTTGCTCCAGCTCGGGCCATTCTCGACGCGCCATGAAGTCGGGTTCGGTAGTAATTTGTGCTCGTTGAGGCTGTGACACGCGCTCTTGGTTGAATGGACACACCTCTTGACAAATGTCACAGCCAAATGTCCAGCCGTGTGGATTGAGGTCATGGTCGCCCTTATGCTCGATCGTCGCGTAGCTGATGCAGCGCGATGAGTTGACTTGCCAGCGCCCATCTTCAAATACGATTGCGCCGGTCGGGCAAGCGTCTATACAAGCTCGGCAAGTTCCACAGGAGCCCTCAGCGGGAGCATCCGATTCAAGCTTGAGCGTGGTCAGTACAAATCCGAGCAAAAACCAACTCCCGCGCCGAGAATCGATGAGCATCGTGTTCTTGCCGAACCAGCCGAGACCGGCTCGGTGGGCGTACTCCCGCTCAAGCAGTGGTGCAGAGTCGACGCATACGCGAGTAGTAGCCGCCGGGAACAAACCCGCTAGGGCCTTCAACTTGCCTCGAATCACGTTGTGGTAATCGCGGCCGAGGGCATACCGGGCGACTCTCGGTACGCTAGGCTCCACGCCCAGAGGTTGATAGTAGTTCAGCGCCACAGCGATAATCGAGTTGCACCCTGGGAGGAGGCTGGTTGGCGAGCGCTTTGCATCTAGATGACGCGCTAAATAGTCCATGGTTGCCGCGTTCCCTCGATTAAGCCATCCTTCGTAAAAGTCAATACCAGCCGCGGGGTGCGCCGAGCAGATTCCCACGTTTGCGAATCCTAGCCTCAGCGCGGCGGCCTTGATTTCGGCGGCTGTCGTCACCGAGCCTGCGCCCCAACGACACACACATGGGCGGTGCCTTCCGCTTCAAGGAACGGAGATAAGCTAAAATCTTCTTCGGTGTCCGAGACAATCGTCGATCCGCACAAACCCAATGTCCAGCGTGCGGGAGGCATCATGATCTTGTCTCAATTCCTGAGTCGGGTGCTCGGGGTGGTCAGGGATGCGGTTATGGCAGGAATGTTTGGGCGAGGTCTGATGACCGACTCCTACCTGCTAGCCTTTTCCGTTCCCGACGCCCTCTTTTACCTGATCGCCGGTGGCGCGCTCAGCTCGGCATTCATTCCAGTATTCACCGAGTATCTCAAGACCGATCGAGAGGAGGATGCCTGGAAAGTCTTTAGTGCGGTGACAACGATCATGACGGTGATCATCGTTGTCTTTATCGCGATTGCCGCTGTCTTCACGCCGCAGATGCTTCATTTGACCGCACCGCACATCGACCCAGCAATATTGCCGCTGACGGTGCAGATGAGCCGCATCCTGCTGCCCGCTCAGATCGCCTTCTTTCTTGGCGGCCTCATGTTCGGCACGCTTTACGCCCGTCAAGTTTTCTCGGTACCAGCGCTTGGCCCGAACATATATAACATCGGCATCCTGCTTGGCGCTCTCGTGCTCTCCCGATTTGTTGACCCACCAATTCTCGGGATGGTCTTCGGAGCGGTCGCGGGAGCGTTCATCGGGAACCTCCTCTTGCCGATGGTTATGATGCGCAAGATTGGCTCACACTTCCGGCCGAGTTTCGACACTCGGCACGAGGGAGTTCGGAAAGTCTTTCGAATGATGTTGCCGGTCGTATTCGGACTATCCCTTCCCGCGGTTTACGTGATCATCATGCGGGCGTTCGGCACGTACTACGAGGCAGGAATTGTCACGGCAATCGACTACGCGAACAAGCTCGTTCAAGCGCCGGTTGGAATCTTTGGATGGTCGCTCGCCATCGCCGTATTCCCCGCTCTCAGCCAGTTTTACGCGCAAGACCGGATGGACATGTATCGG
>JBBRML010000068.1:0-22231 GCA_038230855.1 Fimbriimonadales bacterium | reverse complement strand
CCGGTCTGAACCACCCGCCAGCGCCTATCCAAAATGCGAAGTTCGAATCCCGCCCGGTTGGTCCAGATTTTGAACCTGAGCGAAATTGCGTTTTGAATCTGAGGGGTCTGGTACTCCGAACGGCCCCGGTTCACTCAGTTCACTTCCGCCACTGGCGCGGGATGTCGCTTCGCTCCGGATTCGAACTCCGATGTACTTCGAGCATTTCCCTACGGCGGGGTGTCGCCAAGCTCCACCCGCGAGCACGATTTCTCACCACTCCCAAAGTTCAAACAGGGAGCTGGTTTATCCAGATTCTCGCATGGTACTCCGCAGTGGACAAGTTGCGAACTCTTGATTCCTTTCGTGTGTGCCGCAAGTACACTTCCAGGGTTCCACCTCATCATGCTCAAGCGATTCTTTGCCTACTACAAACCCCATAAACGGCTGTTCCTCATGGACTTTTCGTGCGCAATCGTCGCCGGACTTCTGGAACTCGCGTTTCCCATGGCAACGAAGTCGTTCGTGGACAAACTCCTACCTAGCCGCGATTGGTCGCTAATACTTCTAGCTACTCTCGGTCTGCTCGCCATTTACGTTCTAAACGCAGGACTGCAATATGTCGTCAACTATTGGGGGCACGTGCTAGGCATCGGAATCGAGACCGAAATGCGGCGCAAGATCTTCGATCACCTCCAGAAACTCTCATTCCGGTTCTATGACAACACAAAGACCGGCCACCTGGTCGCCAGGGTCACCAAAGATCTCGAGGACGTCGGTGAAGTAGCACACCACGGCCCCGAAGACCTTCTCATCGCGATCATGACTTTCCTAGGTTCGTTCGTCCTGATGCTATCTCTCAACTGGAAGCTCGCCCTGGTCACGGGCCTGGTGGTCCCCCCGATGACCTGGATTTCCACCCGCTACGGTAGCGCTATGACCCGAAACATGCGCGAGATGTTCGGTCGGGTGGGTGAGTTCAACGCGCGAATCGAGGAGAACGTCGGCGGAATCCGCGTGGTCCAGGCATTTGCAAACGAGGAGCACGAGAAGGCCCTCTTCGCGCGAGACAATGCCAACTATCGCGAAACGAAGCTGAAGGCATACAGCCTCATGTCCAAGAGTTTCACCCTTAGCTACATGACCATGAGGTTAGTCCAGCTCTTCGTGATGGTCACGGGCTCGTTCTATGTTCTCCACGGTGAGCTCTCGCAGGGTGGCTTCGTCGGGTTTCTCATGCTGGTAAGCGTCTTCTTCCGACCCGTCGAAAAGATCAACGCAGTCCTTGAGACTTACCCAAAGGGAATCGCCGGATTCAGACGATACACCGAACTCCTCGACACGGAGCCAGATGTCGCTGATGCTCCCGGCGCCGTCGACGCCGGTCACTTAACAGGCAGAATCCACTACTCAGACGTAGCTTTCGGCTATGAGAGCCACCGAAAGGTGCTGAGCGGCATCGACATAAGTATCGAACCGGGCGAGACCATCGCTTTTGTTGGTCCAAGCGGAGCAGGGAAGACCACTATCTGTTCGCTGCTTCCTCGGTTTTACGATGTCGATTCCGGCCAGATCACGATCGACGGCATTTGCATCCGAAAAATGACCTTGGCCTCGCTTCGACGGAATATCGGCATCGTCCAGCAGGACGTGTTCCTATTTGCCGGCACGATTCGAGAGAACATCGCCTATGGTCGCCTCGGTGCAACCGAAGCAGACATCTGGGAGGCCGCACACCGTTCGCGGCTTACGGAGATGATCGAGGCCCTCCCCAATCGCCTCGACACGGTCATCGGCGAGCGAGGAGTCAAACTTTCCGGCGGGCAAAAACAGCGAATGGCCATCGCCCGCATGTTCCTAAAAAACCCTCCGCTCCTAATCCTGGACGAAGCTACCTCAGCCCTCGACACAGAAACAGAACGGGCCATCCAAGATTCCCTCGCCGAATTGGCAATAGGTCGCACTACGCTCGTCATCGCCCACCGCTTGGCCACAATCCAAAACGCTGATAGGATCATCGTGGTCGATGAAACTGGCGTAGCCGAACAAGGCCGCCACCGCGAACTCGTAGCCGCCGGCGGCATCTACAGCCGCCTCCACAAGGCCCAGTTTCAAGCCTAACCCTACCCTCCCGCCGTTCCTGTCCCAAAACACTTTGCAAGGGTTCCTGGCCTAAAACTATCGGATGCAAGAACGTCCGTAGCCTAATTGATTCCTGCTCGGCAAGCTCACGTCGAAACTTGCCGCGCTACTTTGTGACCGGACGCCTAACGCGAGTTTCGAACCCTTGGGATTGTTGTTGCCTAACTTGGCGCTGACGCATTCAAACGCCCCTCGCCTCCCTGAACGCCCTCAAGTCGAAGCTTCGGGCAGACCGCCGCTTCGAGCTCAGTTCGGTTGATTTCTTGGATACCGGCTTTCTGGTGGATATCCGTTTGTTTATCTAGCCATTTTCGACTCTCCTAGGAGTGCTGGAGGGCAAGACTTGGTAGTACGAACCGCCCCGGTTCACTTCGCTCACTTCCGCCCCTGGATGTCGCTCAGCTCCAGATTCGAACCCCGATGCACTTCGTGCATTCGCCTGCGGCGGGGTCTCGCATAGCTCCACCCGCGAGCACGAGTTCTCACCAGGCCCAAAAACCAAACGGGGAACAGGAAGAACCTGTACCCCGTTTGGTACACCGAAGTAGACGCGCTTGGAGCTTTCCTGAATCGCAGATCGTACAGAATCGGCAGAGGTAACAAACTCATACTGGGCGCGAAGGTCCGGGCACGCGCAGGGAATCCGCTCGGCTGACAGTTTCTCAACGCTCTCCGCGTCAGACAATTTCCGACATCCATTGGACGACTTCCTATCGGCGATCATCGACGCCAGGGATACTCAACCCGATCGGTCGAGTCCCAAGCTTTGCTCCGGTAACGGAATCCACTCCAATCGGCAGAATTTCATTTCCAGTATCGAGGTCGATATAGCGAGCCAGATTCCCGCCACAGTTTTTCTGAGCCCAAGCGCCGAGCATCATGAGAACAGGTAGAAAGTCTCTCCCAGGCTCCGTGAGGACGTACTCCTCTCGCGGTGGGTGCGCAGAATAGACTCTCTTTTCCAACATGCCACAGGTGGTAAGCGCCGATAAGCGCTGGGTGAGCATAGTCGGCGCGATACCAAGGTTCTTCCTGAACTGATCAAAGCGAGTTAGTCCCATGTGGGAGTCGCGCAGAATTAACAGACTCCAAGCATCCCCGACGAAATCGAGGCCGCGTGCAACCGGACATCCAACATCGTTGATCTTTTTCCCAGTTAGTATCATTTTAATAGTGAGTGTCGGCTACAATCTGAGTATGACTCCCGGGGGAACTCGAAGTCCAGACTCGGTGAGAAAGAAAAATTATGAATGAGACGAACAGAGGCGTTGCGCTGGTGACTGGCGCATCTTCAGGCATCGGCCTGGAGACCGCCAAGGCTTTGAATAAGGCCGGATATCGTGTATTCGGCACTAGCCGCAAGGTGGTCTCAAACCCAGAGGGCATCACAATGTTGATCTGCGATGTGACAGATGAAGGATCGGTTCGGGCCTTAATCGACGAAATCGTGCGCCAAGCAGGGCGGCTCGACCTCGTGGTCAACAATGCCGGGATCGGGCTAACGGGAGGAGCAGAGGAGTCTTCCATCGTCCAGATCCAACGTCTCTTTGATGTCAACGTGTTTGGAGTGGCCCGGGTCATCAACGCGGTTTTACCGATCATGCGTAAGCAGGGCAGCGGCCGGATCGTCAACATGAGTTCAATGCTCGGAATCATCCCATCTCCCTTTAACGCCTTCTACTGTTCGACGAAGCACGCCATTGAGGGTTATACGGAGTCGCTTGACCATGAAATCCGTAACTATGGCATACGTGCGGTTCTCGTCGAACCCGGTGTCACCCGAACATCCTTCGAAGAGAATCTCGTAAGGGTCGACCAACCGCTACCGATTTATGATGCGGAGCGTACGCGTAGCGAAGCCCTCATGCGAAATTGGGTGCTGACAGGCGACGCACCTCAAGTCGTGGCGAAAATGGTTGTTACTGCTGCAACGGCAAATCAGCCGAAACTACGCTATTCAGCCGGAAAACAGTCGGGCCAGGTTCGCTCTCTTCGCCGTTATCTACCGGAGCGGTTGGTGGACCGCATCCTCCGGAAGGTCAATCAGTTTTCGGCTTAGGCGCCCGCCCCTTCCTTAGTTCGCAGTCTCGCATTCCGTGCCGGGCCGTTGACGAGCGACGATAACCGAACCCTCAGGTTCTAGCGACTGTTCCGACGTTCGGTTCGCTAGGGAGCTGACTGGCCCTTCAGGCAAGTTCTGGCACGTCTTGGATGATCGCGCACGACTCGAAAGATCGGGTGACCCACGTTTGGAGCGCAACGTACCCAAACTATTAAGTATGGAAAGTATCTAAGAAATATTTCGACCCTGGACACGATGGAAGTTTAAGCCAGGTGTGTCGAAACCATTTTCTCACTCGAAGCCTCGTCGGAGCCTAACAGTTTCGGGCCAAAAGCAGCGTTCGAGTCCCGATGCACTTCGTGCATTTCCCTGCGGCGGGGTGTCGCCAAGCTCCACCCGCGAGCACGAGTTCTCACCAGGCCCAAATACCAAACGGGGAAGAGGAAGAACCTGTACCCCGTTTGGTACTCCGCACTGGACGGTTTGCGAACTCTTCAGCTAAATGCGGGTTGAGGCATGTAGGCGCGATTCCGGCGGAAAGGTGAAGAATTATGTTAGCCTGGGTCATGCACAAAAACTGGTTCGCAGGCATGGTTGCTTGCATTTTTATCGTCCTGAGCGGTTGCGGTGGTTCGAGTAGCGACTCCACCTCAAATGGGCCCGTAGGTGGGGCGAGTCTGTCGGAATACCGGGCAACGCTGCCGGACGGTTCGGTGATGGTGTTGGAAATCCTTGCCAACGACAATTTGAATTGGGAAGGTGAATACGCAGTCTCGGCTGAGACCGGTGTCTATGCACATCAGGTCGGAGACTTCGATGGAACGATTAGCGGAAACGACGTTAGCATGAACTGCAGCAACAACGACGGGTCGTCGTTCACGATGACGGGTACGGCGCAAGGCGATCAGGGCTTTCACCTGACGCGTTCCGATATTCCCGGAGTCGTATTGAACTTCACTCTGGTAACTGCCGCCAACAAGGCGACACGTGCGGACGTCAGCTTTAACTTGAACGTGGGCTCTTCTAGCGGCCGCTGTACGATTTCGGACCAGCCTTATTCTGCAAATAGCTCCATGACGGAATATCGTGGAAATTGGCTCGGATGTAAGGTGACGTTTTGGGCGTACACCTCAGGCTACGCCGCGATAGTTACATACGTGAATGATTATTGCATTAACAATGTCACTCTGTCGAGCTATCGGCTTTCCGACTTTTCGAGCGTCTCGAAAGCCGCAAGTTCGGGAAGGGTGACAGCCTATAACCCAACCTCGAGGACTAACATCAACTTCGGCGGCGGCGCGTCCGTCTCGCCGTAGGAACCGAGACTAGCGCCGGCCCGCCAAGGGTCCGGCGCTTCTGCCTGAAGTCATGAGAATGGATGGCCCACGAACGTGCCTCGACGCCCATATGCCTGTTCGAACTGAGCCAGTTCTGGGGTGATTGCATCTGGCTTTATGTGCCAGAGTCCTTTTCTTCTTGACTTGGTCAGCGCACGCGAAACGGCCAGCAACCCGAGTCCATGGTGGAGAGATGTATCAAGCACAGACGGCACGGAAAGCTCCGCAAAACACTTCATCCCCGTTGTGGGAACCTGGTTGGATATGAGCATGAGATCTGTAGATACAGTGCCTTCTATTCTGGCTAGGAGTTGCACTTGATCCCCACGGCAAGGGTGATAGCAGATATCCAATGCTGCGCCCATAGCGTATCGGGATGCTTTTGCCCAGGCCAGATTTTGGCCGCTCCATGCGAACAGTAGGAAGCGAGCCTCCTGTTCAAAATCAAACTCTCTTGCAAGCACTCTGCCCCATGGTTGATCGCTTAGTGAAAGGTGAAACTCGACCGTTCGCATCTCGATCAGTGTACAGACCCAATTAAGCAGCAAGACTTGGGAGTGCGAATTCCATCTGGACTGACGCCAAATCAGGATCAAAAAAAACTTGGTACTCCGAACGGGATTCGAACCCGCGATCTTCGCCGTGAGAGGGCGATGTCCTAAACCGCTAGACGACCGGAGCAACCGAAGGGAAATTATACCTGCGCGACCTTAAAACGTCTAGCCGCGCGAGCCTCAGCAGACCCTAGCAAAAAGAAAAGGCGGGAGCTTTCGCCCCCGCCTTTTCGTGCAGTCGTTTCTGCTAAGCAGTCGCTTGCTTGACGATTGCGCGGAATGCATTCATGTCCGCGATCGCAAGTTCGCTCAGCATCTTACGGTTAACCTGGATGCCGTTCTTGTTCAGGCCGTGGATAAGCACGGAGTACTTCACTCCGCACTCTCGGCTTGCCGCCGAGACACGGGCGACCCAGAGTCGCCGGAAGTCGCGCTTGCGGCGACGTCGGTCGCGGAAGGCGTACTGCCCCGACTTCATCACCTGTTCGTGAGCGCGGCTGAAGACGTTTTTCTTCCGACCCCAATAGCCGGCCGCCTTCGCGATAATCTTTTTGTGGCGCTTGTGGCGCATTAAGCCACGTTTTACGCGTGCCATATGTTTTCCCCTCTCTTGTTAACGTTGACCGGGTCCCAGCCCCAAAATTGGGGCGGTAGCGGTGGATGGATGACGAAAAGCTACATCACCAGAAGGCGCTTCATGCGCTTCTGTTCGCCGCGGAATACTTCCGGCTCGAGTTCGAGCCTACGCTTCCTCGACGCGTTCTTGTGCAGGAACTGGTGGCTGTTGTGCGACTTCCGTCGCATTATCTTGCCCGTTCCCGTGATCTTGAACCGCTTTGCCGCTGTCTTGTTTGTTCTGATCTTTGGCATCTTTCTTCTTCACCGCTCCCGGTTTGGGAGTGAGAACCATAATCATGAGCCTGCCGTCCAGGGCGGGCTGACGTTCGACCGTCCCGAAGTCGAGGCAAAGTTCGGCAAATGTGTCGAGTTTTTGCTTTCCGAGCTCGGGGTGAGTGATCTCACGGCTCCGGAACTGACAGGTTACTTTGACCTTGCTGCCTTCTTCCAAAAACTTGATCGCGTTCTTGACGAGAAAACCGAGGTCATGCGCTGCAATTCGCGGACTGATCTTTATACCCTTTAGCTCTTGCTGTTTGCTCTTCTTGTTGTTGCCGAGCTTGCCTTCAAGGTATTTATGCTTGCCATAGTCGATGATCTTACAGACCGGTGGTTGGGCTGTCGCCGAGACGAGGACGAGGTCAAGGCCTTCGTCACGAGCAATCGTGAGCGCCTGACGACTTTGCATGATGCCAAGTTGCGATCCGTCTGAGCCAATGACTCGGATGTCTCGATATTTGAGCACACGGTTGTTGATTTCTGGTCCCGGTTCTGGGCGGGGCGGTCTTCTAAATCCTGCTATGTTTGTTACCTCTGAAATGAGCCGCTTGGACTCAAGCAATTCAGTATATCCGTAGCCTGAAAATAGTGTCAAAAATCTTCAGGCAAAAGTATGATTGGCATGACGACGCGCTTTCGCGATCCTTGCTGCAACCTTCGATAGTTGCGAAATCAGCGTCAATTTTCTGAAACCGAGCGGTCTTACTAAAGACTCTTTCCTATATCGAAGGCGCGAAGTGTCAAAATCTCGAAACTCCACCACCCATGAACAATATTTGCGTAATCGGGGCAGGCACAATGGGCAGCGGCATTGCCGCGCATTTCGCGAACCTCGGATTTCGAGTGTCACTGCTGGACACGACCCTCGCTTCGGCTCGGACGGCGTTTGATCGGGCCAAGGCCGTCAAACCTCCGCATCTCTATCTCCCCCAGTACGCTGAGCGAGTTCAACTTGGCGGTATCGATCAGAACTTGGATTGGATTTCGGACGCTGATTGGGTTATCGAGGCCGTCCTAGAGCGGCCCGAGGTCAAGCGCGGCGTGTATGAACTGATCGAGCCATTGCTTCGCGACGATGCGTTTGTTTCCACCAACACGAGTGGGTTAGAAATTGGGCACCTTGCGGCCGGCCGCTCTGAGAGTTTCCGCCGCCGATTTATGGGAACTCATTTCTTCAATCCGCCGCGTTATCTGAAGTTGCTCGAACTCATTCCCACGACTGAAACAGACCCGTTCGTGGTCGACGCAATGACGAAATTTTTCGAGTCCGACGCGGCTCGCAGAGTCGTGGTTGCGAAGGACACACCTGGTTTTATCGCCAATCGATTCGGAATGTGGGCAATGTTTCGCGCCGTCCATGCCGCCGAGAAACTAAATCTGCCGATCGAAACGGTTGACGCCATCACTGGTCCATTTCTCGGTAGGCCGAAGTCGGGCAGTTTTCGGTTGAACGATATGGTCGGAATCGACATCATGGTCGACATCGCCCAGAATCTGCTGTCCCGGTGCGCTCAGGATCCCCTGATTGGACCGCTGCAATCGCCAAGTTCAATCTCGTGCCTACTTCAACGGGGCTGGAACGGTGAAAAAGCGAAGCAGGGTTACTACCGAAAAGAAGGAAAGGAAATATTCAGCTTTGACCTTCGAACGCAGCTGTACCGAGAACGAATCGAACCCGTATTGCCGACGATCGCTGAATTGGGCAAGTTGCCCCTCGGCGAAAGGATTCGCAAGGCATTGCTTGTCGAGGACGAGGTCGGCGCGTTCCTTCGCGAATACCTTGAACCCACCCTGACGTACGCGGCTTCCATCAAAGACGAGGTCGCGCATAGTGTCCTCGATATTGATCGAGTGATGCGGTGGGGATTCGGATGGGAAATGGGCCCGTTCGAGCTTATGGACGCCATCGGCAAGTCAGCACCCGCCTTCTACCACGTCGGTGCGGTTCAGGTCGCGAACGGAGGCTACCAAGCGATTCCGTTGCAGACTCAGTTCAAAAGGCTCGCCGACTATCCAGTAGTCGAGCAACTCGACACGGTTTGCGTTCGCGACCTCGGTGAAAATGCTCACGCGGTGTCGATTCGAACAAAGCTTGGAGTCATTTCCCAAGAGCTAGTTCGGGACCTCACTGCGGTCTTGTCCTGCGGCGACATCAAGCGCTTCGTCCTGGCGAGTGAGGCGAAGTCGTTCTCCGTAGGTTTCGATTTAAAGTTCTTGCTTGGTTGCGTGGACGCAGCAGATTTTGAGGCGATCAACCAGGCTTTGATCGAACTTCAGGCCTTAGGCGAACTGATCGAGACGATTCCTAGTGTTGCCGCTGTTCATGGTTACACCTTGGGCGCCGGATTGGAACTCGCAGCATCATGTAGCGTGATTGTCGCTGATGCCGAAGCACATATCGGATTGCCCGAGGTCCGGGTCGGCGTGCTGCCAGCGGGTAGAGGGACGGCGCTGGTGAGAACGATCAATCAGAACTCGCACGAACGCCTCGTGGAATCGTTTTCCGCTATCGCCCAGGGAATAGTGGCGCCTAATGCGGATTCTGCGCGTCTCGCGGGTTACCTGCGACCCAGCGATCTCACTTCGTACCATCCTGACCGCCTTGTCGACACCGCCAAGAATGCACTCGTTGAGGCAACACCAGTTCGTATCCCGTGGCTCGCGTCCCCGCCAACTTTGACCGGCCAACTCGATCGGGAACTAGCGCGACTTCGAAGTCAAAATCTGATCTCAGAATACGATTTGACGATTGGTCACGCCATCAAGGCGGTTTACGCGAAATCTGGTAGTTTCGAGGAGGCGGTCATGGCGGAGCGCTGGCATTTTCTAGATCTCTGCCACCGGGCGCACAGCGTCGCGCGGATGCGCCATATGGTTGAGAACAACAAGCCGTTGCGCAATTAGAGTGCATCTACGCGGCGGCGCGGAGCTCTTTCGCCGTGCCTCTTGACCATACGAAGTACCCGGCAAGAGCAACGGCAAACAGACCGCTCACGAGGAATCCAAACTGAGTGATCAGTAGCCATATGTTCAAGCTCACAATTGCGAGAGCAAAGAGCCATGAAATTGCCGTCAGCCATTTCGGGTTTACAAACTGGCCCATACGCAGCGGGTCAGAAGTTATCTGAACAAGTGGGACTACGGCGAAGGGAAGCTGCATCGAAAGAACTATCTGCGAGATGACGATCGGATCAATCGACTGACCGTGAAAGAGGCTGACTAAGAAGACCGCCGGAATGATTGCAAGGCCCCGCGAAATCATTCGTCGAATCCATGGCTTGATTCGATACCTTGTAAATCCCTCCATGACGATCTGGCCGGCGAGGGTTCCAGTCAGCGTCGAGCTTTGACCGGACGCTAGCAGTGCGACTGCGAAGAGGGTTGCCGCTCCACCGCCAAGTGCAGGCGCCAGTAAGTGGTGTGCATCGCCAAAGTCTTTTACGATCGTGTGCGTTCTGTTAAAAACCGCGGCTGCCAGCACGAGGATGGCGGCGTTCACGAAAAAAGCGAGTCCGAGCGCCACGACCGTGTCGATCGTTGCTGATCGGATGGCCTCCGTCTTCGCCGGAGGCGTGTCTTCTATTTTTCGCGACTGGACGATCGAGCTGTGAAGGTAGAGATTGTGCGGCATCACCGTTGCGCCAATAATTCCGATGGCGACGGCAAGTTGAGCGGTTGACAAGCCATGCACGGGAACGAGGCCCTTGAGGGCGTCCCCCCAATCCGGGTGGGCACTTCTCAGATTCAGCATAAAGCAGGTGGCGACAGTAGCGACTAGCGTCGTGATGATCGCTTCTATCTTTCTGAATCCAAACTTCATAAGGCCGAGAAGCAAAAGCACGTCCGCACCCGTGATGATCACGCCGATCACCGTGGGAATGTTGAACAACAGATTCAGGGCAACCGCCGAACCGATAACCTCGGCGATGTCACAAGCGATAATAGCGAGTTCGCACAGGATCCATAGCGCCGTGGATGCCCGTTTGCTGTAGACGCGAGAGCAGGCTTGGGCAAGGTCCATTTGCATCGCTATGCCGAGACGTACGCACAATGTTTGCAGCACGACGGCGATGATGCTCGATGCCAAGATGACCCAGAGTAGCGAGTACCCGAATCGCGAGCCAGCCTCTAGGTCGGTCGCCCAGTTTCCGGGATCCATGTATCCAACGCTCACGAGGTAAGCGGGGCCGAAGAACGCGAGCAGGCGCCGGAACCGACTCTTTGCGAGCACGGGGATGCTTCCTATGAATTCATTAACCGCCGTGCTCATCAGTGCTTCAAAGTGTAGTATTGGCTACAATGTGTTTATTATGCAACACTTTTTGAAGACGGCACGTCGATTTTTAATCGGATTCGGTGAGTAAGCTCGGTAGGTGCTTTCGACGCTCCTCTTTCTGCACCAAGCGTTTAAGTCGCCGGTGATTTCTGTCCAGACTCTGTTGCCGCAGATGACCGACTTGATTTGGCTCACTCGGTACCCAGAACCTGCGTTCACGATGACACAGTCGAGTAGCTATGACCGTGCCAGCAAACCTGGAGGCGACATGTTTGCGAACGGAGACTACGGGCAATTTATTCGCGAAGAGACGAACGGCGGCCGTAAGGAATTCGTCATGGCGGATCTCACCGGTCCGGGGGCCGTTGTTCGCATTTGGTCAGCAAACCCGTCGGGAACAATCCGGTTCTACTTCGACGGATCAACAACCGCGCTCATCGAAGAAAAGATGCTCGCGTTGCTTACGGGCAAGATTGGTCGGTGGGGTGATTGGTTCAGCTACAACGCGGCCCACGGGTGCAACCTGTACTTTCCCTTCCCATATGCGAAGTCTTTGAAAGTCACCGTGGAGGACACCGACGGAGCGGACAAGCACAGAGGTCTTTACTACCACGTGAACACTCGGACGTACGCACCGGAAACCGAAGTTGCGACCTATTCGCCAGCCGATACTTGGGACGCTCCAAAGCCACCAGTTTTGCCGCCGCCCAGTGTGCACAAGGAGGCCCGACTCAACCCCCAAGGGGCACCCGCGGAGGTGTCAATTGAGCGCAGTGGGGGATGCATTCGGCAGTTTTCCATAATTCTCGCCCCGCCGATCGGCGACAAACGGGCGGTTGCTGCCGAGATTTACCGGCAAATTCTTGTTACCGCGAGTTTTGATGGAGAGCATTCGATCGAAATGCCTTTGGGTGATCTATTTGGAACGGCACCCGGCCTCAACGCTCAGGACACGATTCCGATCACGATTGCCGGTAAGGAACTGGTTATGCGTTGGCCGATGCCCTTTGCGAAGAGCGCGAAATTCTCGTTCCGAAACGTAGGACGAGTTCCAGTCGGCATCGCCTGCCAATTTGCCGTCGAACCTTACTCGTGGGACAGTCGCTCGATGCACTTTCATGCTCAATGGACGGTCTATCACGGCCGCTCTCGGCCTTTCCGTGATATGCATCTACTCGATGTTCGCGGAAAGGGAATGTACGTGGGGACGTTTCTGCACGTTGCCAACCCGACGGCCGCGTGGTGGGGTGAAGGTGACGAAAAGGTCTACGTCGATGGCGAGTCATTTCCGAGCACCTTCGGGACGGGAACGGAGGACTACTTTGGCTACGCTTGGTCCGCGAACGAGCCGTTCAACCGGCCATTTCATGCGCAAACGCACGTGGAGAAGCCGGGCAACTTTGGCCACAGTGCGGTCGAGCGGTGGCATATCTTTGATCCGTTCCCGTTTCAGACCGGATTGAAGTTCGACCTGGAATTGTGGCATTGGCAAGATGTCGAAACTACGTTTGCGCGGGGAGCATATTGGTATGCAATCCCAGGAGGCACCGAGCCGATCGCCGTAAATGAGGAACTTCTGATTCCGCCCGTCCTCGAGCCCGCAAAGCCTGTGCCTGGAGCGATTGAGGGCGAGACCATGAAGGTCCTCAAACGAACGTCCGGAAATCTGGAGGTTCAATCTGACTTCTGGGAGCCGTCGTCAGGCAAGCAGCTATGGTGGACGGAGCCCGCAGTCGGTGGTTTGCTCGAACTTGCCGTGCCGGTCCCTTCTGACGGGACATACGAAGTCTCAGGAAACTTCTGTCACGCCGCCGACTATGGATCCCACCGGCTTTCGCTTGCGGGGCACCCGCTCAAGGACCTCGATTTCTACGGAACCGGTGTCGTTTGGAAAAAGTATGCACTTGGCACCGTTGTCCTTAAGAAGGGAATATCTACACTCAAGGTAGAGTGCCTCGGCCATAACGTGAAGGCTGAGCCGAAGAACATGTTCGGTCTCGACTACATCATGCTGACACGTCGACCGTAGCGAGCCAAGTAACGAAGACGTGTTTATCGGGATGTGACAACTGCGAGTGTAGTCGGCCTTAGCAGCAGATCCATCGCAAGACTTGGATCAGCGGCCCTGGTCGACGGGCTACACCGCCAGTTACCGTCGCCGCGGATGGCGATCGTGGCCCTAGTCGTTGGGTTCCAATGATTCTATTCGGTCGCTTTGGTATGCTCGTGTCTGCCAATGGACGAATTCAACTTGGACCGTCCTGAATTAACGGGTGCCCTCGTTTCACTAGAGTTTGGTCCGGGTGGTCGAATCTCGCAAATGTGGTTAACGGACCCGACAGCTCCAGAGGGTAACGAGGACTTTCAATTTGTTGCGCCGCCGGTTGCGATGGGAGACGAACTCGCCGAGGACTACTATCCAGGCACGATTTTGCTCGGTGTTCGAAGTGGGCCGGACGACCCTTGGATTGTGGGGCGCAACACTCGCGCAGAGTACTTGTCCGACGACGACGCGGAAGACGGTTCGGTCAAGTTCGAATATGAGTTTCTGTTCATAGATGACCTGAAAGCGACGGGCCGATTCTACGAGGTCAATGGCTCGTTGCCCCACATTTGTTGGGAAATCACGATTAAGAATCGGAGTCGACGAAGTATCGAAATCGGGGAGTTGGGATTCCCAATGGCACTCAACAATGTGCTAGAGGGCTTCCCGAGAAGCGACGAAGGCCAACGAAATCTTCACGCCGAGCGTGTGCACATCCACCCATTTTTGGGCGGAGCCGCGAGCTACCTTTTTGCCCAGCGTATGAATGGCCGCCCACCTGGGCTCCTCGTGTTTCCGATGGGCGACACGAGCTGGGAGATGTGTAGCCATGTTCCAGCATCGTTAAGTACGGAGATGCGGTGGGACGGCATACCGATCGTGTACGCCCACAGTCGAGCGTCGATCGAACGCGAGGAGTGGCAGCACTGGGCAAATGGGCACTCAAGCGCGATCCTAGAGCCGAACGAAGAACGCACGTACCAAATCGGCTTCGCGTCAGCGGACAGGTACCTCGTCGATAATGTCAACGCTGTTCTCGCGGAGTTCAAGCGACCGGCGATCCGCGTCTATCCGTCTTGCGTGGTTCCATTTGAGGTTGGTGCCGCCGTTGAGATCTCCGGGGTGACCCCAGCAAGGTTCACGACGGACGTCGAATGCGAGATGGAAACCGACTCGGATGAAGAAGGAGGGTTTTGTTTCCTTCGACCCAGTCAGCCCGGGATCGTGCGGCTAACGATCGACGATACGAGCGATCACGCAAGTCAAGCGCATTTTCTGTTTACTGAGGCGATTGCGACGCTCATTCAGCGTCGCGCCGAGTGGATCATGGATCACCAGATAGTCCGCTCTGAGGGTCCGTTTTACCGTGCTATCGTCCCGGCCGATAATCGGACCGGCCTTGCGATCATCGACGTCGATCTCTTCGCGAACGGCTTTGGAGTAATCAGCAGCCTATCCGACGCGCTTTTCCTCGCCGAGAAGAACACCATCTATCCCATACGCGAGCAAATCCAGGTTCTGGACCAATACGTCGATGATTTCTTGGAAGAGACTCTCCAAAATCCTGCCGATGGAAGCGTTGGGAGCGTTCTGACGGACCCGAGATCGGTGGCTACGCACTACGGCAGGCCGCAGGTCTATCCGCTCGTCATGAATCTGTACCGCGCGATGGCGGCAATTGCCACCGGGTACGGCGAACTTCG
Source organism: Fimbriimonadales bacterium (assembly GCA_038230855.1). GTDB lineage: Bacteria > Armatimonadota > Fimbriimonadia > Fimbriimonadales > Fimbriimonadaceae > Fimbriimonas. The sequence continues at coordinate 7,237 of JBBRML010000068.1, read as the reverse complement.
TCATCCTAAGCTGCACTACTTACAACGTGCGGCCAGATGTGCCTTGGCGATGTTCAGGCACGTTTCTCGAGCTTCACTTAGGGCCACGGGCTTGCCGTTGATGACCACGATGCAAGAGCTTGTTCAGGAGCTGCGAGACAACAAATTGGACGGCGAAGCGAAGGCTCTTGAGCAACAGCTCTTGTCTCGCGATCGAGAGTTGGCGCGGCGGCGATATCCTTTTGGAGTTGAGTCGCCGTGGAGCGCAGCACCGTTTGCCGAGGCGTTTTTCAGCGCGCGACGTCGCCAGGATGAGGAATCGGAGGAGCGCTTGATTCGGCTCGCAATGGCGGCCAAGTCGCTGAGCCCCAGTTGGTGGTGGTACGGAAGCGACAAGCGTTGGCCCATCAACATCAGTCGAATCGACGGAGCAGTGCAGGATGATAAAGGTGAACTTTGCCTTGGCGCGAATACGGTGGCAAACAGTTTGCTTTTCTTCGAGCAATTGGATCGAGACTATAACCAGCTTCCGGAGGGCTATCTGCGCGCGGCGTTCGGCGGAGTCCTGGGAGTCTGGGCACTCGTGCGATCGGACGGCGCAGCGGGAATGGCCTACTGTCCTGACCCTGCCTCCCGGCAATACGGCATCTCATGGCTCACTGGCGATGTCGGCATTTCGCTGTGGCAGTACCTTCACGGAGTCGCCGCCTGGGTGCTGCCGTCGAGTCAAACCGGCGTCTCTACCTTTGGGTGCCACTTCGAAGTGGAGACCGTCGATCAAATCGAAGTGTTTCGGATCCGCCCGTGGGACGGAATTGGACGTAGAATAGTGGTGCGTCAACTAGGACTTGAGGCGGAAGTGAAGAACGCGCGGATGACCGAATTGAAATTTGATGCGCGCAAAAGATTCGCAACCGTTATCCTAGAGAATACAAGTGATAAAGACTTGGTCGCGGAAGTGAGCGTGAAGGGACTTTGGGGACGTCGGTTTGAGGTCATGGGCCGAGAACTACAGGGTATTGACGGTTACGTCACTGCCGATGTAGCCGTTGCCGCAAACAGCGTCACGAAGGTTGAGTTTGGAGTGAGAGGTTAATGGAATTGCCTACCATCTGGTTAGTTGTCTCGGGTGTCTTTTTCGCAGTGAACACGGTTGTGTTCCTTGTCCTTGCGGTGCTTCTCATCAAGGTGATGAAAATCATGGATGAATTGAGGCCAAAGGTGCTTGCCCTCACCGACAAGGTCGACACGCTGACCGAGAAAGTCACGGACGTCGCGACGCAAGTCGACGAGGTCGCGCGGTCAGTTCGACAAACCGTGGACGTGGTCGGAAGCAAGACTCGGAGCATCGCGACAACGGGCGATCGATTCATCGCAGGAGCCTCAATGTCGCTCGAGAAGTTTTCGCCGTATATTAGCGGTGCCTTCACTTTATTGAAGCTGTTTCGCGCGTTCCAGGTTGCCCGAGCCGAGTCGAAAAAGTGATAACGGAACCGTAATCGTCCCTTAACACTGGCGAAACGGTTTCTTAACAGTGCGACGGTTTCCTTCTTAAATGCGAACCGTGACGCGCGCTTTTACCCTTATTGAGCTCCTTGTAGTTATCGCCATCATCGCCATTCTGGCTGCGATCCTCTTCCCAGTTTTTGCCCAGGCGAAGGAAGCGGCTAAGAAAACTTCTTGTCTGAGCAACGACAAACAGATGGCAACTGCTCTGTTCATGTATGGTGGAGACAACGACGATACGCTGTGCCAGACCAGTTGGCACCAGGGCGCCAACTCATCTTCGCCGTACTGGAACCCTCAAAATCCCAGTGGCTACCAAGTCCACTGGACCTTCTTGTTGCAGCCTTACATCAAGAGTTACGAGATGTTCAAGTGCCCTTCGGACACCACGCCAGTCAAGCCAAAAAGCCCGTGTGCAAGCAATGCCGCACTCGGCGTTATCCCGCAGGTATGCGACTGGATTCCGGTCAACGGTTATTCGTATATTCCGAACTATAACGCTATCCCAGCCCATGACTGGTACCCGGTCACGATGACGGTGTTCAACCAGCCGGCCGAGATGATTCTGGTTACAGAGAAGCGCTTAACGGGTGATTCGGGCGACAACCACAAGGGCGCCAGTGGCTTCTTGCCTTCACAGCCTTGCCCACAGTGGACGTTGAACAACTACGCGGGTGAATTCCCGGCCGGCGGCACCTACACTTACACCGATGGCGGCCTCGTGCGGGCGCTCCAACCGACCGCGGGTAAGGCAGATTACAAGGCAGTCGATGTCTTGCGAGTCGCATGGGACCGACACACACAGGGTGCTAACTACTCATACGCTGACGGTCACGCGAAATATCAGAAATTGGACCAGATTCTGAACCCGTCGAGGTATCAGTTCGGCGAGCGCTGGTATCCAAATCCAATCGCGGTCGAAGGAAAGGTTTGCCCTTAAGCCTTCTGGCCAAGTAATCCGCCAAGTGGTCACGCCGTTCGTGCGGCGTGACCACTTGGCTTTTGGTGGCTCCCCAGCGGGCCGTTGCAATCGTCGGTCTCATTGCGACATAATGAACGTACACCGCGGGGTGGAGCAGTCTGGTAGCTCGTCGGGCTCATAACCCGGAGGTCATAGGTTCGAATCCTGTCCCCGCACCCAAATTTCGGCGTAGCCGATCCAAAAGTCTTCTAGCAAATACTGGGAGACTTTTTTGTTTGGTTATTTCTCACGTTGGGCACTTCCCATCACCATTGGTCAAGCCGAGATGGCACGTTCCGAGGTCGTCTCACCTAGCCCCTGACTACCGCTTCATTGAAGATGATTCGACTGATGTCCGCTATTCGGGTCGGTACCGGTTCGTGATGGGTAGTCGCCAGTCTTTGCCGAATGCTCGGTTCGTCGTCTTTACTCCAGGCGGGCTTTGGCGACGCTTGTACTCGTTGCGGTCGATCATTCGAATGACCTGAAGCACGGTTTGCTCGTCGTAGCCCGCGGCAACGATCTGTTTTGGCTCGTAGCCAAGCTCAACATACATGCGAATGATCGGGTCGAGGATTTCGTAGTCGGGCAGACTGTCTGAATCTTTTTGGTCTGGGCGGAGTTCTGCGCTCGGAGCCTTTGTGAGAATGTTCTCGGGAATAACCTCTCCCATCGCATTCCGGTAACGGCAAAGCTCGTAGACGAGGGTCTTGGGGATGTCTTTGAGGACCGAGTAGCCACCCGCCGTGTCTCCGTACAGAGTTGAATAGCCGACGGCAATTTCGCTTTTGTTTCCGGTGGTGAGCACGAGCCACCCAAATTTGTTGGATAGCGCCATGAGGGCTGTGCCCCGGATTCGAGGTTGGAGATTCTCTTCGGTGAGTCCTGTGGGAAGGTCGCCAAAGATCGGCCCGAGCGAATTCAAAAATGATTCAAAGATCCCGTCAATCGGTAGCACGTGGTGATGGCAACCTAAATTCTGTGAGAGCTGCTCGGCGTCGCTTAGGCTGTGGTCAGAGGAGAATCTAGTCGGCATGGCAACGCAAGTCACATTTTCCGGGCCAAGGGCATCTGACGCGATGACGGCGGTGAGGGCGCTATCAACGCCTCCAGACGAGCCTAGCACGACTTTCTGAAATCCGCCCTTCGTTACGTAATCTTTCACCGCGAGGACGAGGGCACGATAGGTTTCCTCAACTTTGGAAAGGGTCGGTTCTTTGACCGCGCGCTCGGCAACTCGAGGTGGGACTTTCGCATCAACGGAGACCTTTCGGAAGGGTCGAGGAGTGTCTTCGATTCGGCGCACACGCGCATCGAACAGCCGGGTCCGAAACACTTGCTCGCACTCAAGATCGACGGTGAGGAGCTGCTCCTCAAAAGCCTTGGCGCGAGCGACTAACGTGCCGTCCGGCGAAAAGACCGAACTTTGGCCGTCGAAGACCAGTTCATCTTGTCCCCCAACGAGATTGCAGTAGACAACATAAACGTTGTGATCAAAGGCGCGAGTCGAAAGCATTCGTTCGCGCATCAGACCCTTCGTGATCGACCAAGGCGACGCCGAAATGTTAATGAGCATTCGAGCGGCGCCATGAGTGACCTGATCGCGCGCAGGTCCCTCGGCGTACCAAATGTCCTCACAAACGTTCACGCCGAACGTGAATCCATCAATATCGAAGACGATGTCGTCTGTGCCGGGTCGGTAGTATCGGTACTCGTCGAAAACGCCATAGTTCGGCAGCAGTTGCTTACGATAGGTGCCTAGGATCGCCCCATCTTTAACGACAACCGCTCCGTTACCGACGTCGGGATCGGTCACAGGCGCACCTACTACCGCGGTGATTCCCGTAGCGTGTTTGGCAATCGTCTGAATTGCGCTGGTGGCCTTCGCAAGGAAATCCGGTTTGAGCAGCAGGTCCTCCGGCGGGTAGCCCGTGACCGCCATTTCAGGAAAGATGACGATGTCCGCTGACTCAGCTTTTGCCAGATCAATGTACTCGCAGATCTTCGCAACGTTGCCACCGATGTCACCGACTGTCGTGTTGACCTGAGCTAAACAGAGGCGGATGATCATTCCTTCTTGATTATTGCGCGTAGGGCCATACCGGCGTCGTCTCGGTATGCTTTGAGAACATGGCCAAACGCCCGGTTGTTGCCTGCATTATTGGAACGCGGCCCGACGCCATCAAAACTGCACCTGTCATTCTTGAGCTCAAGAAGCACAGTGCGCAAGTTGAAACCGTCGTGCTGAGTACTGGTCAGCACCGCGAAATGCTAGACCAGGTTCTTACAACGTTTTCGTTCAAGCCCGATCGAGACTTAGATCTGATGCAACACGGAGCAACCCTGGCCGCGATGTCGGCAAGGCAGCTCTCTGGTTTGGACGCGGCTTGTGAGGAGTTCAAGCCAGACTTCATTCTTGGCCAAGGAGATACCACGACCACCTTTATTGCGAGCCTCGTGGCCTTTTACCGCCAGATTCCTTACGGGCACATTGAAGCCGGGCTTCGCACGCACAACATTACGAACCCGTTTCCGGAAGAGTTCAACCGGCGAACGACGGCTCTCATTGCCCACCATCATTACCCGCCGACGGGTTTCGCAGCGGAAAACCTTCGTCGCGAGGGGGTGACGGAAAGGGTCTACGTGACTGGAAATACCGGAATCGACGCGGTTCGTTTTGTTGCCGATCGCATTCCGCAGACGTGGTACGAGAATTACTCAGGTCGCATTGTGCTGGTGACAACTCATCGACGTGAGAACTGGGGCGAGCCGCAGGTGAACATCGCGGAAGCGATTTTGGAGATTGTCAGGCGCTTCCAAGATGTGCAAGTTGTCGTCGCAATGCACCGCAATCCGATCGTAAGGGAGACGCTCATACGACTACTTGCGAATAAGGACCGGATCGACCTCATTGAACCGCCCGAATATGAGTCGTTTGTGAAACTCATGCAACGCAGCAGCCTGATTCTTTCGGACTCCGGTGGCGTCCAGGAGGAAGCACCGGCATTTGGCGTGCCTGTTCTTGTTTTGCGGGAGACTACCGAGCGCCCGGAGGGCGTCGCTGCAGGCGCATCGAGGCTGATCGGGACCGATCGTCAGAACATTAATGACGTCGCGAGCGAGATCTTGGGAAGAGCTGAAAAGGACCGCGTCGTGAGTTCTCCGTACGGTGACGGCCGCGCCTCGGAACGAATTGTGTCGCATGTGCTGCGCCACTTCAACCTCGTCGCGAGCGCCGAGCCGGATTGGGTGGGATAGCCCAATCTGCGAGGTGTGAACGGTATCATTACCTCCAGAATGGCTGACTCGCTCAAGTGGGGAATTCTCGCAACTGGCAGCATCGCAAGGCAATTTGCGCGCTCCCTGAAGTATTCGCAGACTGGCAAGCTGATCGCAATCGGATCACGCAGCAAAGAAAAGGCGGATAAGTTCGCAGAGGAGTACGGGGGAGTAGGATTTGGATCCTACGAAGAGGTGCTTGGCAACCCCGAAGTTCAGGCGGTTTACGTAGCCACGCCTCACCACCTTCACATGGCGGACACCATAGCGTGCGCGAAGGCGGGAAAAGCGATCCTTTGCGAAAAGCCGTTCACTTTGAACCTTTTGGAAGCACAACGGGCGATTGAAGCAGTTCGTGAAAACAACGTCTTCTTCATGGAAGCGTTTATGTACCGCTGCCATCCGATGATCCAAAAGCTTCGCTCGCTTCTGGCCGATGGCTCAATCGGAACCGTGCTAAACATCAACTCGGAGTTTGGCTTTCACGCTGGCAAGGATTGGGATAATTTCCGGGCTGACGGTGCCCTCGGAGGCGGCGGCCTCATGGATGTCGGTAGTTATTGCGTTTCCCTGTCCCGATTGGTTGCCGGGTGCGAACCGGACATTGCACATTATGTTGCGCAGATGAGCGACAAGGGATACGACGAGCAGGGAAGCGGAATCCTGAAGTTTCCGAATGGCGTTACTGCTCACTTTGGTACGGGCGTACACATCAGCCTCACGAATAACGCGAAGATTTATGGCGACGCGGGCTCCATCGAGTTGATCGGGCCATGGCGGATCGACGACAACAGCAAAATCATTCTCAAGCAGTACGGCAAAGATGCGGAGGAATTCGCCTTCACAACTCCAGTTGACGAACTGTTCAAATTTGAAGCCGACGCCGTAGCTGAGTTTATCGATGCGAAGCAAACTCCGTACATGTCCATCGAGGACACACTGGGGCAAATGCGAACTTTGGATATGTTGCGAAAGTCAGCCGGTATCGAATTTGCTAAGGAGCTCAGAGCGTGAGATACGGAACGATCCCGCACCTCGGAAAGCCAATGCCTCGCGTGATAGCTGGCACCGATTTTCTTATGGGTCAGGCGCCTTCGATCAGCTTCGCGTCTTACGACGCGTACTGGGAAGGTGGCGGCCGGGCATTTGATACGGCCCACTGTTACGGCGCGAACACGAACATATTTAGTGCTTGGGTGAACGCTCACGGAGTTCAAGCAGACGTGATTTACTTCGACAAGGGTTGCCATCCATACGGGTCCCCGAGGGTCACGCGCGAGCATATGCTTGAGGACATAACGCGTAATCACAGCCGTTTGAACGTCGCGTACACGGACTTCTTCGTCCTTCATCGTGACAACCGTGAAGTGCCGGTTGGAGAAATCGTCGATTGGCTAAATGAATTCAAAGATCAAGGGTTGATCGGTTGCTTTGGCGGCTCCAACTGGGAGCTCGATCGCATCATCGCGGCGAACGACTATGCGGAAAAAGCTGGCAAGCAAGGAATGTCGG
>JBBRML010000067.1:0-23681 GCA_038230855.1 Fimbriimonadales bacterium | reverse complement strand
TGTTCGGGATGTCGTACTCTAGAACCGTATTTGGTGCACCGGGAACAAGCCAGGTGCAAACGCTGTTCGTCGCAAATTTAGTTTCTGACCCCTCAACGTATCCTTTCCGGAGAGTGTCCATCGAGATCGCAACCTTGAGTTCGTGACCCTCGCCATCGCTTGCGGAAATGTTCTGAACGTTCTTGAAATTGTCGTTCAAGCGGTAACCGCCGGGACCCCAGTTTGGGATTTGGAAACGAGTTCCCTTCTTGGTTTTTGGCAACTTTATCGTCACGTGAAGCAAACCCTTATCTGGGTTCACATCAACTCTATAACTCACATCGGCGCGCGCGGCACCAACCAAGAACATTGCGCTCAACAACGAGACCGACTTCATCACTAGAATCTACCCTCTCAAACGACAGCGGCCCCGACCACAGAGGTCGGGGCCGTTGAGAGCTTTCGCTCTTAGTAGTCCATACCGTCCATGCCACCCATGCCGCCGCCGCCGCCGCCCATCGCCTTCTTTGGCTCGGGCTTATCGACAACAAGCGTCTCTGTTGTGAGAACAAGTCCTGCGATCGATGCCGCATTCTGGATCGTTGAGCGACAGACCTTGGCGGGATCTACGATGCCCGCTTTAACCATATCGACAATCTCGCCGGTCAACGCGTTCAGGCCAAAGCCTACGGCTGCGGCGCGAACATGCTCAACCACGACCGAACCCTCAAGGCCCGAGTTCTTAGCGATCTGTCGGATTGGCTCCTCAATCGCACGGCGAACAATTGCGGCACCGGTTGCCTCATCGCCGGTCAATTTGAGAGCGTCAATTGCTCCCGCCGAGCGAAGCAGAGTCGTTCCGCCGCCCGCAACGATGCCTTCCTCAACGGCCGCACGAGTTGCCGAGAGGGCATCTTCGTAGCGGTGCTTCTTTTCCTTGAGCTCCGTTTCGGTCGACGCGCCGACCTTGATAACGGCAACTCCGCCGCTCAGCTTGGCGAGACGCTCCTGAAGCTTCTCCTTATCGTAATTGCTGTCCGTCTTATCGATCTGGCTCTTGATAAGAGCAATTCGACCCATGACATCGGACTTTGTTCCGGCACCTTCGATGATCGTCGTCTCTTCTTTGGTGATGACGACCTTCTTCGCGGTTCCGAGCATTTCCATACCGATGTTGTCGAGCTTGGTTCCAAGGTCTTCGCTAACGAATTTGCCGTTCGTCAGGATAGCTATATCCTCAAGCATTGCCTTGCGTCGGTCGCCGAAACCAGGTGCCTTGACCGCAGCGATCTGAAGCACGCCCCGAATCTTGTTCAAGACGATCGTGGCAAGAGCATCGCCTTCGATATCTTCAGCGATGATTAGGATCGGCCGGCGAGCGGCGGCTGCCTTCTCAAGGAACGGAAGGAAGTCTTGCGCGGTGCTGATCTTCTTCTCATGAATGAGGATCAAAGGATTCTCAAGCACGGCTTCCATGCGCTCTGGATCGGTGACGAAGTACGGGCTGATGTAGCCGCGGTCGAACTGCATTCCTTCGACGACTTCAAGCGTTGTGTCTCGGCCCTTGCTTTCTTCAACGGTGATAACACCGTCTTTGCCGACTTTGTCCATCGCTTCGGCGACGTGCTTGCCAACTTCCGCATCGTTTCCGGCGATCGTAGCAACGAATTCGACCTGCTCTTTGTCCTTAATGGGCTGAGCCTGTCTCTTGATCTCAGCGATCACCGCGGTGACGGCTTTGTCGATGCCGCGCTTGACCGCGATGGGGTTACCACCGGCAGCTACGAAGCGCAGACCTTCGTTAACGATTGCTTGCGCAAGAACAGTTGCCGTTGTCGTACCGTCTCCAGCAACGTCGTTAGTCTTGCTCGCGACCTCTTTGCAGAGCTGAGCGCCCATGTTCTCGTACGGATCTTCGAGTTCGATCTCTTTGGCGACCGTAACTCCGTCCTTCGTGATCGTCGGGCTGCCCCACTTCTTGTCGAGGACGACATTTCGTCCCTTCGGTCCGAGGGTGACCTTCACCGCGTCGGCGACTTTATTAACGCCTCGCTCAAGGGCGCGTCGAGCCTGTTCATCGTAAAGTAAATTCTTTGCTGCCATTCTTTTGTTTCCTTAAAACTGTGCCCGCTTCGTGCGGTTAGGAGAGTCGGTGCTTTTGATTCTTGGTCCAGCTTTCGCTCGCGAAAGCTTGCGTCGCGAAACTTGGCCAGGTAAGCCCGTGACTCGCCTGAATCCTAGTTGAGGATTGCGTAGACCTGGTCCTCATCGAGGATCGTATAGTCTTCGCCCTCTAGGGTGACTTCGTTGCCGCCGTACTTGCTGAACAAGACGCGGTCTCCGACCTTGACGGTCAGCGTGTTGCGCTCACCGCTATCCAAAACGCGGCCGTTGCCGACTGCGATTACTTTGCCCTCGGTGGGCTTCTTCTTTGCGCTGTCAGGCAGGTAGATTCCTGAAGAGGTTTTCTCTTCGGCCTCCAAGACCTGCACGACGACTTTATCTCCGAGTGGTTTGAGATTTGCCATGTGTACTCCCTTTTTTCGATCGAATGCATTTAGCAGTCTTTCGAGTTGACTGCTAATTTTGGCACTCTCACGGCCCGAGTGTCAACACATTAGCGACGCAAGTCTGCAATTGCCCTTCGCAGTTGAACGTCAGGATTCGGTTGAGATCGCGGGTGGGAGTCGGGTGTTCGATTCGGGTAGCTTGAGAATAAGCATATGACTACCCGTTTCCACGTCCTCCTTTTGCTCGCTAGCTCCGCTACTATCGCGATGGCGCAGCCCCAAAATAATTTCACTCCTCCTCGCGCGTCGATCCACTTCGCCCCAGATCGTAGTTGCGATTTGCTGAACGTGTCGCTCGACATTGACGTTGACTACCCAACGCGAACCTACAAGGGCACGGTTGTGAACACGATGTCCGCGTTTCGGTCCGGAACAACAGAAGTGATGTTGATGGCCGGTCAAGTGCTCAAGATCTCAAAAGTTACGGTTGATGGCACGGCGGCGACATATCGGCACGAAAATAACAAGCTTTACATCGCGACCAGGCCGCTGAATCGCGGAGTTCCTTTCAAAGTCGCGGTGACTTATTCGGCCTCGAACACGAAGGCGCAGTCGTTCGGCGGTCGTGGCGGCTTTCATTGGATTGAACCAAATACACGCGACAAGAATCACATGGGATTTTGGACTCAAGGCGAGACTGAGTCGAACTCTGACTGGATTCCGACTTGGGACTACCCCAACGACATGGCAACAAGCGAAATCCGCTGCACGACCCAATCGGACTGGGATGTAGTTGGCAATGGCTCGTTGGTCTCTACGACGTTGAGTCCAGACAAGAAGCGGAAAACATTTGATTGGAAGATGACGCAGCCGCATGCCATGTACCTCTTGACGCTGTGCGGTGGCCCATTGGATATCAAAAAGGATAGGTGGGAAGGAGTTGACCTTTGGTACGTCGTGCCAAAGGGACAAGGCGACTTGATCGAACCGTCATTTGGCGACACCAAGGATATGCTCAGCTTCTTCTCCCAAAAGCTTGGAGTCAAATATGCGTGGCCGAAGTACGCCCAGAATGCAATGTTTGATTTCGGCGGCGGGATGGAGAACGTCAGCGCAACCACACTCGGCTCAAATTCGCTCACCGAGACACGCGACGGATTTAGAACGATGGCCAGCCTGAACTCGCACGAATTGGGCCACCAATGGTTTGGCGACTTGGTGACTTGCAAAGACTGGAGCGACACTTGGCTGAACGAGAGCTTTGCTACCTTCATGCAACTCATCTATTTCGAACATAGCCGTGGCGCGGACGCGTACGCTTGGGAGGTTGACGATGCGACACGGAGTTACCTCTCGGAAGCACGACGATACCAACGACCAATTTCAACCAAGCTCTACTCCAGCGGTGATGCAATGTTCGACTCGCACACCTATCCAAAGGGCGGAGTCGTCCTACACACGCTTCGTAGATCGCTTGGGGACAGCCTCTTCTTCGGAAGTTTGAATGCCTATCTCAATCGCTGGCGACACACGCCGGTAGAGAGTTCGCAGCTGCGCCGTGCCTTCACCGAGTACACAGGTGTCGAAGCTGAGCGCTTCTGGGCGCAATGGTTCGAGAAGCCGGGCCATCCCGTCCTCGACTACACCTGGAAATATGAGAACGGCAAACTCTTGGTAACCGTGAAGCAGACGCAAGGCACCGCTAACGGAACCCCCATTTATGCCATCAAAGCAAACTTGGGCATCTCAACGGGAAATGTCTTTATGAATCGACCGGTCAACCTTTCGGAGAAAGAACAGACCTTTGAGATTGCACTGAGCGAGATGCCCAAGGCGGTCCTGCTTGACCCGACTCACGACTTTCTGCGAGAGATCCCGAACTTGCACTGGTCCGCGGACGAACTGCCAACGATCCTCGAGTTTGCGCCAAACGCTCCCGATCGAGCCGAGGCAATGCGACGACTTTTGCTGGAGCCGACGGACGCTAACGTGCAACTGATTGCCAAAGTGGTTGCTTCTGACCGCGGCGTTAGTCCCGCATTTCGGCAGGTCGCGAGCCTCGGCGCCCTTGAAAAGCCATATCTTCGTGATTTTTGGATGGGGCAGTTGAACCATGCTAACTTTTCGCGACGGGCCCAGGCGGTTAGTGCCCTACAGAAACTGCCCAAAGACGACGCGACAATCGCAAAAATTCGGTCGCTGATCACTGACAAAGACCCGATCGAAGTTGTCGTGGCCAGTATCCGTGCGCTTGCCGAGTGGGATGCCAAGGGTAACGCAGACATCTTCCGGAAGGCGCAGACCATCAAGGATCATAGGAATCGAATCTCGGCGGCGGCAAAAACGGCGCTGAGTACGGAGTAACGCCTTTCAAAAATTCTAGAACCATGCAATTACTTTTGTTAGGAATGGTCGCCCTAACGTCATGCCAACACGGGCCACGCGTTCAGTCTGAGCCTCCCGCGCCGGAGGCTCGGGAGATTAGTTTCAAGGCCAATGGCCTTGACTTGGTCGGCACCCTTCAGTTCGCGAAGGGAGGTCTGCTCAAGTCGCCTGCGATTTTGCTGCTGCCAGGTAGCGGTCCAACAGATCGTGATGGGAATTCTAGTCTCGGAATCAAAACGGACATCCTAAAGCAAATAGCGGAAAGTTTAGCCTCGGCCGGAATCGCGTCGCTCCGGTTCGACAAGCGGGCCATCGCGCGCTACTCGACGAGTTGGCCAAAGACGGTGCCTGAACAAAACACCTTCTTTGGCTACCGGAAGTTCATTGATGACGCTTCGCGTGCGTTCGATTTTCTGCGCGCGCAACCCGAGATTGACTCCGGCCACGTTGGAATCCTTGGCCATAGTGAGGGCGCGCTCATATCATTGCAAATTGGCGCGGATCGAGCTGGAACCGAAGCAGCTCCGAAGTTCACACTGTTGCTTGGAAGTACGGGACGACCGATGGGGCCGATCCTGCGGGAACAGATCGGTCGGCAGCTGAAGATGTCAGGAGCTTCCGCCCCGGACACGAAGATCTACCTTGATTACGTAGCGGCGGCATGCGAAGCTCTGGTTGCCGGAAAGGAACTGCCTAAGAACGCACCTCTGGGCCTGGGCGGGCTCTTCAATGAGACGTCGAGAGACATCGTCACGAGTTACTTGCGTATTGATCCTTCGGTGCTGGCGAAGTCGGTGAGGGGTCCAGTGCTCGTAATCAATGGCACCCACGACATGCAAGTCTCATCGGAGCGCGACTCGCCTCCGCTAATCGCGGCATTAAAGTCTCGACCTTCAGGATCAGTTGACTTCCTAATGGTGCCCGACGCAAGTCATAACCTCAAAAACACCAAAGGTGGGACTGACGATGCGTTTCTTGGACCGATCGTGCCAATTGCCCTGCGCACGATCATCGAATTTGCTAGGAAGAACCTTTGACCCGGTTAAGAAAGGTGGCTACGCCGCGGCACGGCGATTAGCAAGGCGGCCAATCGCGCCAGCTAGTTGTTCGGCCCTAATCGGTTTCGGCACGTAATCGTCCATTCCTGCCGCAATGCACATCTCACGATCTCCGGCCATGGCGTTTGCGGTGACGGCAATGATCGGCACTTCTGCGCCAGGTTTGGCGAAGGTTCTAATCCGGCGTGTTGCTTCCAAGCCATCCATCACGGGCATCTGGCAGTCCATTAGGACGACGTCGCAGCGCTGCTCAAGTAACCACTCGACCGCTTCTAGGCCGTTGTTGGCAACGTGTACGCTACACCCAAGGCGCTCAAGGAGTTTCTTGGCAACTTTCTGGTTAACAATGTTGTCCTCGACAAGCAAGACGTGCAGACCGACCAAATCTTGCTGCATCGACTCGACCGCAACTGGCTCGTCCGCCGCAAGTTGGCAAGTTAGCTCAAATGCGAACTTGCTTCCTTCACCAAGCGCGCTGCTTACGTTGATCTGACCGCCGAGCAGGCGAACAAATTGCCGACAAAGGGACAAGCCGAGGCCGGTTCCACCGTAGCGGCGACTATTGGCGCTGTCCGCTTGGTAGAAGGGCTCAAAGACCTTCGTAAGTTGCTCTCCTGCGATTCCGATCCCGGTATCTGCGACGGAGAACAATATTGTTTGAAGGTTCGAACTCGTGCGAGTTCGCGACACTTCGACAATCACTGAGCCACTTTCCGTGAACTTGATCGCGTTCGAAATCAGATGATTCAAAACCTGACGCAACCGATTCTGATCGGTGATCAGTCGCATTTGCGGATCCATCATGAACTCTAAGCGAATCGAAATGCCTTTTGCGGACGCTGAGCTTCGATGACGATCAACGATTTCCCGACATACGTCGCCGAGCACGGTCGGTTCTAATTGTACGTCGACCTGCCCGGCTTCCAGCTTCGACAAATCCAAAATGTCGTTGATCACTCCGAGCAACTGTTCCCCGCTTGACTTGATTGCGGACACGTACTCTCGGTGCTGGTCTGGCAGCGACTCGTTCAGCAATAGTTCGGCACACCCAAGCACGCCATTCATTGGCGTACGAATCTCGTGACTCATGTTCGCGAGGAATTCAGACTTCACTTTGGTCGAGCGCTCAGCGGCGTCGCGGGAGGCAATGAGGCTCAACTCCGCTTCCTTGCGAACCGTGATATCGTTCGCAATGATCAGAATTTGGTCTGGAGAACCGTCGCGTCCGATAATCGGGGTCTTCACAACCTCGAAAGTATGCGTAGAGTGGGTTGAATCCACAATTTCTCGCTCGGCAATTTCGAGCTTTTCACCCCGAAGTAATCGCTCCGATTCCGCAGCGATTATGTTTGGGGCGTTCGGGTTTATGCCGCCGATTACATCGGCGTAGTTTGAAAACTGGAGATTCAGAACTGAGTGACCGGTAAACCGCGCAGCCGCCTCGTTTGCGAGGGTCACCGTGCCATCAGGTTTCGTCGCAAAGACAAGATTTGGCAAGGCATCAATTACAGACCTAAGAAATGTGCGTTGCTGATCAAGTTCGTCTCGAGCGTCGGAAAGTTCGCGAGTCCGTGATTGAACTTCGCCGTCGAGACTCTTGTTCATCCGGGACATCGACGTTGCGAGATCATTATTTTCCTTGATGAGCTGCACTAGGCGCACGAGGCCCATTGCAAGTTCGGCGATGCAGCCGATATTGAGACCGATTGCGTCGATCGAGTGCGGCCGGGACCAGTTTCCCCATACCGCCAGTCCGACAAGCGCGCTTAGAAACGCAGCGGGGATGATCGCGGCAACCCAATCAGGAGTGTTAATTCGAATTGAGCCACTCAGCTTCAGGTGCTTATGATCTGCCTCGCTCTTGATCAGCAAAGCGGCCAGACCACCGAGCAGCACCGCGACGACCCACATCGTGTCGGCCAGGTTTCCGGACGTAGACCTATGACGAATGATGTCAATGCACTGAACAACATCGCCTCCGGCATTAACCAGAATCGCGAGCATGAGGACACCACGCGCACTCACGAACGGTCCACCGAGCGATATTGCCGCCACTACAACCGCAAAGCTAATGAGGTCAACGACAGGAAAAATCAGGCGCAGCCAAACCGCGTTGGCATTTCCGGTGGTATCCACCTGCGGCGCGACCAGGAAGAACCAGCCAGCCGCGGTGATTGCGGTGATTATCAGTCCGACGTCCAGCAGCCATGGCAGCCTGCGTTTTTGGGTGGCTCGTCGAGAAGGCAACATGAAGAGTGCCACCGGCCAAACGACGTACGTGAAGACTCCGGAGCTTTGCACGACGAAGTTCACGACGGGCGACGTGAGATTGAACGCCATGGCATTCAATCCAATAAATGAGTTCAGTAATCCGGCGCAACCAAGCGCGGTCGATATCGCCGCGACTCGATACCGTCGCTCTTCGACCTGCTTGCGCCGCAGTGCAAAAATCGTCCACACGCTCCAAGACACGGCAAGGATCGCGCCGCCTATGCCAAAGCGATACGTGATTACGCGTATCTCAAAGGGCACGTTCGAAGCAAAATTTACATATTCGCAGGCGACGGCGATACAAATCGAAACGACCAGGCACAGCCAGAGGGAGACGTTTTGGCTGGGTTTGTCGCTAGCTTTGTCGTGCGAAACTTGCATTCCATGGTAATCATCGTCCCCAAGGCCCTCAATCTGTTACCGGGTTTTCGGCTACGACCCCGTGCGGCTGTATATGCTTCGCAAGTTGGAGCGGCTGCGCGCCGCGATTACTTCCAGAGCATCGCGAAAACCAGCCCGGTGATGAGCGAGAACAAAACGCTGTCGAACAGATTCGACCATAGCTTGATTGATCGATACCAAATCGCAAATGGAAACCAAGCGAGGCCGTGACATGCAAAAGCTCCTACCGTGCAGACCTTCATCTTTGTCATGAAGCCTGCCGTCGCGCTGTGTGAATGAGCTCCAAAGTAGGCAACGAAGACTCCGACGACGACATAAAACAGCAGCGTCAAAATCAAGTTCTGACCCATATTGACCGGTCCGGGATAGATCGTGATCGTGCCTGACGGACCCTTCTCCAACTTAGCAAGGTATTCAGGATTCTTCATATTTCCGCCTTCGCAGTATGGAAACACGTAGTTACCGCTGTTGACTCCGTCTATGGTGCCCATGAGCTTATCCTCGTCGGGTAGACGCCCGAAGTCAGCCTTGTGAAACGGCAGAACCATGTGCGTCACAGCGGACACAATCCAGACCACAACTGCAGAAACGACAATTGGTAACCATAACTGAGACAAGAACCCCATAAAGCACCTCTAAACCACAAGACGAAGTAATGTTGCGATTGAGTGCGAATATTTATTAGCGGTCAGTCTGGGATGTAACATCCGACCGACTCGTATTGCTTGGCTAATTTTGGCTTGCCGGACAGCGCTCGGTCGAGAGCAGTACGCAGATCGTGATGCTTGATGCGACTTTGGAGCGTTCCGAACTTTATGTACCGGTCATCGATTCGACCTGCGTATAGAACTTTTCCCGCGCTATCATAGACCGCCGCGGATGGGACCCGAGTTATGTGAGCGTGCTTGGAGGCTAAGTGATGGCGATCGACTCCCACCGAGAAAACGAAGCCGAATTCGTTCGCATGCGCGCGCATCGCGATCGTGCTGACGCTTAAGTCTTCGTGTAGCAGTTCAAATTGGACGTCGCGCTTGCGGTATTCGCTGGCAATTCTCACCATCTCCGGGCTGAACTCGCGCGCCATCGCACATTCGGCGAGGACGAAGTAACAGACTCGAATACGCGCCGCCGCAATAACTACGCAGGCAAGCGACAACATTGGCATAGTTTAACCAATGACGCTAAATGGCTTCATGTCTCGAACGATTGCGTTATTTTCATCAAGCAGAACCATTTTCGGATCAATCGGCTCGTCGGATAGATCGAACGCGGCGATGATAACACGCTCGCCAGGACTAAAGAACTGTGCTGCTCCGCCGTTAAGGCCAACCACACCCGTGGGACCCGCAAAGGCGTACGTCTGAATCCGAGAGAGTGAGTCTGTGCTCCACACATGCACAAGTTCGCCATTCTGAATTCCAACATGTGCCATCAATGAAGCATCAATTTCGATGCTTCCGACATAGTCTGGATTCGCGTACGTGACGGTGGCGTGATGAATCTTAGCTTTGAGGAGTTGCGATAGGCGCATTGTTTTTTGGTGAATCGATCGCGACTGACTCAGAAGGAGTCGGTTCGGGATCAACTATGAGATCGGCTCCGGCATTCGGTTTAAATCTGCGATAAACGGCCGCCATCAGGCCACCTATCAGCAGAATGAACATCCCCAACCAAACGAGACCCGTCATGGGCTTGTAAAAGAGATCCACCGGGAAGAGTGGGTGCGCGAGCAGCACACGGAGCTCAACGCCCTTGGTTGCAACGTCCATTCGCGTCATTTGCACCAGAAACTCATCGTCGATTCGCGCCATGTGAGGGATCATTCCCTCCTCGGCATTTCCGATCTCAATCTCTGGATGCAAACGATATTCGTGTGCTTTTTCGTCCTTATCCTTGACGATCATTGTCACATCGGCTACAAACCGCGTGCCAGGTTGACCGGGTTGACCGACCATTTTATACGTGCCGTTTTTGACCGTGAATTCGTTGACGACCTTCGTTTCGCCTGGGATAAACATCACTGGCTTTTCCCAGGCGTCCATGATCGGAGGGTGCAGGGAAAAGTAGAAGTCGTGGGAGAGGCTGCGGCGAATATAGGGCCAAACCATGGGCTTGTCCTGGCCACCTTCGTTGTAGTAATACAGACCTGGAGTGGCTTCAAACGTGGTGCCATCTGGTGCCTCGATTTTGAACTTGGCCTTCGTCTCGCGATCCCGGAGATCGTCTTTGGAGATGCCTGCATACGAGATCGTGTATCCGATCGCAGACGCGGGCTTGCCCTCTTGCACAAAGAACGATTGCGTACGCTCAAAGCCCCGGGAGATAATCAGCCCCCCCAACAAAATCGCAACTCCGACGTGCGCGATAAACCCCGACAGACCGAGCTTGGTTTTTCCGACCATCTCCGCGATACGCCAAGTGTTCGCAACGATGCTGAACACACAGAGCAGAATCAGGAAAGACATCCACCAAACCAGCGGAACGGATGTTCTCAGGATGGGGATCCTTGCCGCCTGATCGATCGAAACGCCGTAGTTTGGGTTCTTGGCTACAAATAGGAATATTCCCACGATTCCCATCGAAATCGCGAATACATTCACCATCTTCGCGCCGAGCACACGCCAACCCTTGTCCCTCCAAGAGGCGTACGGAGCGATCGCCATCAACGCAATGATGGGAATGAAAAACCAACCGACGACTTGGTGATAGGCGCGTTCCTTTACGTCGGAAGTGCGATGCGCGAACAAGTCCGTGAGCAGCGGCCAACTCATTCCAATCGTGATCACCACGGCCAGAAGGCTGAGCATGAGAATGCCGAAGCGATACAAGCTCTCGCGAGATGCGCCAGAACTTTCAGCGACGGGCGAGGACATCGCCTTAGCCAGCGGTTGCCCACGGAACACGACGAGGGCTCCAAACGCAATCACTTCAATAATTAAGAAGCCCAGCAAAATCTTGGACGCGGACTTGTCCATAGATGCGAATGCGTGAACGCTGACGTTGGTGAGCAGTCCTGACCGAGTGAGAAAAGTGCCGTAGACGAACGAAAGAAACGCGAATCCTGAAAGGATCAAATTGGTGATGATCCACCGCTGGCGAGTCGTTTGGACGATGAAGCCGTGGATGAGGCTAGCTACGCCGAGCCAAGGCACAAAACTCACACACTCAACGGGATCCCACGCCCAGAAACCGCCCCAACCTTGGGTCTCGTACGCCCAAAGACCACCGGTGCAGATGCCAACCCCAAGGATTCCGACGCTCGCGAGCGCCCAGGGTCGTGCGCGAGGCACATATCCAGAGAGGTCACCAGAGAGCATGGCGGCTACGGCGTAGCCGAAGATGACGACCAACGAGCCAAAGCCCATGAAAATGATTGGGGGGTGAATCGTGAACCAGTAATTGAGGAGCGAGGGAGTGACGCCTTGCCCGTCAGGAGGCATGTGGGCGACACCGTCGACTACAAAGTCAGCAATGAGCTTGTACGGTGACTCGTAAACCAAAATCCCGCAGATGCACGCGAGGAATGCCGATGCGGCGACTATGAACCAACGCCGGAATGGACCAGCCCCGCGCAAAGCACAGAATGCGAACAGCGCTGAGCAACACGCCCAAAGTAGGAAACTTCCCTGCTGACCACCCCAGATAGCCGCCGTTTTGTACCAAAGCGACAGAGAGCGATCGCTGTGAGACGCGACGTACTCGAATTCGTATTGATTGCGCTGAAACAGAACGAAAAGCGCTCCGAACGAACTAAATAGGCCGACGCATCCGAGCCCGAACGCGGCAACCTGAAATCTTGCGAATCGCTTTGCACCAAAGAGCGCGAGGGCCATGGCGGAGGTGAACCCGATTACGCCTATGATAATAGCGATTCGACCGACAGCTCCGACGGTCGTTCCCCACGACGGAGCGACCGGCATGGATGAAATGAAGTTAGGATCCATCGACGATTTGGTGACTCAGCTTGGTCTGATTAGCTTTCATTTGACGATTTCGCCTTGTCGTCGTATCGACTCGGACACTTCATTTGCATTTGCTGAGACACGAAACCTTCACCTACCATGTGCCCGATCACGACGACTCGCTTGAGCTCATCCAGATTGTTTGGAATCTCTCCGCGATGGGTCACGGTGCAAGTCGATCCCTTAAGGTCAGTCATCTTGAACGTCAAAGTGTGGTCGTATAAACTTCGGTGGACGGTGCCCGGCACCACGTCTCCTACGACGTGGAGTCGATCGTCAGCCGTCGTCTTCGCTTCGGTGAACGAGACGTACGGGTTCGCATTCTTCGTGAATGCGTAAACCACAAAACCCATCGCGACCATAGCTACGATTAGCGCTGGATTTACGATCTTCTTTCGTCCGGAGGTGGATTGCATCGTTCGTTACCCTATAGGATACCTAGACGAATTGTTACGTCTCTCGGAACTCCGGTGTCGCAACGAGCGTTCATCGGATAGAATCTTGTGGTTAAGATGATGATCTCTCGTCGATTTGCACTGCTCTCCATCGTGGCAACCGGAGCCATCCCTGCTTTGGCAGATGATAACTTCGCGCACGACCTCTATTTTCAGTCAAACGTTGGGAGCTTCAAAGCTCTCGGCAACATCGACGATCCGATGGGAGGCACGCTGACTTTGACATTTCGCGGAACACTACTCGTCAGCCGCGCCAAACCCGGCACGCAGATCACAGTAAGTGGATCCATTCGAAAGGAAAAGGAAGTGCCGAAGTACGGCAAGACCGTGTATTTCGGACAGGGCACGATCAAAATCGTAGGAAAATTCGACGCAATCCAGTTCTTCGGCAAGGACGTAAGCGGCGAATTTCACGGCAAGGGATTCTTCCGCTTCTACGGCGAATTTGACAAGGACCTGAACACCGGCTCTTACTGGTTCACCCCGGGGGGCAAAAAATCAGATTGGGGCACGGGTGGCATGGGCGTTCCCATTCCGTACAACATGAACATTCGAGCACCACAGGTGGAAGTCAAGAAAGCACCGCAGGTTGAAGTCAGAAAAGCGCCGCCAAAAGGCAAAGGTTAATCGCCGGAGATCGTTGCTACAGCACAGCTTCGCACACATTCCCGGCATCGGTGAGCAGATCGAGCGCCAACTTTGGCAGTCCGGTTGCTTGACTTGGTCTCAGTTCCTGGAATCGCCGACAGAGTTCTCTTGTGGTCAATTGGACAAGGCACGCCTGATTGACCTCCTCCATGAGCACCAGGAAGCCCTTGCCTCCCGAAACCACCAATATTTCAGTCGGCTTTTAGGCCTGCGTGAAGCTTGGCGAGCATTTCCAGACTTTCGCGAGAGCTGCGTCTACCTTGATATTGAAACTGATGGAGGTCGCGGTGGCGATTCGATCACCACGATTGGACTCTTCGACGGCACCGAATTCACGGCGCTCGTAAAGGGCCAAAACCTCGAAAACTTTCGCGATGAGATAAGCAGATACTCGATGATCGTCACCTTTTTTGGTTCGGGATTCGACGTGCCGATGCTTCAGAAACGGTTTCGGTCCGTGGTGTTTGATCACATCCACCTGGATTTGTGTCCGACCCTCCGCCGTCTCGGTCTTAGGGGTGGTCTCAAATCGATCGAGAAGCAGCTTGGACTTTCGCGCGGCGAAGACACCGATGGCCTCAGCGGATACGATGCTATCCGCCTTTGGAATCGTTTCAAGGTGCTTGGCGATGCAAGCGCGCTGGAAACCTTGATTGCTTACAACCGAGAAGACGTTGTCAATTTGGAAGTGCTCGCCGAGCATGCTTATTTCGGTCTACGCCGCGCCATTTTTGACTCAGGCGCGGCAGCCAGCGTGTAACGTCGTTACTTCGGGAAATCTGGCGAGTTTTTGAGCTGATACGCTTGGCCGTGATGGTAGGCAGGATGGAAGCTCAGCCGTGCGAAGGCCCCTTCGCCTGTTATCACTGGCCCCAGCGCACTCACAATCTCAACTTTGCGAACATCGTTCGAGGCGTCTTCGATGAGACTCATTACTAACTCTCGTCCCCTAGCGAGGGCGACCGCGACCGTATGCGGCGTGATCTCCTCATCGGTAAATGGAAACGTTTCATCATTTACGACGCCCTGAGTTGCGGCAGACGAAAGCTTTCGGTCATCTCCACTCAGCTCCTCCGCTTTCAGTTGGGAGACGAAGAAAACTTCTACTCCCGCAACATGCAGGGCCATTTGGCCGATGGACAGTGCAGCAGCATGCGGCTTCCAGACCAGTTGCTCATGGAACAATCCAGCCACCTCAGCATCAAAACGACCTCGTGAAAGGCTCCATGTAACGGAAAAATCGCTCATTTGAATAAAGGTACCTTGCATCAAAACCCTTTGGGCTTTACTTCGAGCGTCCGAGCAGTCGTGTCAGTGCCATCACGTCAGGGAAGTTCTTGATCTTGTCAGACACAATATCCAAGTGGTCCGTGTCGCGGACTTCGATCGTGAAGTCAATCTCCGCAGTCTGGTTTGGCAGTGTCTTGACTCGGACTGAGACCACGTTTGTCTTTGATTCACCGAACACCGTGCTTACGTCCATGAGTAGTCCAGCGCGATCGACACACGTCAGGCGCAGCGGCACGGCGTAGGCTTGACCATCCGGTGGCCAAGCGTAGTCTTGGACGCGCTCAGGCTCCGTGAGCAAATAGTTGTCGACGTTCGGGCAGGACTTTCGATGAATCATGACGCCGCGGCCGCGAGTGATGTATCCGACGACGTCGTCGCCTGGAATCGGAGCGCAGCACTTGGCTCGATTTATCAACACATTCGAAACGCCAGAAGTGATGAGAGTCGGCTTCCCTTCTCTTGAGCGGCTAACTTCGATCTGGCGCGGCGGCGGCGCTGGGGGCGTCTGTCCTCGCAATTTAGAGACGACTGATTGGGCGGACGTAAGCCCAGCCCCCACTTTGGCCAGAACGTCGATTCCGCGTTCACAACCTTCCATCTGCTCGGCGAGTTTGTCTAGCTTGTCATCTCCGAGATACTGCCGTGCCTCGATCCCGAGCGATTTGAATTCTCGCTCAAGCTGTTCCCTACCTCGTTGCGCGTCTTCATCTCGAGTCAGCCGCCGAAAATGGTTCTTGATTTTTGAACGGGCGTGCGCCGATTTGACAAACTCGAGCCAGTGCAGGCTCGGAGTTCCGTTTGACCGGTTGATAAGCTCTACGACGTCGCCGTTCTGCAACTTCGTAGGCAATGGAACCAACATGCCGTTTACCCTTGCGCCGACAAGGGTCAATCCCAATCGCGTATGAATTCGAAATGCGAAGTCGACGGCGGTTGAGTCCTTGGGTAGATCTAGGACGTCGCCCTTTGGCGTAAAGACAAAAACCTGCTCGCTGAACAAGTCAGTGCTGACATTGCGCAAGAATTCATTGCCTGAGTGCTCGGCGTCAGACCATTCGAGGAGTTGCTGCCGCAAGATCGAAAGCCGTGAAGTCTCGTCGATTGAGCCGCGACCTTCTTTGTAAGTCCAGTGTGCGGCCACGCCGTGCTCGGCCACTCTGTGCATTTCCCGAGAACGGATCTGAACCTCTAGCGTCTGTCCTCGTGGACCGACGACTTTAGTGTGAATCGATTGGTATCCATTCGGCTTGGGTCGGCCAATGTAGTCGTAGAATAACGCGGGCATGTGGGCAAATGCTGCGTGAACCACGCCGAGGGCAACGTAGCAGTCGTTTAGGGATTCCACGATGATGCGCAGAGCGAGGAGATCGTAAACTTCTTCGAACCGCACTCCTTGCTTCGTCATCTTGTTGAAGATTGAAAAGAGGTGTTTCGGCCGGCCCTTTATGTCGGCGATCTTGAGTCCTCTCGCTTCGAAATGGTCCTTTAGGGTGACGATCGCCTCTTCCAGTTCCGCTTCTCGCTGAGATCGACTCTTCGCAACCAAATCTGTGACGCGCTGAAACTCCGCCGGATGCAGAGCCTTGAACGCCAGATCTTCAAGTTGCCACTTCATCTGCCAAATACCGAGGCGTGCCGCGAGTGGCGCATATACGTCGAGCGTCTCGGTAGCGATTCGAATCTGTTTGTGCTCTGGTAACGCGTCCAAAGTCTGCATGTTATGCAGCCGATCTGCGAGCTTGATGACCATGACTCGAAAGTCCTTTGCCATCGCAAGCAACATCTTTCGAAGTGTCTCGGCTGTGCGGTGAGTTTCCGCCGCTGCTCGCTGCCGATCACTTTCACCGACGATCGGCTTAAACTTTAGCTTGGTGACCCCTTCGACGAGGTGCCGCACGCTTTCCCCGAACGTATTCTCGATGAACTCTCGCGAGTAGAGTGTGCTGTCTTCCAAGACGTCGTGGAGCAACGCGGCGACGATTGTCTCGTCGTCCACCTGAAGATCGACGAGAATCCTTGCGACGGCAATCGGATGCTGGATGTACGGCTCGCCAGAGGCTCGCGATTGGCCCTTGTGAGCGTTTTCAGCTACGAAGTACGCGTAGCGAATCATCCGAACGTTCGCGTCATGACGCTGTTGCCGCAAAGTTTGCAACAGCGCGTGAAGGTCTTCGGGTTCTTCCCAGTCGTGACTGATTTCGAAAGCCGTGGACATAAAATGGCACGTCTTAGTAGTGCGAGCCGCGTTGCTCGGACGAGTATCAGAGTATAGCTTGTTGGCCCCGGCGGACTCACCTACCCTACGGTTCCCAGCAATTCTGCCGATAGATCGAAGTGTAAACCGATGTTGGACATCTCTTCCCTGCAACCGACCAAAGCCGAGAGCCCGCTAACTACGCTGCGGACCTCGACTGACGAGTTTTCATCCGTCCTTGCAGACGTCTCGGCGAAGCCAGAAACAGCTCCGCATGCGAAGGAGCCGACTGGTCCGCCGCCGAAAGAACCTTGTCCGCCGCCGGGAAACAATGCCCGACGCGCGGAAGCGACTGGAGAGGTCAAGCCCAATGAGCCGAATGCTCGGGAAAATGAACCGGACTTCCAGACGAACGCTTCGCAAACCGAGCTGGGTGCACATCTCGATCCCACTGCACAAGCTGTCTTCGCGCATCTGCAGTTAGCAACTCAGCCGCCCGCCGTTCAGTCGCAAGCGCTTGAGAACAATCCCGCGAACTCTGGTTCGACACTTCCGGGCCAGCAAATTGTCGGAAATTTCGAAGCGGATCCTCGCACAGTTGCCAGCGGAAAAGTCCCCGGTCCCGCTATCACTCACGACGTTGTCGCCGCGCAACAGCTTCCGTCCGATCCGAGTGTGAGAATAGTATCTGTCGCCTCTACGGAGACCGCGCCGTGCACCGCTGTCAACTCGCTTGCCGGGAACGCGATCCTGCCGAAGTCAGACAAAGCTTCTCCTAGCGCTGTCGTCCACGCCAATTCCGAGGCTGTAGCGATGACAGTTGAGCTCAACACTGCCACCAGCGGAGAAGGTGCGAACAGTCAAGGCGAACACTCGGCACCGCACTCTCACGGCCAGCCTCAAGACGAAGATTCAGTTTCAGGTGCTATCCCCACCCAAGCTGCACCAAACGCACCAGCGTTTACCGCCGGGAAAGTAGAGGCTCCGCCCGAAATCACGACTGCTCAACGAAATCTGATAATGCGTCAGGTCGCGGACCGAATCGAACTCCTTTCCGCAGGCCGATCGAAAGATGGCATTATCGTTCACCTTCAACCAGCGGACCTAGGCGCGATCACCGTCGTTCTCCACGGTGACCGAACAGATCTCCAGGCCCGCCTCTATTCCGAGAACGATCGAGTGCGAACCGCTTTGCAACAGGCCCACCCGGACTTAGTTAAGCACCTCGGCCAGCGAGGCGTGACCCTTTCAAGTCTTGCCGTGTCCACCCATAACTCGAGCAGCAGTGCGTCATCCAATACGGATCCCGGTCGCTCAAATCGCCATCTTCCTCAGGAATCGCCCCGACCTCACTCAGGGCACTCGTCATCCACGTTCGGACTCGCGACGGCCACAGCCGCTCCCGTGAGTCTGTCCAGATCTCAGGCAGGAATCGATCTGTCAATATAGCTATGGCAATTCCATCCATCCTTCAATCCACCTCCAAGTCGAACGCGACCTCTGGGAACACCGCCCAGCGTCAGACGCAGCTCGACACTCAGTCGTTTCTCAAGCTGATGACCGCGCAGATGGCGAATCAAAACCCACTCGATCCGATCAAGGACACCGAGTACTTCGCTCAACTAGCTCAACTTGGCCAAGTCCAGTCGCTCCAGTCTATGGAACAGACGATGAAACTTGGACAGGTGCAGGCTCTGATCGGCCGCCAAGTCAGCGCGACTGTAGACCAAAATGGAGTCTCGAAGAACGTTGTCGGCACGGTAACTGGTTCGTCAATCCAGAACGGAGCCTACTATCTGACCGTCACTGATCCTAGCGGTAACGTCCAGGATGTTCCGTTGTCTGGAGTCCAGGCAACATCCACTGCCGCAGGCATTACGAACTACTCGCAGTTGATCGGCCAGCAGGCGAAAGGTTACGGAGTCGCCCTCGTAAACGGAACGGCGACGGCAGTTACCGCCACGGGCCAAATAGTCGGGATCACAAACGTGAACGGGCAGCCCGTTGCCCGAATCCAAACGACGGCTTACGGCGTCGTCAATGTGAGCTTGAACAATCTCTCACAGATCGGACAGTAGAACCTCATGCAGAATCGAATCAATAACCCTAAAGTTGCCGACCTCATCAGTCAGCAGCCGGTCCCGGTCGCCCCGCCAAAAGCGGAAGCCGTAGACTCCTTTGATTCGATCCTCGAGTCACAACTTAAGGTAAGTGGTCACGCGCAGACTCGACTTCAGAGCCGCAATATCCAATTCGGAAAAGCGGAGTGGGATCGAGTGCTAGACGGGGTCCAACGCGCCGCGGCAAAAGGTGCCCGCGAATCGCTGGTTATGGTAGATGACGTGGCCCTGGTGGTCAGCGTTAAGAACAGGACGGTCATCACGGCCGTTGACAAGGAGCACCTTAAGGATAACGTTTTCACAAACATCGATAGCGCCGTCATCGTATGACGGCAACGTGGCATTGCGCAAAATTACAGGACCTAACCAGGATGTACGTGGAACCCAGAAGCGGACTCCACAGCGCTAATGCCGACAGGAGAAAATAAATGATTCAAGCACTTCTTTCCGGCGTTTCTAGCATCAAAGCTCAACAAGAGCGAATGAACCAGATTGGAAACAATCTCGCGAACATCAACACAACTGCCTACAAGGGCAGCACCGTCGAATTCTCAGACTTGCTCTCGGAGACATTTGCCAACGGTTCGGCGCCGAGCACCTCAAGAGGCGGCGTCAATCCTTCGCAAATTGGCCTCGGTGTCATGATCGACTCCGTTGACGTGAACACTTCACAGGGATCACTCAGCGCAACAAACCGTCCGACAGATCTTGCCATTCAAGGAAATGGCATGTTCATGGTCAGTGATGGCACCACCGTACATTACTCACGGGACGGAAGCTTCGCTCTGGATACAAACGGCAACCTTGTGATGCGCAGCAACGGGTTGAATGTCCTTGGCTTTGCTGCCGACAAGGACGGCAACATCAACTCTTCTATCGCACCGTCGATCGCGTCAAAGGTGACAATTCCAATTGGCGGACTCAGTTCCGCTAGCGGTACCACGAAGGTTGAACTGTCCGGAAATCTGGACGGCACGTTGGCCGCCACCAACAGTTGGTCATCTCAAATCCGAGTTTACGATGCCCAAGGAGGCGCTCATGACGTGACGTTTGTCTATAACAATCGCACGAGCCCGGCGGCATCAGGCGCACCGGCAGGAGCAACTTCAAGTTGGGATTGGAGCGCTTACGAAGGCACAGCCGCGACAGGCACACTTGTAGGCTCGTCGGCGACGACCGGTAACGCAGCACTGTACTTTGATGCAAACGGCCAACCTGTGAACGCACTCGGTACAAACCTAAATCAGATCACCATTCCGGCTAGTCCAGGCGCGCCTGCCCAGAAAATGGGGGTCGATGTAAGTCAGGTCACCCAGCTCAAATCGGCGTCGACTGCGTACGGTAAGAGCCAAGATGGCGTCTCGTACGGGTCCCTAACGCAGTTCACCATTGATCAGGACGGGTCCGTGATTGGTTCGTTCTCGAACGGTCAGACTCGACGGCTCGCTCAGATCGCCGTGGCAAACTTCCAGAATCCGGGCGGATTGACACGCGAAGGCGGGAATCTGTGGGGACTATCTCGGAACAGCGGCACACCGATGGTCGGGACGGCGAACAGTGGTGGGCGGGGTTCGATCTCCTCGGGATACCTAGAGCAATCTAACGTTGACATTACAACGGAATTTACGAACATGATCCTGACGCAACGTGGGTACCAGGCAAACACAAAAATCGTGACTACGGTCGACGAGATGCTTCAAGAACTCCTCAGCCTCAAGCGATAATCTTTGCTTAACGCCAGCCCGGCTACCCTCAAAGGCCGGGCTCAGGCGATGACGTATCTTGAGCACAACTCGTGGACGTCCTTTGCGACGGCCGCAGCGACAGCGACATCATCTATTTTCGTCAGGACTCGGTCGATCAATTCAGCGATTCGATCCATTTCCGGCTCACCCATCCCACGCGTCGTGACCGCCGGCGTGCCGAGTCGTATGCCGCTCGTGATCAAAGGCGATTTGTCATCAAACGGCACACCGTTCTTATTGCAGGTGATCGAAGCCGTGTCCAGGGCAATTTGAGCAGCCTTGCCTGTTACTCCCTTTCCACGCAAATCGACCAAGATCAGGTGGTTGTCGGTTCCGCCAGAGACAACTTGATATCCACGTTTGATCATCGCTGTCGAGAGCGCCTGCGCGTTGCGAATTACCTGCTTTGTATAAACTCCGAAGTCTGGTCGTAGGTTTTCTCCGAAACCCACGGCTTTCGCCGCCACGACGTGCATGAGGCCACCCCCCTGAATGCCCGGGACGATCATACTGTCCAGCAACTCGGACATGTTTTTGGTTCTGCCGCTCTTCGGCGCGACGATTCCGAACGTGTTCTCGAAGTCCTTCCCAAGAAGAATTAATCCGCCTCGAGGTCCGCGTAATGTTTTGTGGGTGGTAGTGGTCACGACATGAGCATGGGGCAAGGGAGTTGGAATGTCTCCCGCGGCAATAAGGCCGGCTGGGTGCGCGATGTCGGCGAATAAGAACGCTCCGACGGAGTCCGCAATCTCGCGAAACGCCTTGTAGTCGATGGCACGGGAATACGCGCTCGCTCCGACTGTTATCATCTTTGGCCGTACTTGCTGGGCCGTATCTGCTACCGCATCGTAATCGATCAACCCTGTCTCGGCGGACACGCCATAGGGCGTGAACGAGTAGAGCTGGCCCGAAAAATTGACAGGCGAACCGTGGGTCAAATGCCCACCATGTGAAAGGTTCATTCCCATTACGCGGTCGCCCGGCTTAAGAAAAGTGAAGTAGACCGCCATGTTGGCCTGCGTTCCCGAGTGCGGCTGAACGTTGGCATATTCCGCGCCGAACAGTTCTTTGGCTCGGTTTCGCGCAAGGTTCTCCACTTCATCAACGACCTCGCAACCTCCGTAATATCGATTTCCGGGATAGCCTTCGGCGTACTTGTCCGTCAGGACTGAGGACATAGCCTGGCGAACGGCGAGGCTCGCAATGTTTTCGCTGGCGATCAACTCCAAGTTGTGCTCCTGCCGTTGCTCCTCCGCCCGAATCAGTGCCCCGACCGTAGGGTCACTCTGCTGGAGGTCAACGAGACGAGAAGGGATGGGCATCGAGAATATTATAGATTCCATGGGTCTCACAACATCTTTACCAGTGAACCAACTCTGCGAAATCTCCGACACTTGAGGTGTGGAGCCACGAAGTAGCCGTCCCGGACCGAACGCTGCAAGCGACGATCTTTGGCAAAAGTTGCGACTCAAATTCAGTCGTTCGATGGCCCTACCGACTCTGCCGCCGAACGTTGAGTCGCTTATCAAGGTGTGCATCGCTGAATCCACCGATACGAAGGAAGCCGTCCGAGAGCTACGATCCGATCCCTTTGTCGCCGCACGATTGGTGACCTTGGCCTCGAATCCTGCGTTCGGCGACTTTGCAGTAGACAACGTCGAAGCTGCGGTAATGCACTTGGGTTACGGAAAGATCCCGCTCATTGGCCTGGCACTTTGTCTGAATCGCCTGGTGTCCGGGTTGCCAGACAGACAGAATTTCAACGCACATAAGGTCGCGACTAGCAGCTATTTCACCGCCACCGTTGCTGGATCAATAGCGAAGGCATCAGCAAGCAAGACGACGTGGGTCGATGGATGGGAAGTGATCTTTGCGGCGGCAGCCGTGCGCGATCTCCATCTCGCGATCTTAACTCGAGTGGCGCCAGACGTCTACGACTTGGTTTCTTCGTATGCCCGAGAGCACGCGACAACGGTTCGCGTGGCCTTTTACGAGATCTTTGAACAGCGATCGAGCGTTTTGGCAGAGTTGACCTTCAAGGCTTGGAGGCTGCCCCCCGATATTGTTCGGCTCATGTCTAGTTTTGAATATTCGGAGCCACGTGTCACGTGCAACGGCGCAACGAGTGCGCTAATGTTCGCCGGACAAAAATCGCGGGAAATCGGGCTGGCCTTTGAAGATTGGAGAGTCCAAGACGCAATCCAAGTGAATCACTTGCCGGTTCTTGGCCTGAACAAGGATGAAGTTGCCTTGATCGTATGCGACGCAACGGCGGGCGCATCTCGATTGCGCGAACTTGGTCAGGCCGCCTAAGCCTTCTTCTTGACCGACGCGTTGACGGGTGGATTTGACACGATGCTGACCGGCGTCGGCAAATGCTGGAGCATTTCCTGAGCGGAAATAAACTCGTATCCCGCCGCTTTCACTTTATCAATTATCGTCGGCAGCGCTTTCGCGGAAACTTCGATGTCATGAAGCAGGATTATAGATCCGTTCTTGATTTGCTTCATGACCCGCTCCACAACCTGCTCCGGCTGGACCGAAAGGGTCTTGGCGATGGCATCGGCGGTGTGATCGTGCAGGAAGCGATGCCAGAAGCGGCGGTATTCGCGCCGGGGGATGAGCACGGTGACCTCGGTGTTGCCGCCGGCGGCGGCTTCGG
>JBBRML010000066.1:0-23833 GCA_038230855.1 Fimbriimonadales bacterium | reverse complement strand
GAGCGTGATCGTCGACACCAAAGACGGCTGAATCTGATCCGATCCCTTCACATTCTAAAGACGAAACAGCTATCCAACATGATTTGCGAGAAAGGCCGAATAACCGCCTTTTTCAACACCCTGCTAGGCGCGGTTGCAATCGGATCGCCGAGCTTGGCAGTCACCGAGATGCCACGTTCGCGAACTGAATCTGGTTTATCTTTCCGTCTTCTCCAGGATAGCAAAAAGCGACAACTTTTCCGTCCCAAGATGCAGCCAGAACAATCAGCAGGTGATATTTCTGCCATTGGCCGAGCTTGCTGTTATACAGATACGTCTCGTCTAAGTCCTTATCGGCATCACCTGGTGGATCAATCTTGTCACGATCACGTAGTCGATCCGAGAAATGGTAACGCGAACATGGCGCAATAAGGTCACCGTTAGCGAGGAGTATTGGTGCTCGCCCGTGTGCCTCGGTCGGAAGACGTGTAAAGTGCTTCAGCTTTCCGCTCCACTGTCGCGAGATTTCTCCGGTCGAGTAATTCGAATAGAAAGCTCCCTTATTTCCGAGAGCCCAGCTACCATGCAGCAACTCAAAGCTACTTTTCCCGTCGTAGCCAGGGTTCCTAGCGATCTTGGCCTTCCCGATCCGCAAGTCGCCGTCACACCAGAATTTCCATGGAGGTTTAGCCTTCAATCGAGACGGTGCACCGGGATAAATTCGCCCTGGCACACGACAAGTGCCCCATGCTGGTGGAATTCGAAAGCCAAACCTGAGCGGAACCGTTGCGCCGCAAAACACATAAAGCTGGGCGCCGCTAGCCGCAAAAATATCGAAAAATGGAGATGCTTCATAAGCATGCTTCGCGGACTCATCCCATGGGCCCAGCTCCATCCAGTACTTTTCCCACGTGGGGGTGTCAAACCATTTAGTCGTCTTCGTCGAGTCTGAGATTTGATACCGCATTGTAATCTGTTGCTGCTTTCCTGAAATGAGATCATAGCGGCAACTCGCATTTCGGCGGGAACCGTAGAGATACCGTGCGGTCGAATCGACGACGTACGTTCGAGTGTCGAAGGTAATGCGGTCTGCGCCGAAGACTTCCGCACCTGACAAGGTGCGACCCTGAATAACATTCCAGCCGGTTGGCAGTTGCACTTCGGTCGGCGCAAGCTGAGCGGATAAGAAGAGGATAGACGTGATCATCGCGACGAACTCCCTAATGAATATACACATGTTGAAGTAGCTCGCCCGAGCATGCTCTGGAAACAGGACATTCGCACGACGAGATAAACAGCTATCGCGCTGGGACGGCGTTGACGAACTCCGCATCCAGCTTCGTTCATCATGGCAAATCGCCAATTTACGTGGAAATCAGCGATTTTAGCGCTTCGCGACCTGTGCATCCTTGCCCGAGCGCAGGCCGTTGAGTCGATCAACAGTCTCCTAAGGCAGTGTTGGTTTTCCGAGGTTAGCCATCGACGCGCGCATGGCGTGAGTGATGGCGATCGCGAGGGCGTCGGCGACGTCATCCGGTTTGGGAGGCTCTGGAAGTCCCAAGAGCCGCGTGACCATATATTGCACTTGCTTCTTGTCGGCGTTGCCGTTGCCCACCACGGATTGCTTCACTTCGGGCGGTGAGTACTCGGCCCACGACACGCCAAGTTCCGACGTGACAAGCAGAACAACGCCCAGCGCCTTGGCGACATCCATGGCGGTTGTCTTGTTCACGGTGAACAAGAGTCGCTCCGTGGCGACAGCGTCCAGTTGATGCCGCGAGATGATTTCTTTGACCTGATCGTGAATTAGCTTCAGCCGGTCGGGGAGGGCGATCCGTGGCGTGAGAATGAGACCGTACTCAATGGCGGAGAGCTTTGAACCTGACTTTCGCACGACGGCAAAGCCGATGCGTTCGAGGCCGGGGTCAATCCCGAGGATGGTCATGTGTTGATCCTATTCTCCCAGGAAGTTTTCCCGCAGCTTGTTGACTTCAAGCTGCATGTCCACGAGCTTCTTGTAGATACCGTCTTCCTTAGCCAGCAGCTCGTCGTGGGTGCCCATCTCTGCGATGGTGCCGTCATCGATGACGACCAAGCGATCGGCGTTTCGTAGGGTCGACAGTCGGTGGGCGATCGCGAAGACCGTGCGACCATCGATTAGATGATCCAAGGCCTCTTGAATCATCCGCTCCGTCTCCGTATCCACGGAAGCGGTGGCCTCATCTAAGACGAGAATCTTCGGATTGTGCAGAATCGCGCGGGCAATCGCGATTCGCTGACGCTCACCACCGGACAGCCTCTGGCCCCGCTCGCCGACGTAAGTGTCGTAACCGTCTGGGAAGTTAACGATGAAATCGTGGGCATTCGCGGCTTTTGCGGCTTGAAGAACATCTTCAAGGCTCGCATCCGGCCGACCGTAGGAGATGTTGTCTTTGATCGAGCCGGGAAAGAGATACGATTCCTGAAGAACCACGCCGACTTGTCGGCGGAAGTCATCAAGTTGCACCCGTCGCAGGTCAACCCCGTCGAGTTCAATCGTGCCCTGAGTCGGATCATAGAACCGCATCAGCAAATTGATGAGAGTGGATTTCCCGGCCCCGCTGTGACCGACGAGGCCGATCATCTCGCCAGGGGCGACGACAAGATCAATGCCATGAAGCACTTCGCGTGCCTTGTCGTAGCCGAAGTGGACATCTTTGAATGTAACCGCGCCTTGTATCTTTGGCATCGGAACGGAATCGGCGGCGTCCACGATGTCTTCCGGCGTGTCCATCACCTCAAAAACGCGCTCCGCGGCGGTCAACGCTCGCGAAGACCAGTCGATGATTCGTTGCAGCATCATCAGCGGCTGCTGAAGCATTGCCACGTAAGCGAGGAATGCGGTCAGTTCACCGATCGACATCTCGTTGGCGAGCACACCGCGGCCGCCTACGTACCAGACCACGATTGTGCTCATCGCCATCGCAAGCAGAATGAGCGGGAAGAGAGTGGCCCAACCGCTTTCCGCCACGTACCCGCTTGACGCGAGTTCGGAGATACGACGGTTGAATCGAGCGACTTCTCGTTGTTCGCCGTGGAAGGCTTTGACGACGCGTTGACCTTGCAATATCCCGTTCAAGGTGCCGCTCATGCGCGACCATTGGTGCCAAACGCGACTCCAGACCCGGTGCATCTTCTTGCGGAACCATCGAACGGCAAGTAGCACGAAGGGTACGGGCACGAGCGTCCAAAGCGCGATGTGCCAGTTCATAAGCAACAAGGCGACGGGCACGCCGATCATGAGCGCTAGTTGGTTCAGGACGACGGGTATGCCGTCGATCAGAACGTCGTAGAGGGCGCCCGTGTCATTCGTCATGCGCGACATGATCGAGCCCACGTTGCGCTTGTCATAGAAGCCCATCGACAGCCCTTGAAGCTTTTGGAACAACGAATGGCGAATGTCGACGGTGATGCGCATGCCCAGGTACGAAACATTGCGACCACGGGCGATTTGCACCCCGGTGATCACGACGCGAGTCGCAATAAACTCGCCGATCAAAATGAGAAACAGCGCCTCGCGGCGACCGATGAGGACTTCGTCTACAAGAACGCGCGCGAGGTGGGGTGGGACGAGTTCGAGGACGGTGCCGAGAAGCGTGAGTACGGTTCCGAGGATCACTCGGTTTCGGTGCGGTCGGGTGTAGCTGAAAAGACGCAGCAGCGTGCGACCGCGATTGACGCAACCTTCGCAGACTTCTGTATGCTCGGGAAGCGGGCGACCGCATTTCGGACAGACGCGAATAACGTCTTCAAGGTCCGGAACTTCCTTCCCGTCGAGGACGGCTTTGAGTCGCTTCTCGCCGCCTGCGATCTGCAAGGCGCGAACACTCGTGCTTCTTAATAGCTCGACCGGTTGGCCACGGTAGTCGGCAATCAGCGCACTAGCATCGACAAGGTTTTCAATGCGTGGATTCTTCAGATCTTCGAGCGCATACTCGGCAATTGCTGCTTCGCCGTCGTTCCGAACGGCTTTACCAGTGGTCACCACCAACGACGCGGCTCCCAGCTGACTGTCATGCTGGAGGTCTGATTCAGTCACGAAAATGGGTGACAAATCGTGGGGTGGCACGAGAAACACCTTACCCGCTGGAGTGCAAATTCTTGAACATCTGTGGTATCTTTGGAACTTCGGACAAAGGGTTACGTTCGCCGTTGACTGGAGCTTCCCGAGGGGAGCTGCACTGAGCGGCAGACCGACCCCCGAAAAAAAGTCACAGAACTTCGAAAATCATGCCGCTGAATCCTGAATTGAAAGCAAATACGATCACCGCGAACGCTGTACGCGAGGGCGATACCGGTTCTACCGAGGTCCAGATTGCGATCTTGCAAGCACGCATCCTTCAGATCACAGATCACCTGCGAACGCACAAGAAGGACTTCCATTCACGACGAGGCCTGTTGCTTCTCGTTGGCAAACGCCGACGACTGGAAGCATATCTACGAGGTAAGGACATCGTCAAATACCGCGAGCTGATCAAGAAACTCAGCATCCGCGAAGTCAAACCCCGTTAACGGGAGGTTAAATGATTCATACCCATGAATTCGAGGTGGGAGGCAAGACCTTTTATCTCGAATCTGGCCGCGTAGCTAAACAAGCTGGCGGCGCTGTCTTGCTCGGAATGGGCGAGACCATTGTTCTTGGTGTAGCAACCATGTCGGAGAACCCTAGAGAGGGAATCGACTTTTTGCCACTTACTTGCGACTACGAAGAGTGCAAATATGCCGTCGGAAAGATTCCTGGCGGGTTTATTAAGCGTGGTGGTCGTCCAAGTGAGCGCGCCATACTTACGAGCCGGCTTATCGACCGACCTTTGCGCCCGTTGTTCCCGAAGGGACTGCGAAACGACATTCAAGTCGTCGCGATGCCATTCGCGGTTGAGCAGGAGAGCCCACCGGACGTTCTGGCGATCAGCGCTGCTGGTGCAGCTTTGGCGGTCAGTGATATTCCGTTCAAGTACCCGGTCGCCGGCGTCCGAGTTGGCCGCATTGATGGCGAACTGATCCTGTTCCCTTCCATCCAGCAGATTAAGGATGGCGACCTTGACCTCGTGGTTGCCGGTCACAAGAACGCGATCTCGATGGTTGAGTCAGGTTCGACGGAAGTCCTCGAAGCCGACATGATCACCGCGCTCAAGTTTGCGCATGATGCGATCAAGTTGATCGTCGCTGAGATCGAGGAGTTTGCAAAGACCGCCGGTAAGCCGAAGCGTGAAGTGAAGCTTCATTCTATCGACGAAGGTCTCAAGAAAGAGATCGACAAGCTTTACGGCAAGCAGATTGCCACGGCAATGCTCGGAGCGAAAGATAAGGCCATGCGCAATAGCGCACTGGATGACCTGATCAAGTCCATCGTTACCGAGATGAAGCCGAAGTACGACGGTCAGCCGGACCTTCAAGCTCAGCTATTCGAAGCGACGGACAGCGTCGTAAAGGGCGTCGTCCGAGACGGCGTTATCAAGAAGAGCATTCGACCCGACGGTCGAAAGCTGGACGAGATTCGACCGCTCGAAGCAGTTGCTGGACTCTTGCCGCGCGTTCACGGATCCGGTCTGTTTACTCGTGGCCAGACTCAGGTCATGACCGTGGTGACCCTTGGGTTACCTAACGAAGCGCAGACGATGGACGGAATCGAAGACGAAGAGCCGAAGCGCTACATGCACTTCTACAACTTCCCGTCGTATTCGGTAGGCGAAGTTCGCCCATCACGCGGCCCAGGCCGACGTGAGATCGGACACGGTGCCCTCGCCGAGCGCGCACTGCGCCCGGTGATCCCATTCGACGATCCCAACTTCCCGTACACGTTGTTGCTGATCTCTGAAACGCTTGAGTCTAACGGCTCGACCTCGATGGCCTCGGTGTGCGGCTCAACGCTCGCACTGATGGACGCCGGAATTCAGATCAAAGCACCGGTCGCAGGAATTGCAATGGGCCTGATGTCAGACGGCAAAACCTACAAGGTCTTGACGGACATCCAGGGCATGGAAGACTTCTGTGGCGACATGGACTTCAAGGTCGCTGGAACCCGAAAGGGCATTACGGCGCTCCAGTTGGATACGAAGCTCGACGGAATTCCCGACGAGGTTCTGGCCCAGGCGCTTCACCAAGCGCTCGTAGCTCGCCTGCAGATCATTGACGTGATCGAGGCCGAGATCGCCGAGCCGCGCGAAACTGTTGCCGATACGGCACCTCAGGTGACGACGCTTCAGATCAACCCCGAAAAGATTGGGGCACTGATCGGACCGGGCGGCGCGAATATCAAGAAAATCACGGGCGAAACCGGGGCCAGCGTCGACATCCAGCAGGATGGTCGAGTATTGGTTGGCGGTTCGAACGGCGAGCAAGTTCGCGATGCGATTGAGCGAATCAAGGGCCTCACGGATGAGGTTGGTCTGGGTGCCGAATACTTTGGCGCGAAGATCACCCGAATCATCGGTCGTGGCGTATTCGTTGAATACACACCAGGCCGAGAGGGCATGGTTCCGAAGGAGCAGATCACGGTCAAAGACATCGGGCGAATCGAAGAGGTGGTTAACCTTGGAGACGAACTCAATGTTAAGGTCCACGAGATCGACGGCATGGGCCGAGTGAACTTCACGGCGCTGGGTATCGCTCAGTCGCTCCCGAGTCTGTCCGAGAACGCGACGGCAACGCCGCCGCCTTCTGGTGGCGGTGGTGGAGATCGCGGCGGCCGAGGTCGATTCGACCGTGGCGGTGGTGGTGACCGAGGCGGACGAGGCGGCGGAGATCGTGGCGGTGACCGAGGCGGACGCGGCGGCGGAGATCGCGGCGGACGTGGCGGTTATGATCGGGGTGATCGCGGCCCAAAAGCTGAGGCGGGGCCATCGGCTCCAACTTCTCAAGGCCCCGGCGACGACATGAACGCACGGTTTAGACCGCGCCAGTAACGAGTCGCACAATTAATCAGCCCGCTGCCGAAAGGCAGCGGGCTGTTTTGCTTCTGGCGCGCTTGAATTCGCTCGAATTCAGGTCAGTCATCGAGCTTCTTTGATTTGCTTCTGTGCAGGCTTACGCCCACGCGGAGGGTAGGCAAATCGCCGGTTGATTCGTTTTGTGCAGTCGACGACGGGTTCGCGAGTCTCGACGCATCTAGAAACTCAGTGCTTTCGTTCAAAGGACGTGCTTTCTGCTGACCTTTGAATTTATCCAAAGCCCGCTTATATGTTCGAGAGTCCGGGAAGAACGCGGCCGCCGCGACTTCGGCGATGCCACATCCCCAGAAGAGCATGACCCAGCCCGGCCAAAAGTAGTGCCGCCCCGTGAACATCCAAATGAGGACGCACACGGAGCAAGTTCCGAAATAGCTCCAAAACTCCGACCAGAATTTGCCGACCCGGCGCTCCTTGAAAGCGGTAAGAATTCGAGTCTCTTCCCTATCACGCTCGTGGGCAAGGATCGCCTGCTCGAGATCCGCATCGGAAATACCTGCCTCAACCGCCATCTGCCGCAAGCTATCGCGCGTCACGACTTCGTCACTACTTTGGACGGCGCGCACAAGGATTTGCTCAGCTTCTTCCCGTGAATAGTTGTTCATCTGAGGTCAATGAAATAACGTTTGCCGAAGCGAGAAGGTTGTAACAATTTTAGGGCCACGTCTGCTGGGACATGTATCGCTGAACAGCGTTATTCGCTTCGCTTGGCGACATCTTCAAGTGGTCCCGCACATATTTGATTGCGCCAATTTTATCGTCCCGCTCGGCCACCGCAAAGTAATCGGCGAGCAATCTGGCTGCCCTGGCGGTGTCAAATTCGACTTTTTGCTTTTTCTCGATGTACTTGGACAGTTTGCGTTTGTATGAGTCAGAACCAGTAACGAGTGCTGCGAATAAGTGCGCCGCAATGCCAATTCCCCAGCCGAGAAACGACCACGCTGGCCAAAAATAGCCTGCGCCCGATAATGCCCAAACTCCGATCAGAAAGAGATTGAGGGTCAAGTAGATTCCGATATGGGTGCCCAGCTCCGACAACTGCTTCTTGCGAAACTCAATTCGCCAATCCTTCTCATTCTTTGTTCGAGCAATCGACTGCTCGGCCTGGACGAGCATTTCAGGAGATATTCCGGCCTCTGCGGCCATCGCAAGAAGCCGATCGCGCGAAATGGAGTCGGTCGCCAAAACGTCGGACGAACTTTGACGCACGGCCGCTTTCAGAATCCTTTCTGCCTCATCCTCGCTGTAGAACTTCTGCACCGACCCTTAGTGTATCGAAAGTGGGGAACAATGGATTGGTGAAAGTGGCGATCATCGGGGCCGGAGTGAGCGGCCTGGCCGCGGCGAGGGATCTCGCCGATTTCGGCACAACGGTCACGGTCTTTGAGAAGAGCAGGGGCGTAGGCGGCCGGTGTATGACGCGCCAGAAGGGCGATTACCGCTGGGATACGGGAGCGACGAGCATCGCCCCGCGACAAAAGCACATTCAAGCGATGATATTGTCGCGCTTGCCTGCGGACGAATTGGTAAAGATTGTCAAGCCGATCTATACACATTCGAGCCTGCGCGTTTCTCCTGGCGACCCCAGAAAGAACGTGGATCGGTACGTGTACTCTAGCGGAATCAGTACGCTGGCGAAGCTACTGGCGGCGGGTCTCGATGTTCGCCTGCAGCACGTAGTGGATGAGGTCACCCGTACAACGTCGGGCTTTGAGATTGACGGCGAACAGTTCGATCGAGTTCTCCTGACGCCGCCGGTTCCGCAGTCTACGCTTCTCCTGTGGTCGCTTGGAGAAAGTCGACCGTTCGCCAACGTCCGATACCGGCCCTGCATCAGCATCATGCTCGCGTTTGCGGTACCAATGCCTGCCGTTGCCTACTTCGCTTTGATCGAGGTTGATCAGCACCATCCCCTGACCTGGTTGAGTATTGAATCAGACAAGACCACAGGTCGCGCTCCGGATGGTCACACATTGCTGACGCTACAACTCAATCCCACATTTAGCGCCGAATACTTTGATCGCGACGATGCCTGGCTCGTCAATCTGGGGTGCAGCTTTGTCCACCAACTCTATCCCTCCCACTTTGCAGAACCAGCGGCGAGCGACGTAATGAAGTGGAAATACGCGTCTCCCGAAGCGACGACCTCCTTCGAGTATGTCAACGCGAACCACAATGGAGTTGTAGTCACGGGTGACGCGTTTTTCGGTGGCCGCATAGAAGATGCATACGAAGCGGGACTTCGCGCGTCTGAATTAATAAGAGCAACTTCATGAGGAAGCCCAGTCTAGTATTTGCCATGATGGCGACAGTGGCGGCGTGCCACGCCCAAACCCAACTCCGCATCTTGCAGGGCGAGAAGCCGGTTGGTAACGTCGTCTATTCCCAGAAGATTGACGATGAAGGTCGAAAGACGGTTAATACCCGAATGGTTTTCGGGACCGGCCCTTCATCGATCGCAACGGTCATCACGATCACGATGGACGCGTTCGGCAATCCAACGCGAAAGATTCAGGAGATGATGATCGGCACCACTAGAACGAAGACCCTCGCGGACTTTACGAGCTTGGGCGTAAAGGTCGTCAGCGAGGTCAAGGGTGAACGCAAAGTGTCAAACTTCCCCACTCCCGCGGGACTCACTTCGAGCGATCCGACACAGTTTTGGTTTCTACGTGACCGACCGTCTCCAGGTACGCGGGTCAAGTTTGCGGATTTCAATCTAACCCTGCAAAAGTGGGAAACCGTCGAGACGACCTACGTGGGAAAGCAGTCAGTCACGATCGGCGACGTGACGTATAAAGGGCACGGGCTCAGCGTTCGCCGTGGCAAAGAGGTTGCAAATCTCGTCGTTGACGAAAAAGGCATTCCTCTGACTTTCTCAGATTCAAGCTCGCTCCGCCTTGAACGCGTTCCTTGAGCTGCTCTTGTTTCAATTCGCCTTAATACTGGGCATATAATGAAGCGCAATGGTAGGCAGTGGCGCGTACTCTTTGACGGCAGACCAAGTCCAGTTCTTTGACGAGAATGGATATCTCATCCTGCGAAAGTGGATCACGGGCGAGCTATTAGAGCGTCTGCAAGCAGCCGGCGCCAGTTGGATGTCCGGCGTGAACGATTTGCTCGAAGGCGACGAGGAGCGTGCGGACTATCAATTCGCCAAGCGAGAGATCGGCGAAGTCTTTTATCGAGTCGATTACCTGCACAACAAGGGGGCGAGTGCCTCTCTCGAGTTACTTGGATCGCCGCAGGTTCTATCGGTTGTGGAAAGCCTTACGGGGCGCAACTTTGTGCCGACGTACGAGTCGATGGTGTTCAAAGACGCGGGTGACGGCGAGGCCATTCGATGGCATCAGGACGCAGTTCATCCGCGACGCCACCGGATTTACAATTACGATCTTTATTTAGACCGCTCCTGCGCGGACGCTGGGGCGCTCGTTGTTATTCCAGGATCGCACACCAAGAAACTCGATGCATGCGCTTTGGAGCAGCAACACGGTTGGTCTCCCCCGAACTCCATTGTCGTCGAAATGGAGCCGGGCGACGTGTTATTGCACGATGTGATGGTTGTCCACGGGTCGCCTAGGGCAGTTGGCAAGGCGTTGCGGCGGACGATTTACTACGAATTCCGGGCGGCTGAGCAGATTCTCGCTGAGGGGCCCTGGGACCGCGAATGGATGGACACGCGAATGGCGTTGATACCACTTGGACTTGAGGCGTACCGCGCAGCGTTTCCGGCTGCCGAGCAATATCTTTGGAATCCGGATGAGCAGTTCAGGGTTGCGCACTCAATTGATCGTGACGCTGCTTTGCGGGTCCTGCATCGCGCGCACACACCTGGATCGCATTGCTCGGCGGGCAGTGTGCCGGGCTAGGACCTCACCCTGTCGCAATCCGCGCCGACTCGCTCCGGTAGCAGGACGTTGTTTATCAGGGTCACCTCACCCCGGCGCGGAAACTGCGCCGACCCTCTCCTGCCGTCAAACATCCAACGCGGAGAGGGCTTAATCGAATATGCTCGCGTTATGTTTGTCGCAGCCGTGCTTGTTGGATCGATGCTTCGGGGTCCTTCGCCTCTCCATGTAGAAGGTCCACGGATTCTAAACGAGCGAAACGAAGCAGTGTCGCTCCGAGGAGTGAATACGGCCTGCCTGGAATGGTCGACCGACGGCGAAGGACACGTTCTCGAAACACTCAAGGTCGCGATCCGCGACTGGCAATCAAACATCATTCGGCTGCCGCTGTCGCAAGATCGATGGTTCGGGATGGCGTCAGACCAAAAAGACGATGGCACTGCGTATCGCGCTCTGGTAAAGAAGTGCGTAGACTACGTGGCGGGGCAACGCGCCTACATCATGCTGGATCTCCACTGGAACAACGCTGATGTCTGGGGGCAGAACATTGGCCAGCATGTTATGCCCGACTCGAACAGCGTGGTGTTCTGGAAGAGTTGCGCGACACTGTACAAGAACCATCCCGCGGTGCTCTTTGACCTTTACAACGAGCCACACAACACGACCTGGGACATTTGGCGAGACGGCGGAACCATCACCGAGAATTCACGAGTTGGGGCGGGGCAAGGCGCGCAGGTCGGGCCAAAGGTCTACAAAACGCCAGGAATGCAGAAGCTGCTCGATACCGTTCGCGCCGTGGGAGCGAAAAACGTTATCGTCTGCGGCGGCCTCGACTGGTCCTACGACATGAAGGGATTCTTGGAGGGATACACGTTGAAGGACCCATCTGGAAATGGGGTGATTTACGCGAACCACGCCTACAACAACAAAGGCGATGCGGTTTCAACCTGGCTGGCAAAGATGGAGGCAGCGACCGCTAAGCTGCCAGTGATTGTAAGTGAATTCGGGGGTCAGAACCGTGGCGCGACAATCAAAGAGCCCAACGCATGGGTGAAGCAAGTAATAGACATCATTCACGCCCACAAGTGGAACTACACGGCTTGGGATTTGCATCCTGCGGCGGGGCCGACGTTGGTTTCTGACTGGAAATACACACCAACGCCGAGTTTCGGGGTGCTGGTTAAAGACGACCTTGCGAAGAAAGTCGAGCTTTAGTTATGCGCCGCGCCGTTCATAGATAGCCCTGCAACTGCTCCATGTGATAGACGTCGTGGCCGAGGGTGTTCATCGCGTAATCCTTGACGGACATCGGGCCAAGTTCGTTGTGATTGAACTCAAGATTCATTTGGGCCGGGGTTAACCCCCTTAGGAAAGCGACGGTTTTAGAGCGTTCCGCTTTGAACCCTTCAACCGAGGAAGCTACGTCCATCGTGCTGTAGCCAACCTGCTTGGCTCTCTCCCATTCGTCGATGCCGATGATCTGCGAACCTGGTGCGCGCACCGCCGTTTCCATCCGCTCGCGGAGGATGGGCTCCCAGTCGAACATGTGACCGATAACCTCGCGCGGTGAAAACCGTTCCGGGTCCATCCGCTCATCCAAGCGACCCGAATCGATTCGCTGGATGAAGCCTTCGAGGAGCGACGGAGACATCGAGAGGGCCGGAAACAGGTAGCCATTCATTACCAGAAGGCTACCCTCTACGGCGCGAGGTCAAGGGCGAGCGTGCTTGAGTCGGCGGCTACGAGTGTGCCAGCAGCGTGATTGCTACCGTCAAGCCTAAGCGAGCCTGTGTAGATGGTTGAGCCACTCGAGGTCGTCACGGAAACGTTTGCGGTGGAGGAGCCTGTGCTAGCCCCGCTGATTGCACGCGAGGTGCCGTGGTCGTTCCACGAACCGGAAAATGCGGGCAGAGGGGGATCGAAGGTAAGCGACCCCGTCGTCGTGTATGGACCAGCACTGAAAGCCATCGAACCGGTATAGGTCCCCACGAAAGGCAGGACGGTCAATCCGCCACCCCCGCACCCGTACAGACAACTCAAGGCGATCACGGCACCGACAACGTAGCGCGACTTCATGGTGTGAGTATACGCGTGGGCCCGGTTGGCAATTGAATCCTGACGCGTAGTTCAACATTCTGCGGTGCGGGGGGTACGCTGACCACAAATGACACATCGCTCGCACGAAATCAGCCGACGCGACGTCATGCGGGTCGCCGGGACAGCGGGAGTTGTCGTGGCGGTCG
This sequence comes from Fimbriimonadales bacterium, assembly GCA_038230855.1. Taxonomy (GTDB): domain Bacteria; phylum Armatimonadota; class Fimbriimonadia; order Fimbriimonadales; family Fimbriimonadaceae; genus Fimbriimonas. The sequence continues at coordinate 10,774 of JBBRML010000066.1, read as the reverse complement.
GCGGAGCAACCTCGGCAGTTGCCGCACTCAAGGTGAACAACATAATGGAACCGAAACTTGTACATGTCCCAACGGAAGCCGACCTCGCGAATGCTCTGAAGTGCATTCCTAAGGGTCTGAGCGAAGCGACTCACAAAGCGCACCTGACCTTATGGCAAGGATACGCAAACAAGACTAATCAGATTCGAAAGGCCCTAGCCGAGATCGATACTGATCCCGCCAAGGCTAACCAGATTTACAGCGAGATGCGAGCGCTAAAGGTGAACTACGCCTTTGCCTACGGCGGCTACGTGAATCACAACGCATACTTCGGCACGATTGGCGGCGACGGCGGTCCGGCGACGGGAGATGTTGCTACCCTCATCAATGAGGCGTACGGCTCATTTGAGCGATGGGCGGCGGATTGGAAGGCGACAGGTATTGCAGGCCGCGGCTGGGCTTACCTGGGCTACGACCACGAAGAGCAACGGGTCCAAACGTATATGGGAGACGCACAAGACTCATTCCCCGCCTGGAACAATACGTTGTTACTTGCGATGGATGTGTACGAGCACGCGTACTTCTTGGACTTCCACACTGCCCGTGCGAAGTACATCGACGCGTACATGCATTGCATCGATTGGGATGCGGTGAACGCCCGCCTGCGTAAGTCACGCTAGGCCGTAGTTTGGCCGGAATCGCGATTAGCTTCGGGTTCCGGCCGCGCACTCACTTTCGAGTGTATTTTGCGTCGGTTGCGACGTCCCAATTGTCACCATTTTTTCGTAGCAACTGCGCGGAAAATGACTTGGCCTCGATCGCCGTGTATTTGATCTTCAGGTTCGGCGGTACGGTCGTCAGCACGAAATCGTGGTCTTCGAATTGGCCTGTGAACTCGATCGGGGTCGGTCTTGAGTTGGTGAACCACCACGCCTTGTAGGCTTTGCCGCGCTTGTCGTAAGACAGGAGGATGTGGTTTCGGTAGTCGCCAGTTCCGTTAACGGTGAATTCTTCGTCGATTTGAAGGTAGGTGCCGCTAAGAACCATCGAATTTTTGCCTTTGAGGCGAATCTCACCCGGTTTCCCGTTGGGTCCGGTGGTCTTTTCGATCGAGGTCCAATCTCCGACCAAAAAGTCCAGCCGAGACGGGCCGTCCGCCGGCGTTTGGAATATTGGAATAAGGGCGAGGGAAAGCATGCCCCATTTTGGCAACAAAGAGCCCACCTCGATCAAGTCGAGGTGGGCGCGGGGATTGAAAACTAGCTCTTCTTGGTTTTCTTAGCGACCGGGATGGCGGTGCTGTCGGCCTTGGCGGCGTACTTTGCGGGATCCTTCTTGAATGAAGCCTGGCATGCCGGGCAGCAGAAGTAGTATCGCTTGTTCTTGAAGTCGGCGAAGAGTTTGCCCTTCGTGGCTTCGTTGACCTTAATGGCGTCTTTCGTCATTACGGCACAGTGCATTTCTTTCGTAGCAGCCTTGGGGGCGGCGGGCTTCGTCTGAGCCATAGCGGCGCTCACAACGAGGAGCGCTAATGTCGAGATACAAAGAATCTTTTTCATGATCGTATTTGAAGCCGGTCGTACCGACACTTGGGTCAGTATAGCGCAGACGCTTCAACCCTCGATTAGTTACGAATACGGGAAACGCGTAGTGTTCCGTGGCAGATCGCATAATGTTTACGGTGGGAATCCGATTTCTGCATACAAATGACATGCACGGCACGCTCGACGAGCGGACGCAGTCGCGCCTCGCCGAACTACGTAACGAAGCGGATCTGTTCTTCGACAGCGGAGATTGCATTAAGACCGGAAACCTTGGAATCCCGTTGAGTAAGGAACCAGTCTGGGAGCGCTTGGCTGACCTGAGATGCGACGCAAGCGTGCTGGGCAATCGAGAATCGCACCTTCTCAACAACGTATTCGACCTAAAGATGGCGGGCGCTAGCCACCCCTTCCTTGCAAGCAACATGACCCGTCGCGACGGAACTCGGGTCACTGCCGAATCGCTCATGTTTGAAGTCGCTGGCGTCAAAATCGGCGTGATTGGGGTGATGGTCCCCATGGTTACTCGACTCATGCGAACTCAAGCCGCAAGCTCGTTTATCTGGGAGCAACCGATACCGGAGGCGATCGCTCAGGCAGTGAGGCTTCGCGGTGGCGTTGATCTGCTGGTTGCACTCACCCACATCGGCCATCGACAGGACGTTGAGCTGGCTGAGCGATGTCCGGCCATCGACATCATATTTGGAGGGCACAGTCACACCGTGCTAGAGGAGCCACAGCGGATCGGGACGACCACCATTTGTCAGGGTGGCTCGCACAATCGGTTCGCCGGCCAATATGAATGGCGCGATGGTGCCCTATCGGGCGGTCTGGTTGCGCTAAAGTGATTAAGATGGAAACGCGGCAGTGGCTGATCGAAGGATTTGAGTACGACCTTTGGGCGAATCAAATCTGGATTGATTTCGCACAGAAGAATCCGCAGGAGTCATTCGATCGAGTGATCCACCACGTACTGTGGGCGGAAGAGATATGGCTTGAGCGATGCACAGGCCTGTCGGCCCCACCCAACGACTTCGTTCGTCGCCTAGCGGCCATAAATGCGCGATGGGTTCAGTTTTTGAAGACGGAGGATTTGGAGCGGACCGTCGCGTACGCGAACACGAGCGGCCAAGGCTTCAAGCGCGAGGTGAAGCAGATCGCGAAGCACGTTACTGACCACGGCACCTATCACCGAGGCCATCTGCGCATGATCGCGGAAAACGAGCGCCTTGAGTGGCCCGAGACGGGCCTGAACGGTTGGCATATCGTTCGCGAATCTTAGGACATCTGGAAAACTCGGTCGCTCTTCCGACGGCAGAGTCCTGCGATTCATAATAGAGGAATGGCCTATCAGTCTCCGCGTGGTACCGAAGACGTCCTCCCTTTGAACGTTCATCGGTGGCTCCATGTCGAGCAAACTTTTCGCGAGGTGGTCGGCCGCTATGGCTACCGAGAGATCCGCACCCCTACGTTCGAAGACACGGAGGTATTTACTCGTTCGGTCGGCGAAACAAGCGATATCGTAACGAAGGAGATGTACAGCTTTCTCGATCGAAGCGATCGCAGCCTTACGCTCAAGCCAGAAGGGACAGCGGGCGTAATTCGGTCAGTGGTCCAACACAGCCTATGTCCAGCTGGCACAATCGCCCGCTTGTCGTACATCATCCCGATCTTTCGCTATGAGCGACCTCAAAAGGGCCGCATGCGCGAGGCCCACCAAGTTGGCCTAGAGCTCATTGGGTCCGCGTCGCCTACAGCTGATGCTGAGGTCATTGAGATAACAGTGAGGTTTTACGAACGTCTCGGACTAAGTGGCGTCGGAGTGTTGCTGAATTGTATTGGTCGAGACGCATGTCGAGCGCGATATCGTGATGTGATCCTCAGCGTCGCGAAAAGCTTTCTGCTCGATCAGGACGATGCGTACCGAGCCCGTGTAGAAAAGAACCCTTTGCGCCTTATTGACTCAAAGGATCCCGCAGCCAAAGCGGCGCTCGCCGACTTACCACCGATCTTGGATTACGTCGAAGAGGACGGGCGGGCGCGCTTTTTTAAACTTCAAGAGCTGCTTACCATGGCGAACGTCAAGTACGAGTTGGCGCCGAGCGTCGTTCGCGGCCTCGATTACTACACCGACACGGTCTTCGTAGTTCAGTCGGCGAGCCTCGGCGCTCAAAGCGAACTCTGTGGCGGAGGGCGTTACGACGACTTGGTGAAGGAGATGGGAGGCGCCGACACACCGAGCGTCGGGGTCGCAATGGGCATCGAGCGAGCAATCATCGTGCTTGAGGCGACGGGGATTGAGCCGCCGGTTTCTAATCCTCGCGCTTTCGTCGTCCAAGCCTCGCCCGAGGCGGCGGCAGCCTGCAGAAAGTTGGCGGCCTCGCTTCGTTCCAACGGGGTGGATACACTTGTCGACGTAGACGAGCGCTCGCTGAAGTCTCAACTGCGCCAGGCCGACAAGAGTGGAGCGCGGTATGCGTTGCTCATCGGTGCAGATGAGATCGAAAAGGGAGTGGTTCAAATTAGGGACCTCGCAAGCGGGACACAAGTGACAGTGGCGAACGATGATCAAATCCATTTGCATATTTAGCATCGGTACCGCCTTGGTCGTCGCCCCAAATCTAGCGAGGGCGCAGAGTCCTGACGTGCGCTTGCGATTGGAGGGATACCTGTCCTACGAATCTGGCCGCGGACTTCCGACGACGACGCGGCTCTTCGATTCGCTTGGCCACTTCAGTACGGTCAACATCACGTTGTTTTTGGAGACTGGATTTAAGATATTTCTTGCACAAAAACTTCAACATATTCACGGCGACCCGGACGATCCGAATCTCGATGAAGCATATGTCGAGGACGAGCGAATTTGGAAACTGGGCCGCCAATACCTCCCATTTGGTGGCGGACTCATGCGGGAGTGTGTGCTCGCCGCCCGCGCTGAAACTGGGCTCCTTGCCGAAAACGTGCGCATTGTCGGGGCGTACTGCGACGCCGGTCCGACGTTGCAACACGGGTTCGTATTTCGTGTCGGGGGCAATTTTGGCTTGAGTGCCGCGATCGGTCAGCATTTTGGGATCAATTCGACCGCGCTTGCGCTTGTGCGGAAGCTTGACGCGACACCGGGCGCAGGATTCGGATGGAAGCAAGTCTATGGGGTGGACTACTCGATCAAGACCGAGAAGATTGGGTACGCAGCAGAGATTGTTTCGTTGCAGGATGGCGAGACGGCCGCAGATAAATCTAAAGTCGTGTCGGATGTGTCCGCCACGTACGTGGACAAGCGCAACAGATCAACCATCACTGCGGGTTGGAGCCGTGATTCGGCGGCGCGATCCAGCTTTTATCGGCTCGCAGCGACGGTGACGGCAAATCGAAATGTTATCTTCGAGCCGATGGTCCGATTTCGAGACAAATCGCTTTTCGACTTGACGGTAACTACGCATCTGAAGTTTTAAGGACGCGACCGGTATCATCACATAGAACCCATGAGCACCGGAAAGCGCGCGTACGACCTTCTCCGAGGTTATGTAAATCACGAGTGGGATCGCATTCACGGCCTTTTTGAGCAGAATGCGGCAGACGAACTGCAAGAATCGCTCGACATGCCGTACAAGGGACAGCCGATCGCTAGCCAGGAGTCACCGCAATACACGGTCCTCACGGCTGAGCGAGCGCGGCAAATTTTGGGAGTTGACCCGACCGCCGATTTTGACGGCATCCAAGCGGCGTTCGAAAAGTTGAATAAACGCAGCAATCCAGTAAACTTCCCCGCAGGTTCAGCAGAGGCGAAGCAAGCGGCGGATATCCAGCGAAACGTGCACGTGGCTTACGCGTTGCTCACGAAAGACATGGACGCCACCGAACGCCGCTTCCGGTCATTGGATATCGAGTAGCGCCGATCGCCGCCGCGCCAACTCCAACGCCTTTCGGGCGGGGCTCGGCATGGGTAGCTGTTCTAGCTCACTATTCTCAAGCCAGCGTAGGTCATCGTGAGCACGTTCGGCGAGCATAACGCTGACCGTCACGCGGATTCGGTGTTTGGTTACGGCATGCATGAAATTGCCAACGACGCTCGGGTTAGCGGTCGGCCACCGTGCGCGCAAAGCCCCTTCCTCCGATTCGCGCGGGAATTCCCACATACCCTGCCACCATGCACCTTCGGGAATCTGGCGGACTCCAAATCGGTTACCGCAGACCGGAATCCAACAATGTGCAGTCAGGCTTATCGAAGGGATCGCCTCAACTCGCACGGGAAGCATGTCTTGCTTCCCATCGCGGTGGGCCAAGCATTGCTGCGTGATGGGACATGCATCGCAACGCGGCGCTCGGGGCGTGCACACGGTCGCGCCAAGCTCCATTAGCGCCTGGTTCCAATCTCCAGGACTCTCACGGTCAACACAGTTCTCGGCCCATGTCCAAGCACGCCGCTTTAGCTCTGCGCCACTCGCTTCACAGGCCGCCACTCTGGCGAATACACGCTCAATATTGCCATCCACAACGGGAACCGGCGCACCAAATGCAATAGAAGCCACGGCGCCGGCGGTGTATGGGCCAACCCCAGGAACGGCCCGCCAACCTTCGGAAGATGTCGGGAATCCTTGCGCCGCGATCTGCTTTGCCCCTGCGTGCAACTGACGGCAGCGAGAGTAGTAACCCAGGCCCTGCCAAATCGCAAGGACCTCGTCTTCACTCGCTACGGCAAGGGCGAATACGTCGGGAAATCTTTGCATCCACTTCAAAAAGTAGGGGATGACGGTAGCGACCTGCGTCTGCTGAAGCATGATCTCGCTGATCCAAATCGCGTACGGATCGCTGGTTCGGCGCCAAGGCAGCTCGCGCCGATTCGAGCGGTACCACGGCAAGAGCGAGTTCACTTACGAACCCCGAATGCGTTTGAATCGATACTTGAAGAGGGTCCAAAATGCATCTGGAGCGTCAGTCCATCGAATCTTCTTGCCAGCAGCTTTGCTCCTCGGCTCGTAAGAAATCGGAATTTCATGGATTCGCCGTCCCAGCCGAATCGCCTTTGCGGTTACCTCAGGACAGAACTCGAAGCGACGGCACTCGAGATTCATTTGCTTGAGCAAATCGGTTCGAAATGCCTTGTAGCAAGTTGCTTCGTCCGTGATTCGGCGGAAAAACAAGATACGGACGGTAAGGGCGAGCATCACGTTGACTAGCTTGTTTGGCAAAGCCATGTCCTTTGCCATGCCGTTGGCGAAGCGAGTGCCATAGACAACATCCTCCGTTCCATCCAAAATTGGCTGAATTAGCTTGGGAATCTCCTCGGGAAAGTACTCAAGATCGGCGTCTTGAACGATTGTCGCGATTCCTGTCGAATGCTTCAGCGCCTGCCGAATTGCATTTCCCTTACCGCCCCGCGCCTTGTTCGTGAGTACAGTAATTCGATCCGCGTAAGCGGCGGCTATCTCGCCCGTGCGGTCGGTCGAGCCATCGTTGATCACGATCAGCTGGACGTGAAGCGGAATGGCAAGCACACGATCAATCACTTCCGCGATAGTGTCCTCTTCATTGAGGGCCGGAACGAGAACGGTGACCTGGGGCTGACTCAATGCGTTGTAGGCTCCTTTACGAGAGTAGCAAAGCGTACGCCACCCCGCGCTTTCAACACTCCATCCCGCAGACTAAGTTCCTTCACAGTCATAGCATCGTGAAGATTCAGGTCACGGTTGAGGTCTACAATTGGGTTGAGGCCGTTCAGGAGCGCGTTCGTTTGAGGACCATTCGAGAGCTTTCCATTCAACATGACGCGAGCATTTTTCAGCGATAGCTTCGTCCCATCGATTGGTTCCAGCGAACTCACGATCCAGAAGTCTACGGAAAATATGGGAGTGACCGCGCGGCCCTCGATAAAGACCTTATCCTGTCGTATCGTCATTGTCAGCGACTTCAGCATCTTAAACTTTGCGAGCGCGAATGCCGCGAGGTCGACGTCGCGAACGATCACTTCGCCAGTTCCTTCGCCCGTCGCGGACACGCGGAGTTCCCGGTGAGCGCGGGCGGCGGCAAAGTCAAAGTTGCAGTCAGGAATGTCAGCGTTGAGGCTCGATATGCGAAGGCCATTAAGTATAAAGTTGGACATTTCAACGCGAGTTCTGTGAATCCAACCGGCCGTTGATCTGCCTGGCTCCACATACAGTGGTAGTTCACGCACGGTAAAGGAACGACCAGAAATGCGAACAGCCTCGACTTCGCCCCAGAGGGCCTCGATGCCGACGTCGGCGCGAACATTAACTTGGGCGTCTTCTCCACCGAGCCGTCGGCGGATCTCCGCGCTCGCGGAGCGCTCAAATACGGAGACCTGTTGCCGACCGATGGCTCCAGATAGGAGCAACGCTCCCAGAATCCAAGGCGTCACAGGGGCAGCCCAGCCATAATCTGTATTGGACCTAGGCAACTCAATGAACGCCCTTTCGGACTTTGCACGATCAGATTATGAACGCATCATTTCCGACTTCGGCTGGGTCGCGGTGGATGACACTTTGATGGCGCTCCGCGGAGCGGATGCGGCGAGTTGGTTGCAGGGCCAAGTCACTCAAGATTTACGCGACTGGGCGATTGGCGAGTGCCGATCGATGTGCCTCTGCAAGCCGACCGGCCAACTCCTCGCGGTTCTGCACGGGATGATGACCCGCGACAAGATTTACCTATCAACAGATCGGCGCTGCGCAAGTCAGTTTGCGGCGCGCGTTGAGGCGATGGTCATCATGGAAGACGTCGAGCTAGATACGTTGGATCTGGTGTGCGTTTCTGCGCAAGGACCAGAATCAGCGCGGGCGGAGGCGAATGGGATACGAATACCGCATGACCGGTCGGGCCGCACCGGATACGACTTTTGGATGTCGGACCGGTCGGTCGAGGTCGTAGTTGACGAGGTCGCTGAACTAATTCGAGTAGAGGCAGGACGGCCAAAATTCTTGATGGATTGGAACGAGAAGACCTTGCCACCAGAACTAGGTGCGAAGTTTGAAGCTGACACAATCAGTTACAAAAAGGGTTGTTACACAGGGCAGGAAGTCTTGATGCGAATATTTAGCCGAGGTCACACAAACCGTTGCCTTACTGCGATAACCTCCGATGAAGCGCTGAGCCCGCGAATGACTCTATACCAACGCGAGGAAAAAGTGGGTGAAATTACTTCGGCAGTCTGCTCGCCTACGTTTGGATTCATCGGCCTAGGCATGCTAAAGAACTCTGCCGATATGGACGCAGCAGTTCTCGCGGACGGCGGACTCGAGGTTCGACCAGTCCAGATTCCGCTGGTGAGCGCGGGTTGACCCTCTCCCGACGCCTATTCGCATTCCTCGTCTTACTGAACATCCTTTGGGCGCCCGTTAATTTTGCCGTGCGTGTCGCGACTCAAGCCGGAATGAGCCCAGTTGCGGTGGCGCAGTCGCGCTGGGGACTGCTCTGTGTACTCCTGTTCGCGGCGCTGCGGATGCCGTGGTTTGTGCGACTAACCCGCCCCATCTGGCCCGACCGACGCGATACGATTCTCGCGATCATGTACGGAGCGTGTTTTTTGGGTCCAGCGCATCTCCTTTACTACACTTCACTGGAGCACTCATCGACCGTTGTAGGCACGGTGCTCAACACAACCGCTCCGTTGTGGGTCGCAGTGTTTTCCCTATTCATCCTAAATGAGCGCCTTACTCCGGCTCGGACGGCGGCGATCGTACTAGGGATTAGTGGCGCGTACATGGTGAGCGTCGGATTTCACTTTCCGGATTTCTCTGGGGAAGATACAACGAGCAATATGCGCTATCTTACGGCGACGCTTCTCGAATGTCTCGGCGGAGTGCTCGCAATTCGGCTCGTTCGCCGAAACTCTGGCATAACGATTCTTGCTTTCCAGGTTGTGGGAGCGTTGCTGGTCTTCGTGCTCGCTCCGGTGATATTGCCTCGTCAACTTCCAGTGCTATGGACGAGCGGGTTCAGCATGCCCGCCACGGCAAGCATCGTGTACATGGTGTTCATCCCAGGACTCCTGTGTTGGGGGGCTTGGTATGTGGTGGCCGAGCGTGCGCCTATCAACAAAATGGTTGTCTCAACGCTCGTGCAACCGATCGCCGCAGCCTTTATCGCCTTCTATTTGACGCACGAGCCCATCACGACCCCAATACTGGTCGGGTCGGCGGTAATTATTTCAGCCTTGCTCGTCGCGGCGCGGACGATCTCGTTGCGCGAGCAAGTGCCCAGCGCCAAGCCAGACGAAGGCAATCACGGACAGGCCGGCGGCGAGTCCATGCGGGTAGAAGACCGGCTTATTTAGCAGTTTCGAGCCCTCCATTCCTAGGGTCAAAAGCGAAACAACGGCACCAATGATCCGCGCGGGGCGTGGATTTGTCTTGTAGAGGGCAACCGTGCCAATGATGATCGCTCCGACAGATCCTGCCGCCACGAGGGACGCAACACTGCCCTTGGACACGAAGCCGTGAATGCCCATGGCAATCATGAGAATCCCGTAAATCAGCAGAAAAACGTTGAGCTTGGGCATTAATTGATGCTACCAGACACCCGCAACCGTGCGGTCAGGGCAAGTCAAAATGAAAATTGACCGCCGGGCTGCTAGTCCCCGGCGGCCTATGCCACTTCCTACTAGGTAGGGCTTTTCGGCTTGAACTAATCGCTCAATGCCTTCGTTGGGAGTCATAAGAATCCATCAAGTAAAACGTGAGTTTTCGGCGCTCAGTTCACAGCTACGTTGACCAAATTTCACAAAACATACAAATGAGGTACGAAATTGAACCTAAATGACCAGAATTCATAGCTAAATTGCCGATGTTCGGAGTCGCCGCGGCATGGGCCAAATGGCACGGCGTGCCAAACTCATCCAATGACCCGGATGCGAACCGAAGGATGGCTCTACGCGGCAATCTTCCTCGATCTGTTTGGATTCGGCATGTTGATCGCGGATATTCAACTCAGAACTGCGCGCCTCGTACCGAACGGGTGGAAGGTCGGTATCACGGTTGGTGTTGTCCTAGCCAGCACTTTTGTTGTTCAAACGCTCGTCTCACCCCTCTGGGGTGCGCTGAGCGACCGGATTGGTCGAAAGCCGGTGCTCGTTATCTGCACGTTATTGTCGGCGACCGCCATGCTTGTTTACGGTCTCGCGGGATCAGTGTTCGTGCTGATGCTGAGTCGGATCCTCGCAGGAGTAAGCGCGGCAAACGTCGCAGTTGCTCAGGCGCTGATCGCAGATTTATTCGATGAAGAGTCGCGCGCTGTCGCTT
>JBBRML010000065.1:0-23851 GCA_038230855.1 Fimbriimonadales bacterium | reverse complement strand
GTTCCCGCCAACAAGCACCAACGGCCCTTGAGCGTTTCCGTCAACACTTGCGGGCGACATCACGACCCCGCCACCGATTCCCGTTCCAAGAGTTAGCATCACTAGGCAGTTGGCAGTGCCTTTGCCAAGACCGTACTTGTACTCACCTAAGGCTGCAAGGTTGGCGTCGTTGCCCATATGGACGGGCAAGCCCGTTTGCGCCTCGATCGGGCTGCGAACGTCTACGTCTCGCCATGAATAGAACACGCCGTGGCGCTCTTCGCCAAAATTAGGTGCCCAGCGGATCACTCCCGCCCGATTGTCGACGAATCCGGGAATGGCCATTCCTATCGCTGATACGGGAACCCTGGCCGATTCACGTGCAGCGATAACCGCGCTTGAAACCGCGTTGAGGATCGCATCAGTGCCGTTCTGGGCAAACGACGGCCGTTCGATGCGGTCCCCGACTTCGTTTCCGGCGTGGTCGATCGCGCATGCACGGACGTTCGTTCCGCCTAAGTCAACCCCGATTACACAATGATTGGACACGGGCTGAATTGTAACCAATTACGCCCAAAAACGCGTCCATTTACCATTAGCACTCGCGCTCGGAGGAATCTCTGGCGCGAGTGCGTCGTATTGGAGACTTACATTGAATGTAATTGCAATCGCCGAGCTGGCCAAAAAACTTGTCGACGCCGTTGAAACGGTTATTGTTGGAAAGCGCGACGCCGTCTCGAAGGCCGTCATCACATTGCTCTGTGAAGGCCATTTACTCCTTGAAGACATCCCTGGCGTCGGTAAGACCACCCTCGCAAAGGCACTGAGCAAGAGCATCGGGGGAGATTTTCGCCGCATACAGTTCACGCCCGACTTGCTGCCTTCGGACATTACCGGCGGCGCCATATTCAACCAGCGGGAATCAGATTTCGAATTTCGGCCTGGACCCATTTTTGGAAATGTCGTGTTGGCCGATGAAATCAATCGTGCGACGCCAAAGACACAGTCCGCATTGCTGGAGGCCATGGAAGAAGGCCAAGTGTCGACGGATGGTGAGACGCGAAAACTACCTCACCCTTTTTTCGTCATTGCCACTCAAAATTCCCTAGAGATGACAGGCACTTATCCGTTGCCCGAAGCCCAACTTGACCGTTTCTTCTCTCGGATCTCGATCGGCTATCCCGACCGAGCTAGTGAAGCAGCAATCTTGGATCAGCAGCGCGTCGTGCACCCGATTGACGCCCTCGTCTCCGTTTTAAACCTTGGTGAGCTCGCGGATATGCAAGCGGAGATCCGCACCATTTTCGTCCACGAAACGATCCGAAATTACATAGTAGACATCGTCCGAGCGACCCGGGAGAGCACCACCGTGCTCATCGGTTCCTCACCCCGAGGCTCCTTGCACCTCATGCGAGCGGCACAGGCCCACGCGGCAGTACATGGCGTCGACTTCGTCCGGCCCGACGATGTGAAGGCGATGGCTGTTGCGGTTCTTTCGCACCGAATCATGGCTAAGGCAGAATCGCGTAGCAAAGGCAATTCTTCCGACTCGATTGTTGAGGCGATCCTAGATCAAGTCGCAGCCCCAGTTCCGGTAGCTTAAGTCGGAACGATGAAGGAAAAGAATCCGTCGGATGGTTCTGAGCACGGGCTCACCAACCCCTTGCGTAACCATGCGAGCAAGGCAGTTCCGATTTGCGCATCGTTCATGGCGGTCGTCGCACTGCTTTTGAACTCCCCGTCGCTGTTCTACATGGCGACGGCCCTGATCGCACTCCTTATCGCTTGCCATGTTCAGGCCAAACTATCCGTCCGCGGCCTCAACTTTGAACGAATCGCGCCAGAATCCGCCGCAATCGGAGAGCTCGTGACAGTGGAAATCACAGTCTGGAGTGAGCGTCGAATTCGTCGACCGCTGATTACAATCCGCGATCACCTACCGAAGCGGATGCAGATATCGGTCAGGACCGCAAGTCTGCCTGTAGCTCCCGCGTACGACATTCCAGTCCAGTCGCTCTACCAATTTCGTCCCTTGCGTCGCGGTTTGTATCGGTGGACTTCATTGACGGTCGAGGGCACCGATCCTCTTGGCCTCATCGTGAAGGGCCGGGATTACGCGACCGAGCCGACGGAAATGCTCGTGCTTCCACGACCGATTCCCGTCGCCGTTGATCTGCCAGCCGCCGCTGGATTTGGCATTAGCGAGAACGAAACTGGCAACACCCGAGGCGCGGGCCTGGAGCCGTTTGGAGTGCGGGAATATGTTGCGGGCGACTCGTTGCGGCATGTGCACTGGCGATCAACGGCAAAGCAAGGGAAGCTGCTCGTGAAAGAATTTGAGGCTGGGACTCATTCCGCCGCTTCGTTCATTATTCAGCGCACGAAAGGCACCGACTTGGGACGCGGCAAGACGACATCGCTCGACTTCATGTGCGGCCACATTCTCTTCCTCGCAGAAGCGCTGCTTAGGCAAGGAATGAAGGTCTTCTTGCCGGGCATTGAAAGCGTCGCTAGTAACGACCTGAGCTCCGAGCGACTCGCCGCGATTGCCAGGGAGCTAGCCGTGATCGAAGATGACTCCCCGGATTCGATCGGCAACGAAGTACGTGCATTGCTGCCAAAGCTGGCGACCGGAAGCGTGCTATTTGTGCTCGTAGTTGCCCAAGATCCAGACCTGACCGGGGCCTTGCGCGCCGCTAGGAACTCGTCCATTCGAGTCGTGCCGCTGCTCTACGATGCCAAAGCCTTCCGATCTCGGACTGAATCCGCAGCCGATGCGTCTTTCATCGAATCACTGAGGCTAAGTGGAGGAATCCCTGTCGTGATGCCAGTGGACCTCGGCCGCGCAGGTGAGGAGCGAATACATGCCTAAGCGCACTCGTGCCGCATCTAACGCGATTGGCTTATTTGACTACGGCTTGGTCGCCGTCGGCAGCTCTCTGGCCGTCTACTCGGCGGGTATGGCGATTGTAAAGCCTACGATCGCTTGGCTCTTTGTCATCCTAGTCTTACTTGGCACACTGTTTAGCTATTTCGTTCGTTCTCTCGCGAAGCGGACTCGCGCAGTTTCCCTCGACTCTATTTTTTATCCCCTCGCAATCGTAATTGGTGTCACTCAGTGGCAGCAGCTCCAGGTGATTCTGCCCGACGACGGGTTCCCGATCGAATTGATGACGGCGGCTTGGATGTGCTGGGCTCTGGTGCTCGGAAGTTTCTTCACGTGGCGCGACGGCTCCCTCCTCTTTCAAGCGGTGCCTTCGATCGCTTTGTTTGGGCTCGTCGGTTGTTACGACACATACAGACCTGTAACATTCTGCTTTTTTGGATTCTTGGCGTGCCTCGTGACGCTCTTTTCTCGTGCTCATAGCCGGGCCATGATTCGTCAGGGCATTGAATCCGGCTACTTCAACCGGCTCCAGCTGGATGGCCGACGCATCGAAGTTCGCGAAGACAACGCCGCGCTCTATGAGCGTATCAAGGCTGGACCGTGGCGTTGGATGGCGGGGCCGGAGTGGGCACTCGCGTCGGCACTGGTCATCATCATGCTGAGCGTGCTCGGTGCTCCAGTAGTTCAATACTCGGTCCGAAACGTTGCTGGATTGACGGTGCTGCGCGTTCCGCAAAGCATACGTAACGCCGTTACTCAGGGCACCCTAGCGAGTTCAATCAGCTCAGATTCTTCAGGGTCACTACTCGTTGGGCGAGGCCCAAACAATGCGTCTAGTCTAAAGGTCTTGGAAGCGTTGCTCGACAAACCGCGGTACCTGAGAGTTGAAACTTTTCCAACCTATACGGGTCGAGGTTGGTCGTCGGATTGGGACCGGGTTGCCGCATCGGTGATGGAGCGAAGCACGCCGGCAACGAATATTCCCACCCTGGTGACCAAGGAAGTGGCGCATCCCCGACGGTACGGATACGACATTCGCCCGTACGTAAAGATGCGTTCGATTCCCGTCCCGGGAGAGGTGTATTCGCAACCTAAGATGGGGCGTAAGATCAGATTTGATGGCACAGTCCAAAATGATTTCGACAAGGACCTCGCGCCATTTGCGGGAGAATCATTTGAAGCTGATCCCGCCGACATTCCCGTGGATTGTCCGAAAGTCCTCCCTGCATCCCTGACGCCGCTGCTCGTGTCAGATCGAGTGCCAGACGCGGTTAAGAAGTTTGCCGAAGAAGCTGCCAAGGGCGCGCGGAACGACTTCGAACGAGCGAGTCAGATAAGCCTCGCGATCGGCAAGCGAGTGAATTACAATTTGGACGCGGAGGCAATTCCCGGCGGCACGGATCCGGTGGAGTACTTCCTATTCAAGTCGAGAGAGGGATATTGCGATCTATTCGCCAGCGCCATGACGAACTGCGCACGCTCCGTCGGACTGCCGGCGCGATACGTGATCGGTTACCTCGCCACCCCGGATAAGCTCGCTGGCGGTCAAAGCTACATACTCTCTGAGTCGGACGCCCATGCCTGGTGCGAAGTCTTCTTCAGTAAGGTGGGGTGGGTCATTTTCGATGCCACCGAAAATGCGTCCGCCGTTGATGGCGCCGGACGTGGTTCGGCAAAACGTGGTTTTTGGCAGCAGCGGTGGGTCCAGAACGCGATCAACGGCCTCATCATCGCACTTATCCTCGTGCTGGCGTATTTGGGACCAAAGCTGTTTCGACCCAAGTCGGGTCAAGGCTACATTAAGCATGGGATCGACCGAGCCTACGTCAACTTTACGCGCTCGCTACACCGGCAATACGGCAAACGTCGTCGCATAGCCATGACGACTCAGGAGTACATCGAACTGCTCGAACCCGAGCTTGGGAAACGCAGGACGGAGGCGGCCACGGCGATCGCCGGATTGTTTGATCGAGCGTATTTCTCTCCGTCGAGCGTGACGGAAGCGTCCATGCAAGAACTAACCAAACGTGTCAAAGTATTTCGGGAGAGTCTGAAGGTTGCGCGCAGGAAGTCACCAAGACGGTCAAACCCTTGAGTTTTAACGCCCAAGCGGCCGCGGAGAGCCGCGCGGTCATGCTTTACGGCCCGGAATCGTACCTTCGCGACGAGGCCCTGACGTTGCTCCTCCAAGCCGCAAAAATTGAGGCAGACGACTTCGACCTTGAGCACTTTGATGCAGACGGGACCCCTCCGGTCCAGTGGTTGGCCGCGGTCGGAACTGCTCCATTCCTTGCCGAGCGGCGAACCGTTGTAGTGCGACACATGTTTCGAAGTGACTCAACGGAAGTTCAGGCGAAGCAGCTCATCGCTTTGCCCCAGTCCTCCCTCTTAATCCTGGTTTTCGACGATGAAGTAAGCCTTGATGTAACTTCTGCCAAAGCAAGGAATACCGTGTCTGGATGGAAGAAACTGGTCGATGCGGCGAAGGGAACTACATTTGAAGCAAAGGTTGACGCAAAGGCGGCGAGAAGCCTTTTGCGCTCCGCGATTGAAGCGAGCGGCCGAACGATTACGGAGGGCGCGCTGAACGTCCTGATTGAAATGTGCGGATCGAGCCTCAGTCACGCGCGTGAGGAGCTCGACAAACTCTACGTGTACAGTGGCAAGTCGACGGAGATTCGTGAGGCAGACGTTCGCGCTATTGTTGTGCCGAGTCGAGACTGGAATGTCTTCAAGATGATCGACGCGATCGTTGCGAGACGTGCGAGTGACGCCCTTGAGCAACTGCGCATCCTTGTTGGATCTGCGACAAAAGCAGAAGAGGCGGCGTTCCGTTCTATCTTGCCGTCGACAGCGAGACAACTCCGCTTGTTTTGGCAAGCGAGGGCGTGCCTCGATGCTAAAGTACCGGCATCAGACCCGCCCCCACACCTCGCAGCGGGCTTCCCAGAGCGTCCGAGTCTTGCCTCAGAACCTTCGTATCGTATTTCCTCGATAGTAGGTTCAGCGCGCAATATTTCTGCGCCGCAACTTGCGCGATGCTTTGAAATTCTAAGCGACACGGACTCCCGCATGAAAGGCATCCTCACGAGCTACAGCGCCGTCGACACGCTAGAACGGATGGTGCTGGAAATGTGTAGCGCCCTAAGCTAGGAGACGCTCAGGCGTGGTCTTCGCCGAGGTAGGCCGCGATGACCTTCGGATCGTTCTTGATATCCGCAGGCGGACCTTGCGCGATCTCTTCGCCATGATCTAGGACGAGGATCCGTTCGCAAAGGCTCATCACGAACCGCATGTCGTGCTCGATGAGGAGTACGGTCATGCTGTGCTCATCTCGGATCTTTCGAACCATCCGATTGAGCTGCTCCTTTTCCTGCGGATTCATGCCCGCCGCTGGTTCGTCTAGCAGTAGCAACTTGGGTTGGGTCGCCATCGCACGCGCGATTTCCAGCCGGCGTTGCATGCCGTACGATAGATCCGCACTTCGCACATCGGCAACTTCATCTAGTTCCAGCGCGGTCAACAATCGCATCGATTCTTCCCGCAACTCTTGACTCTCCCGGATGGCGGGGGGCAAGTGGCACAGAGCCGACGCGAGAGTCGATTTGTGCCTCAAGTAACTTCCTACCATTACGTTTTCGAGGCTTGTGAGGGCTTTGAACAGACGGATATTTTGGAAGGTCCGGCAGATTCCGAGCTGCGCGATTTTGTTGACAGGTGTGCCCGTGATATCTGCGCCGTTAAACCAAATCGAACCGCTCGTCGGCGCGTAAATTCCGGTGATGATGTTGAAGCAAGTCGTCTTGCCCGCTCCGTTTGGGCCAATTAGGCCGAACAGATCGCCGGTTTCTAAGGCGAACGAAACGCTGTTAACGGCAACCAGACCTCCAAATTTGATCGTGGCGCAATCGAGCTTTAACAAACTCACGCTGGTACTCCGACTTTCTTCCGTTTGAATCGCTGCAACAGTGACTGTAACCAGCGCCAACTGAATTCGTGTTGCGCAAACATTCCTTGCGGACGCAACAGCATGAGAATCACTAGGGTGACGGCAAAGACGACCATCCTCATTTTTGACCCCTCAACTATTGTCCCAAGGGCAGGTACCGAGCTCAGCGGCTTCTTGAGGACCGAAATGATCGCCAAACCGACGAGAATGCTCCCGACAATGATTCCTGCCTTCTTCAGAAGCGTTCCGTGATAGTGATCTAGCACACGCTTGACGACGGCAACCACAAATACGAGCGCAATCACGATCGAGAGAAGCATGCCGACTTTCATGCTTGTCAAGTCACGCATTTTCTCGGGAATGTAAAAGAGCAGAACAGCAGCAATTGTAGATCCGGTTATGGAACCGGTGCCGCCGAGAACAACCATCGTCAAAATGATGAAACTGACGTCCATTGCAAAGGCGTCTGGTGAAACAAATCCGACACCGTGGGCAAAGAGTGCTCCCGCCGCTCCGGCGAACGCTGAGCCCAAAACAAACGCTGTGACCTTGACTCGCGTAACATTCACGCCCATCGCGGAACTCGCAACTTCATCTTCGCGAACAGCTAGGAATGTCAAGCCATGTACGTTTTTGAGCAGATTGCGACTGACGGCAATGCAGATGACCGCCAAGAGCCAAACGAGCCAAATCATCTGCTGTTTAGGATTGACGCTGATTCCGTAGGCCTTACCGAGGGCCTCTTGGTTGCGCGCGATAATGCTGATGATCTGCCCAAAGCCCATCGTCACAATGGCGAGGTAGTCGCCCTTAAGTCGTAGGGAAGGAAGTCCCACCACGAAACCGGCAATGGCTGCCGCGACAGCGCTCAAAATCATCGCCAAAGGAACGTACCATATCAATTGGCTGACCGCTGGGTGGACTTTCGCGGCGAGGACTCCGGCTGTGTACGCACCGACTTGGTAAAACGCCGCGTGCCCAATCGAGAACTGACCGGTGATGCCGTTGATCAGGTTCAGGCTAACGGCCAGAGTTACGTACAGCCCCGCGAGCATGATCAGCGTGTGCACGTAGTCGGAAAACGACCTGATGCCCGCCTGCAAAAGCACGCACAGGGCAATCGCAATGCAGATTGAGAGTGCGCGCCGTGAAGCGAAAATCAAACCTTCTCCACCTTTGAAGAACCGAGTATTCCGCCAGGACGAAACAGAAGCACGACGATAAGGATTACGAACGCGATAGCATCGCGGTAATTGTCGTAACCTGCCCAGACCACCAAGTTCTCGGCGACGCCCATCAAGAGCCCCCCAAGCACGGCGCCCGGAATGTTGCCAATTCCACCTAGGACCGCGGCGGTAAACGCCTTAAGACCTGGCGCCATCCCGAAAAACGTGTCTATCTTGGTTCCAGGCAAAAAAGTCGCATACATCATCGCTCCGGCACCGGCGAGAACCGATCCAAGGATGAACGTAAAGGTGACGATTGAGTCCACATTTACGCCCATGAGCGAGGAGGCCTGAAAGTCGTGCGAAACAGCGCGCATCGCGCGACCCTTCCTCGTGTGCTTCACCAAAAACCAGAGACACGCCATGATGACGAGCGTCGCCCCGAGCATAAGCAATCCACCCTTGGGCAGTAGAACATTCACGGCTTTTTCGTTGGCCTTGTTCACCTTGTCGGTGTACGTCTGCTCAAGATCATCGCGAACTTTCTTAATCGCCTCACCCTTCGGAGAGAGGTCAAATTCGCTTTTCTCATGCTTGAGTTGCTCTACGAAAGCCGCTCGAGCGATCTCAATCCCAGGCTGGAGCTTTTCCGCATCGGCAAGGGCGACCTTATCACCAGCCCGTAGGCTGATTGGAATTTCTCCACGGTACGGATTCGCTTCGGCCTTGATGGTTTGGGGAGATCCGTTGAGAATGAAAATCTGACCGCCGTACTGCAGCAGCAACGACAAGCCAATGGCGGTAATGAGCGACGCAATCCGAGGTGAATTGCGAAGCGGGCGATAGCCGAAGCGCTCTATGATCACGGCGGCGAGTCCGCACACCGTCATCGCGCCAAGCAGCATTAACAGCAGAACGACAGGACTGGACTGGGTTCGGGTTCCTTCTGGCCCGAACCCCAGCATCCAACTCGTGAAGAGTGCTCCATACGCGCCAAGCATGAAAACTTCGCCGTGGGCAAAGTTGATGAGCTTGAGGACCCCATAAACCATCGTGTAGCCCAGCGCAATGAGGGCGTAGATGGTCCCGAGAAGGACTCCGTTAACAATCTGTTGCGGCAGTGTCCGGGGGTCCACTGCCGCAAGTAGGTGAGGGAATTGGTCTAGCAAGGTCTACTTGATTTGATCCGGCGTGTAGTCCTTTGCGAACTTCTGCCAACTTCCATCGGGGCCCTTCGCGGTCACGCTGACTACGATTGCTCGCTTCGGCGGGTTTCCGTTCATGCCCTTCAGCGTAATGTCACCCGAAACACCGGGGTACTTCTCTGTCGCTTCGAGAGCGTCGATGATCGCTTTTGAGTTGGCCTTACCCGCGCGCTTCAAAGCGTCAAGGGTGAGAGCCATCGCGTCGTAACCTAGCGCGCCCATCGTCGTGTCGGGATTCTTTCCGTTGTGAGCGGGAACTGCCTTCCACTTCTTCAAGAAGTCCGTTACTTGCGGGCGGTTGTCCGCATTGTTGTAGTGGTTGCAGAAGAAGCTGCCAAGAATTGCGTCGCCGCCGCTCGTGAGCAACTTATCGCTATCCCATCCGTCGCCGCCGAGTAGTACGGCTTTGATTCCTGCCTGGCGGGCTTGTTGGGCCATCGGGCCAACTTCCGTGAAGTAACCACTACAGAACATCGCGTCCGGATTCGCGCTCTTGATCTCGGTCAACTGCCCGGAATAGTTCGGCGCCTGCGTGCCTCCGCTCTCGTATGCCTTCTCGGCAACGACCTTTCCGCCAAGTTTCTCGAAAGTCTCCTTGAATGACTTACTGAGACCTTGCGAGTACGGCAGGTGATTGTCCGTCATGATCGCGACGGTCTTCTTGTTCAGCTTGTCGAACAGGAACTTCGCCATGACCGGTCCTTGAAAAGCGTCGGTGTAGCAGACCCGGAAGACGTGTGAGCCTTCATCCGTGAGGTCGGTGCGAGTCGCACCAACCGCGACAACGGCAATGCCCTTGTCGAAGGCAGCTTTTGCCATCTGGATCGTGTTTCCGCTCGAAACCTCGCCCACGAGTGCGATGCAGCCGTCGGACATGAGCTTCTCAGCTGCGGTCTTTGCCTGCTCAGGCTTAGAGGCAGAGTCGCCCAAAACCATCTCAATCTTCTTGCCGTCCATGCCACCAGCGGCATTAAATTCGTCGACAGCGAGCTGTGCCCCCTCTTTGCTGTCATCGCCCCAAGGCTTGTTGTCACCCGTCACGCTCGCGACGAGGCCGATCTTAATGGTCGGACCCTGAGCGTCGATTGGTGCGGCGGTCGGAGCCTTACGGCCCGCGGTAGCTGAAGACTTTCCGCCCCCACCATTGCCGGTTTCATCGGTCTTAGAGTCGCCTCCGTTGCATCCAACGAGTAAAGCGGCGGACACCACGGCGAGCGCCAAGTGGCGAATGTTGTTCTTATCGAAGACTCTCACTATAATTCACCTCGAATCTTTTCGATGGAGGATTTCGCCTCACCGAGTTGGGCCTAGTATACAGAATGTGCCGGGTGCGGTGATGCCCCAAGCGCGGTCGGTAAACTGACCTCACTCCATGGCAACGCAAACTTCCGCCACGAACTCGGTTTCAGAACCTGAAGACCCGATAAGTCACGTCTTGCCATTCATGGCGGGCATGAATCGACCGTGGGATTTGATCGGCCGGATTTTCCTTGGAGTGGCCGTGCTTGTGGGGCTCGCTTGGATATTTGCCAAGCCGATTGCTCCGACTGGCCAAAACTTTCCGAAGACAAACCTTCCTGACGTCGCTCTGATCAAGTCACCGTTTGCCGTTGCAACCGTCTTCTTGTCGATTTTTTCGGGAGTCGCCACATTCCTATGGATGCTGATTGACATCATTGATCGCAGGTCCAAATACATCTGGATTCTGCCGCTCGTTCCGTTCGGTTTCTTTGGCCTTCACGCGATTCCGCTTGGTTTGTATCAGCTTATTGGTCGCCTCCGGTCGCGCTGAACGTATGATAGAAGGAACCTCATGATCCTGTTGAGCGCTTTTGTACTAGGAACTATTATGCAGACCGCTGTCCCGTCAGCGGTTGAAGTTCCATTTCGCATCGGAGAGACGGCGATTATCGTTGATGTCACCGTGAACGCGAAGAAAGTGTCGCTGATGTTTGACAGCGGATTCAGTGGTGCAGTCGTCGTATCTGACAGCATTAACTTGGGTAAGCCGACCGGAAAAATGGCGCTCCGCGACTTCGTCCGGGAAACAGAGGCAGACACGGTCAAGATCAAGTCGTTGCTATTTGGTGGCAAAAAAATCGACTCGACTGATATGGAAGCCGTGGTTACCGGCGACAACGATTACACGTTTGCGTTCGGGACTCACTGCGACGGAATTGTCGGATTTGAGACTATTCAGCACGACGTGACAGAAATAAACTTCGAGCACAGCAAGTTCATTTTTCATCCAAAGACGCACGACATTACGCAATTCCAACCTGACAACAAGCGAACCTTTATGGCCCGGCTACTGCCTACCGGCCATTCCTCTTTAGAAATGTCCGTGGTCGCCCCATCAGGCGAGAAGATGGTCTTGGCCCTCGACACCGGCAATTCGTTCTACGCAACCACGCATAGGGAAGTTTTGGAGCGGACCAAACTTTGGCCGAGCGCTAGGCAGCCCCTTTATCTCCGTCAGTCAGGGGTTGCCTCGGGTGCGGTAGACAGTTGGAGCGTCAAGCTGAAGGACGTAAAGATTTTTGGCGTTCCGGTGCCCGTGAGCGTGTGGGACATCATTGACCTGCCGTCTAGTTCGGCGGAGAGCGACGGCACCGTCGGATTCGAATTCCTAAAGAACTTTAATATCACGATCGATTACTCGCGTCGCCGAATCTGGTTCGAACAATTCACAAAGAGTGTTTCCAACGACGCACCCGGAGATCTCGGATTCTATGCAGCGTGGTCACCGAGTCAAAAGCGCGCGAAAATCGTCCATGTCACTGCGGACGGCCCTGCTGAGAAGGCGGGCGTCAAACTCGGTGATGACGTGCTCTCCATTGACGGCATCGACCTAGCGAACTTTGGATATCGCCGATTCAGGCGCATGATCGAGGGCCCCGTCGACTCCGTGGGCAAGCTTGTTCTCTCACGTCGGGGCCAAGTTATCCGCCTCGATCTGAAGCGAATCGTCCTGGTCAACGAGCCCTGACCTCCGGGATTTTGCGAACCGGTAGGTACACTCAACGGCATGTTCGGGCCCCCGAGCGACAGGGATAACGTCAACGATGCCGTCTAACCAAACCACGCCCACACGCGATTACCTTTCGTCCGCCAGCACCGTCTTTTGGAACCTCGACGTCGATACGTTGGTTCAGCATTGCTTGCAGAATGACAATTGCGTCCGCGCTGACAAAGGAGCGATCGTTGCTTACTCGGGTCGCTTTACAGGTCGTACACCCAAAGATAAGCACACCGTTCGCGAGCCTAGTTCTTCTAACCATATTTGGTGGGAGAACAACCACGAGATGTCGTCGGAAACCTTCGACAAGGTGAGCGCTCGCTGTGCCGCTTATTCAAATCAAAAGGAACTGTACGTCGTCGACACTTTTGGCGGCGCTGACCGCGCGCATCGAATCTCAGTCAGGTTTATTGTCGAGCGACCGTATCACGCGTTATTTATCAAACAGCTGCTCATTCGCCCGACGGCTGAAGAGATTGCGGAGTTCTCGCCAGATTGGCATGTAGTCGATTTCGGGAAGTTGCTGATGAATCCCGAGATCGACGGTACGCGCAGCGACGCGGTGATCGCACTGAATATGGCTGCGCGCGAGGTCCTGATCGCCGGCACCGAATATGCGGGCGAGATGAAGAAATCGGTGTTCACGATCATGAATTACCTGCTCCCGCTGAGTGGTGTGCTGAGCATGCACTGCTCCGCAAACATCGGCCACGCAGGTGACACTGCGCTATTCTTCGGCCTGAGCGGAACGGGCAAGACGACCCTGTCCGCTGATCCGGATCGACGTCTTATCGGAGACGACGAGCACGGTTGGACCAATGATGGAGTGTTCAACGTTGAGGGTGGCTGCTACGCAAAATGCATCAACCTTTCCAGGGAAGGTGAGCCCGAAATCTGGAATGCGATCAAATCCGGTGCGGTGCTTGAAAATGTCGTCTTGCGTGGTGGCGTGCCCAATTACGAGGACGCTTCGCTCACTGAGAACACGCGATGCGCGTATCCAATCGAGTACATCGAGAATGCAGCGATTCCGGGCGTCGGCGGCCATCCTAAGAACATCGTATTTTTGACCTGCGACGCTCTTGGCGTGCTTCCTCCGATCTCGCGTCTGAGCGTGGAGCAGGCTATGTTCTACTTCCTAAACGGATATACGGCGAAGGTCGCGGGTACGGAAGCGGGCGTCACCGAGCCGACCGTTGTATTCTCTACTTGCTTCGGAGCGCCGTTCCTGCCCCTGCACCCGGAAGTCTACGCCGGTCTGCTTGGTGAGAAACTAAGGCTACATGGATCACGAGTCTGGTTAGTTAACACCGGTTGGACGGGCGGCCCGTACGGCGTCGGATCGCGAATTAAGCTGCGGTATACGCGGCGAATGCTTCAGGCGGCTTTCAGCGGGGAATTGGACGCAGCAGAGTATCGGACGGACGCCGTGTTTGGGCTTGAGTCGCCAGTTTGTTGTGCAGGAATCGACAGCGATGTTTTGCTTCCGCGCGCGACCTGGCCCGATCCCGCCGCTTACGATGCCCAGGCAAAACGATTGCGAGCGATGTTTGACGAGAACTACGCCTCAATCATCAGCTCTCAATCTTGAAAGTGAGTTTCGATCTCAGCTAAACAATATTTGCCGTAGTTGATCCGGAGTCAGGAAACGACAAATGTCAAGACTGCTTGTGCGCAACTACGCGGTTGAGCCGGGACAAGCTTGGCAACTTGAATCGAAAGCCCGCTTGCCGCAACTGGCCCGATGACTCATCACGACGCGTTAACGCCGCGACGCAAACCTTAACT
Source organism: Fimbriimonadales bacterium (assembly GCA_038230855.1). Taxonomy (GTDB): domain Bacteria; phylum Armatimonadota; class Fimbriimonadia; order Fimbriimonadales; family Fimbriimonadaceae; genus Fimbriimonas. Next base: position 9,858 of record JBBRML010000065.1, on the reverse strand, counting down.
TCCCATCAAGTGCAGAATCATGGACGCGCTTCACTTGTCAAGCGTGTAAGTAACCACGCCCGATTGCGGACCACCAATGGGTGGGATGTCATAGTTTGCGAACTTGCTGATCACTTTGGCGACCGTGCCGTCTGGCTTGACCCAAAATTCGCTTGTTGACGTGAGCGAATTTGTCCCCGACTCGGCATACTTTCCGGTGAACTTGAGCATGTCGATATCCTTAAGCTTTTCGTGTCCGACGTACTTACCAGTGTACGAATATGCAGGCTGACCACCTTTGATGGCTTGGAATTCCGCTTTGTAGACATCCCCAATTGCGACTGAGGCTTTCGGACCCACGAACCTTGAGAAGAGGAAGAATCTAGCGTTGTCAATTTGTGCGACGCCACCGTCCCACGCGGTAATGTCCCCCGCCTTGTTGATCGCGTACTTTGCGATGGTCGTCGGAACCTCGGTCTCTTGCTCTGAGTGAGTCGCCTTAAACTCAAGCCAATCTGACGACCACCGAGTCAATTCGCCTTCCAATTTGTTCACGCTTTGCGTCAGTTTGCCGGTCACTAAGACCTTTTCCGCCGCTGTCGTTATTTCCATTTCGAATTTGTACGTGAAGCTTTGAGCCGCCTTCAGCGCCGAGACAACTGAAACCCTTTCGGGGTTGGCTTGGAACGAGGTCGACAAAGCAAGAGTGGAGAGTGCGAGCAGTGTGTTCATGTTTGAGTTTGCGAGGCGTACCTTTGATATGCGCTGCGACCGTGGAAGGTTGCAACGCCAGCGACACTCAGGGACCTTTCGCTAGCGCCCGCCGAGGCCCGAAAGGTTTGTGCCCCGCAGAAAGTATCTTTGAGCGCAGAAGAAGAGCAATATGGTCGGCAATGTGTGAATGAACGCAGCGGCCATCACGAGCTCAAAATTTGTCCCAAACGAATCCTGGAACATACGTAATCCAACGGCAACGGTGTACTTCTCCGGCGAGTTGAGATAAATCAGCGGGCCCTCGAACGAGTCCCAATGACCGATAAAGCTGAAAACGGCGACGGTTGCGATCGCGGGGGCGCTCAGTGGCAACAATATCCGCCACCAGATTGTGATGAAATGGGCCCCGTCAATCATGGCCGCCTCATCGTATTCCTTGGGAATCGTCAAGAAAAACTGGCGAAGAAGAAAGATGTTGAATGCTCCGCCGCCGAAAAACGCGGGCACGATGAGAGGGTAGAAGGTGTCAATCGCCCCGAGGGTTCGCCAGATGAGAAAGACTTGAATCATCGTGACCTGACCGGGCAACATCATTGTTGCGAGCATCACGTAGAACAGCGGATTGCGTAGCCGGAACTGGAAGCGACTAAAGCCGTAGGCGACAAGCGAACCCGTCAGGACCTGGCCGATGGTGCAAACAACGGTGATAAAGATCGTGTTCAGCACGAATCGAACAAACGGCAACGCTGTCCACGCCTTCTGAAAGTTCCCAAGCTCAAAATGTTTGGGAAGTAAACCGCCCGGATTCGTCGCGTATTCCTGAGACGACTTGAGCGCCGTGCTCAGGAGCCAGAGGAACGGTATCGAGAACATAATCGATCCCCCGATTAGAGCGACGTAGATCAGAAGTCGGCGACTCAGTGCGGACCTCCTTCGTAGTGAACCCAGCGCTTGGCAAAGCGGAATTGGATCGCCGTCAGGCCAAGCAGAATGACGAAGAGAATCCACGCCAGCGCGCTCGCCTTACCTAGCTTGAAATACTCGAAAGCGTTTCGAAATAGGTAGAGGGCGTAAAAGAGGCTCGCGTTATTTGGGCCTCCACCAGTCATGACGTACGCACTGGTGAACACCTGAAACGAGCCAATCGCCCCGAGGATCAGGTTGAAGAACATGACGGGCGAGATCAGGGGAAGAGTTACCGCCCTAAACTGTTGCCAGCTCGATGCTCCGTCAAGTTTTGCCGCCTCGTAGTACGTTTCAGATATCCCTTGCAGACCCGCAAGGAAGATGATCATACGTCCGCCACCGACGCCCCATAGCGACATCAAAATGAAGGCAGGAAGGGTCCATTTTTCGTTCGACAGCCACTCGATGGCCGGGGCGCCGAAGAGGCCAAGAATGCGGTTGAGAATTCCGTTGTCCGCATTGAAAATCCACTGCCACAGCAGCGCCGAGGCCACAGCCGGAACAAGCGAAGGTAGATAGAAGAGGGTGCGAAAGATTCGCTGCCCCTTGACCTGTTGGTTCAGGAGAAGCGCAATCGCAAGGGATCCCGCAACGCCGAGCGGAACGGCGAATGCCGCGTAGACGACAGTCGTGTGGAGGGTTTTCCAGAAAAGCGGGTCTTTCGTGAGGATCCGACGATAGTTTTCCGCGCCGACCCAGTCAACCGAGTGCAGATCGTATTTGGTAAATGAAAGGAATAGGGAAGCCAGCATAGGCCCGGCAGTGAAGCCGAGAAATCCAATAAGCCAGGGAAGAATGAAGACCATTCCCCAAAAACTTTGCGCCCTGTGAAATTTGGAGCGCGCCATCAGTAACCCTCTTCGTCTCTCAAGACCGCGTCCACTTGCATTCTCGCACGACCAAGGACTGCTCTGACATCCAAAGAGCGTCCGCTGAAGAGAGCGTCCACTTCCATGTTGTAGGCGGTTGTCCATTCTGACCAACGCTGATCGATTGGTAGCTGGCTTCCCTGGGCAATTGCATCGGTGAATGCCGAGGTGTTGAACGGTGGTTGCGTAGCTTTGAAGAACTCCGGTGAGTGCGAAACGGCGCGTCGAGTGGGATACGAGCGCCGCAGATCGACATAAAGCTGCTTTTCAACCGCGACACCCGTAATGTATCGAGCAAAACGCCAGGCGGCTTCGGGATGTTTCGACTCTCGATACACGACCAGCTGGTTTCCCTTTTGGATTGTCGCGTAGCCTGCGGGGCCGCGCGGCAGAGGAACGATATCCCACTCGAAGCCTTTGCAGAGTTGCCGATACCGCGGGCTCATGCCCATCCAATTCACCTCCATCCCCAGCTTTCCGGATTCGAACGCAAATGCGGAGTTGGCTGCCTGGGACGGTGTTGGCGTTGAATGGTCTTTCCAACGGAGATCAACCATGAACTGATAGGCGGCAATCGATCCTTTGTCATCGGCTGTTGAAGCTCGCCGGTCCTTGGTCAGCAGTTCGCCCCCGAACGCACGAATGATCGGCACGTTCATCGGAAAAGTAGGCAACAGAAATCCAAACTGCGACGCGTGCCCGTCCTTTTGCATCCTTGTTAGTCGTTTCGCAACGATTCGAAACTTATCGTAGGTCCACTCGTTTCGGCGGTACAGCTCCCACGGATCCTCAAGCCCTGCCTGCTTGAACAGGGTTTTGTTGTAATAGATGAGGACACCACCGAACAAGACGCTGAGCCCGTAAAGACGCCCGTTGACTTTGCATTCGTCAAGCGCCGCCGGCTCGTAATCCGATTCGTGAAACGAGGGATCATTCTTGGCAAAATCGGTCAGATCGTGAAAGTATTCGCGGTGAAAAAGCTGCGGGAAATTGTAGTGATCGATCCGCACGACATCGGGAGCGGTTCGCGACGCGAACATGACGATTGCTTTGTTTAGGTACGCGGAGCCGGGCACCTTGAGGAAGCTTACGTGGACGTCCGAGTTTTCAGCGTTGAACTGGTCGCACAATTTCTGCTCCAACGCGAGCTGCTCGGGGTTGCCCCAGGCCATATATCGTAATTGAATGACCTTGGAATTCGGCGTTGGGTTACACGACCCAAGCGTCAGTGTCGAAAACAGTAAGGCAGCTTTGGTAACGCACCTCAAGGTATGCGTAGTATCAATGAAATCGTGAGATTATTGATACGGCCTGACCAGCTCGCGTTCCGAGCTGGTCATGTATTTGCCTCAGCAGATCAGGGCTTTTTGAACAACTCGAGCCGAGCAGCGAGTTCTTTTTTGGTGGAGATGTCGATTGAGGCGTCATCCTTCGCCCGAGCGACCGCGAGGGTCTCGGTTTCGACGGCGTGCGCTTTATCGCCTGCCCGATAATAGCTAAGACCTAGCGTGTCAAGGATGTTTGCGTCCTTTGCCCCCGTCAGCTCCACCGCTCTCTTTGCAAATTTGACGGCGATGTTGTAGTCGGCACCCTTGAGTGCTTCCTTCTCGACCAGGCCCCATGCCACCTGATTCAAGTTCATCGCATCGTCATTGAGCGCAGTGAAGAGCTTCTTGTCGGCGTATTCGCACGCTGCGGCAACTTCACCCGCTTGCATGAGCACGCCAAATTTGGTGGTGCCCAATTGGACAGTCAGTCTCGGATACTTCTCGATCGCGACGTCAAGGGCGGCAAGCATCTTCTTGGTGTCGCCACTTTGGAAAGCGGACTGCAAGATGGCACCAACCGCCATCATGTCCTTCTTGACAGCGAGAGCTTCAGCGCCCTTCTTGGCCTCCTTCTTAATATCCCAACTGCCGTCGATAACTCCGTCAAGGACCTTGTCAAGGTTATCCATTGGGTGCCCGATCCAAGCGATTCGACCTTTTTGGTCCACAACGAAAGCCGTTGGAATCCCATCTTGGCCAGCCGCTTCCATCCAAGCCGTATTGATCGTCGCTTTCGCACCATCCATCACGACGTTGTAGTCCATCGAGCTACCCATCGTCTTGACGAAGGTCGAAACGCGATCGGGCACCGCGGTGAAGTCGTCACCTCGGTGCACTTCTGAGACACTCACGCCCGTGAATGAAACCTTGCCTCCATACTTGTGGGCAAGCTCGGTAAGGTGAGGAATCGATTTCTTGCAGGGCCCACACCAAGTCGCCCAGAATTCGACCACGTTCACTTTGCCGTTGCCAAGCTTGACCGGCTGGCCCTTGACGACGCGGAACGGCTCAAGTTTTGGTGCTTGGTCTCCAACCTTGAGGTCGGTGGCGGAAGTTGCCTTGACCGCTCCAGTGGCGACGGTTTGACTGAGGGCGTGTGTTGCTGCGAAAGCAAAGAAAAAGATAGCTAGGCTCTTAGAAGTGTTCATCTGTAAATCTCTATGACGGTGCGTACGCTACGTTGAGTCTATTTTGACGCACTACTTCGTCAATATACGACGAATTCCTGGGACCCGTTCTCTGAGCCGTCGCTCCACTTCAACTTTGAGGGTAATTGTCGCAAGAGGACACAGGGCGCAGGACCCGCGCAATTTCACAATCACGTCGCCGTCTTCCGTAACATCGATGAGTTGAATGTCGCCAGCATGCGACTTTGCGTACGCTCGAGCCGGTGCCATCGCCGAGTCAACGGCGAGGTAGAGTTCGCTGCGTTCAGACTGCGGCTTGACTGCACGACCAAAACCAAGAAACTTCAACTTGCTATCTCTGCCTCAGCCACACCTGCATGTTATTTGGTCCGCGGTTATTCCATAGGTAGTAGGGAATCATGGCCGCTGACGTCGCCCGCGTCGATGTGGAGCCGGCGGGCATGTAGAGCGAGTCGGCAGGGTCTGCGACTAGCGCTTCGCCCTCAACGTTCAGGCTCCTTGCATTTGGAAATGCCTTGGACGGTCCGATTTCTGGCTCCGCTTCTGTATCCACCGAAAGAAGTTGGGGGGCGTATCCGAGGTCGTGCTCCTCCGCGCAGAAAACCAAAGGCCCGCGCGTTAAGGCGACGCGACCGATGTCATCGCGAACGAGTGGATTCGCTTCAATCCATTTGGGCTCCATTTCTAGGTCAACTTGCAACACGTCACCGTCCCTCCACGTGCGATCGAAGACAGCGTATCCAGACCGGTAATCGGCCTCTTCCGAAGCTCCTGCGATCTCGGTTGCGACTTCGTCCGCCCACTCCGGAATCCGCACGCACACTTCGAATGACGTTGGCTCTTCGAGGTTGACTTCCAGCGAAAATGTTCCGTTCCAGGGATAGGTTCCGGTCAAAGTGAACTTGACATCTTGACCCGCGATTTTCGCCTTTGCAACAGCCCCGATCGGCATGTGAATGTAGAATGATCGGTCCGAGATTCCAAATGCGTACTGGCCGACGGATGCGATCAGGCGGGCAATGTTGGGCGGGCAGCAAGCACATCCAAACCACGGGGTGCGCTTGTTATTGCCGCGACTTTCCAGCGGGTTGTCGTAAAAGTAGCCAGTACCGTCAAGCGAGATTCCGCTCAGCGCGCCGTTATAGAATGCTCGTTCCATCGTATCCGCGTAGTCGGCATTCTCCGTCTGTTCGAGCATGCGGTGTCCCCAGATTGCCAAGCCAATCGCAGCGCACGTCTCAGCGTAAGCGGTGCTGTTTGGGAGATCAAAGTCGTGAGTAAATCCTTCGTTCTCGCCGCTTGGTCCGATGCCACCCGTGATGTACATTCGCTTGGAGGTGAGGCTGTCCCAGCACCGAGTGAGGGCCAGCTCAAGTTCCTCATCATTTTTGCCGTCCGCGAGATCGGTAGCAGCTATGTAAAGGTACATCGCTCGCACGGCGTGCCCTACTACGGCATCATGCTCCCGAATCGGAGCGTGATCTTGTGCGTACTCGCCACTGTATCCAGTCGTGGACTTCATGAGCTTTGCGGAAAGCGGACTTAGACTTAGCGCGCGTTCGTCTTTCAATTCGGCGTCGAAGATGCTCGGGCGCTGGCCCCGCTTCTCAATCATCCAATGCGCCAGCTCGCGATATTTGTTGTCTGCGGAGCAGCTGGATAATTTGATGAGGGCAAGCTCGATCTCTTCATGCCCGCAGAAGCCCAACCGTTTATCCGGTCCGAAGACATCACACACAAAATCCGCGGCCCGAACCGCGATTCTGTACAATCGGTCGTGACCGAGGTAAATCTTTGCAGCCACTCCCGCCTCGATCAAATGTCCAAGACAGTACAGTTCGTGCAGCGCATTCAGATTGCGCAAACGGTCTTCAAGACGTCCGTTCTGGATGTATGAATTGACGTACCCGTCTGCCATCTGCGTGCGCTCTACGACGTCGACAGTCAGCTCAAACTGCTCTCGAAGTTTTGGATTATCAACGTTCTTAAGAGCGTACGCCGTAGCCTCTTGCCACTTGTATACGTCGCTGTCATTGAATCGATATCCTTCGAAAGTGCCGCCGTTCGCTCCCCAAACTCGTTCGAAGTTCGCGATTCGACCCGAATCCACCAACTGCTGGAACTGGTGGGGTAGCGCGGCCATGCTGAGAGTTTTATGCCACGTAGACCAGAACTCGTCGGTAATTTGAATCTGGTCAGGCGCAAAACTTCGCATTCGGCGGTGGAAGGACATGGTGGGATTGTGACTGAATAGAGTCTGGATTTTCTCATCCCGACGCAACGGACACGGCCAACCGCTGTATGATCTTGATGTCGGTACCGGGAACCATGGGTCCAGCATTCGAAACGTTATTAACCGTGCTCTTGCCAATAATCGTTGTGGTCGGCGGAGGAGCGTATATCTTCCGTGACCAAATCAGGCGCGTGAAGCGTAGTTTTGGAGCATGGCAGGCCCGCGACGAAACGATTGATCTTGAGGAAACTCGCTTGCGTGAGAAGGCAGAGGCTGAGCTCGCGGAAGCGAGCGGAGAAGTTCACAAGATCGAGGTCGACAGTTGAAGCAGATCAAATTCAAGAGTTTTGTGCGTGGTGCGCTGATTTTTGCCGTGCTCGGACTCTTCACGTTCATCTTCATGTGGTCACGGACGAAATGGATTCCAGCTGGAAATGTCGGAGTTATCTATGATGCCTCTGAAGGATTGCTCCCCGAAGTCCTGAAGCCGCAAGCAGTCTACGTCGGCTGGCGACGCCAGCTGTTTATCTATCCGACCAAGCTCATGAATGCGTTGTACACCGAGGACCCAACTGCGGGCGAAGATCGCTCGGCGGACGGCATTCTCGTTACGACCAATGACAACGCCAACACGACTTTCGACGTCTCTGTGATATACAGAGTCCTCCCGGAAAACGTGATACAGGTCTTTAATGAGTTTGGAGCGATCCCAATTGTCGACGTCCAAACCGGATATATTCGGCGCGCAACAAAAGAAGTCGCCAACGACATCAGCACGCAGTACGACCTATTCTCTCTGATGGGGCCAAAGCGACTTGAGGCCTCACAGAAGATGACGACTCTCTTGCGTGAGCGCATGGCTCAGAAGGGCATTTCGGTCGAAATCGTCATGCTAGGCGCGAGTTACCCGTCGGCTGAATTTCAGTCAAAAATCACGAGCAGAGTCAATTCGTATATTGAACTTGAGATAAGTCGGCTCAAACGCGAGATCGCCGAGATCGAGCGTCAGGTTGCGATCGTCAAGGGTGAAGCGAATAACAAGGCAGCCCAACTGAGCGCTTCCCAGACGAAGGATCGATCCATCGATTTGCTAAAGCTACAAGCCACGGAGCAGGCGCTCAAAAAGTGGGACGGCAAACTGCCGGCGATTAGCCCGAAACCAGGACAAAACGTGATCATCACATCAGACATTCTTGGCCAGATGGGAGGGCGACGATGAAAATAACTCACGTACTCGGGGTTGCTCTTGCCGCGATCGCCCTTGTCGGTTGTACGGCGCAGGTACCGCCCGCCAGCGTTGGCATCAAATTTAATGCGACTTCGGGCATCAGCGAGAAACTAGTTCGGCCGCAAGTCTTGTGGCTCGGCTTACGCGATCACCTCATCGTTTATCCGACCAGCGTGCACAACGCAACGTATACGAAGCGGGGAAGTGAGGGCGAGCGGCTGGGAGACGATAGCATTCGGGCAAGCACCGTTGAGGGCAGCATTTTGCCGGTTGACCTCACGGTTAGCTACCACGTCGACCCCGCGAACGTGCTCCTCGCTTTTCAGAACTTCGGCTCGGAGGACATCAAAGAGATTCAGCGAGAGTTCATTCGATGGACGACGATCTACGCGGTGAATGCGGTCAGCGGGAAGAAGTCGATATTTGACTTGACCTCGAAGGATCGTGCGACGTTAGGTAAGGACGTCAAAGACGTCGTCGCGCCGATCCTCGCGCGATGGGGCTTGACCGTTGACGACGTTTTCATCGGCGAGGTCTATCCGAACGGAGAAGTAAAGATAAAAGTCGATGAGCGCATTGCGATGAAGAATGCCTTGGAACTCGCCCGTGTCGGGTTACAGAGGGCAACGATTGATGCCGAGACGACCCTGACGAACGCGAAACGAGACGCGGAAATCAACGGTTTGCTTGCGCTACAGGGCGAGAAGGTTCTTGAGCTAAAGCGGCTTGAACTCCGAAGATTGGCTATCGAACGTTGGGACGGCCACGCTCCGATGCTAGGGCCGAACAATATTCCGTTCACGGATATCGAGATCAAATAACACGGTATTCGCCGGAATTACGGTCGTTCCAGTTCCGGACTTCGCCTTGGTTTCGTGCTTCGACGAGAACGTCGAGGTCAATATCCGCGAGGGCTACTCCTTCTTCGTTCAGCGGCGTTTCCCGCAAGATAGCGTCGGGAGGGAAGGGGTCGATTGGCGGTCCGATAATCGCACTAGATCCGTAACTAAACGGGATCGGTTCGCGCCCAAACCCGCCTAGCAAGGAGGCATGTACGACAACGGTTTGGTTTTCAACGGCACGTGCCAGACAACTCCATCGAACGCGGTGAAATCCCCGGACTGATTCGGTCCAGGCGGGGACGCACTGAATGAGCACGCCTGACTCCGCAAGCGCGCGACCCGCTTCGGGAAATTCGCAGTCATATGAAACGGTTACACCAGCGTGAGGTTCGAACCGAACCAGACCCTTTCCAGGAACGATGTTCCAAGCGTTTCGCTCGTAAGTCGTGAGGTTGTTCTTTTCAGCGAGCAAGATAGGCTCGTTGGGTCGTGCGATGGCGCAGACATTCTTCAGCTCTTCAGACTCCCACTTGAAGTGGGAACCACCAACG
>JBBRML010000064.1:0-25489 GCA_038230855.1 Fimbriimonadales bacterium | reverse complement strand
CTGAAGGGCACGCCGAAGCTTGAGAAAGAGGACGGCCAGTGGCAGTACGAGGTCATTGTAATGATGGGCAAGACGATGAAGGAAGTCAACGTCAACGCGGACTCGGGCAAGATCGCGAGCGTCGAGAACACCTCAGATAAGGAAGAGGCTAAGGAAGCCAAAGAGGACAAAGCTAAGAAAGGCACGAAAGGCAAAGCCAAGGGCTAGTCTTCTCAATTTGGTCATTTTGGGGCGACGAGAGTCGCCCCATTTTCATTTAGGCATGGCGAAGTCTAGTCGTCTTCGTAGCTCTCGATCATGCGGCGCTCCTCATCCGCCTCCTTTCTTCTCAGATAGTCGAGAAAGCTCAGATTGGCTAGTATGTTCGCGGTCGAACTCAACTGGCAAGCTCGCATAAACTCCATAATCGTCGCTCCGCGCTGCTTTAGCTCTTCTAAAAGACGTAGCACAGCTGGCAGCCTTTCGGCATTCTGCGTTTCGAAGCCTGTGAACCAAGTTTTCGCACCATACGAACAAGAACCCCAACCTAGCTCTGCTTTAGTCGAGTCGATCTTTTGGGACAAAGCGCGATTTCCGAGCTTTGACGAGTTGGTAAATCCGTCACTTGACTTCACATCGAACGAGGAATCAGCTTTTGGACTGCCTAATTGCCGTGTCCGCCGGGGCACTTTCCCGTTCGGTCCGCCGCCCTTAGATCGATCCATTCCGGTGAACGCTGGATACTTCCAAATCGGCAACAGGTACGCGAGTACTGGATGCCGGTCGGCAACGAAGAGAGTTATCAGCGGACCGCGCTCGGGGTGGCACGGTGGGGCCATTAGTTCGCTCGTCGTGAGTACAGGTCGGGGCCCGATCGACTCGCGAACGATGAATTCGTTGTGGATACCGGCGGTCTCCAGCTGACATACCGTCATCGTCCCTGACCGCACGGTCCCTGTATGTGCATCTGCTTCTGCAACAGGTGGAATGAGGATTAGAGTCGAAAACGAGTTCGCGATTGTCTGCGCACGCGCTTCTCCGTACACGCCAGCGAGTTGGGACATCGACTGGATCGCCGCCACGAAACTAAAGCCTCTCGAGCGGAATGTGGCCAACGCCCGCTCGACTTCAGGAAGACGTCCGACGGTGGCAAATTCGTCGATGAAGCAACTGACCGGGCGCGCTAAGCGCTTTGTCGGTTCACGATCTGCGCTTGAAACGACCCACGCAAATAATCGCAGGATCATCAGCGAGTGCAGACCGCCTAGCCTGCGGACCCCCTCGGGCATCCGGATGATTAAGACGGTTGGTTCTGCAAGAAGCTGCTCAAATTGGAACTCGGCTGTGGACGTGGTCGCCATCACATCCTCGTCATCGAAGGGGACGTAGTTAGTCGCTTCCATCAAAACAGTCTCGCAGTTTTTATTGTCCATGAGGACCAAATGGATCGGCCCAGACTCGGTGTCCATCCCCAATGCCTTTGCAGCTTTCGCCATCTCCGTCGGTGACATGTTTAGAAATTGATTTAGGAACTTCAAGTTGCATCGACTCGGGTGCTTTTGGAGGGCAACAATCAGAGCCGTCAGGAGCTTCGTAGCCTGCATCCGGAAGAACGGTGTTTCGTTATCGCCGGGAGGCTCGGAAAGACTGAGTGCGATGGCAATCTCTCGAGCTTCGCTCCTAGTAGTAATGTTTGCGATCGGGTTGAAACCGAGACTGAGTTCCGGTTCGCTGAATGAAATGTATTGGATTTTCGCGGATTTGCCGCGAACTTGCTTCGTCATCTCGATGACGGGAGCGGTCAAATCGCCCTTAGCATCGACGACGATTATAGATCGTGCACTGTTCTGTAGATCACTGTAAAGCATCGGCAAAATGACCTTGGAGGTCTTCCCCGCGCCGGTTCGGCCGATGGCCAATACATGGCGATCCCGAACTGATTCCCACCCAAGGTAAAGATCAGTGAACTTCGGTGCCAAGTTGGCTTCGCCTTCGACACGCATCAGGGCTAACGCATTAACGAATGTAGGTACAGTGCCCTGACCACAAAGTGGTTCCGCACCCGTCTGACATTCGGTGAGCGTTGCTAGGTCGTTGGAAGAAATCGCGTCGGTTCGATGAGGACGAATTGGAATCCAATTCGGCCGAACTTCTTCCTTAGGCTGTCGCGGCCGGCTCCCAAATTCTGGCGCGAACGCCGGTTCGATTTTTCCAAAAATGGTTGATCCAAATTTGATAATTTTCATGGTTTCTCCAGATTGGCGGCGACACCTGATGCCCAGAGTCGGGCTTCCAGCGAGTCGATGATGCGTGTGAGGCCGTGCCCACCTGCTTCGGGATAACAGGCCATCGCCGCAGTCGCCATCTCGAGCAGGGCCATTTCGCAGAACTCCAGGCCCACTCCCAATAGCTTCGCGGCCTCCACCAAACCACGGAGAGGGCTGGACGGAGATGTCGAGAGAATGGCGTACAGGTCATTTGTAGTCAGCCGCCGAAATGGGACTGCAAACCTTACGAACTCGATGAATGGCACGGGCGTCGCATTGGATTCGACTTTGATCTCCCCAAATTCCAGCACCACGGGAAGCGCGCGAATCTCAATAATCCACTGGCACAAGTGGAGATTGAGGTGTCGGCGCCTGCCTTCGTCCGCAAAAATCACCGGCTCCGGTCCACAAACCAAGCGACCGATCGCGGCCATGCTTTCGACCGCAGCACCGAGAGTATTTGTGACGAGGATAATCGCCTCCGGATCCGGAATCATCGCGATACCTGCTAAGCGAAAGCCCTGCACCGCCATCCGTCCAAACTCATGCGTAGTTGCACCACTGGCGGCATCCAGCTTCACCACGGGCAGGCCAGCCTCGGAGCAAACGGCCGTGACGACGGAGGATTTGCCACATCCAGCGGGCCCAACCAGGGCAATCGCGCCCGGAGGCTGATGCCGCGGTAGATGCCGATACCTTTTGACCAGACCTTTGAGCATCGAATAAGCGTCACCCTGCCCAATAACGGTTTGCGAAGCCCAGTTGGCGACAATTAACTCATCAGGCGTTACCTTATGGGTATCACCGTGGCCATCCGGATCGGGCACGGGGAGGGTGATCATCGCCGACCTCCTATGCCGTCGCTGAATTCGACCATCAGTCGCGCCCCCAGCTGTGCACGGTCTGACGAATGCGATCACGAGCTCCCATCGGGCGCGGAACCAGGTTCGTCGTCTCTTGACGACCCTTGGCCCGTGCGCGGGCCAAGTCCAACTTGGTGAGGACGAGTGCCACTTCGAATGAGGGCACTTCGTCAAAGCGCATCAGCGTTTTAATCCAAGCTTCTGCCGCTCCTGGGCCCAACAGCGCGAGTTCCGCAAGCGCTTTCGATACCGCGTCGAGGCCGCACACTTGGGTCATGGAGTCTTCCCACTCCAAGAACAGACCGACGAATTCGACCGACTTGTCCCGGAGGTTGACCCCCAGGACTTCGTGGCATGCGTCGACGATGGTGGTGACGAGCGGCTGGATCACAGCATCACTTCGCTCGCTTCGGCGGATGGGAACCCTGACGCAGATGCCGGGGTGCCAAACGTCAAAAAGAGGTCGACGAGCATAGCAAGGCAGATCAGCCTTGCTATGGAGCGAACGGTTAGGATCGCCTTCAGGTTTTCGACGAGGCCGAGATCGCCGTCATCTTGGCGGTCAATCTCGCGCATTTCTGAATTGATGGAGCTGGACATTTCTTACCTTCTTGCCGAGGTCTTATCCCCTCGGCCTTGAAAGCAGTTTTCAGGATGTTAATCCTGTTTATGAAGTTATTTTCTGAAATGACAATCGTCGGAAAATAACATCGAAATAACATGTTCCGTAACTTGTGCAAGAAGCAACGAAATGTCGTCGAAAGCGCGAAAATTCGGATACGTTGACGCCGAGCCAAGCGCAAAGCACTATACAATGTAGCGACATGCTGGAGCCGCGCACAGATAACAGCAGGTTCTCAATATGGTGCAGCGTTATTGCCGGCTGCTTTGTGGATGAAGACAGCGAATCCGCAATCAAAGCCGGCGTGAAGTTTTTCGAGCCGAGCTCGAGGCAGTTCGGTGAAAACTTACGTAATGCCGAAGGAATCACCATAACAACCTTGGCGGTCGCCACCGACCGAGAGCATCTTCCACAGCAACTTGCGGATCGGGTTACTGGAAATCGGTTGACGATGGCTCGCACCGCGGTTGCAGATGGAAAGATTAGCAAAGCAGTTGATAAAGGCACAAATAAGCGACCGAAACTAAGGCTACACACACAATGGAATGACCATCTGATCGAGATGTCCCATTTTGTGGACATCTCAGTCATCTATGTTAGTTTGACGAGCCACCAAGGCAGGGTGCACGACAGAGCAAAGCTCTGGCTCGACGTACTGAAGCCCACGCAAATTAGGACTTGGTTGCGAAGCAGCGTTGCTGAGCAGTTCCTCAAGAACGCGATTGAATCAACACGTCGAAGTACCTTTTCCGAAGCTGGCGCACAGATTTTGTCGAAGCTCGGCGAGCGAGCTGGTATCGCGGATGCGGATGAAGTCTCTGGGCAAGACGAACCAGCATCATACGCCTATTTCCGAATGCTCCGAAACCATGTGCTCGCAAACATCGATCCGCCACCTGCGCTCCAAAATCCCGACTCTGGTAGCGAAGAATTAGACGATCTTAAGTTCACAAATGCACCAGATATTGACGAACAGAATGCGAAACATGAAGGCATTGCGCTCCTGCCTGTGCTAGCCAACGTCCTGGTATCGGATGGGATTGGTATCGGCCGCGCGGCAGTTGCTGCGAACAGCGTCGACGGTGACATTTACATTCGCGAGAACGCGGACGGTGTGCTGACCTGCACGTCAATGGGTCACACGCAGTCGATTCCGGCTTCAACATACTTTCGCGTGGGTGCTAAGTACGCTCAGGAGGCATGTTCTCCAGAAGCAAGTTCATCGCTGAGTGAGATGCGTACGCACGTGGGCGCGTTCGTGCAGGTCGCTTGGCGAAACGTACCCAGGCTTGACGCGCCAGTAGCGAATGAAATTCGCCGCCATGGTCTAGCTTGTCGTGTTCACGCACCCGCACCGTACGATTCTTTTCCTTGGGAGATTCTTCCGTGTAGATATCAACTGAGGGATCAATTTGCATTTTACAAAGGGACTTGCATCGTTCGTGCCGTGGGCAACTTGGTGGAGACGCAACCCGCCGAACTCGCAAGCCCCGCCGTGCTGATTGTATTTGCCGCTCAAGAATTTGCCTCCTTAAATGATTGCGACGTCGTCGCAGAAGGACTACGTAAAGAAGGTTGGGCTGTCACGGTCGAGACGGTCACCAAATGGGACGACTTCAAGCATCTTCGAGAGCTCAACAACGTACAGGTCCTTTGGATTATTGCCAAAGGGAACTCCGCGGCCCTTAAGCTCGATCGCGAAGTAACTCAGGAAGAATTGACCAACCGCCTCACCGATCTCTTTAGGTTGCGACTTTGCGTCTTGCAATTTGACGGATCGGGAGATGCTCCGCATGGCTCCTTCGCCGCCGGTTCGATCGCTCGCGCGGTACTCGAAGCCCCGACCGAAGTCGTCGGTCCCCTTGCCGTCCTCGCCTGGAGCGGAGTCGTTAGAACAGCACATTTGCACGACTTCATGGTTCCGTTTTGGCGCGCGCTTGCAAAAACTGGGCACTTGGCAGACGCCTTCATTACTGGCCAGAAGGAGATGTTTTCAAACACACTTGACTGGAGCCAAGTTAGGCTATTTGCTCGGATCGAGAATCTGCAACTCTTCCAGCCAAGATCGGTGAGCGCAGTTCCGCCGGCGTTGCAATTGAGTGATGACAGCGCGGAATCGTTGAACCAGTGGCGTCGATGGAATCATCAACCGTATTCCCAGCGAGAATTGTCCGATTTTGTTGGACGTAAGCAAGAAATTGAGATTCTCGATCAGTGGCTTTTGAAGCCAGATTCTGAATACGGAAAATATTCAACATTCTGCATTTACCAAGTTGGGGGTGGAGGAAAGTCGTTCCTTACGTGGTATTGGCTCTCCCACCTGTATGGTGAAGCACCACAAGATCAGAGTGACGGAGGCCGGCTGGAATCGCTGAAGGCGCGAGGATTCTCAGGCACGATGTGGGTGAGTTTCTATCAGCCCGGCTATACGATGGCAAGCTTTCGAAGCCACCTGGCAGACTTCCTTGGCGTTGTACCGGGCAGCGACGATGTGTTAATCGCCGCCCTAAACGCGAAGCCCGTTCTGCTCATCTTGGATGGTCTCGAACGCGAGATGGGCGCGTACGCCAATATGGGCCTCCAAGATCGATCAAACACTACTAGCCTCAACGAGCTGGACATCGAGAATCTTACGGAGACGGATAAGCTCAAGCGCTCTCAGCGGCGCCTAAGAAACCCGAAGGACGGACTATTTTTAAGAAGGCTCGCGGAAAGTAAAGCGAAGCTCCTGATCACGAGTCGAAACCGGCCCGCGAATCTGGAAGATTCGGCTGACGAAGATGCGTCAGTATTTGCGCCGTTAGATTCGGTGCTCATGTATCCACTTGGTGATTCCGCGAACGGAATGTTGCCCGCGGATGCTCTCGCCCTTTGGCAAAAGAACATTGGCACTAAAGATTCTAGTAACGCACTCAAGGAGTTCTTAGAACTGGTCGGATTCCACCCTCAAGTCATCAAGGCGTGCGCGGCGGCGGCCACTAGGATGGGTTGCACGAAATTTGATGCTTGGCTAAAGCTGATGGGTGACGATGCGCAACTTGCGGTTCTCGCGAGCGTCGAAAGCGAAAGCAAGAGATCAACGCGAGCGATGCGGAGGTACGACTGGTTAAGGCTTGCCACTCGGTCGCTGGCGGCAAACCCACTGTTTTCGAAGATCATGGCGAAGATCATCGAGTCCAGTGAGTCCTCTACGTTTGACGTTTTGGCTGGTCAATTGCCTGACATCCCGCGTGAGCAGCTCTTCAAGACACTCCGAGACCAACTCGAGCCGAGCGGCCTCCTGGGTTTGGTCCAAGAGGACAACGGGTATCGAATTGACGTGCATCCCGTAATGCGCAACGTAGTGGTCAAGTTTTGGCTGACCAGTGCTGATGGCGAAACGCGGAGAATCGATGACGTAGCGAATCGCATTCAGGAACGTTTGGACCGCGACGACTACGATGGGGCATACGAGGTCTTTGAACGGCAAGTAACGCGACACGCAACTTCGGCCGCATTCGATCCAGAATTCCACCTCCAGCTCGCAAAGAAGCTTGTCGGAGGGCAGGCTGCGATCGACGCAAATATTTGCCCGCCGTATCGCTCGCGCTATTTGCTAGCAGAAGCATTGCGGACCCTAGGACAACTGCATACGGAGCGAAATGAATCCGCGGAAGCGCAGCGATTCAGCCGACGCGCTGCGGCACTTCACGCGCTCGGAAATAACGTCGAAAGGCTCGGCCTGACCTATCAGGCAGAAGGTTGGCGCGAGTTTTATGAAGGGGACGTTGTCGCTGCAGAGCAAAACGTACTTTGGCTGTATCACAAACACGTCGAAGCGGGACAAACGGACGAAGCGGCGCATAAACGACTGTGGCTAGCGCTCTTCGCCGCGCTTCGCGGCTCGAAGCACGCTGAAGCTATGCTCGAGTCAGAGTTCAAGCGTGTACTTAACGGCACGGTTGAGATCGATCGCCGATATTGGTTGCAAACGATCGCCGAGGGCTTTGTGTATTTGAGGCGCTACGAAGTCGCTATGCGAGTGATGAAGGAAGTGGGTCTCTCACGTTCTGAAAACCCGCATCTGCTCCAAATCGCTTGGGAGCAGTGCACAATTGGGATGATTCTCGCCGCGAAAGGTTCATTGCTCGCTATTGACCGCCTTTCGATAGCCAATTCCCTCGGCGTTGGGCAACAGTATCCGATACTCGCTCAATTTGGTGAGGCACAACTTCTGGCAACCGCGGCACGCGCGCTCTCCCGTGCGAGTTCTAAACGACGCGCGGCGCTGAGCTTGGAGTTCAGAACGCTCATGCGCACAACCTGGCGTTCACTGCAGGAGCATGAAACTAAGTACATGATCCCCAACGTGGACGGAACAATTGCCTACGCCGAATATCTCAATTCAATCGGCCGACCCAGCCGAGCGATAGAACTCTTGAATAGCGCGGAGAATATGCTACGGGGTTCAGATGTTCCCTATTCGAAGGGCCTCGCAGAGCACGCGCGTGTTGCAAAAATGCTAAACGTACCGGCAATAGCGTGCGAGTACCCGAAGTCAAAGACGTTGGATGAGGCGCTAGCGGATGCGCTGGGGATACCGACAATGCAATCGACCAGTAAGGCATTGCCGCGAGATGACGCGCGCGCGCTCTTCACACAAGAAACCGATACGATCCATGTCCCGTCACCTACCGCAGCCGGACACCTCGTGCTGAGGCGTGGAGAATCGTCGCCCGCGCTCGATCGACTGGAACAGGAATTGGCTGACCTTGCTCGCCAGATCTTGCGACCAAGTCAGCAAGTGACGCTCGATTGGTGGTCAAGCTACGCTGCTCTCAACTCAACTAGAAATCAATGGCGCTTAGCAAAGACTCTTGCCGAGCACTCGGTGTCAATTGGCCAACTCCTCGCGGTGCTCGACGAACACGCAGGAGTTACTAGCGTCGACGTCATCGTGCAGCTTGCAGGGGCGATACATTGAAAATCACCCTTAGTCCACTTCTCGAGACATTCAAAAACTCCGGGCCGGGCCGGCAGGTTTTCGCGGAGATCGGCCGCTTTCAATTGACGTCGCAAGATATCGATTATCTGCTGAGTGATGCGGACCGAAGGTGCACGGCTAATGGAGCTGATGTGACGGCGACGGAGTGGTGGCGTAGCCTTGAGGAAGAAGCCAGAGGCGGGGACGACGGATCGCTCGTATCGTTCTACTATCTAGCAGAGTGCCTCGTAAAACAGTCTCGTTCGGTCACCAACCTCTACGATTTTTTGAAGTCGCGTGGATCCGAAGCAATCGATCCCATCGAATTCAGCCTTGCTCTTACGCAGAGAAAAGCAACAACCTCTTGGCTAATCTCCGACCTGACCACTTGGCCAGACTCCGAAATCGATGAGGCCCTCAACGAACTTGGAGCACGGCTACTTCGTGGCGCCCCCGACGCCATCACAAAGTGGTGGGAAGCTTTCATTGCCGAAAATAGCGAGCGACTTTCGATCGTATACCGATTGGCGGAAGAACTGAGAAACCGCGGAGCCACGATCGAAGAGCTATACCGTGGCTACGAGCAGAGCAGCACGACGGACGTCCAGGCAAATCTTTTTTTTATCGACTACCTCCGTTTGAAGCAGGCGGAAGAGGCACGGCGACGAAACTCAGCGGCGCTTGCTGCCGGAACCGAACCGACTCATGTGGCCGTCATACCTTACACGGCGGCACCTTCATCCGCAATCTTGACGAATACGCACGGCTGGACCGAAATGCAGCTTCAGACGCGGCTCGATGCGGTAATGCGAGACCTCGATTGGGCCAACACCTCCGGATCCGCAAAGAAGTGGTGGGAAGCCTTCATCGAGGAGAACAAGCGTCGCATTCCTCTCGTGTTGCGCCTTTCGGAAGAACTTGGTCATCGGAAATGCACGATTACCGAATTTTTCTTGGCATACGTCTACAGCAACACCGACGACATCGACGCGAATCTGGCTTACCTCGACTACACGCGCCTCAAGAAAGCGGCCGATCGGAAAAGCCGAGAGCGAGCGGCGAAGGAGCACCACGACGCGGTAACGCGGGAGCGAATACGCCTTGGCTTCGCGGTCCACGATCCCTTTTATGTCGAGTTGCAAGCGTCGTCGGACTGGAATAAGTTTGACGGAACGCAACTGCTTACCGCCCTTTCCGCTGCCCAAGGCAAAGAGCAATTGGTCCGTCATTTTGAAGTCTTCGGAGTCAAGTACTTAGTGGCCTCACTGACAACGTTCAACTTAGATGGCCCGTTCGAAGCATTGCCGGAACCGCTGAAAGGCAAAGACCGATTGGTGCAAACCGCCTTTTTGGTCGCGACCAGACGAATTGACGACGCGGGTGTCTTGGAGTCACTCGCGAGTTCCTTCGCTGAGGCCGTCCCAGGTGATCTCAGCAATGCATTTGTCGCTTTGATTGATCAGGCAGAATTCGTGTTTGAGATGCCAGAAGACGGCAGGGGACCCTCGCTATTCGTTGGATCACATTCGAGCCGCGATCGGGGCGAATCTGATGTTGCCAAGCGCTCTCGCGCGAAATCAAACGAAAGCCTTAAGAAGCGATTTGCGTCTCTTTTAGGCATGCGGTCTCTCCAGATACCGATGAAGCTCAGAACGCCTCTCGATTTTCACAGATTCAGTGCAGAAACGTTGATTGCGCGGAGCTCGACCTCGGCAGTCTTCGCAGGACGGGCTGGCGATGGTGATCCAATCGCCATTAAGGTAAAGCTCGGCGCGGAAAGGGCCTCAGAGCGGCTCCGACGCGAAGCCTTGGCGATGGTGTCCAGCCACCATCCCTACGTCCTGCGACTGGAAGATTTCGAATCGATCGGAAACATTCACTTTCTGACCACCGAGCTTTGTGATTCTAAGATCGGTCCAATGCCGAACGAAAGCATGCGCTGGCGTCGCATGGCCGAATTATTGGAGGGTCTGACGTATGTGCACCGAGTCGGAATTCTGCACCGGAACCTCAGCCCGACAAATATTTTGCTCTCGGCGGGCGAGGCGTCTGTCCGAATAGCAGACTTTTCGATGGCTGCGTTACCGGGTGACGACCCTTCCGCTGACACTGAGTTGCGAATGCGTAATGACCCGCGATTCACCGCGCCGGAATGCCGACAGCCTGGCGCGACCTATACGATACGAGCGGACTATTACTCTGCCGGGGCAATTTGGTTTTGGTGCCTTGGAGGGAACTTTGCGTCTGAGTATTCGGGTGATCATCAGATCGTTGAGCGCTTGAAGGAGCTCGAAATCCACGATCGCGAGCTCTTATTGGTTTCGTCGATGCTATCGCGTGATCCGGCTCAACGGCCGACGACCAAGCTGGCCCTCATGCAATTGAGAGAGGTAATTGCATCGAGAAAATGAAGCGCAAGGGTTCGTCGAATCGCCCACCTCAAAACCAATTGGAACACTCCTGAGTCCCCTGCCATCCTGTAAATAGGAGATTAGTTTTATGAATACTCAAGTATCAATCGCGAAGGCATGGGTTGCCGGCATCGCATTTATCGCCGTCGTTCCGGCAATGGCCGCTGGCCATGCGGCAGGACACCACACCGTTGCGAAGGGCTTGGCGGCGGCCTATCCTTGGGCATTCAAGGACGGGAACGTTACTTCCAAGTCGTTTGCCATCACGACGGCTCAGGAAATTGCCCAGAAGGCCGGTTACTCAATGGTGCCCGGCAACGAAGCGATGGCCGCCTGGAAGGCCAGCCGGGGCGAACCAAAGTTTGGTCGAACGCCGTCGTCGGCAACGCTCAGGGCATACGGTAAGTCAGTCCACGCAGCTGTAGTCTTATACGGTTCCGTGGCTTGGCACACGCGTAGCGTCTGGGTAAACGCAGGTCCCAAGACCATCTCAACCGCCACCGCGAACGTATACGTCTTCGACGTGCGAAGCGGTCGCACCGTATTTCGGAGCCAGGGTGTCACCGGCCGAAACGATGAAAAGACGCTTGTTCTGAAGGTGGTGGCGGACGTGCTGGTTACACCGCTCGTGACCGCGGTAAGTGGCGGACCGGCAACTCCCCGCGAGCAACGCGCAGTGCAAATCGCGCTTGGGCGCGCTTATCGGGGCTGGGTCGCTCGCAGCCGATAAGGAAAACAAATGTCCCGGGCTTGCTTGCCCGGGGCATTGACTAACGCAGGAGCGAGGCGGCAACGCCGGCAAGCGCACCCGAGCCGATGAGCAGGGCGGTGTTCAGCTTCCACCGCCAGAGTCCGGCAAACGCGACGACGGCGATGCTCACGGTCGTCCAATCCACGACCGCTTCGCGGGAAATTCGGACCAACACGGCCCCCATCAACCCTATCGCGGCGGCATTCACGCCGTCAAGAAACCCACCCGAAACGGGCGACGCGCGCAAGGCGCTGAGCAACTTGGCGCTCACAGCGACAAAGATGAAAGCGGGCAGAAAGATTCCCACCGTGCCCGCAAGCGCGCCAAGCGGTCCCGCCAAGATGTAGCCGATATATGTCGCAGTGGTAAAGACGGGCCCGGGCGTAAACTGCCCAACGGCGATCGCGTCGAGAAGCTGAGTCTTGCTCAGCCATTTCCAGTGAACGACTAGATCCGCCTCCAAAAACGCGAGCATCACGTACCCGCCGCCGTACAGAACGGAACCTAGCTTGCCGAAATAGAGGAAAACCGCCAAAGGACTGACCGCAGGTGCGGTCGCGCGGAGCGCTTCCCAACCCAGCGGAATACCAGCGACGCACGCGACGCTGGCGAGCAGAGCCAACACCGGCCAAATGGCCTTCCACGATCGCTCGCGCCGGAGCACACTCCCTCCCATAACCACGCCGCATCCAAGCAGGAGTAACAACTGATTCAGTCCCGCCAAGCTCAATGCAAGCGTTGCCCCTAGAACAGCGCGCTGTGCCGATGTTTTGACTACCTTGGCCGTAAGGAGCATAATCGCTTGCGCGACTATCGCGACGACAACCGGCTTGATGCCGTAAAGGGCACTCTGGAACCCGGCCAGGTCGTGATAACGAACGTACGCCCAGGCGATCGCGGTGACGAGCAGCGCGGCGGGCACGATGAAGCAGACTCCGGCGGTCAGCATTCCCAGAACGCCCGCACGCCGGTGACCGATATGGATTGCGACCTCGGTCGAGCTTGGGCCGGGAACAAGATTTGCCGCACCAATCATGTCGGCAAACTCCTCTGAACTTAGCCATTGCCGGCGAACCACGAACTCCTGCTCCATCATCATCAGATGCGCAGCTGGCCCCCCGAAAGCGGTCGCGCCCAGCTTGAAAAACGCACCCGCAAGCTCAGAAAGTGAATTACGAGCGGGGATCAACTCAGGGGACCGGTCTTGAACTATTTCGTTGTCGATGGCTACTTCCCTGCGCTGATTTTGTAACAAACGGTCTGGTGCCCGCGGCTACATTTGAAATCGGAAGGATTGACCGCGATCGAATGGACAGACGCAGTTCGCTGATTCATGTGCTAGGGTAATCGAATGGCGACTCAGGACGATGTTCGGCGCATCGCGGCCCGGCTTCCCGAAGCAATTGAAGGTCAGGACAGGTTCGCTTTTTCGGTGACGGTTAAGGGGAAAGCAAAGGGATTCGTGTGGTCTTGGGCGGAGCGAGTCGACCCGAAGAAGGCACGTGTTGTGAACGACGGAGTACTCGCGGTGACCGTTCCAAACCTTGCCGTCAAAGAGATTCTCCTTGGTCAGAACAGCGAGAAATTCTTTACGGAACCCCACTACAACGGGTTTCCCGCGATTCTCGTCCGACTCGAAGCGATCGACGCTGACGAACTTGAACCGCTTATTGTTGAGGCATGGCGGTGCAAGGCGCCCAAGGATCTCTTGCGCCAGTGGGACGAACAAGAACCGGACTGAGAGCAGCGGCCGTGTGTCAACATATCCCGGAACTATGCCAACCCCGACCGACTCTGCTCTCGCTTACTTCCCGCCGATGGGCGTTTACGAAACGCTGTTCAAGTTTCTCGCGGCGACAGGCAAATACATGGGCACCGAAGGCACGCACCCGTGGGCGCAGGGCTTTCCGCTCACGACTCCGATCCCTGGTGGACCCGATATTCCGATGCGCATCGACTTCACCCACCAAGATCTGAAGTATCCGCAAGCGACGGGCGGCCAAGAGCTGTTGTTGGCAATCCGCGACTACTACAACCACTTCTACGGCACGAGTCTGACGACAGAGAATATCGCGGTTTTCGCGGGCGGTCGGCCCGGAATCTACGCGACCTTAGCCTTTCTTAAGCCGGAGTTGAAGGTGCTCGTCGAAGAGACGGAGTACACGCCGTACTGGGACGCTCTGCAACTGCTGAACCGTGCCCACACCGTGATCCCGAGCAATCCGGAGAATCGGTTTCGGCCCACCATTGCGGACTACGAAGCAGCTGGGCCGGGATTTGTTCTCAAGAGTAACCCATGCAACCCGACCGGCGTGACGTGGAAAGGAGAGCAATTGAAGGCGCTTGTCGAACTATGTTCGCGTCATGGCTGGGGTGGCCTGATCGACGAAGCTTATGAGTTTTTTCATGAGCCAGCGCCCGAAAGCGCGCTCCGATACGTCGAAGACATCGATCACTCGAACCTGTTTGTGGTGAGCGCGGCGACGAAGGGGCTCCAAGCTCCAGGTCTGCGTGTCGGTTGGGTCGTTGCGTCGAAGCCGAACATTGAGCTCTTCCGAAACTTTTCTAGCATCGCGATGGGCGGCGTGGCGCGGCCATCGCAGATTTGCGTTTCGGCGATGTTGGAGAGGGATCGAGTTGACCAGGCGCGACAGGCAATCGGTCGCTTCTACGGCGCTCAGCGCAAGCGCTATGAGGAAGCGCTGCTCGGGCTAGGGTTCGAGCTATACACGGGCGATGGTGGCTTTTATCACTGGGGTCGGCTGCCAGGCGGCCTGACCGCCGATGCCTTTAACGAGCGATTGTTTAAGCACGAGGCAGCGATTCTGCCTGGCACCCTGTGCGACATGTTTCGCCGCGGTGGCGCTTCCCCGCTGTCTAACTTCATGCGATTCTCGTTCGGTCCGTTGGGTCCGAACTCCTTTGAGGATGACGTGAAGATAATCGCGGCTTGCGTCGCGTAGTCGCTAATCGGTCGGTCCATCGTTTGAATGAGTTTCCGACGAAGCGGCAAACACTTTGAGCATCTTTTTAGTTTATGCATGATATCATGCATAACATGGAAAGCAACGCTGACCGGATTCGCGAACATGCGAGCCGAAAAATCTTTCAGGCTCGTGCGAAGGGCTTGTGCGAGGCCACGATCGTCGCGGGTGACATCGTTCGGGAGATGCACCTAAACAATCGCGTGCCCGCCGTTTGCTCTGCGCTCGTCTCGAAGAAGTTTCTGGAGGCGAATCACGTGAGTTTGGAGAGTCAAGAAGGTCCGCCAAAGGGCGTAAGCACGACGATGAAATACACCTATCGCTTTGCAGAGTGTATTTCGGCAACATCACGATCAGCGACCCGGTTCTCGTCGCTCAGGGGAGCCGGTCGTTCGACATTTGAACTCGAGGGCGGAGGCGAGGTCTTTCTGCGTCAAGAGCGCGAGGCGATGGATCGGCCGTGAGCCTGATCTACTGGGATACGATGCTTTTCGTCTATTGGCTGGAAGGCAGCTCCGACTTTGCAAATCGCGTCGGAGAGTTGCACGAGCGAATGGCAATCCGAGGCGACCGGCTGTGTACGAGTGTCTTCACATTGGGCGAACTCCTTGTCGCACCGAAGAAGCACGGCGACACTACGCTTGAGACAAAGTTAGGCGAGTTTTTTGCAAGCTCGGAGCTCGATGTTTTGCCGTTCACCGTCGCGACGGCGGCTGGCTACGCTTGGATCCGAGGAAGCTTGGGCGTGAGACCGGCTGATGCGCTTCACTTGGCTTGCGCAGCGGAGGCGAAAGTCGATTTGTATTTGACGAACGACTTAGCCGTGCGCAGACTTGTGGTTCCCGGAATTCAGTTCATTGACGGGATCGAAACGACAGCGTTGGGATAGGTGCCAAGCAAAGTCTGGCTGTCCTAGATTTCATTGACATCGAACCACTGACGCCGATTTCCCGACTGGCGAGACCGAAACCGCTTGACCACACTTGATGTGGTTTCGAGTGCGCCGAACACGACGTTGGCACGGCATAGAATTCAGGAAATTATGATCACGAAAGGAAGAGTCCACGGCAAAGTAGCGGTCATCACAGGCGGAGCGCTCGGCATCGGTAAAGCGTGCGTCAGGATGCTGGCAGCGGAAGGTGCAGCCGTTGCGGTGACCGATGTGTTGGATGTGGAGGGCCGGTCGCTCGTCAACGAAATCTGCGAGGCGGGAGGCACCTCTGCCTTCTGGCATCTCGACGTTTCGAACGAGCAAGAAGTCCAAGCGGTGATGCGTCTGGTTCATGCGAAGTTTGGGGATGTCACCGTCCTCGTAAATAACGCGGGAATCGCGGGCGTAAATAAGCCAACCCACGAGATCACCTCCGATGAGTGGGACGGCGTGATGAACGTTAACGTCAAGGGAGTCTTCTTTTGCACAAAGCATGTGATCCCTCAGATGCTCAACGCCGGCAAAGGAAGCATTGTCAATCTATCCTCGATCTACGGCATCGTCAGTGCACCCGACATTCCGGCCTACCATGCATCGAAAGGTGCGGTTCGGCTGATGACGAAGACGGACGCGCTTATCTACGCGACGAACAATATTCGGGTGAATTCGGTTCACCCAGGTTTCATCTGGACTCCCCTGGTCGAAAACTACCTGGCGGCGCAAGGGAGCGTCGAGGAAGGCAGAAAAGCTCTCGGCGCACTTCACCCGCTCGGTCACGTCGGTGAACCTGACGACATCGCGTATGGGGTGCTGTACCTGGCATCGGATGAATCGAAATTTGTCACCGGATCGGAACTTGTCATCGACGGAGGCTACACGTCTCACTGAGATCGAGCATGTTCGGCCGGTAATCGCCCCTGGGCGTTCCCAACCGCGTTAATGCACCCGGTGGGATTTCAGGCTACGCCGACGCCGTGGCGCGGATCGAGCAGATGACAACCAGACCCTCTGGTGACTCGATCGCGGACAGGGCCGCCCGGATCGGGAACTCAGAGCCGTCCTTACGAACTCCGGGGGTGTCCAAATGTTCACCCATCTCGTGTCGATGCGGAGCTCGGACAAACTCTTCTCGGTGCTCTCGATGGAGACTTCGGAAGCTGGGCGGTATTAGCGCGGCCAGTTCTAACCCGTTCATCTCGTGGTCATCGTAACCGAACAGCTCATGTGCGGCTTCATTTGCGTGCGAAATATGGCCGGACTCTACGACCAAAATCATTGCATCCGGAGCGCAATCCAGAAATGTCGTGAGCGAGGCGATGTTCTCCGGATTGGCCCGAAGCGTGAGCGCTTCCTTTAAGTTCACGTTCTCTTTGCGTAGCGCATCGATTGCCGCCGACCGCTCGGCTCTGAGCACAATCGAGACCAACTCCGTGCGGCTAAACGGTCCAAGCTTGATCCTGATTCTGCCCCAATAGGTAGCAACCGTCGCCTCGCTGATGCGCAACTGCGAGGCGATCGCCGAGTCCGTTAGTCCATCCGAAGCGAATTGCAAGAGCTGACGTTCGCGTGGAGAAAACTTTGGAAGGGGGCGATCTGTCGACATTTTCCAGCGATCTCTGAACTTATTCTATCTCAAGTCGGTGCCTAATCCGTTCTGTAGAACGTTCCTCAGCTCGAGTTACCAATGCCCACAGCGAACCTAGGTGTCCGTACTTCGAATGACATATCTTGACGGACGTAAAACTTGGGACTGGCTAATTCCAACACTCGACCCCAAACTATAGGCTGAATGAAGATTATCGTAGGAGTCGATACGGCCGCCCGGTATAGGGCCGCACTGAACCTCGCCACGAGATTAAGGTTCGAAAATCCTACCTGGACCCTCGCCCATTGCGTCGAAGTTCCGGTACCGATCACTGGCTACGTCATGGTGCCGGAGGCGGCCCATAACTTTGAACTCGCGACGCGCGCGAACGATGCCGGTGAAGCCACTCTGAAGGTGGCCAAGGCCGCTGCGCGAGCCCATGAAATCGTCGCCGAATTCGTGTTGTTGGCAGGTAACGCGGCAACTGCGCTTGTCGAATACTCTGACTCAGTAAATGCCGACCTCGTCTGCATTCACTCCAATCGAATGGGCTTGCTTGATTCGCTCTCTTTGAGCAGCGTCAGCCGGGGATTAGAGATCGAGTCCAGACATTCGATCTTGATTTCCAAAGGCGAAATTGCTGCGACGGGTCGACTGAAACTTCTATTCGCAACCGATCATTCCGAGTACGCGGACCAAGCGCTTGAAAAGCTGATCGAGTTGGCACCTAAGGGTGTTGCGAGCATAAAAGTTGTGACCGCGCTCACCTCGAACGGAATCTACAGTCAATTTGACTTCCAACAGCTGGACGAGTCCATCGAAGACATATTGGTGAAAACGGCAGAACGTAAGACGATGGAAGCAGTCGAACTTTTGCGCGCGGCGGGCTACGAGGCAGACGGCGAAGTCGTGGACAAGCCCGTGAATGCGGCGATCGACGAGGCGATGAAAGACTCGGGGGCTGACCTCTTGGTCCTGGGTGCTCAAGGGCACGGATTCATCAGTCGGATGGTCTTGGGCAGCACCGCCCTGCATCAGGTTATGGTTGAGCCTTACTCTGTGCTGATTTTACGTCCCTAGAACGTTGTTGACGAACTCGAATCAGTCGCTACGCCTCATGTGCCTCTGTATTGATGCAGGCCGTTGAGAAGGGACACCACGTGTTGCTTGGTGCATTGCCGATCGAGGCGCCAATCGCGCTAAAACATCCGCTTAGGAGGACTCATTTGTATGTATCTGGCACGGCGGGATCTCTCTTTGAGCAGATCGTCCGGATTGCAACGTCTCGGCGTTTGCTCTCAAGCGATTGCTTTGTAGTGCAGATCTAGACACCCGCCAGCACGAAGAGTTCAGGGTGACGAATGCTTCGGACGATGACAAGCCGAACATCAAAGGAACGAAGCGCAGCAACAAGTCCCACGCTACCAAGACGGACCCAAATTCAAGGCCCCGAGGCAAGGAAACGCTAAGGATTCGACGCCATCCTACGTTGGCCATATTCTTGCGGATTCTGATTCCGGTCTTGTAATTTCTGCCCGGGTAGCAAAGGCTTGCGGCTCGGCGCCAATGCAGACGTCGCTATCAACTTCTCACGTCACGGTGTCGTAAAATTGCGTCGGATCGAAAACCCAAATGGATAGTGAGCCGAAGGTCAACCGTTACGAGCAAAGGCTCAACCACGTACTGGATTACATCGAAGCAAACTTCGACAGGGGCCGATCTTTGGAGCACCTCGCGGATATTTCCGAATTCTCACCGTTTCATTTTCACCGGCTATTCAAAGCGTACACCGGGGAGCCGCCCCATACTTTTGTGTGGCGACTTCGATTGCAGCAGGCGGTTCAGATGCTGGAGCGGCGCCCCAAATAAGCGCTTACTACGATCGCTCTCGACTGCGGCTTTGCCCAGGCGCCCGACTTCTCTCGAGCTTTTCGCGAGGTACGCGGCTATCCGCCCCGCGAGCACCAAGCGGGACGAATTGCGAAAGACAGCAAGATTCGGCAAGAGATTCTCAGTAATGACAGATATAGTTTTCGTGGTCCGGAGGAGTTGGACGGGGGTGACGATTTCAGTGTGCGCATCGAAGAGGTATCGGAAATGAGAATTGCATACGTCCGCGTCATCGGAGCATCGAAACCTGAGCGGCTGATGGTAGCCCTCAACCGCCTTTTGACCTGGGGTCGGCGGCGAGGAATCTATCCGGGTGCGACCCTAGCATCGACCTCGCCGGACAACCCTGACCTCGTGCCTACCGCGCGCTACCGCATGGACCTATGCATGGTTGTGCCAACGGGAACACCGGAACTTGGGAGAGTGAGCTTTGCGACGCTGCCCGCGCGACGCTATGCGATGCTGCACTGCCTAGGAGGCTGTTGATCAACTCAACAGCCTCCGCTTGGGCAAGGATGCCCAAGTCGCGTAGCGCGGTTCTTTGAACCGAAGCGTTGCGTTCAAATCGCTGATTTCCACGCAAATCGGCGATTTGCCATGACGAACGAAGCTGGATGCGGAGTTCGTCAACAGCTTCCTAGGAGATAACACGAAAGTAGAGCGCGCTTGGCGCTACCTCTATGCCAATTGGTTACCGACCAGCGGTTATGAACCGGTCGATGCCCCGACCGTTGAGTTTTTTCGGAATTCGGACGACTCGAATGGCTGGAGCACGCTCGACCTCGACTGCGCGGTTCCGATTCGGACCCTACGTTAAGACAGAATCAAATTATGAAATCAATACTTGCTTCTCTCGTTGTGCTTGGGCTCGCCGTCGTTTCGCCAGCTGAATTGAAGAAGCTGAACGGCACTTGGAAGCCGGTCTCTGGCGAAATGGCGGGCAAGGCACTCCCGAAATCGATGTTGGACGCGATGGTGCTCATCTTGAAGGATGGATCGTACGACTACGACGAAGGGCATGGCCACGATATCGGCAAACTCATCGAAGTTGGGAACAAGGCGCCGCTCGGAATGGACATCGTTGGCACGAAAGGACCGAACAAAGGTCGCACGTACAAAACGATTTACCAACTTAACGGGAAGACGCTCAGCATCTGCTACGGCATCGGTGGGACCCGACCGACCGCTTTCGAAACGAAGCCCAAGACGCTGGTGATGCTGATCAAATACGCACGAGCTCCGAAGTAAGGAAGCTACTTACTTGGGTAGATACTTCATGCCAATCCGGTCATGGCCAATTGCGATGTCATCGATCCAGGCCGTGAACCCAGCGCCAGCGGATTGGTAGTTGTTCCAGCCGAACGCGAGGCAATCAAAAAACGGCGGTATTTCCGTGTTTTTGAAGTTGCCGTTTCCGTTGTTGATCTTGACCTCGGGGATCTCCTTTCCATCGACAAAGAGTTGATAGGACTGTGTCTCGTAATCGACGTACCACTCGATGAGCATCCACTCTCCGGTGAACTTGTACTTGAAGGGACTTCCCTTTCCGAACTCGGGCCTGGGCGTCACCCAGACGTTGTAGAGCCACTGAAGGCCGCCATCGGGACCGGTGCAGGTGTCGGCAAGGCGCACCCAGATCGGATCTTGATGGAGCGGGCTCGTCGCCGCGCCTTCGACGATCGAACTGTGGATGACTGCGAAATTCTGGCCCGGTGGGACGGTCGGGATCGGGGTTGGTGTTTTGACTTTGAGGAAAAGTCTGCCCCAGTAGCTGCCGCCTAGGTTCTTGACGACGTCGCCGCGAAGGACGATTCGCCTCGGTCCGCGCGCTTTCGGGTTCATCTGGAGGCATTTCTTGCCGCTGTGCGAGACGGCACTGGTGACGCTAGCATCGCCTTGCTTAGTGAATCCGGCGGGGATTTCGCCGTCGGCGGTGGACTCGAAGTCGACGATCAGCACGGGCGGCTTCGGCGCGATTTGCGGTTCGGTGCCGAGTTGGGTTGTCGCGAGTAGGAGCGCGCACATGGAAGTCGTCATGGCGGGAGGTTACCGCTTGGACCCAGGGGGCTCGGTTTTGGGGCGCGGAGGTGTCTCAGCCGGGTCTGCAGAATCCTCTCCCTTATTGGGGAACGTATCTACGAACCGCTCAGGGGGAAAAAATTGGATTGGAGGCAGCCCATACAGGGCTGAAATTTTTCCGGATTCCGTAGCAGGGTAGCCGCCTCGGGGCGGCAACCCTTAGCTAGAATCTACAAACTCTCCGGGTTTGCGGGAGATCGCCATCTGGGTTCCGTGAGAATTGGCCGCGGTGCTGGTGATTGCAATGAACGACGGATTGGGCTTCGCAACCCCCGCCCTCGCGGGAGAGGTTTTGCCTGCCTCCCGACGTCCTCACCGGATTATTTTGAAGACGCTTAGGTCTCGACGGTTTCTAGCTGCCGTTTCATAACCCCCATCCTTGCGGGCGAAAGTATCCCGCCTTCCTTCCCCCATAAATTCATCACTCATTAATCGCCGGCGTTAGGATTTGCATTTCCAATCGGTACAAGTGTTCGACCCGCGGTGAGGCCTCGACCGGGCCCGTCTCGCGGAAGCCGAAGCTCTCGTATAGGGCTCGGGCCGCCGTCATCGCGGTCATCGTATTTAAAGTTACGAAGGTCGCTCCACGCGACCGAGCCTCACCCAGCGCGCGGGTTAGGAGTTGCCGACCGACTCCACGGCCACGGTGGCCAGGGCCAACGTACATTTTTCTGAGATAGAATCCGCCACCGCTGACGGGAACGATGCCGACCGTTCCCACAAGGTTTTGACACGCGTCTTCGACGATGAGCAGGACGCCGCCGATCGAGTCATAGCCGCGAGCGATATCAACAAGGTCGACGTCGTAGCGGGTTTCGTCGTACGGCAACTGGAACTCGTCGAGGCAAGCACGAACCAACGCGATAACCGGCAAGCGGTCGTCGTTGGTCGCGGCCCGAAACAGCAATTCCACTTCGCTGACTCTACCTATCTGGAACCACCTACGATCCAAAAAGCTACTCGGGAATAGCGGAGTATTCCGTGTCCGTCACGTGCTCCAGCCAATCCACCATTTTGCCGTTGACCTGCTCTTGGATCGCAATGTGGGTCATCGCGGTCGTTGAGGTAGCACCATGCCAGTGCCGCTCGTTGGGTGCGAACCAAATGACGTCGCCCGGACGGATCTCCTCAACTGGACCTCCCTCCCGTTGCGCTAAACCGCACCCCGAAACGACGATCAACGACTGACCGAGCGGGTGGGTATGCCAGGCAGTCCGGGCTCCGGGCTCAAATGTAACGCTCGCAGCGGCCGCCCTCGCCGGATCATGAGGTGTAAATAGTGGGTCCATGCGAACGGTGCCAGTGAACCAGTCCGTGGGCCCTTTTGCGGATGGCCGCGATCCGTTTCTGTGAATCTCCATGTGAATATGCTCCCATTGCATCGTACGTCCAATCGCTATTGGCCGGAGCGGTTTTGGCGCGGATGCCGTAAACTTTGCCCTGACCGATCGATGGCGGGTCTGGTCCGGCGAGCTTAAGCCAATGATACGAGAGATAACACCAACGGAATTCGGCGGCCTCTGGCCGATTTTTGAAGTCGTCGTTCGCGGCGGCGATGCGTACGCATATCCACCGGATATCACCGAGGCCGAAGCGTGTGCGCTCTGGCTCACGCCGCCTAGCCGGTGCTTTGTCTTGGAGCAGGAAGGCGAAGTCGTGGGCGGCTATATGCTACGCCCGAACCAGCCCGGTCTAGGATCTCACGTGGCGAACGCGGGCTACCTGGTCGCGCCAAAGTGGCGCGGTCGCGGATTCGCAAGCCATCTCTGCGAGCACTCGATGGAGGTCGCGCGGGCAGCCGGATTCATCGCGATGCAATTCAATTTCGTCGTCTCGACGAATGTCATTGCGGTTAAGCTATGGCAAAAGCATGGCTTTGCCGTGATCGGCACGATTCCAAACGGATTTCGGCACGTGACATTTGGCCCGGTTGACGTGCTGATCATGTACCGATCACTCTGATTTTGGACGCAGTACGCTAAGCGCAACGAACGCGAGCAAGAAAGCGATCGGGAAAGTTATTACCGAAGTGTACGTGGCGGCGGTGAACGGTCCGTCCTCAGTTCGTCCACTCTTCGGGTTCGCGGAGACGGCGAGGAACGCCTGCACCCACGGCCCGATCGCGATTGTGACGGCGGCAATGAGCAACACTGCTCGAACGAACACTCCCTTCATAGCAAGGCCATCTTACCGATTTGGAGATTGGACCGCTGGGTCAGCGACGTCGAGAAACTCTTGTGAACGGCAGGACGTTCTGAAGGAATGTTGCAAGATAGGAACTGATTGTTCAGGTTAAGAGTCCGAGGAGTGTGGCTATTCCGCTAGAAGGCGGTTTTCGACGACTCAACCTAGATCGAAAGTCATTCTGCTATGCCACTCGAAACCTACTCTCAAGACATCGTCGACACGGTTCGCGAACCGTTGTTGATGCTCGACACGACTCTGCTCATCCACTCGGCTAACCGGGCGTTTTATCAGACCTTCCAAGTCACGCCCGAAGAAACCGAGCACCACCTCATCTATGAGTTGGGAAATGGACAATGGGACATCCCGGACTTACGGAGACTTCTTGAAGACGTCGTGCCCAAGAGCCTCGTGTTCAACGACTTTGAGCTTGTCCACACTTTCCCGGTAATCGGACGGCGCGTAATGCTTCTGAACGCGAGAAAGCTGAAGGCGGGCAACCACGGCGAACTCCTTGTGCTGGCCATGGAAGATGTCACGGAGCGCCGTCGAGCCGAAGAAGAGGTCGCGAGAGCGGCGGCAGATTTGGAAGCGATCGAGACATTCTCTCAAAACATCGTGGATACGGTGCGAGAGCCGCTGCTCATGCTCGACACCACGTTGCGCGTGCACTCTGCGAACAGAGCCTTCTATCAGACGTTCCACGTATCTAAGAGCGAGACAGAGAACCGCCTCATCTATGAGCTTGGCAACGGCCAGTGGGATATCCCCGCGCTAAGGACGCTCTTGGAGGACATCATCCCAAAGAGCTCGGTCTTCAGCGATTTTGAGCTTGAACACACCTTCCCCATTATCGGGCGGCGGGTTATGCTACTCAACGCGCGCCAGCTCAAAGCAGGGAACCACGGCGAACTGCTCGTGCTTGCTATGGAAGATGTGACGGCGAGCAAGCAGGCGGCAGAGGAGCTCCTCAAAGCAGGAGCACTCCAAAGCGCGATCTTCAACAGCGCCAATTTTTCTAGCATCGCTACCGACGAAAAGGGTGTCATCCAGATTTTCAACGTAGGTGCCGAGCGCATGCTTGGCTACACGGGCGAGGAGGTGATGAACAAGATCACACCGGCGGACATCTCTGACCCTCTGGAAGTCATCGCTAGGGCGAAAGCGCTCAGCGCCGAGCTCGAGACCACGATTACCCCCGGGTTTGAAGCACTCGTCTTCAAGGCGTCGCGTGGAATCGAAGACATCTACGAGCTGACCTACATTCGTAAAGACGGCAGCCGTTTTCCTGCGATTGTGTCCGTCACCGCGCTCCGCGACGCTCAAGGCGGAATCATCGGTTACCTGTTGATCGGAACCGACAATACCGCCCGTAAGCAGGTTGAAGCCGAACGGTTGTTGCTTGACCAGCGCGTGCGCGATCAGCAGTTCTACACGCGCTCACTGATCGAATCCAACATTGACGCGCTGATGACTACCGACCCGCGCGGCATCATCACCGACGTCAACAAGCAAATGGAGGCGCTTACCGGATGCACGCGAGACGAGTTGATCGGCGCACCGTTTAAGGACTATTTCACCGACCCCGATCGGGCAGAAGCGGGTATCAAGCTCGTGCTGGGAGAAGGAAAACTTACCGACTACGAGCTCACCGCGCGAGCGAGGGACGGCAAGCAGACCGTCGTCTCCTACAACGCCTCCATTTTCCACGACCGTGACCGAAAGCTGCAGGGCGTGTTCGCGGCGGCACGCGACGTGACAGAACGCAAACGGTACGAACAGTCGCTGCAGCAGGCGAACAAGGCCAAGAGCATCTTTCTGGCCAACATGAGCCACGAGTTGCGAACCCCGCTCAACGCCATCATGGGTTACTCGGAAATGCTACAAGAAGAAGCGGTCGAACGAGAACTGGATGACTTCAGCACCGACCTCGCCAAGATAAGCGCGGCGGGCAAGCACCTACTCTCGCTCATCAATGAT
>JBBRML010000063.1:0-25877 GCA_038230855.1 Fimbriimonadales bacterium | reverse complement strand
TTCCTTCCCCCTCATCGGATGAATGGGAAGGAATCGCAGGTCGCGCTTGTAGTTTCGATCTGTTCGATGGAGGCCAACGCGAGGTCAAATGGCATTGGAGGCAGCCCATACAGGGCTGAAAATTCTTGGGACGTATTTACCAGGGTACGCCCCGCCAAGGCCGGGGCGAACCCTTCGCTGGAATCTACAAACCCTCTGGGTTTGCCGGAACCGAATGGAGATCGTTTCGTGGATTCGCAATGCATTGTAGGCAGCTTGGATGCACATCTCATGAGACGGTTTACGCTTCGTAACCCCCATCCTGGCGGGCACCAACCATCCCGCCTTCCTTCCCCCTCATCGGATGAATGGGAAGGAATCGTAGGCAGCGACACCGCCTCGTTTGAAGCGGCCCAGATGCTGCTTCGGAGAGGGCTACTTGACGATCTGGACCAGTTGGCGCAAGACGCCGAGGTTGTGGGCCAGATGGGGACGGGAGGAGAGCGCAGGCATTTCGCAAGCAGGCTCACTTCACCCGGCGATATACTTCGACTATGCCTAAGCGTCCGCTTCGAGCCGAGGATTTGTTGCGGTTCGTGTTTGTCGGTGATCCGCAGATCAGCCCGGATGGAATTCACATCCTATTCGCTCACAAGACGATCACCGCGAAAAATAAATACTTGACCCATCTCTTCACGGTCGATCTGTCTTCAAACACGAAGCAGTGGACTCAAGGCGAGAACAGTTGCACGC
This sequence comes from Fimbriimonadales bacterium, assembly GCA_038230855.1. Lineage (GTDB taxonomy): Bacteria > Armatimonadota > Fimbriimonadia > Fimbriimonadales > Fimbriimonadaceae > Fimbriimonas. The sequence continues at coordinate 25,145 of JBBRML010000063.1, read as the reverse complement.
AGGGGCGTTGGTCGCCTGACGGAGAGTCCATCGCATTTGTCTCGGGTCGTGAAGATCCCGCTGACCAAATCTATTTGCTTCCTGCATCAGGCGGCGAGGCTCGAAAGTTGAGCAACCTGCCAGAAGGTTCGGTTGGTGAAATCCGATGGTCGCCCAGCGGCACGCACATCGCGTTCACATTTCGAGAACTGCATTGCTCGTTGACAAGTGCGGCAAAGAAAGAGCGAGAAGAGAAAGGGCTGAGTAAGCCGCCTCTAGAAATTGACGACATTTGGTACCGCCTCGACGGCGACGGATACTTTGGAATGCAGCGGCACAAGCTGTATCTTTTGGAGGTCGCTACCGGCGAGCACACCGTAATCCGGCAGGAGAGCCCGATTGGTTCTTACAGCTTTGATTGGTCGCCGTCTGGAACCGAACTCGCGGTCGCACATACGGCATCGAAGCGACCGATGGCGGAGCCTCCTAACGATCAGATCTGGCGTGTTGACCTCACCGGTCAAGCTTGGAAAATAGAGGGACTTCCGAAAGGCGAGAAAGGATCGGTGCGGTGGTCACCTGATGGCGCAAACCTGGCGTACGCGGGTGACGTTGACGAGAAGGATCCCTGGGGCACCAGAAACACTAAGATTTATGTCGTCCCTGCGGACGGTGGCGAAGTGCGGTGCCTCACTCAGAACACCGATTACTGCATGGCGGCCGCGACCCTGAGCGACTCGAAAGAAGCAGCCTATAGTGCGGCAGTTGAGTGGTCGGCCGACTCGCAGCATATATTCACGCAGGTTGGTTGGCATGGAGAGACAAACGTTGGTCGCGTCGGTCTCGATGGGTCATTCAAGCTGATGACGGAAGGACGACACTACATCGGTTTGGGTTCCGTCTGCCGCTCAGGACGACGCGTCGCCGTGATTTACGGGGATCCGACTCACTTGCCGGAGGTCGGAGTTCTGCATCTCGGGAGCGATGACGACCAAGATCGCGACATTTTGACGAGCCTCAATGCCGCGTTTCATGACGAAGTTATCGCGGTTGAACCAGAAGAAATCTGGCTCGACTCGACTGACAAGGCACGTGTGCACGGCTGGGTGATGAAGCCAACCAACTACCATGCCCCGAAGCGATACGCCTCGGTATTACAAGTTCACGGTGGCCCGCATGCTCAATATGGCTGGGTGTACTTCCACGAAATGCAACTACTCGCGGCCGAGGGCTATGTGGTGGTCTATACCAATCCGCGCGGCTCCAAAGGTTACGGCGAAGCCCACTGCCGAGCCATTCAAGGAGATTGGGGCAACAAGGATTGGGACGACGTACAGGTCGTTCTGCGGTGGATGCAGCACCAGTCCTTTATTCACCCCGGCCAGCTAGGAATCATGGGGGGCTCGTACGGAGGCTTCATGACGAACTGGGCGATCGGTCACACGCACGATTTCAAGGCGGCGATCACGGATCGCTGCGTCTCCAACATGGTCTCGATGGCGGGAAACAGCGACTTCCCTTTCAACAAGGACGGTTATTTCAAGGGTGTCGCTTGGGGCTCACTGGAGGAGATCAGGGAGCTTTGGCGCCAGTCGCCGCTGGCCTACTTCGAGGACGTCAAAACACCGACGCTCATCATTCACAGCGAGGGCGACCTGCGGTGCAACATTGAGCAGAGCGAGCAGGTGTTTACGGCGCTGCAGCAACAAGGCGTGGAGTCGCGATTTGTACGCTACCCATCAAACACCTCGCACGGAATGTCGCGATCGGGTCCACCGGACTTGCGACTGCATCGCCTCCGCGAGATAACAAATTGGTGGAAGAAGCACTTAGGAGGGTGTTGACGAACTCCGCATCCAGCTTCGTTCGTCATAGCAAATCGCCGATTTGCGTGGAAATCAGCGATTTGAACGCTACGCGACTTGGGCATCCATGCCCAAGCGGAGGCTGTTGAGTTGATCAACAGCCTCTTAGGCTAACCCTGGCCTAAGTCGGTCTACTTCCAGGGGTCGACGAGAAGCTTGAAGACGCCCTTGTTGGCTGGGTCGGATGTAATTCGTTCGAACTCACCGGGAAGGGCACTCAGGGTAGTCGGGGTCAGCCAGTCTTTCACTTTCAATCGGCCGGACTCGAGCAGAGATAGGGCGATCGGGAAGTCTTCAACTTCAAAGTTGCAACTCGTAACGATTCGCCGCTCGGATCCGAGCTTTAGAAAGTTGATCGGGATTTCTTCGTCGTGAACCGCCAGATTGACGAGGGTCGCGGCTTTTCCAAGCAAGGAGATTCCGAGGGCGAGCGATTGTGCGGTCCCAACCGTGTCGAATACCGTGCCAAATCCGTCTGGCGCGAGCACGCGAGCGACCCCGCGCACGTCATCGTCCGACATTCCAGACGTGTTCAAGACCGTGCCGACCTTTTGTCGATTCGTAACATCAATCGCGGTTTCTGAGCGCTCAAGCAGCATCGCTTGACTTGCGCCGAGACACTTTGCGACTTGGGCGACGCCATTACCAGCTGGCCCCGCGCCGATGGTCAAGATCGGTCGGCCCGGCTGAATATCCCCTTGACTCGCGACATGAACACACACGGCGAGGATATCCATCATGGCGGCTTCGTCGAACGGTACGTGGTCAGCGATTGGAAAGCAGGAACGGCCCCAAGCCAAAGCGTACTTGGCGTAGGCTCCGGGGAAGAAGTCGCGCTTGCCCCAACCTTGGCCGTGACCCATATGAACCGTCGTTGGGCATAGGCGGGTCCGTCCTTGACGACAGTCGGTACATCCTCCGCAAACCTTTGAACACACCGGCGCGACGCGCTTTCCGAGCAAAGCCCGATTTGCCTCGGTCTGGACGGCGACGACGGTCCCCGCATACTCGTGGCCGAGAACGATGTTCGGGGGGTTCGGCACGAACCGACCGAGCGTGTGTTGCGCCCACGGATTTTCGCCCACGAAGTATCGGAAGTCCGATCCGCAAACGCCAACGGCAGCGACCTTTATGAGGACCAGATCCGGATCGCCGTAGTCGGTGATGTCCCAATTTGCGATCTCCTGAACGACGAGCCGATTCGGCGCTTCGAGGACGGCAGCTGGAGTGGTGAGAGGGATGGATTCGGAAGTAAACATAGGAGTTACCAGCTCTGATGAACTAGGGATTTGATATCGGCATCGTAGATTTCACGAATGGACGCCATCGTCCGGTCGTCAAGCGGCGGATGATCGCCGGAAGCGCAGTTCTGTGCTACTTGGTCGGGACGCTTCCCTCCGGGAATGGCCGCAGTCACGCCAGGACTCATCAGAATCCAGCGAAGAGCGAGTTCGGTAAGAGTCATGCCCACCGGCGCGATCGCCCGGATTTTCTCAACGGCGGCGAGCCCAACTTCGTATGGAACGCCCGAGAAAGTCTCGCCTTTGTCGAAGCTGGCTCCATCGCGATTGAATGCCCGATGGTCGTCGGCGGCAAATTCTGACAGCGCGGTCATTTTTCCGGTTAGCATGCCGCTGCTTAGGGGCAATCGAGCGAGCACCCCGACGTTGAGACGCTTGGCCTCACTCAGAAACAGTTCGAGCGGCCGCTGACGAAACAGGTTGAAAATGATCTGGATCGATTGGCAGTTGTTGTACGCCATCGCCTTGATGCCCTCTTCGATTCGCTCCACGCTGACTCCCCAATACTGTATTTTGCCTTTGACGACAAGGGCATCCAAGCCATCGAATAGCTCTGGGTGGTAGTACACGTCGGTCGGCGGACAGTGGAGCTGAACGAGATCTAGCGTATCGACGCCAAGGTTTTCTCTCGATCGATCGACGAACGCTTCTATGTTCTCGATCGTATAGCCCGCGGCGACGTGGGGGTTGAGACGACGACCGGCCTTCGTGGCGACGACAATTGGTTCGCTACGCTCCGACCTCAGGCGTCGAATGAGTCGTTCACTTCGCCCGTCTCCGTAAACATCTGCGGTGTCGATGAAGTTCACTCCGCAGTCGATTGCCTTATGCATGGCGGCGAGCGATTCGTCGTCGTCGACCGGGCCCCAAGTGCCTCCAACGGCCCAAGCGCCAAATGAGATGTCCGAAATATCCCAGCCGGTTCGACCGAGGGGCCTGTAGTTCATGGGCACAGGTTACCGTTTGGCTCTGTCGTGTTGGCGTGTCTGTTGCTTGCTGTGGACGAACTCCGCATCCAGCTTCGTTCGTCATGGCAAATCGCCAATTTGCGTGGAAATCAGCGATTTGAACGCTACGCTACGGTTCAAAGAGCCGCGCTACGCGACTTGGGCATCCATGCCCAACGGAGGCTGTTGAGTTGATCAACAGACTCCTAGCTGTTGACGCCAGAGGCAAGGAATCCGCCGTCCACGGTGAGGGTTGTGCCGGTGATGAAACTCACGGCGTCTGAGGCGAGAAATAGCGCAGCACCGACGAGCTCTTCGACCTTGCCGAAGCGACCTAAGGGAGTTCTCTGTAGCAATTCCTGGCCACGAGCGGTACCGGTCAGCAGTTCGCGGTTGATATCGGTGACGAAGACGCCGGGCACGATTGCATTAGTGCGGATGCCATCTTTCGCCCACTCACAGCCAAGGCTTTGGGTCAGCGAGACGACGGCGGCCTTGGAGGCAGCGTACGCCGCAACTTCGTGAAATGCGACGTACGAAGTCAGCGAGGCAACATTGATGATTCGACCACGACCGCTCGCTTTGAGGGGCTCGTAGAAGGATTGGCTCGCAGAAAGCATGCCTGTCACGTTGGTGTCCATCAGCGAATTCCACTCGATCGTTGAGATTTCGGCGGTGGGCTTTCGGAAGGTTCGACCCGCGCAGTTGACAAGTATGTCCACGCCGCCAAGTTCGCCGACGATCTCGTCGCGAAGGCCGTCGATGGATGCACGGTCGGAGATATCACACGGTCGCCGGAGTGTTCGAACGCCGCAAGCAACGATTTCATCGGCGATTTCGTCGATGTTCTGTCTTCGTCGTCCGGTTGCAATCGTGTTCGCGCCCGCCCTTGCGAATCCCAGAGCCAGCGCGTGGCCGATCCCTGAAGTACCTCCGACGACGACCACCACGCGCCCTGCCACGTCGAAGCTCACGCTCACAGTCGGATACCTAATGAATCGGCAGCGTTCTGGCCGAGCAGGAGGCGTGCGTCACGGGTGATCCTCGACATAGTTACCGGCAAGCCCGCTGTTTCCAGGGCCTCGTATCGCGTCGTGAGCGACCGAGCGATGGCGCGCCGAGCGTGTCGCCATTTGTAAATCAATTGCTCCAACACCCGGGCGTCGGAGTGTTGGGGAATGAACGTGGTGCCAAGCATTTCAAGTCGCATCGTCGTGGTGCGTTCTACGATGGACGGATTATTGGTAAACCACCAGCATCCGAAGGGGGTGACGTTAGCGAACTTTCGCGCGACAACGCAGAGGTCTTGGGCATTTGCTTCGGAGAGAGCGGTCACTAGGAATCGATTTTCGGGATGCTCCAGCGCAAGGTGCTCGAGGGCAGTCATGTCAGAGACACCCATCCCGTCACCAGCGGGGCCAATTGCAGGATTGACGTTGCGGCGAACACCCATCATGAGTGCAAAAGGGATATTCCGCTCTCGACAGGTCGGCAGGACGGCCTCACGAATCAGCAAATTCCGAAGGGAGTCATCGGGATACTTGTAGTCGGAAGGGAGGGACACGGCCACGTATCGCGCGTGCATGCGGTCGATCCAATAATCGAGAAAACCTCGAATCGCCGCAACAGGATCGACGCTGGCGAGAAACCCGTCTACTTCCAGCTTCGGTACCGCTTCTGACCATGTGTTGAGAATCGGGTCAATGCGAAGCGCGGCTTGGAACCTCAAATCGGGCTCCATTGTCGAGTCCCAGTACGGGCGCTCCGATGGGTCGAGCGGATCGTTCGTCATTGTGATCGTCTCGACTCCTGAGATCTTCATGACATCGCGAATGTGCAGCCCAAGATTGCGCGTGTTGAAAAAGGCACGCGCCTCTCGAAGGTCGGGAGCGGTCGCGCTAAGGTCGAATACCGTTAGAATCGTCACGACCCCGGCGGCGGCCTCTGAGATCGGCGAGCGCCGCACAAACAGTTCTTCCCACACACGATCGGCTTGCATTTCCTTCGGCATCGCGAAGAACTGGGCGGGATTATCGCCGGTCGCACGAAGATATTCTGCGACGAGATAGTGGTAGGTCAGGATTTCGTCGATCCCCCACTTGCTCAGACTCGGAAACTGCGGCGCGAACAGGTGCGTATGTAAATCGACGACGGAAGCTTGATTTACGGCATCAAGTACAGCGTTCGCTAGGATCATCGTCCCGCCTTGGCTGGCGAAATTAGGTAGTTACGCACGGTAAATCCCGCGGCGCTAACGAGCGTCGCCGAGCATGCCTCAACGGTGGGGGCGGCATCCCTGCCGAAAATGCTCATTTGCATTTAACGGAAAGCTTATCACGATCTGAAAGAAGTCCCATGACTGAGTCTGCGAATAAAGTGAATCGCTTCGGTCAAATGACGCGAAAATGAAGATGAAAGTTCTCTACAAGACTTAGATATTCTGGTTAGAGACGGGTGGGGTGAACGGATTCGACTTGACCAGATTCCAGCGACCGTACGATAGCGCGCATCACGTAAACGGTGTCGATTCCTTCGTCTAGGTCCGGTGAGTTTGGTTTGGCTTCAAGGAGGCATGCCGCGAAATAGTCGGCGTAATTGCAGAACTCGCCGTAATGCATGCCCTTCAGCTCGTGGCGATGATAGTAGCCACCCATCGCGAGCTCAAAGTCTTCCGTAACGCTTTCTCCTCCTGGAGTGGTCGTCGTGAATTGGAGGTCGGGATACCGGGCGATGGACGTTCCGCGTGATCCCATCAGGTGGCATTCAATATGGCTTCGCGCGGCAGGTAATTCGTGACAGCCGTAATTGCCGAGTACGCGGCCGATGCGTCCGGAGTTGGCTTGGAGATTCACCACGATTGCATCAGGAGTCGTGAGCCCGTGTTTGACCCCGAGTTCGGTAATCGTTCCGAACGCTTGCACGCGAGCGATCGGTCCGAGATACCAACGGACGAGGTCGACTGGGTGGGAGAGGCCAAGGTAGGCCCAGTGAGTCTCGGTCAAGGTCCACGGCGACTTGTCGTAGTACCAGTCCATTCGGTGATTGTAGTGGGCGTCTACAACCTCAACTTCACCGTACTCTCCGGCCTCGAATCGCTCTCTTTGGCGCAAGAAGGACTCCCCGAACCGGGTGGATTGTCCAACCATCAGGCGGCATCCAGTTTCGGCACTCGCTTTGAGCAAACGGTCAGCATCGGCGGGATTGTTTATGAGCGGCTTTGTGCAAATGACGTGCTTCCCTGCCCTGAACGCCAATTCGATCTGGTCGGCGTGCAACGGGTCGGGTGTGTAGATTGCAATGACTTTGACGTCATCGCGGGCGAGCATGGCCTCGTACGAATCCGTAGTGAATAGGTTGGGGCACGCTTCTTTGGCAGCAGCACGTTTCGATTCGCTGAGATCGCAACCGGCGACGGCACGGCAAAGTCCGGATGCTCGCAATGCGATTAGCATTGTCAAGCCTTCGTGCAAACCCAGAACTCCGATCCCCAGGCGCTGTTCGGCGGGAACTTCGCCGAATGATCGCCGCGCACCGACGACCGGGCGACCGGTTGGCAGGAAGTCGGAGGGATTTGCCATCAGAGGTAGTTTATCGTTCTCGGTGCGGTATTTCAGTTCGAAAAAGTTACAGCCGTTGTCAAAGAGGCTTCAGTTGGACGTCGGGCCATTGCAGCTCAACGCCACGGCCAGCTAGGGCTGACTGAACGCGTTGAGTGTGCTCGGCGGAGATCGCAACCGCCTGCGAAGTCAGTTCGTTCTTGACGCAATACGCGGCGAGTGCGCCCGCGGCTTCACCTATGTTCCATTCGACCGGGTGCAGGCGATAGCAGCCATTTGTGATGTGCGTCACCCCCAGGTTTTTGCACGCGGGGAGTAAGTTTTGCATCCGAACGGGCACGAGCGCCTTCAGCGGAATCTCAAACGGCAGCGAGCTCGTGTCGATGTACGACTTCCCATTTGAACTTGGATGCAGATCAATGCGATATGCCCCAACTCCAACGCTATCCGGGAAGGACGGTGCGCGGTCCGTTCCGGGATTGGCGTCGGCCGAGACATGCTGCTCACAGATCGTGAACATTGCCTCGATTCGTCGCGACTCTCTTATATATGGCGTCATCGCGAATCCATCTGCGGTCCCAGTGGCCCCAGGAGCAAAGTTAAGGGATCGATAGCCGAGCTCTGTTTGCATCCAATAGAGCAAAGACCGAGAAAGGTTCTTCGCCTCGGAAAGCCGAGCAGATAGGGCCGCCTGACTTAAGTCGAGGGTGGGCTTCGTGAAGTAGTCATTCATGGGCCAATTCACGATCGTAATGGGCAGCGTTTGAGCGGGGTCTTGGAAGGTGCTGGGAGCGGCGATTTGCCGGTACCGAAAGAAGTTGAGCCAATCTCCTGACATCAGGGGGATCTCGCGAGGTTGGTTGGTGATCGGGTTCAAGTCCACTCGGCCGAGGAGGGGTCCTGGCCAAAGAGTTGGCTGATATGCCTTCCAAAAGTCGTACATTGCGGGCTTTGGAATTATGTCTTCCCCTTCGGGATCGAACTGCATCGCAAACACCCACGTAAGGCCTTGGATGTTCTCGGGTTCCGGCTCACCTGATACGGCGTTCGGCTCGCCAGTTTGCGCGCGAGATTCTGCTCCTACTCGATATTCGGCGCCGCAGAGAGGGAGCATTTCTCCCATTTCCGTGGCATCGAGAACGAATTTGGCTCGTACCTCTGTTAGCTCGCCGTGAATCAGATTGATAAGGGGGACCGCAGTTATGACGTTGGTGGCTACGATCGGGCGCTCCGCAGAAGAAAGCACGTCCGTCTCGGTAAGCACGTTTGCGCCACAGGCCGCCGTTTGATGCAACACGGTCAGCAGTCCCGCTTCCACGAACGGCGCGAGCATGTCAGTCAGGACGGCAACTCCGACCTCGGGCATGTGGCAGAGCTTGCTGACCCAGCCCGTCCCCGGGTTTAGCTCCGGATCGCCGAGGGCGGCCGCCGAGAGGCGAAAGTGCTCACGGTAGTAACGCCGGACACGGGTTCGGAAATCACGGTACGACGCAGTACACCCAAACGCCTCGATCCACGGATGTTCGTCGGGAGGCACGGCCTGCGAAGTTAATTGACCGCCGATCCAGCGAGTCTCTTCAGTCATAACGACGGTCATGCCCTCGCGGCAAGCGGCAATCGCGGCGGCGCATCCGCCAGTTCCTCCGCCGACGATCAAGACATCACAGTGCCGAATCAACACACCGGCGATGCTACAGCATCTGCTCCAACAATTTCCGGGTTGAGGCTTTGTCTAGGGCCTCGTTTGCTACTTCACAGTGAGCGCTATACAGACAACCGGGACAGCCATCCGTGCATGGACAAGTGGCGATGAGTTCGTAAGCGGCCCGGATCCACTCTTCACGTCGACTAAACAACGCCCGGGCGAGACCCACTCCGCCGTCAATCGTGTCAAAGATGAACACGGCGGGGCTGCCACTTTCTGGCAAATAGGTGAACCACGCCGAGCCAAGGTCGTTGCGGTCGCAACCCGCAAACAGGGGGGCGACGGCAAAGAGCAGGTGCTCCAGGCCGTGAATGCGGCACATCTGCTTCTCTAGGTCGTCATCGAGGTCGATTGCCGGCAAGTCAAATCGCGTACAAACAGTCTCATAAGTTCGCGGTGGCAGGTCGAGTGCGATCGTTTCGAGGATTCGGTCGCCGTCAAGCGAACGCTTGCGAAATCCCAAAACCGTATCCGTTACCTGAGCAGTACAGAGATTGGCAAATATCTCTCCGACCGATTCCGTTTCCAAAACCTGTCGCGACTCGATGAGCGACTGAGTGATGGATTGCGTGTAGTAGGGCGGCTCCGCAGCCACAAGCTCGGCAAGGTCGGTCTCGAGATCGAGAGATTCGACGAGATAGGTTGCTCCTCGGTGTAAATAGACGGCCCCTTCGTGCGCTTGGCGGAGCGCGCGGCAGCTCTCCATTGTGCCAAGCAGCTCGCCTTCGCACATCAGAGCTATTTGACTTCCGCCCGCATTGCGAATGCTGACTTTCATCGCGGGTTGGTCTAACCCTGGGTAGTAGAAGAGCCCGGACTGGAACTGAAGTTCACCCTCCGCATCCATTCTCTCCGCAAGTTCGAGGGCGGTTGCGCCGAGCGATTGGAGTTCGGTCGGCGCAATTGGCCTTTCTTGGGCAGCGCATTTGAGGTGCTGGCGTAGGATTGACGGGTTTTCTGGGTCGGCGATGACGCTCTCAATGCGAGCATCCATCAGCTTGTCGGGGTTTCGCACGAAGAATTGGTCGAGTGGCTCGTTACGGGCGACGAAGATTGCCAGTCCATCGCGAGTTCCACGACCAGCACGACCGACTTGCTGCCACAAACTCGAAGCGGTGCCTGGATAGCCGTTGATTACGACGGCATCTAGCGAGCCGACGTCCACCCCGAGCTCCATTGCGTTTGTTGCGGAGAGAGCCACGAGGTCTCCTTTGAATAGGGCTTTCTCGATAGCGCGGCGTTCCTTTGGCGTGTAGCCGGCGCGATAGCTCTCAATGCTTTTTGCCATTGCGGGCCCGACGCGGGCACGAGCGTATCGTAGAACGAGCTCCGCCTGCACTCGGGAACGGTTGAACGCGAGGGTGCGCTGGCCCGCCTCGGCGAGCGCGCCGACAATTTCGGCAGTCGTTACATTCGTGCTAAGCCGCTGTCCGGGCTCGATTTCTGGCGGGTTCCACATCACGAACGTGCGCTTCCCCGCAGGCGACCCATTCTGGTTCACGAGCACGGCGGAGCGACCGGTCAGCCGCTCGAAGAGTTCAGTCGGATTGCCAATCGTTGCTGAACAGCCAATGATTTGAGGCCGCGATCGATGCCACTCACAGACGCGCAGAAGGCGGCGCAATATATTGCCGACGTGCGAGCCAAAAACGCCACGATAGACGTGCATTTCGTCGATAACAATCAGTCGAAGTGCCTTCAGATGTTTCGCCCAAAGTTGGTGGCTAGGAAGGATGCCTATGTGCAACATGTCCGGATTAGTCAGAACGATGTGGGCGAGATTGCGAACCGGTCCCCGCTGCGATTTGGGCGTGTCGCCGTCATAGACGCCCGCTCGGACGCTGGGCGGACAGAGCTCAGAGATTCGGGCTAGCTGATCTTGGGCCAGAGCCTTGGTCGGAAACAGAAACATACATCGAGCGGCGGGCTCGGACAGACACTTTTGAATCGCTGGAATTGTGTAGCACAGGGATTTTCCCGAGTTCGTGCCGGTGACAACGGCGACGTTCTTGCCGGCCGCGAGCAGGTCGATCGACTCTGCCTGGTGAGAATAGTAAGAGTCTAAACCATGCGCGTGCAGCGACTCGATCAGTTGAGGATGGAGTCGGGATTCGATAGCCTGGAAATACGCGGGACGCTTGGGAGCCTCATCGATCCACGCGATCTGCGCTTGCAGAGCAGGATCGCCGAAAACATCACTCACCGGAGTCCTGATCTGACTCTATGATTCGATCGCGCATTCGCTTGGTTTGAGTGTATTTGACGACGTACACGCTGACCATAAAGAGAATGCACAGTGGAATCGCCATCATGAGCATGGTCGCGGGGTCGTTGCTTGGAGTGACAACCACGGCGACGATGAAGATAGCGGTCGTGGCCTGACGCCAGTTCTTCATCAGCGTTTCTGCGGTCAGCAGCTCAAGCGCGCCTAAGATCCAAACGACGAGTGGAAGCTGGAATGCAACGCCAAATGCGAGGAGCATTTTGAGCACAAAGAACGCGAGGGTGCCCGCTTCTTGGTTGATTTGATTGCCTTGAAATCGAAGCGAGTAGCCGGCGAACCATGTGATCGCGCTCGGGGTAATGAGATACGCAAACGCGGCTCCTAGGAGGAACAGAAAGACGCTCCACGGGGCAACGGAATTTAGGGCCCGTCGTTCCTTGACCTTCAAGCCGGGTTGAATGAATCCCCACAGTTGGAGGATGATGTACGGGAAAGCGAAGGTGAAGCCGATCCAGAACGACAACCGCAAGAGCAAGAAGAACGGCTCTGTCGCGCTGTGAAACACCTCAATGAAGATCACCTTGCCGTGGGTGCCCGCCTTGATGGCGGCGATGATCCTGGCGTTGATATAGTTGTAGAGTGGCTCGACTGAGTACCAGCCAACGATCCATCCAGCGGCAAGCGCGAGCAAGGATCGAACTAGGCGATTGCGTAGTTCTTCGAGATGCTCAACGAGGCTCAGACGGTAATCGTCCGGATCGTCAGGAATCTTGGATCTCGATGGAACGGGGAATCGCATCTGGCTTCTCTATAGTATCCGAGCCTAAACGACAAATGGGGCTGTCTCGGTTGAGGCAGCCCCATTTGCGCTGATGCAGGTTTAGTTTTCGAGAGTCAGAACCGTCGTGATCTTTACTCGAAAGAACGCGAGTTCATTGTTAGTTTGGTTGGACTGTCCCATTCGACCGTTGCCGAAGCCAGCTTGACCACGCCCTTGCGCGCCGCCGGGAGGACCACCGGGTCCACCGAATCCGGGAGGAGGTCCACCAGGTCCGCCAAAGCCAGGAGGAGGTCCACCTTGGCCACCGCGACCACGCTGCTTGAGGTTTACGTGCCCGATGAAGCCGAGTCCGCCCGCCGCTTTTCCGGGAGCGCCACCGCCAGCACCAGAAGCGCCGCCAATCACGGGACCGCCCTGACCGCCAGGTTGGCCCTGACCGCCAGCTCCGGGCTGACCAGCACCGCCACCATTTGCTCCACTAGATCCGCCACCGTCAAGACCCGGGAGGTTCAGACTGGAGAGCTGATCCGCCCGGAGGTCAATTGATTCGGTTCGACGAACTCGAAGCACTCGCTTCGAATCTAGCGAGAACCATACGTATTCGTCAAGCTCAATTTTGTTGTCGGTGAACTTCGCGCCCGCCTTTTTGAGCTTTTCGCCAGAAGTCGTTTGATCGCCAAATCTGATGGTGTTGTGGATTACGGCGCACGGATGTCCGTTCTCCCACTCAACGCTTGCCAATTCGCCACGACCTTCAAGCGGCTGCGTGAATTTGTTCATGGAGTGCCAGTCTTCGCCAGCGACAAGCACATCCTGTAGGAAGCGCGTGTTCCAAATGCTTCCGACTTTGACGTTTTTGGCGGGAAGGGATGGGAAAGGCTCAACCGTCAGCAACGAGCTGCTGGGACCCTGACCGTTAACTCCGTCAATCCCAAAGTAAATCGGAAGCGAACTCCATACTTCCATTCCGGTCGATGTTTGCCGCATGTACCAGGGTTCGAGCTGACTGTCATCCCACCTCTTAGGTTCACCACGGACTGTCGCCATGGTGTAATCCTTGCCGGCGTCGGGAAGATACTGCATACGAACAAGGCCGTCGCCATTGGCGTAATGGTCATCGATCGCGTAAAGCATGCGGTTGGAAACCTTAGCGACTTCTTCTTCGTTTCCTCGTCCGCCAGAACTGTTCTGACCCTTGGTGATGGAAGCAAGAGCAACAGTGCGCTCTAGTTTATAAATTGACTCCGTTCCCGATTGGAACGCGTATCGTAGCTTCAGGCCCGCTTCAGGAATTGGGATGCTTGCCTTGTTGCCGACATAGATGTCAATAGAGGATCGATCGGAAACTCGTGGATGGTCTTGGAAATCGACGTAAAGCACCAATTCGAGCTTGCTCGGCTTGCCAGGAGCGCTGTCTTCAACTCCAAGGGCTTTCGTGTCCAAATCGTATTCCAGATACTTGTCCCTCAACTGCGCGCTCTTCGGAATTAGAGATTGCGGGCCTCGCGCTTCTAAGAACTTGCCGTTCAAGAAGACGCCAACATATCCGCCAACTTCCGGCACGCTCTTTTTCGGCAAGAGGATGCGGACAGTCTCTTTCACGTGCGAGCCATCAGAGGGCCGCACGATCGTAAAATTGCTTTGGGCGGCCGCACATGTGACAGTGCCCGCCAAAACCATACTTCCAAACCATTGCTTCATTCGAGATTCCTGAAAGCAGCCGCGTAGCCTGCGACGCATGCTTTTCCTTAATGATTATAGACGTCGCTGCTTTAGTAGTTCGTCACAACTCGCACTCGATTTCTTGCGATTATTGGCGACGTTTTCTTCGGAATTGCCGCTTTGGATCACTTGATGCCGGTTGTTGCGATGCCCTGGATGAACAGTTTCTGTGCAAAGAAGAACACCACGATTACTGGAGCAACCACGATCAGCGATGCGGCCATCAGGATATTCCATGGCGTAGCGCCGTGCTGGCTCTGAAAGAATTGCAATCCGAGCGATAAAGTGAAAGTTTGTTGATCCGTCAAGTAGATCAGCGGCCCAATGAAGTCGTTCCATGAACCCATGAATGTGAACAGGGCGACCACGGCAAGCGCAGGCTTGGAAAGCGGAAGGATGACGTCGGTGAAGATGCGAACTTCACTACATCCGTCAATCTTGGCGGCTTCGCTGAGTTCCATCGGGATCGTGCGATAAAACTGCCTGAGCAAAAAGATGGAGAAAGCACTGCCGAACCAGGCGGGCGCCCAGAGCGGACGAAATGTGCCTATCCAGTGCAGGTTTTTGAAAAGCGCAAACGTCGGCACCATGAGGATGGGGAACGGAACCATCATCGTGGCGAGGGTCAGGGCGAAAAACTTGTCGCGACCTGGCCACTTGAGACGAGCAAACGCATAGGCGACGACGCTGTTCGACGTGACAGCGCCTGCGACAGACAGGAACGCGATGAGTAGTGTGTTGCGCCCATAAACTAGAAATGGGTAGTAGCCGAGTTCGTCTCGCCCGGTTTTCACGGCGGTCGCGAAGTTCTCGAACATGAGCTTCGAAGGAATCCACTGCGGCGGTGACTTAAGGGTCTCTTCGATCGGCTTGAGCGAAGTGCTGATCATCCAGAGCAACGGCGTCACCATGATCAGGCCGACGATCGTGAGGGCGAAATATGCGAAGAGCTTGGCGCGTTCCTTTCCCTTGAACATGACTATCCCGCCTCGTAATGGACGTAACGCTCAGAAATCTTGAGGGCAGCGCCAGTGAGAGTTAGAACGATAAGGAACATCACCCAGCCCATTGCGCTCGCGTATCCCATCCGCGAGAATTTAAACGCGTTGTCAAACAGGTACATCGTGATGTAATAGTTGGCTCTGGCGGGCGCGCCATCCGGAAACATGAGGAGCGGCACCGCAAAGATTTGCATCGCACCGATGATTCCCATCACCACGTTGAACATGATTACGGGCGAAAGCATCGGGACCGTCACTTTCAGGGTTTTGCGCATCGGAGAAGCGCCGTCAAGGTCGGCTGCCTCGTACAGCGAAACGGGGATGTCCTGCAATCCGGCCAGGTAAATGACCATTGCGTTCCCAGCGCCCCACATGGCGATCAAGATCAGGGTGAGCTTGGACCAAGCCGGTTGGCTGATCCATGCCGGTCCTTCAATATGCAATTTGGCAAGAAATGAATTGACAAGCCCGAATTTGGCGTTAAAAATCCAAAGCCAAAGCACGCCGAGGGCGATTTGCGGCACGAGCGAGGGGATGTAGAAAAGAGTGCGGTAGAAGGCCATACCCTTCACCTTTGTGTTCAGCAGGAGCGCGAGCATGATCGCGACAACGGTTCCCAATGGGATCGCGGCCACGGCGTACAGAAAGGTGTTGCCGAGGGCTTGATGGAACACTTTGTCGCCGAGCAGTTCCTGGTAATTTGCGACGCCGATGAAGCCTGGTTTACGCAGAATCGTAAAGTCCGTGAGGCTGTAATACATCGACATGATGAGCGGATAGGCTAGGAAAGTGAGGAACCCGCAAACCCATGGCGACGCAAACAACCAGCCGACGCGAGCGTCCCTACGCTCTCTCGACGTCAACGTCGAGCCCTCACTACTCTGTCACCTTCACAAAGCGCTTGTATCGGTCTAACGCCGCAGAAAGTCGCTCCTGCGCTTCATTGAGCGCTTCCTTGGCGGTTTTCTGGCCAAGGTTCATAGCCTGAACCTGTGCATTCAGCTCGTTAGAAATCTGCGGCCAAGCACCATGTTTTGGTGCGTGCATCGCGTTCTTTTGCCGAGCAAGCGAGTCGAAAAGCCGGATGTATGGGTTTGGGTGAGTGTTGAAAAAGTGCTCACTGCACTTCTGTAGCGGCGAATTTTTGGCATGTAAGAGGCAAAGCTTTTCCATCTCGTCTTGGCGTTGGACGAATGCGATGAACTCGAACGCCTCTTTCACCTTCTTTGTGCCCTTCGGTATCACTAGGGTGTCGAAGTTCGCAAACGTTGTGTTTGCGAGTTCGGGCCGATCGGCTGGGTATGGGAACGGCACGGCATACCAATCGAGCTTTTTGTTAAACAGGCTGATATAGTTGGCCATCCAGACGCCCTGTAACTCCGTGGCGACTTGCCCGTGCATGAAGGCATTTTCCGGCGATGAAAATGTTCCGAAGCCACTTTGAAAACTCTGCGCCTCGCTCGGTCCGTACCGCTTGGAATAGCCCGCCATCCACTCAAATCCGCGGATATTTTCGGGAGTATTGAGGGTGAGCTTCTCGCCGTCCATGAGGCGTCCTCCGAAATAGCAACCCCAAGCCCAGTTCCACCATCCGGGCTCGGCTGGAAGGAACATGGCCGTTTTCAAGTGCCAGCCTGGTTTTGCAGGCGATGGCATTCCGATTTGCGTGTCGGTTCCGTTAGTCCAAATTGAGCATTTGGTCGTGAAATCATCCAGTTCTTCCAACGTCTTGGGGAAGTTCTTTGGATCGCGATAGTGTTCGGGCACCAAGTCTCGGCGAACGTGCATTGCGGTCGTGGCCGGTGTTGTCGGGAAGGCAAAAATCCGTCCGTTGAACGTCATCACATCCCAATAGACGGGGATGTATTTGTCCTCGGTCAGGCCGTACTCGCGACCCAAGTCGGTCATATCCATCGCCGCACCATTTTCGGCAAACTGGACAACTTGCTCGCCCCACAGGCCCGCAACATCGGGGGGGTTGCCGCCGCTCGCAGCAAGGAGGGTCTTGTCGTTCACGTTTGAGATCGTGAGCATTTGGACAAAAATTCTGTCCTGTGAGGCATTGAAATCGTTGACGATTTCTCGCATGGCCTGCCCTTCGGCATCCGTCCACTTCTCCCAGTAGACGACCGTGGTGCGATTCGCGACCGGCGTGCGCTTGACCACACGTTCGCTTGCGACAATCGCAAAGCCAACTGCAGCGAGTCCGATCCCCACTACCCACGTCGTTGCCGGCAACATCTTCGTTTTGATGCTGGGTCCGGAACAGACTGACTCAGCGGGGAGCAGGTTACCCCTACCCGCCCCGATTTACGCGACTGATTTAGCCCCAGCGGCACGAGATTTCGCTTCTGTCCGTATATTCGGACCATGCCCGAACCAGGCTCACACCTAAATCTTTGTCATGTCGGGACGCTTTCGATAAATCTGCAAGTGCTCCTGAATTGCGGCTCCGACGGTAACGAGAAGATCGTCTTGGTAGAGCCGACCGACAAGGGAGCGGCCCACGCTTGTGTTGGACTCGGTCTGGCCCATCGGAATGTGAACTTGCGGATGTCCCGTGAGATTCGTCATCGCGAGAAGTGGTCCTCCGTTGCCATTTAGAAGCACCATGTCGAGGCCCTCCAACTCCTTCTCAAAGAGGTGCATCACCTTTGTTCTCAGGCGCATCGCCTGCAAATAGTCGACGCCGGACACGTATCGGTAAGCGCGGAAAGTTTCCGCCCACGGCGAGTTCGTTAGGTTCTTCGCGACCCCCGTCCGTGTGAACTCCTCGAAGGCGGACGCAGATTCCACGGACAAGATCGCGGTTAACCCGTCCGGTACTCGGCTGAATTTGGGCTTGAGTATCGTCACGCCCTTGGACTTCAGGAACTGGGTGACGGGGTCCGTGGCCTCAACGGCATCTGACAACAGACTGCCTACTCTTAGCTTTTTCCAGTCAAGGCGTGCAGGGAACACAAAGTCTCGATTCACGGCACTCGGGTCGTCCATATCCTCGCCACAGATCGCGGCAAATACCATCGCGCAGTCGCCGAGAGTGCGACAGATGGGCCCGACCTTGTCCATCGTATAGCTCAAAGCCATCGCCCCGTGCCGGCTTACCCGGCCATAAGTCGGTCGAAGCCCAGAAACTCGGCACTGCATGCTCGGCGACATGATTGAACCGAGCGTCTCCGTCCCGATCGAAAACGAAACTAGTCCCGCGGCAGTCGCCGACGATGAGCCAGCACTCGATCCGCTAGACCCTTGGCTCAAATTCCAAGGGTTTTTGGTTTGACCACCGAACCAAATGTCTCCGAGCGCAAGAGCGCCCATCGAAAACTTTGCGACGAGCACGGCACCAGCGGCGGCGAGCCGGGTGTACACCGTCGCATCGTGGTCAAACTTTTGGTGTTCGAAGGTGTTCGCGCCCCAGGTCGTAGGATAACCACGCACGGCAAAAAGGTCCTTGAGACCGTATGGGAGGCCGTGCAACGGGCCGCGATAATGTCCGCTTGCAATCTCTGCATCGGCTGCTTCCGCCTGCGCGATTGCAAGTGCTTCCGTCAAGTTCACCACGTTGAGTAGCTTAGGGCCGTACCGCTTGAGGCGCGCCAAATACAGGTTTGTGAGTTCAACGGAGGTTAACTTGTGCGCAGAAATGAGTGCGGCATGTTCGCGCGCGGTCATGAAAGCGAGGTCCTCGTCCGAACGCGGACGTTGAACATTCGGCAACTTCTCTCTGAATTGGACTCGCGCATTTGGACGTGAACCACCTCCGAGAGGAGTAAATCGGGTTGCAGGTTCGTCGCCATACCCGATCCCGGCCGCGCGCCAAGCGGCGTACTGAGGCCGAAGTGATCGGACAGTCGCGAGGACGCGCTTGCGCTCTTCGTCTGTGAACTCGACCCCCGCTAGCTTCTCCGCCGCCTTTAGATCGGCGAGTTCGACCTCAGAACTTGGAGTTTGGGCGGCAGAAGGCGTTGGCACGGCGGTTCCAACCGCGGCGGCGACGCCACCAATGATGAGTTCCCGTCGGGTTGAGCCACTGTTCACATTGCGTTTCTACCAGAAAGTCGGAGAACGTATTGGCCTCGAATCGCGTCAAAGATGTGCAGCTAGGGAAATCTTCCCGAAGTGTGCCATTTGATGGCGTGCAAAATTGTCTCACTTCCACGAGCAATCTTGCTATACTGCATCGGCAGTTAGGCTGTGGTCCGATGAGTCGAAAGGAGACATTGGTTTTGAGGAAATGGGGATTTGTAGGCGTAGCCGTTGCAGTTGTATTAGTAGGATGCGCCGGTGGCGGAACAACAATAACAACGAGTGGATCGGGCGGAGGCACAACAGCTCTCGTCACTTCACGAGTTAACATCCCGGGGAGCGCGGCCAATTATGGTCACGTTGAAATCGGGTTTCTCACCGGGCAGGGCCGTGGTGGTTTTCGCGTTGGGATGCGAGTCGGTGCGGCTTTTATCGCGAAGCTCGGACATACGGAATTAAGGGACGAAGTAGGTTTAGTTGAGAATCCCCTCGACGGCGGCTTGACGCTGCCGCTGGCCGGGTTCCAATTTCAAACGAAGACGTTGGACGTACCGTTCAACGTAGGTAGCTCGCGATATAACACGCGCCTATTCACTTCGTACAATTTGGACCTGTCGTTTGAGCAAGGTGGATCCGCGCTGGGCAGTCCCGCAGGGATTCCGCTGACGATTCCGACGCGAATTCGGGCATTGCCTGGTCGCTCCACGATGCTACCAATCTACGTGGATGATGCGATCTTTACGATCGATGACACGACCGGATCGGTTGTATTCAACCAATCGATTTTTGATGCCGTGAACCGTGCGGATGGCAAGCCAATCAAGGCTTTCATTAACGACTACGTTTCGTTCGATTTAGCTGGGCTTCCAGCGGGTGAGCGACCGGTCATGAACGACGGTGCGACCCTTGCGGGCCGCGTCTACTTCACCGGAGACAACTACGCAATTTCGGAAGCAGGCAACAGCGGAGTCTTCGAAGCACTGACTCTAAGCGTTGATTCGCCGATTCTGGGTTCGTTCGGTCCTCCTGCGGCAGGTACGTCCGGCATGCCTGGTCATGCGGGAACGTTCTCGGTTTACACGCCCAACCCAACCAATCCTGACCCGACGGTCACGATGGACATCGTTGCGTTGCAAGGAACCTGGCGAGATTATCAGAGCGTGCTGACAAACATCAGCTCGTTTGAGATCATCACGTTCCCAAGTTCCGATGACAACAACTTCCAGGAAATGGTCGCCTTCACCCGAACGGGCACGACGATCACAAACCTGTACTTTGGCTTCGCCGACTTTGCGGCAACGGCGACAACGGGAGCATTCCACCTGTGGCCCGTAAAGAACATCGTCAGCGCGGCCGTTGACAATCAGCTCGATGGAGAGTTGACTAACTTCCTGAACAAGAACCAGACATCGACCTCGTCCTTCGTGTCGACTCGATACGGTTCCTATAGCTTCGCTGCAGGAAGCGCGTTGCCGGGAGGCTTCAAATCCGCTGGTAACTTCACTGTCTTCCGCCTCTAATGTCTGAGCCGATTCTCGCCGGGATCGAGACCGAATACGGTCTCCTTGTGGAGAATCACGGCGCAGACACGCAGGTCGAAAACGCGACGACACTCGTCCGGTCTTATCCGGGCGAGTGTCTTGCTTTATGGGATTACCGAAATGAGTCGCCGCGCAACGACTTGCGCGGATTTAAGTTAGACCAGCTCGAATTCGATCCGCGTGATGCGGAGTTCGATGTCGGAAAAACCTACGGGCCGGCTTCGGAAGTTCGAGCTGATCGAATTCTGCCGAACGGCGGGCGACTCTACAACGATCACGGTCACCCAGAGTACGCCACCCCCGAGTGCTGGACCCTCGACGAAATCGTTCGCCACGACATCGCGGGGCAACATGTGATGCTTGAAGCAGCCAAGGCGTTTGAGGAGTCGACCGGGCTAAGGGCAACTTTATACAAGAACAATACGGACTACCACGGCTCGAGCTACGGCACCCATGAAAGCTATTTGATCCCCCGGACTGCAGATATCGAGGGCCTTGCGCAGGCGGTCGTACCGATGCTAGTCGCTCGGTCGCTGCTTTGCGGAGCCGGAAAGGTTGGTTCCGAATCAGGGGCGGGCGTTCCGTTCCAGAATTCGCAGCGAGCAGACTTTTTCGTCGAAACGATGAATGCGGAAACGCTACACCGCCGGCCAATTTTCAACACCAGAGACGAGCCCCATGCCGATCCGGGACGATGGATGCGGTTGCACGTAATCTCTGGTGACGCGAACATGATGGCGTCTTGCACGAAGCGCAAGGTCGGCCTCGTGAAGGTAGCTCTGTTGCTCCACCAGCACGGCTTCACGCCTCAATATTCTCTCGCGGACCCAGTGGCGGCAATCAAGCAAGTCTCGCGGGACCTTTCCGGCGCTTGCAGCATTGCTCTGAAGGGAGGCGGGTGGACGACCCCCGAACTTATCCTCCAAGAGCTGCTGCACGCAGCACTGGCCGAAATTGACCTCGGGCAAGAACTTGCCGACCTTTGCATGGACTGCATCGACCTGCTGAAACTGCTGCATGTCGATCGAGGGGCCTTCGCCCGGCGAGTGGACTGGGCCGCAAAGTACGCCTTGCTTGAGCAGATTGTAGCGGAGGATGGATTGAACTGGACCGACGCCGCGCTTCAATCGTATTGCCTCGAGTATCAAAACATCGATCCGGAAGACGGGCTCTACTTTGCCTTGGAAGAGATGGGGGCCATCGACCCGAGCCCTAAGTTGCAGGGCAACGAACTCGCGGAGGGCCCAAGCGGTTCACGTGCGGTGGTGCGTGGAGTGGCGGTCAGTAAGTTCGCGGACCGAGTTATCACGGCGTCATGGCGGAGCATTGTCATTCGCGACGCTGACAATCGCACCGTTGAGCTCGATTTGCAACCGAATGTGCGATACCCTGATAGCATTCGGCACGTAAGCGACGTAGAATCTTTCATCAACCTCGTCAGGCAAAGTCAATGAGCGAAAACGATCGAATAACCAGACCCACTCCACGACCCGGCGAACCAAAGCTGGGTGATGATTCGGGACCGAAAGCGCCAGACGTTCGCAAGCCGCAGGGCGGCAACGAACTTATGCGACGACTTAAGAAGGTCGATCCAGATCAGGCCAAGAAATACCGTCAGCGGTCGGGCGAATGACAGAATTCTCGCAGCTCGTCAGTTGGAACAAGGCCGCATCCCTAATCGGTTCGCCGCCTGAGGCATTTGAAACGCACGGCACAACGGTCATCGCGCTTCGTTATGACAAGGGCATCGCGATCCTAGCCGACCGAAGGGCGACAGCTGGAAACCTCATCATGTATGACCATGCCGAGAAGGTCGTGGCGCTGGATGACTCGATGGTCGTCGCGATTTCCGGTGCCTACGCCAAGTCGATTGATGTCTGCCGCTTTCTCAAGCACTCGTTTAGCTATTACCGGCGCACCGTCCTCGCGGAAATGTCGACGGAAGGCAAGCTGGTCGAAATCTCGAAGGCATTAGCAGGCAACGCCCCGATGGCGATGCAAGGAATCGGACTCTTCCTGCCGATAGTCGCTTCTTACGATAAGAAGCGAGACGCCTTCGGTGTTTTCTTCTTCGACGGAGCGGGAGCGCGATTTCAAAACGGATCGTACGCTTGCGCGGGTTCTGGATCAGAGCGCATCCGGGGCGTCTTCGAATATATTGCGCGCACGAAGGGACCGTGGGAATCTAGATCTCTGAACACCGTTCTTCGAGATGGGCTGGAAATGCTCGACATCGCAGCCGATTTGGACTCGGCAACCGGCGGATTCAATAAGACGCTACCGATCGTATGGCTTTTAGATCGCGACGGAAATAGTCAACTCGAAACGACGGGGCTTCAAAAACTCGTCACGGACGTTCTACAGGCTCGACGCTAGTTTCGCTTCGGATTCCCCGTCGAAACGCGCTCGGATTCACTCCGACGTAATTTGCAAATGCCTTGCTGAAGTGAAATTCGTCGGCAAAACCGAGCGTCATTGCAATTGCGCGATTGGTCAAGCGAGTTCCAGCCAACAGACGCTTTGCGGACTCAAGTCGACTGATCATGCGGTAGCGAATGGGCGGAATGCCAACCTCCGCCGAAAACCGTTTGCGAAACATTTGTTCTGACATCGAGAGGCGGGCGGCGATGTCGGCCAGCGGCGCTCCGAGAGCCGAATCGGCGGCGAGGATCGATTTGGCCAACTTGACCCAGGCCTTTTGGTCAGCACCAGAGTGGGTGAGCAGCAGTTCGGAAAGCACAGAGACGAGGAGCCCGGTCTGCTGCGCTTGACAAGTAGATTCTCCGATTTGAGTAAGTAGTTGCGGGATGTGCCGAGCGGCGACTAAGACTGGACTGCTAGCGGATAACCTTCCCGCCGCGAAGAATGGGAGGAATATTTCCCCCTCGAAAACGCAATACGTTTCTTCCCAACTGTGAGAGGAGTCCGCCCCGTAGGTGTGGGCTAGCCCTGGGAAGATAAGGACCACGTTACCGGGATCTAGCGTGGCTTTGAATCCGTTGCCATCGCGATAATAGCCGTGACCGCTGCGTACGAGAACAAGCCCAAAATGATCGACCGTCCGAAGGCGTCGTGGTGCGTAGCCGGTTTGCGCAGAGATCGTTCCGAGAACGCGCACGCCCCCAACCGCATGCACAAAATCGTTGTGCACTAGCAATTGATGCTGAAATGCCATATTCAATTTACGCCGCGGGACAATACCCAACGAGCACTTTCAGCATTCCACAGAAACGCAGCCGGATGCAAGTTTGCCGAATCGGGTTGCATCATTTGAGAAGCCAGTTGGCTCGATTCAGGGGCGGAGCGAGTCCGAAACACGATCTTGCATTCGACAACGCGTTGCTCCTAAGCCTGATCGCGTAAACCTACGCAAAGGTCCAGTCTCGGGCCAACGGCAGCAGGATGCGGAATTCGACGCAGGTAGGCTTCGCTCGATTGACTGCTTTATGCCACCTTCAAAATCCAGAAAGTTCGAATCACGTTGGATTCAAAGCGGGGCAGGAATTGCCCTTCAAATTCCATTCGATCCCGATGACGCTTGGGGGAAGAAGGACGTCCACCACATTGCGGGGACGGTAGGGGCATGTTGTGTCAGGGGTCCATTGAAGCAGGTGGACGGGAACTGGGTTCTGGCGCTCGGGGCAGCCTGGGTTCGAGATGCGATGTTTTTACCTGCCACGGTCGCGGTCGAGATATATCCCGAAGGGCCGCAGTCCGATGCACTCGCCACCGATATCTCTGCCGCGCTTGCGTCAGCGCCTGACGCCAAGAAATTCTTCGACGGACTCGCTTCCTTCTATCGGAAAGGATACATTCGGAACATCGAAGCGGCAAGACGTCCAGAAACGCGCGCGGCCCGAATCGCTGAGATGATCGGGTTGCTATCGGTCGGTAAGAAGCAAAAATGACCTAGGCGGCTGAGGTGATCAACAGCCTTCTAGGCGGCGAGGTCCAACGATCGGCCCTTACCGGACATCTTGGCGCTAGACTCGAGACTTGCGACGACAGAGTCCAATTGCGCTTCGAGCCGAGTCACAATCGTCTGCTTCGTCTTGGCGTCCGTCGTCGGACACGTGCGCCAGTCTTGGATTTGGCTTTGAAGCTTCTGCACCTGAACATCGGACTTAACCGAGCTCGGTTGATTTTGTATCGAACACGCCATCGAAGTACAAAGTGCATTGACGCGCCCATTCGTTCCACTCTCGACAATTATTTTGAATACAGCCATTCGGACCTGTTCTCCCCGGCGCGGATGGCTCGATCGGTCAGCGATTTCGGGTTAATTTCAAGGCAATATCCTTCTCGAAAGGTGGCAGGTCGAGGCGCGCGTGGCCGTCGTTTCTGACAGTGCACTGACGGCGAGCGATGATTTCACCGGTCCAAGTGTTCCAAATCTCGGCACTCCAGTCGCCGGCAGCCAGTCCGTCGAGGCCGAGAACGGTCGCGGGTACGGGCGCTGGCGAATCCTTCCGCACGATCACGTTTTTCCATGACCG
>JBBRML010000062.1:0-26092 GCA_038230855.1 Fimbriimonadales bacterium | reverse complement strand
TACCGCACGCGGCCCTTTTTGTCGAGCAAGAAGACCGTGGGCCAGTATTCAAGCTTCCAAGCTTTCCAGTTCTGGTAGTCGTTGTCGATCACGACCGGATACTTGACTCCATAGCGCTTAACCGCCTTCTTCACATTGTCGACGTTGAATTCGGCGGCTATTTCAGGGGTGTGCACGCCAATAAATTTCACGCCCTTTGGGGCGTAAGTTTCGTACCATTTGTTGTAGCGGGGCATGTTTGCCGCGCAGTTGCTACAAGCGAAGGTCCAAAAGTGAACGATGGTCACGGATCCCTTGAGGTCGGCGAGCACGACGGGCTTCTCCGTACCGATCCACTCTCCTTGCACGAGGGCGGGGGCGGTCGGGGCTACCGACTGCGCGAGTTGACCAAGCAATGTTAGGGTGATAGAGATCATTAGCGGCTAGATGCGCTCAGGCATCGATAAGTTCCTTCAGCGATCAATCTCGCCGAGCACGATGTCAATTGATCCGATGATCGCAACGACGTCCGCGATCATGCGACCGACGGCGAGAATTTCAAGAGACTTCAGATTCATGAACGATGAAGGTCGCTCGTGCCACCGATACGGCCGATTCGAACCATCGCTGATGATATAGAAGCCGAGTTCACCTTTCGACCCCTCGACCGCCGCATAAGCCTCTCCAACCGGTGCGTGAAAGCCTTCCGTATACAATTTGAAGTGGTGGATTAGCGACTCCATCGAACTGTCAATTTCTGCTCGGGGCGGAGGCACGATTTTTCGATCGTCCGAATTTATCGGGCCGCCAGGGAGTCCGTCAATCGCCTGCTGCAGGATTTTGCAGCTCTCTTTCATTTCTGCAATACGAACCAGAAATCGGTCATAAACGTCTCCGGTCTCGCCGACCGGGATCCCAAAGTCGAAATCCTCGTAGCTCGAGTAGGGGTTACTCTTTCGCAGGTCCCAAGCGATGCCGCTAGCCCGAGCAATCGGGCCCGAGCAGCCGAGTGCGAGCGCCTGCGCCCCAGTTAGAATTCCCACTCCGTAAGTGCGCTCTTTCCAGATCGGATTTTCTACCAGTAGATCTTCGACAACCTTCAATTCGGCGGGAAAGGTTTGAAGAAATGTCCGCAGCCGCCCCTCAAATTCGTCCGGCATATCGCCGCGTAACCCGCCCGGCATGATCCAACTCGGCATCATACGGACTCCAGAGAACATCTCGAATAGATCCAAGATCAGTTCGCGCTGTTGCCAGACGTAGAAGAACGGAGTCATCGCTCCCAAATCGAGGGCGTGGGTCCCAAGCCACACAAGATGCGATGCCACCCGGCTCAATTCGGCAAGAATAACTCGCAAATACTGGCCGCGCTTCGGAATTTCGCACCCCAGCAGCTTCTCAATTGCAAGGGCGTGCGCAAGGTTATTGCCATTCGCATTCAGATAATCCATGCGGTCGGTCATGACCGTACACTTGTGATATTGCTGATACTCCGCTTCTTTCTCCATCCCGGTGTGGAGATAGCCGATCACGGCCTTGCACTTGACAATTGTTTCGCCGTCAAGCTCGCAGATCACGCGTAAGACTCCGTGCGTTGACGGGTGCTGCGGCCCCATATTGACGACCATCGTGTTCTCGCTTGTACGTTCGAACACCGTGCTCGTGGAGGGCATGAAGGTTGATTGGCTCATGGGGCAGTTGGATTTTGGCACATAGAATTCAGCGGAGAATCTAAACGAGCATGGCCGCGCCAAACACGCCTGCACTATCGCCAAGTTTTGGTCGCAAAATCACCGTGTCGAGTCGGTCGTTAAAAACCCATTTTTCTACGGCGGCTCGACCGCGATCATAGATCGCATTGATATTGCCAACTCCGCCGCCGACGACGATCGCATGGGGATCGAGCACGTTCACGATGCTAGACAGGCCCTTTCCGAACTGCTCGCATAGGCGCTCGATGGTCAGACGCGAAGCATCGTCGCGTTCCTCGGCGATTTCGGCCAGCGGCATGTGCTCTCCCGTGAGGTGAGTGTAGAAGTGTTCGAGCGCGGGCCCACTGAGTACCGTTTCGACGCAGCCGATCTTGCCACAGTAGCACTGGCTACCACCGGGCTCCAAGTGGTTGTGGCCCCATTCGCCGCCGATCCCCTGAGCGCCGTTAATTACGCCTCCGTTAACGACGACACCGCCCCCGACTCCCGTGCCCATGATCACGCCGAAGACCGTTGGATAGCCCACGGCGGCGCCGAGCGTGGCTTCCGCGAGGGCAAAGCAATTCGCATCGTTTGCCAGGATAAACGAAGTTCCGCAACTATTGTCGAGATCAATGCCGAGCGCCCGACCATTGAGGGCCGTTGTGTTACAGTTCTTCATCACCTTTCGGATCGGGTCCAACGTTCCGGGCGTACCGATGCCAATTCTCGCAGGACGCGAGCTCTGCGTTTCCCTTTCAAGCGTAGCAAGGAGCAGGTCGATCTGACCAATGATGTGTTCGTAGCCTTGATTCGCCTCCGTGGGGATCCGGGTGCGCGCGATGGTCTGGCCACCGTCTAGGGCGACACCTTCGATTTTGGTGCCGCCTAGGTCAATTCCCCACCGAAGTCCGTTCACGAGCTCTTATTTTGTCATAGGGTGACGACAGTTTTAGGAGCAGAACGCAAGATCACAGGACCGAGCAACCCCGATTCAAGTAACGGCGAGTCCTTTCGCCAGAAGTGCCACGTAGAGAAGGTGATGCGCCCTGTTTCCGGCCGCGGCTTCCCTTCCACCAGCCAATCTGGCCACTTTTTGAGTTGCATTCCATCCCATTCAACGTCGGGTGGCAGCTGCTCGTCACCAATCATGCGGTTGACCCACAAATTCGTCACGCGCACTTCCAAGCGGTTCTGACCTGCCTTCACAAAGCCGGAAACATCCAGTGAGAACGGCGGCTTCCAAAGCGTCGCCAGAACGCGGCCGTTCAATACGATCGTCGCGAAGTTCTTGACATCGCCGAGGTCCAGCCTCATGGCCCGTCGAGGACTGACCAGCGCCGATGGGACATCAAACGTCTTCGAGTACGTCGCGGTGCCAGAGAAGTACTTGATCCCGTCGTCGTCATTCAGAGTGAACGACTGAAGTTTGTCGAAGGTCGCCCAAGCCGGAGCGCCGAGTTTTGGCGGGAAGTTTACGGTCCAGTTCTTACTCAAGTCGAGTTGCTCGTTGCCACCGACGAACGGGATTCGCTTAGAGACACCCTTGGAGGAAGAGGCGACATAACTAGACGGGTTCCACTGAACCAATTCGTACCGAGAGTCGTTGAGGCGTCGAAGATCGTAATTTGCTGGACCAACGGACTGCGGCCCAGCGGTGGCGAGGGAGACCGCCTCGTTCTCAGCGACGGTCACCTTGTGCGGCTTGCCGTTGACGCGGTACTCGACGACGAGATGCTTGACAACGTTTACGATCGGATCTCCGAAGTTAGAGTTGGTTGCAGAAATTTCAACGTCGCCTTGCTGCAGTAGTTCTCGTACCTTCGCGGTGACGTCCACCCCGCGACCGTCAGCGGATTCGTACCGAGCACGATCGATCAAGATCGTTGGCTGCTTCGCGGTCGTCGCCAGGCTGGTTGCCGTCGAGAATGAGGTCAAGTGAGCCTTATCCGAGCGCTTGCGGAACACCACGAAGACTGACTCCGCAGAACCAAGATTGAGTTGAACCGTCGTGCGCCCCCCGGCCGCGCGATACACCGTCGCAGGCTCAATGAACCCCGATTCCGGATGCCACAGTTCAGGCGCTTGATCGTCGACCCGGAACGTCGCGTCAACAGACGTGTTTGAATACTTTTGGTTAGCGACGTAGTAAATCTCCGCTCCGTCAAGTCGGCGATGAATGTAACAAAGCTTTGAGCCGCCCGACAGGCTCTTGTATTCAAAGTCGGGCTTCAGGCCGATTTGCATAAAAGCAACAGCCGAAGTAATCGATTTGATCGATTTGAGTGAGGTGCGCGAAAAGAGCGGCCCGACAATCTGACGCATTTGGCTCTCTGCCGTCGGCCAATTGGCGAGAGTGGGAGAAAAGTGGGGCTCAGAGCCGATGATCACTGCTCCGCTATCACGCAGTTGCCTAATTTTTTGCGCCACCTGCAAGGTCATAAAATCAGACTTTGGGAGAATGAGTAGCGAGTAGCTCATACCGCTCGGTAGCACAACGCGGCCTTGCCGAACGGTCATCGAAAGCAAAGCTTTCTTGTCGCATCCGTCGTAGTCGTAGCCCGTCGGCACGACGCGACCTTGCCCCGCGCTGTACGGCAGGTCTTGAGGAGCATTGTCGCCATTGTAGACGATGGCGTCGGCGACAAATTGACCACTTTGAAGTAGGTATTGGCCTCGCGCCACGTACTTGAGCCATGTGGCCGCTTCCTTCCACCAGGTCTGCGTCCGCTCCAGATGCGTACCCCATGGCCCCATCGTCATTCCTGGCTTGAAGTTCATCCACGGCTGCATAGCGTATCGGTGAAAGATATACCGATTGATGCCGTTACACCAGGCAAGATCGCCAATGGTTTTCAGCATGTACGGTTCCTCAAGGAACCGGCCACGGATGTCGTCCGCAGTAAAACTTTCGGCGCCGATTACGTTCTTGCCATAAACGTGCCCGATTGACGAGGCCAGTTTAGTGGATTCGATGGCCAGGCCGCCGATCCAGAATTCTCCCATCGGGATGTCAGCGGTGCTGCCTGCCTGGATGTTGTCGAAACCGCCGTCGCCGTAAGGCTCAGTTGAAAATTTCAGGCCAGCGCGATGACAGAGTTCAGCGAAGTAACCGAAGTAGTTTTCGGCGTAAAGATCAGCGATTGTCCGCCGCATGTCCCAGAGGAACCGCTCGGTCACGTCTTTGCTTTGCACGTTATAACCGGCAATTGCTGGCAAGTAAGGCATTGGATCGTAGCCGCGCAACCGTCGAAATTCCGACCTGAACTTGGGAGTCCAGTTCTGACTACCGACTTCGTAGCTGTCGATGAGGGCATTGTTCAGTGATTTTCCGGCGAGGGGGCCGACATCCGAAAGTACTTTCGCCATCATTCCCGCCCAGTGATTGTCAAGGGCATGTCGACTTAGCTTGTCAACTTCGAGACCGTCTCCTTCGGGTGGTGCAGGATGGTTGTCAATGCCAGTCGGGACGTGCCCAAGGCGAAGAATGGTCCAGTCACCGGCAGGTACATCCCAATCTAGAACACCGTCTCGAAGATGTGCAGTGATATCGATTATCGCCGCCTTGGGAATGCCTGCTATCGGACTAGATATGTTTGGCTGAAGGCCGTCCGAGCGCACGACGCCGGTGCGGCCCAGCTGCTCACCTCGAACTACGGGCACGGAACCCTGGGGTGTCGGAAACGCATAAACCTCAATGTCCTTGTAGTAATCGACCTTTGCGTAGACTTGAGGAGCCTTCGGTTGGGGAAGTGTCTGATGCATCGCGCTCGGCCCAGACACCCTGACCTCTGACCACGCAAGGACCTGCATGGCGTCTTCAGGTTTGATCCACGGGCCACCGCTACTTGACCAACCAGCGCAGTTGTGAATACAAAGCTCCACGCCAAGGCGATTCGCCTCATCGACGGCGAAAGCGGTCATTATCCGCCACTCAGGACTCATGTAGCCTGCCTTGCCGGGCGGAATCCCTTGCGAGACAGTGAACATCTGCGCCCCTCCAATGCCAACCTGCTTCATCGCCTCTAGGTCGGCAGTGATCCCTTCTTTCGTGACGTTTCCGTCCATCCAGTGCCACCAGGTATGCGGTCGAGCCCAAGCAGGAGGGTTCCGAAAACCAGAGGCGAGGGCGTCGGAAGTTTGGATCGTGGCGGAGAGCGCCACCATGAGCAACATCATCACTGCTATTGTCGCACCAATGTGTTCTTAGTGCAACGACACACCGCAACTCTCGGTCCAAATTACTCTTGCGGTGCTACGACCCAGTATGCTCTCCGCCGTGCGGGCAATCGGATTCTCGATCGGTGCGATCATCCTCAGCGCGGTACTTCTCGTGCTGGCCCTCCCATTGGGCGAGCAAGCTTATTTGGCTTGGTTTGCCTTGGTGCCGATTATCATCGCATCTCGAGGCAAGGGCTTCCTCGTCGGCTTTGCGTCCTCCTTGGGTTCCGTCTTACTCGCGGCGAGAATTTCGACAAGCGGCCTGCTGTACGTTCACAAAAATTTCTCCGCGGATTCAGCCTGGGTTTATAGCGGCTTTGGCCTGTTCGGATTTGCGATTGCGATTGCAATTGGAGTCGCCTCAGAGCGCAGCAACCGAACAAAACCCGCATGGTGGTTTGCTGCGATCGCCACGCTGCTCGAAGCTTGCCTGTTGGTTGAGCTGCCGGCCCATCTCGCGCTTTCGCAATACCGGTTTCTGCCGGCAATGGCCATCGCGTCAGTCGGGGGTATTTGGCTTGTGTCCTTTTTGGTGTGGCTTGCGAACTTCGCGATCGCCAGTCTGTCCGGTTCGAAACTCGCATTTGCTGTGGTCAGCGCTGCTTGTCTCGGTTTCCTTTTGAAAGGCGTAGGATTTCATGCCACGGGTCAAGAGCACGCGTTTGCAACCCTCCAAATTCACGAAGCAGAAGATGAGAAGATCCAAGATATGCACGGCATTGCCTCGAAGTCCGAGCCTGAAATGGTGGTTTGGCCTGAGTTCAGCGCACTCGGGATGGTAATGAGTAATGACACGTCTTGGCTACGAAAGATCTCGCGGGAGACGAGTCCGTTCGTTACGACGTTTCGAGACGATCATCAGCCACTTCCGCACAATGTCGCAGGGCTCTTCGCGGCGGGGGTAGAGGTCGCTCGTTATTCGAAGCGACGTCCTTTTGGCGGAGAGAAAGCGATGCATGCGCCGGGAGATATCGCAGTCGCCGCATCGCTCGGGGTGCTCAAAGTCGGCCTAAATATCTGTTTCGACTCTTGCTACCCAGCCGTGATTCGAGATACGGCGAGGGTAGGGAACGTTAACGTCATCGCGCTACCTACGATTGATCCCGACTCCACGAACGACTTTGTGGCCGCAGTCCATGCGTCGTTCACGCCTTTTCGGGCTGCCGAAAATGGAGTGGCGTTTGTCCGAGCAGACGGAAACGCGTTCTCCCAGATTGTAGACCCCACCGGTCGAATCGTTGCGGAGACGGACAATGGGCTGAAGATTTTAGCGAGCCGCAGCCAGTGTGAACCTCGATGGACCTTGTACCGGACCGCTGGCGATTGGACACTGTGGGTGCTGGGAGTGCTGACGTTGGCGGGGGCGATTCCTAGGCGAAGCAAGTCGGACAAAGAATCGTCGGAACCCAAATCTGAAGCCGTGCCGCTTCCAACCGCCTCGGAATAGGCGTCGCGAGGTACAACGGTTGCCATGGCAATCCCTGTTGGATCGAAAGCTCCTGACTTCACCTTGAAGTCCCCTACCCCAGACGGTCTCGTCGACGTGACGCTTTCGAGCTTTGAAGGAAAGCAAAACGTGGTTTTGCTGTTCTTCCCCGCTGCTTTTACGGGCGTCTGCACCAAGGAATTCTGCGACATTTCTGGCGGACGTCACACTCTCCCCAATGCGGTCACTTTTGGCGTCTCGACAGATACCGCCTTTGCACAAGCCGCATGGGCAAAGCAAGAATCAATCACCACTCCGTTTCTGAGCGACTACGAGAGCAAGGTTACGAAGGCGTATGACGCTCAGTTCCCTAGCCTCGCCGGACTTGGGCCGTGCGCAGCTCGTGCCGCGATCGTGATAGACAAGCAAGGAATTGTCCGCTACTCAGAACAGACTCCGACGCTCCTCGATATGCCAGATTTCAAGGCGATTGAGGCTGCGCTCGCCGCTCTGTAGCAACGGGAATGCGATCTGAGTGGAGCCAAACGGCAATCGCTTCGTCGAGCATTGACTCGGTGAGCCTGCCGGTGAATGTGTTTTGCTGGCTGGGGTGATACGACCCGACGGCGACGGTCCCGTTCGCGAGTTCGGAGGTCAGTCCATGTCCGAATGGGACGACTCGGTTACCAGTTTGGCGATGTAAGTGGTTCCAGGCGATAGCACCGAGGCAAAGCACGGCTTTCCAAGGACGTGACTCGAAAAGTGTCCGGAAGTAACCCGAACAGTTGACAATCTCTTCGGGGGTCGGCTTGTTGGCGGGAGGTGCGCAGTGGCAAGTTGCCGCGATCAGCACTCCTCGCAGTTCGAGGCCGTCGGTCGCGTGAACTGAGGACGCTTGCGTAGCGATCCCGGCTCGGTGCAAAGCGGCGAAGAGAAAGTCACCGCTTCGGTCCCCTGTAAACATCCGACCGGTTCTATTTGCTCCGTGAGCGGCGGGCGCGAGGCCGAGAATCATTCGGTCTGCTTCGGGATCACCGAAATACGGGACGGGACGCCCCCAGTAGGTGTCAGAAGCAAAACTCCGCCGTTTCTCACGAGCAGTCTGCTCACGCCATTGCACAAGACGCGGGCACCGGCGGCACTCGATAATCTCCGCGTTTAGGATATGCAGGTTCACCGTATTTCATTGTACTGGCGTCTAAAATGAGCAGAACATGCCCATTTACGAGTACGAGCCCGAGGATCGAGACTGCCTGATGTGCGAGGGCAGGGTCGCGGTGATCCAAGGTATCAGCGAGGAACACCTAAAAATTTGTCCGTGGTGTGGGCTCGACGTCAAACGCGTAATTAGTCGAGCCTCGTTCAAGATTGGCGTCGATTCCTCCCCTGAAAAGGCGGCAGCCAAGGGATTCAGCACATTTAAGCGTTCTGAAAAGGGCGTTTGGGAAAAGCTCGCTGGTGAAGGTGCGGACTACCTGGTCGGTTCAAAGGAAGACGTCGCCAAAGTAGAGGCTGAGAAGAGACCAACGCCGAAGCTCAATCTTGACGAACAGTAAGTTCGGAGCTGTTTGATTGCGAACTACGCCCGAGGACCCACCAATCGCGGACAAGCCAACACATGATTGCGCCGCCAGATCCGAGCAAAGCTCCCGCCAGAACATCGGATGGCCAGTGAACGCCCCTATACACCCGACTGATGGCAACGAGGGGAGCTACCACCGTCGCAACAATTGCCATCCATTGATAGCGGGTGCCGCGAACAATCCACCAGAGGCTGACGGCAATGCAGAACGCGACCGTAGTGTGGCCACTTGGAAACGATCCGGCCAAGTGGGCCTCCTGGGGGTGCGCCCACGTGTAGTTGCTCGGTCGGTCGCGAGGGATAATTGCCTTGATGGCATGAACAAATCCCAGTCCAACGATTAAAGCAATCACTCCGAAGGACAGTGCGTGCGCCCTTGTCTCTTTCTTGAGATACAGCAGAACCACAACAAACGCCGGGACTTGGCCGAGGCCAAGGTACGTGCAGATGAGGAAGAAAACGTCGAGGGTGGCGGAGTGTAACCCAAGGTGGATTGATCTGAAGGTCTCCAAATCGAACCTCCAAATAGCATCCACGCTAAAAAGCGTACCGCGCCACTCCGATTCCGCGTATCATCCTAGGCTGTATGCGCGTGATGATGCTGAGCTGGGAGTATCCCCCACGAATTGTAGGTGGGATAAGTCCACATGTGTACGATCTTTCACGCGAATTGCAAAAGAAAGGCGTCGAAGTTCACGTCATCACGAAGGCAACACCAAATGCGCCGGACGAAGAGATCGAAGCATCCGGCGTTCACGTTCACCGAGTTCACTTGCGTGACACGCCAAAAGATTTTGTACACGAAATTCAGCTTCTAAATGAGGCAACAGATATCCGCGTCCGTCAACTTCTCGAAAATTGGCGCCCTGGGGGCAAACCCACAATTTTTCACGCCCACGATTGGTTGAGTCTCGACGCAGCGAGAGAGCTGAAATATGACTACAAGTTGCCCGTGGTGGCGACGGTGCATGCTACGGAATGGGGTCGCCACGGTGGAATTCATAACGAGACTTCTCGATACATTCACGAGCAGGAGTACTGGCTCACCTATGAAGCGTGGCGGGTGATCGTTTGCTCGGACTTCATGAAAGGCGAGGCAAACAGACTCTACAACTGCCCAAGCAACAAAATAGACGTCATCTATAACGGTGTTGATGCCAAGAAGTTTGAGTTTGAGTGGTCAGATGCGGATAGGGCGGCACATCGGGCAAAGCTGGCACTGCCGGACGAGAAGATCGTCATGTACGTAGGTCGCTTCGTGCGAGAGAAAGGAATCCAGGTACTCCTGAATGCCGTATCTGTCGTTCTTTCCGAGGAGCCGAACACGAAGTTTCTGATCGTTGGAGGCGGGAATCGCGATCGATTGGAGAAGTTCGTGCACTGGTCGGGACTTCAGAGCAAGGTGCTATTTACGGGGTTCACGGCAAATCGTTCGTTGCACCAGCTCTACCGCTGCGCGGATGTCGCCGTGTTTCCGTCGCTATACGAGCCGTTCGGAATTGTCGCGCTCGAAGGTATGGCGGCGGGTGCGGCCGTGGTCAGCTCTGATACCGGCGGCTTGCGAGAAGTAGTGCTGCACGATGTGACGGGCACGACGAGTTTTGCAGGCGACCCCGCGTCGCTCGGCTGGGCAATACTCAATGTCCTCCGCGACAAAGCGCGAACCGAAAAGCTGAAGGCCGCCGCGAAAGTCAGGCTAACCACAGACTTTGCGTGGCCACATTTAGCCGACCAGACGATTGCAGTTTATGAGCGGGTCTGGGCTGAGTTCCTGCAAAGTCACTGGGCGGCGGCCACGGTTTGGCCGGTTACTCTAGGCGCTGAGGAGAGGGCGACCGCGCTGAAGCTAAATGAAAAGGCCACGAAGGGCGTGCCGATTGAGGTGCCAGCAGTTCGAGGCGATGGCGTTGCGAGTTTGGACAGGCTGCTCGATCATGAGGAAGAGGATTAATTCTCGTCGCCGTCATTAATCTCGACGCTTGACCGAGCTGAAATTTCTTCGATCAGGAGCTCATAAGGAACGTCCATGCCGTTCCGATTCCACCCAACTGCTACCTTCACCCGGCCAGCCACAAGGTAAGCGTAGGGCTTGATCGCGACGCTTCCCTTATCCAGCTCAATCGTGGCGCGATCATTATGGTAAAGGATTGACCTGATGCGGTCGTACGTGATGCTTTTGATCGAAGAACCCGTCACGACGTCGAATCGATCCTCTTGAAGCACGTACTCGCTGGCCTCGACTTGCCGATGAATCAACTCGGCATACGCCCCCTTTCCGAGGTCAACAAGCGCAGTTGCCGCGGTAACGAGTCCCTGGCCAATGCCTTTTGCATCCATTGGTGGCGCAACGACGATCGACTTTCCCTTCGCCTGCGCTCCACGCCGAATGTTTGCGGCACCAGTTTCCAACCAGCGAAGTGCTTCGCCGGGACGGTAGCGGATAGATTCCATCATGTCAATAACGGCAAGTTCGGGCTACAGGATTCGGAGAATTGTTTACCGAGTCGATAGCCGCCGCCGCGCCGTAACCTGGAGTATAGTTTCTAACACATCGAGATCTGCTGTCGAAGCAGGTTGCAATATTGGGGGAAGCCGGTCAAAGTCCGGCGCTGTGCCGCAACGGTAGAGTTTCCAACAGGAAACTGAGTCCGACCGCCCGCTTGATGAGACTGTGGTTTTGCCGCCTACGAGCATAGGTGAACACGGAGCGGGCGACGTCCGCGACGTATTCATTCTTTGGAATTGTGGGCCGACCGAAAGGAAGGCTATGTTGAACAAACGCGCGTTTACGCTCATTGAACTTCTCGTCGTTATCGCGATCATCGCGATCCTCGCTGCGATTCTATTTCCCGTCTTTGCACAGGCAAAACTTGCCGCTAAGAAGACATCCTCGCTAAGCAACCTGCGACAGATTGGTGTCGCGTGGGTGCTTTACGCGGGCGATTCAGATGACATATTGATGCGAGTCGGAACCTCCGCTGGCGCCAAAACAAACTACTGGTGGGGTAGTTGGGACGGCACTCGCCTGCGTCCAGAAGAAGGGTTGCTCTATCCATACACGAAAGGCGCGGGAGTTCAAACTGATCCCGCGTTTTCAAGTTCTTTGCGAACAGCGATCGGCTTGACAGGGTTTGCCTACAACTACGCCTATCTCAGTCCTTCCACCTACTCACCGCCGGATTGGACGGAAGTTCCTGTTCCCGTCAATTACAGCCAGGTCGGATCCGTAGCTGAGACAGTCGCGTTTGCGACAAGCGCACGCATCAATACCTGGTCGTACGCAACTCCAACCTTGGAGGGTAACACCTACCTCGATCCACCCAGCTACAACAATCCGACATTCCATGGTCGGTATGGCTCGGTGGGAAACGTGCTCTGGTGCGATGGTCACGTCAAATCGGTGATCCCAACCTTACGCCTCGGCGCTTTTGGTTACGGTTTTGACGCAAAGGACTTCAGGCCCCTGAATCTCGGCGACATCACCAAGGGTGGACAACTGTCGCGGGACGACTACTTCGACCTGGAGTGACGCCGCGGCTTAAGTCGTTTTCCAACTCTCCCAATACTTGGGATCTTCTATAGCGAGGGCATTTTTGGTCATCTTTAGGGGAGCAAACGTGTCCATCATGACGGCAAGCTCTTCGGTTCTAGTCGCCCCAATCGCCGCCTCGGTCGCTCCGGGTTGCGGACCGTGGGGAATTCCGAGTGGGTGCAACGTGATCGAGCCCTCGCTGATGCCTTTACGAGATCCGAACTTGTCGTTGCAATAGTACAGCACTTCGTCCGAATCCACGTTGGAATGGTTGTACGGCACGACGATAGCATCGGGATGGTAGTCAAGCATTCTGGGGCAGAACGAGCAAACGACGAACCCAGAAGCAGCAAAGGTCTGGTGGATCGGAGGCGGCATGTGAAGTTTGCCGGTTATTGGCGAGAAGTCATTGATGTTGAACGCGTATGGGTAAACGAACCCATCCCAGCCAACCACATCCCGAATGTTGAATGGGTGATGGTAGATCGTGTGTCTGTGTCGTGCGCGCATTAAGACGGACGTTGGTGTTCGGTCGGTCGAGTACACAAGCTCGGTCGGCGGTCGGAAATCACGCTCTGAGTAAGGTGCATGCTCCAGCAACTGACCGTGCTCGTTCCGGTATCGCTTCGGAAGCGTAACGTGGCCGAAGCTCAGCAGAGCGATCATCCTTACGGGCAGGGCAGCAAACTCTAGCCTGTATATGGTGCCGCGAGGGATCACGAGGTAGTCACCCGGGCGGAAGGCCACGGTGCCGAACTGCGACTGTAACTCCCCGCTTCCGTCGTGGATAAACAAGATTTCATCGCCGTCCGCGTTCTTGTAGAACATGGACATCTGTTCGGCGACGGTGGCTTGGTGCCACTCACAGTCATTGTTTCCCATGAGTGGGATACGTCCCGATATGGCGTCGCCATGGGCGGGCAACCCAGCCGTGAGCAGGTGCCGATGGCGCACCGGCTCGTCATCGAGGTATGTCGGACGGACGCTTCCGACGTCATCCCAGCCGGACACTTCGGTTGGTGCGTTGAAGTGGTAGGTCGTGGACAAGGGCCCACTAAAGCCGATTGTGCTTATGAGTTGCTCAGTAAAGAGCTTTCCATCCGGGCGCCGGAATTGAACGTGACGTTTTTGCGGAAGCTCTCCAAGTCGGTGGTATCTCGGCATCTTTGCCTCCTGGCTAGGATGCCGAGTTTACTTGACGCCGCGACGGACGCTAGCGAAGCTTTTCTTTAACGAGGTCGATCGCTTTACGCAATTGGTTGTCTGACTTCAGGTCACCGAGCGCTTCGGCTTCTAAATCCAGCTCAACTTGAATATCTGGCTGCAAACCACCGCTTACGAATGCGCTGAATTCGTCGACTTTGCGACCGATATCTGAACCATGGGGGAGGAAATATTTTGCGATCGTGACCTTCGCACTGGCCTTCTCGGCAAGCGGAAAGACATTTTGAACGCTCGCCTTTCCGTAACTATGGGTTCCTACTAGGGTCGCTCGGCCATAGTCCTGCATGCATCCCGCAAAAATCTCCGCGGCGCTCGCCGTATCCTCGTTCATCAGGATAACAATCGGATAGCCAGGATCGTGCACGCCACCCGAATCTGTTCGCTGAACCTGCGCTCCGCGTCCCTGCCTGAACTTCATCGTGACGACAACCTTGTCATTGAAGAATCGACCGAGCATATCGGTCACGATATCCAATAGGCCGCCGGGATTTCCGCGTAGATCAATGACAAGACCCTTGACACCCTGCTGCTCCAATTTCGTCAATTCACGATCAAATTGCGCTGCCGTCGGTTCTGCGAATTGAGTGACCGTCACGTAACCGATGGCGGTGCTAGGGATCAATTTTGACTCCACAGTCGGCAATACGATCCGGGCTCGCCGCAAGGTAAGCGTCATCGGCTTGTCCATTTTCGCGCGAATAATCGTAACGAGAACTTTGGTGTCCTCGGGCCCCTTGATGCGGTCAACGATCTGCTCAATCGCTTGGCCGCCGACAGACTTGCCGTCGACCATGGTGATCAGATCGCCGGCTCGGAGACCACCCGCGTATGCAGGGCCATCCTCAAACACCACGGCGACTTTCGCCCCAAGCGGATCCGTACCAAGGCGCGCACCAACGCCCGCATAGTTTGCCTTAGTGTCATCACTAAACTCCTTTGCGGCCCGCGGCGGTAGGAACAGCGTGTGGGGATCGCCGAGCGATGCGACCATGCCCTCCATTCCCGCGTACTTGAGCTCGGTGGCCTTCAGTGGCTTTTCGTAATCCGCGATGATGCGACTGTAGTTTTGTCTGAAAACTTGCTCGGAGGACAGGCCCTGCGAGTCACTGTGGATGCCTAGCAGCTTTTTAAATGCGGCGGCATCCGGAGCTTCGAGGTGCTGAATATTCTGCCAACTGAATCCGAAAGTGAAGCATCCTAGGAGGCCTATACCGTACAGCGAAGTTCGAGCAACGCGGTTCACTTGGCTGCTCCTTTTTCGACGCTGTATTCGCCGGTGACGAGCGAATAGCCGGTCCCGTCCGGTAACGGTACCGTTTCAACTACAGATCTTTCCTGTCCCGTATTGGATCCACTCAGGGTTGCTCCGCCGAATTTTGACAATGCAAGAGCAAACATTTCTGCAGCTCCCCGCGTTGATCCGTCCACAAGCAATCGTATTTTGGGCGGATGCGAGTTTCCTTTTGAAACGATCACCGGAACGGCGGCTTCTTTCCTGAAAGTTCTCACCCAGCCGTAAGTTCCCGATTTGGTGACAACAGCCAAACATCGACGCATCTCGTCAAAGTCTCCGACCGCGTTGTTTCGCAAGTCGATGGTGCACGCGACTTTGCCGATCAGAGCGTCGCGCAGACGAGACGCGCTTCCTGCAGTAAAGGGCAAAGTGATCTGATCGGATTTGATTGTGAATTCGGGCATGTGGCTCGCGCCTCGTGTCAGCGACGTACTGACCAGCTTCCCAGCCCGCTTCCATTTCACCTCGATGGATCCGGTCGTGCCCATGATCAGCTTTTGTCGCGCTTTTATGGGGACCATCGCGTGCTCCGTCTGTGCGCGAAGTCGCTTGCGTATCACGTTAATCTCTGTGACCGACATCTTGTGAGCAAGAAATGCTCTTCTCGCTCGGTTGAATTCGTCGATTAGATCGCTATTGATGACCCAGTGACCATCAATCGAGTCTACGACGTCTCCGACGCGGAGCCCGGCCCGAGCCGCCGCCCCTCCCGGAGTAATCGCCACAATCGTCAGTTTAGGAATGTGCGGTGAGGTACCAAGTGCCTCTTCGGGAGACTCTGGCGCGGTCGCACTGGATTCCCCTGGCTTTGTGAGCGACCGACTTGGAAGCAGCAGCGCCATTTCGGCCCCGATGCCCTGATAGGAGCCCGTTCGCTCGCCGCGAAATACGGCGAACTCATCCTTGTCCATAAATAGCGATTCGGGGTCCCCGAGGCTAGTAACCATGCCTCGCACGGCACCGGTTGCAAGCTTCATGTCGCTATTGACTGACTCCACATATTCCTGCTTGATCAGGCGACTCACTTCGTTGTATGTATCGGTAACATTCGCCTCAGGGTACGTTTCGCGCGACGCGGTGAGGTTCGGGTGAGGACCGTCCGGGCGTCGCTCGACGTTGCTCCGGACTCGCGCACCGCCGGCGATCAGCCCGACGGCGACAATTATCCCCGCGCTGTTTGCGATGATGCTTTTGGTTTGGCCGATGTTCGTCATAAAATTAGTCATTAATTGGCGCGTCGATTTTCTCGACGCGTTTCAGGTGCCGTATCTCGGGACTTCGTTGCGTGTCCACAAAGGTATCAAATATCTCGACGGCGCGTTCCTTACTAAGAATACGTGCGCCGAGTCCTAAAATGTTTGCGTCATTATGCTGGCGGGCAAGTGATGCCATGACGTTGCACGTGCAATTAGCGGCGCGAATGCCGTGGTGCCGGTTGGCGCGGATCGTAATTCCAATTCCGGTACCGCAACAGAGGACTCCCAAAGTGGCCGAGCCCTCGAGCACCTTAGGTACTAAGGCATCCGCTGCGTCAGGGTAGTCGTACGCCTCGGGTCCGGTTGCACCGTAGATTTCCACCTCGAATCCGCGAGCCCGAGCATGCGCCGCGATGTGGTCCCGCAGCAGGTAGGCGGCATGATCGCTCCCCAAGGCAATGGTCATCTGTGACTCCTTCGGGCAAGATTCGTTCCGTACGATTCCATTGGACTAAGTCTCATTGTAGGCGAAACTGATTCTAGACCAGGGCTTGTGGTACCGGATTTTGGCTCCGCCAACTCGCGAATCCACCGGCAGGGATCTTTTGGGAGCAACTTCCGAACGGCATCGAGAGACCGATATTTCTGAGCGTATCTCAATCTCACCCAATAGCTATCGTCGTGCATCGCGGCAAGCCCTTCCTTTTGGGCATCCGGGTTTTCAGATTCCGTCAAGGCGGCATAGCTTGCCAGGCGCACCGCGTCGCTTGGCTCGTTGACGGCCGACCACATTAGCTTGCGAGTCTCCTCGGGGTTAGGTTTTGAGATCGCCAACGTAACGGCGAGTTTCACTTCAGGCTCCGGTGAAATCAGGAAAACCATTCGTAACCTCCTCACGACTTCTGACTGATCTCGGGCGAGCGCTTGCACCGCCAGCAGGCGAGCTGCGGGCGTTCGAAACGCAACCATTGGCTCGACGAGCAGCGCCAAATCCTGCGAGGGCGTCTTTCCCAACGAGCACGCGGCGTACGCTCGAATAAACTCGCCAACACCAGACCTGACGATTTCGCGCAGCGCTTGCTCAGAGTCTTCGGTGCCTTGAAACGATAAGGCGTCGATGCAAGCCTGCTGGATGTCCGCATCAAATGTAACCGATAGGTCTGCAAGCTTTGGGATCGCATTCGGATCTTTCAGACTCGCGAAAGCCAGGATGGCGTTTAGTCGAACTACTTTCTCCGACGCATTCAGCGCGATCAATACGGCGGGATCGGGCTTGCCTTTTGCAGCAATCGTGACGACGGCCGCGGCCTGGACGAAGGGATCGTCAAGATCGAGAGGTGGTCGCGAGGAAACGGCCTCCGGGGAAGCGGCGAATTCGCGAAAATCAATAGCGACCGCTCCTTGGCTGTAATTACTGGCAACCCTTGTTGAGCAAATCTCTGCTCTCAGGGCAGGGCCGCCGATTTGAGTCTCAATGTCACGTAGATCGATTGCCAAGCGATGCCACTGTCCGTCTGCAGCTAACGGGAGCGACTTTGGATCGGCGCATGAGCCGACGTTGCAGCAAGAAGTTCGATCTCGGCCTTGAAAAGCGATAGCAAACGCCACGTGGCTCTGTGTTCGTACAGAAAATGTAAAGCTCTTTGAGCCTTGCGGAACTAGAACGTCTGAAGTGGCACTTGGGAGCGGAACGCTGAAGGAACGCTGAGATGCTTCTTGCGAAAGTCGCAAAACGCCGACGCCGGCCGCCGGAGTTTCGACGGAAACGGCTACTCCCGATGTCAATTCATGATCTTCGGTAAGAGCCGGGTCGACAAATTTTTCGGCGGTGGACACCATCCGCCAATTGATAACTTCCGCTCCAGCCGCCAGCGACGGTTGACATATTGACGTCCACATCCCTGCGGGAATCTGACGAATGAGCGTTCTAGCATCTCCTGCGCGACTGAAGTTGTCGCCCTTCAAGACGGTGTCGACTTGGTTAGCAAAGGCGGAGACAAGGTCGTAGAGGATTCGATCGGCGGGCTTCTCGGTAGCGCAGATAATTGAAGTTGGGACTTCGTCGAGCGAATTCGCCGATCCAACCTCATCCGCCTCAGGCGAAGGAGTCAGAACAATATGCGAGGAGTAGGGTCCTCGGTACAGGCCGTCGTCTGCCTGGAACGAGCCTTCATTGCACCGTACTCCTCGAAACCAGCTCGACAGCATGCTTTCGCGAAGAGTGGGCTTTCTGAGCGCAAGCGCGGGCAGACCGCGACCGAACGTCACGCCGTAAAGCAGCGGAGCGTCGACGAATTCCGAGTCAATCACGACCCGAACGGCACCCGAGGACAGGTAGCTGATCACGTTCGGCAAACACTTGATCGCCACTTTCGCTGAAGCAATATCCGCATCTCGAAGCGTTTTCGTCTCGCAGCCCGAGATGCCGAAGTCCGTTCTCGCGCAGTCGGTTTTCTTTAGGACTACCGCGCGTATGCGGTAAGTC
This sequence comes from Fimbriimonadales bacterium, assembly GCA_038230855.1. Lineage (GTDB taxonomy): Bacteria > Armatimonadota > Fimbriimonadia > Fimbriimonadales > Fimbriimonadaceae > Fimbriimonas. Next base: position 7,462 of record JBBRML010000062.1, on the reverse strand, counting down.
GGTGCGGCGGCGGCCAGGGGCACTGTCGGCACCTTTGTAATGTCAAATCGCCCGATTACGTGCTCCGATGCTGGGGCCAGCGGGGATTTGGCATACTCGAAGCCAGCCCATTTCCAGTACTCGACCCTTCCCTGCACGAGCAGCATGCCTAAAGTGGCGCAGAGCATCATGCTTTAGAACACTTCGAACTGCCGGATGTCATCGTCGGTAGCCGCGTGGCCGTCGCCGCGCGTAAATTTAAGCGCATCGTTGTTTCCGATGACGGAAAGATCGGTTGGAAGCTTCTTGATCAGATCGAGCACGACTTGCTTTATCTTTTCGGAATTGGCGCGAAAAACGCTGAGCACGTCGTGGGCATTGACAGCTTCGGCTCCGGCATGAACTCCACTATCGTAATCTGTGATGAGAGCGATATTTACGACACCCATACCGAGTTCGCGACAGAGGTAAGCCTCGGGATATTGGGTCATGTTGATGACCTCCCAGCCCGCTTCGTGGAACCACTTGCTCTCAGCTTTAGTCGAAAATCGCGGACCGTTAATTACGACGACCGTGCCGGTTTCGTGGCAGACAATGCCGTTATCGCGAATCGCTTCGATCGCGAGCTTGCGCAAAATTGGATCGTACGTTTCTGCCGGAGATACGTGCGTTACGATCGGTCCGTCGAAAAAAGTGTCCGCGCGTCCGTTGGTGCGATCGACGAATTGATCACTGACGACAAAGTGATAAGGCTCAACCTTCTTTTGGAGCGACCCGGCCGCGCAAGGTGAAATAATCGCTTTGCAGCCCACAGACTTCATCGCCCAGACGTTTGCTCTGTAGTTGATTTTGTGGGGCGGGATCGTGTGATTTCGGCCATGGCGCGGCAAAAAGGCGACTTTGCGACCGTGGACCGAGGCGAGGAACAAGCTATCACTGGGTGCGCCGTACGGAGTATCAATTTTGGCCTCTCGTACGTCTTCCAGCAGGCTGTAAAAGCCCGATCCGCCGAAAACGCCAACTTCTGCGATGTTCGACATTACTTGCCCGTCCCGCGGAGCACGATTTGCGAGATGCCTTGGATGAGTACGTCAACACGACTTCCGCGACGCAACAGGATATCTGAGTTGACTGAAAACACGCGCTTGTTCTTGATCGCGGCGAGGGAGGCAAATCGTGGGTCTTTCATAAAGTTGTCGGATGCGCCGGCCGTAATGATGAAGTCGGGATTTTGGGCGACAAGAAACTCGGCGTTGAGGGGCACGAAGGCGTTGCCGGACGGCCCAACCGGTTCGAATCCACCTTGCTTCACTAGGTCCGCGGTGAAAGATCCGATCGCCGCAATAAGGTGGTTGCCGCTCGGACCCGGACTCAGGATTGCGATTTTTACCGGCGGTTTGGGGGCGGTTGTTCTTGCCGCCTCACGGACTTGCATGATCTTGTCCGCATAGGCCGAGAAACCGGCTTCGTTCTGAACTAACCTGCCCAGCTCATAAATCTGGTCAATAAACCCATCAACAGTATTCGCATTGATCGCCAGAACTTCTGTTCCGAGCGCGCGAATCTGCGCCATATCTTGATCGCTGTAGAGCGATTGGTCGAGGATAATCGCGTCCGGGTGGAGCTTCTTGATCGCCTCGTAGTCCGGCTTTACTCCTGCCACTACTGGGAATCGAGCGATCGACGGGGGGAAATTACAGGAAGCCGTTCGACCGATCATAAGGCTGATCGAAGCGTTTGATCCGAGCAGTTCTGAAGTGCTTGGACTTAAGCTCACCACGGTGCGGACAAATTTGGGCCGCATTTGACCCCCGACATGGTCATTCTGCAACTGGCATCCAAAGACCACGAAAATTAGAACTGAAAAAAGCAATCCACGCAAAATGCGCATCCTCCTATTTTGACTGAATAGTGCTCACCTCTAACGCCCGAATCCTCACACGCGTGCCCGGCGAAGGAGCAATGTTGAAAAACCACCCCTCGCAGTCCGACTCAAAAATTGGTAAAATACAGCCTGCGCAGGGGTATAGCTCAGTTGGTAGAGCGAAGGTCTCCAAAACCTTAGGTCGCGGGTTCGAGCCCTGTTGCCCCTGCCACTTCCCTTGATCCCGATGGCCCAGCCCGCTTTGTTCATCGACCGCGACGGGACCCTAATCGTCAATCGACACTATCTTGTCGATCCTGAATTGGTTGAGCTTCTTCCTGGTGCTGCCGAGCTCGTTAGGCTGGCGAAGCGGAATGAATTCTTGGTGATCGTCATTTCTAACCAGTCTGGCGTTGCGCGAGGTTTGATGTCGCTCGAAGACGTTGGACGCGTAAATGATCGATTGAGCGATCTTTGTCCGGGCATTGACGCTAAGCTCTTCTGCCCGCACGGGCCGGACGACAATTGTAATTGCAGGAAGCCAAAGCTTGGCTTATTGGAAGAGGCACGACGGGTATTTGAGGTCGACCTGGATAACTCGCTCATGGTTGGAGATTCTGCCGGCGACATCGAGTTCGGCCGATCTGCGGGGTTAAGTACGGTGTTGGTTCGAACGGGATACGGATCGGAAACCGAGCGCACTATTGGCGTCGAAGGTGTTCTGGTTGTGGATGGACTCGACGACCCGTTACTGACTTCGATGCTGTCGCGTTAAGTTTCGCTTTTAGTGGGCTTCGACGACGATCGGGCGCGCGTTTGGTTTGCGCAGGATCAATACGAGCGGTGAGGCGACCAGCGACACGATCGCGATGAGGATAAATCCGGAGTTGAACGCGAGGGTGGTTGACTGATTGCCCAACTGGCGATTGATGATGCTGTAGGCGACCGATTCGCTCTGCTGCGCAGAAAATCCTCTCATCGCAAACAGGTGAGTTAGAGATTGAAATCGCTGCTGGAATGCGGTGTTACCCGCGTAGATGCATGCCGACAACCCCGCTCTGGACACCGCCGTAGAGTGAGTCACGAACGAGCTCAAAACCGCGATCCCGAAGGAACCACCGAGCTGTCGGCACAGGTTTAACATGGCCGCGCCCTGGGCGATTTCCGCCCCCTTGAGGTTTGCAAAGGCAGCGAGATTTATCGGGATGAACAACATGCCGAGTCCGAATCCACGCAACAAAAGCGCGAGCATCGCGGAGTCTGCATTCGCAGTTGACGGCAGGCGTCCCAACAGAACCAGCGAACTGGTGAACATCGCGAGTCCGATCGTTATCAGTAATCGAGCATCGACGAGTGGACTGACGGGGTTCGCGATGCGTCCGCACATTATTGCGGCGACGCCGGTCGCGATCCCGCCGGGTAGAAGTGCCATGCCGGTGATCGTCGGCGAAAGATGAAGGACGTTCTCAGCAAACATTGGATACAGAAACACACCACCGTAGAGGCCAAATCCGAGCGCAACGAACAGCACCAGAGCGGCTGAAAGATCGCGGTTTCGCAGAACGTGCAAGTTCACGATTGGGGTCACATTCCGTTTTGATAGTTGCCAGAAAACAAACAGGGGTAGGGCGATCGCCGCGACAGCGGTGAGCACGACAATGCGACTGTCCTCGAACCAGGACTTCGAATTACCCTCCTCAAAGACATACTGGAGCGCCCCGAGTCCGGTCGCAAGCAGTGCTATTCCGCCCCAGTCGACGGTCTTAGTTCGCATCGAGAATTTTGAATCCTCGAGGAACGCGGAGACGACGAAGAACGAGACGAGCCCAATGGGAAGATTTATAAAGAAAACCCAAGACCAGGAGTAGTTGTCGGTAATCACACCACCTAGGGTCGGGCCCAAGGTAGGGGCAGCGATGATGCCGAGCATGTATATTGCTTGGACCATCCCTTGTTCGCCGGGCGGAAATACTTCGCGAAGTGTAGCCTGCGCGGTTGACAGGAGCGCGGCGCCACCAGCCCCTTGGATAATCCGCCAAAAAACGAGCGCTCCGAGCGAGCCAGAAGTGCCACAGAAGAACGATGCGGCTACGAAGATAAGGATTGAATAGGACAAATATCTCCGCCGTCCAAAGCGCGAAGATAGCCATGCGGTCAGCGGCAGAACGATTACATTTGAGAGAATGTAGCCCGTCGAGACCCACCCAATCTCCTCCGCCGTCGCTCCGAGACTCCCCGCCATCTGCGGAAGCGCGACGTTGACGATGGTTGTGTCCAGAATCTCGAGTACGGCGGCCGTGATCAGGCCGAAAAGAATCAGCCAGCGATACGGGTTCAACTCTTGCGTCGCAGCTACTGACGCCGGACGAGCCATCAGCGAACTTTGACCTTTACGCTCGCCGACATCCCGACGTGCAAGAAGGTCTCGCGGTCATCGGGATCGAGTGCGATGTTCACCGGGACACGCTGCACGACCTTAACGAAATTTCCATTTGCGTTGTCGGGTGGTAGCAACGCGAAGGCGGCACCTGTCGCGGGTGAGGTCGTCACGACGGTGCCGTGGAATTCATGGGTCGGCAATCCGTCGACATCGATCATAACTACCTGCCCGGCTTTCAGGCGCGCGACCTGCGTCTCTTTGAAATTCGCCGTAATGTGAACTGTGTTGACGTTGATCACGGACATCACCGGCGAACCAGCCTGTACGACTGTTCCCGGGAGCACCAGTTTCTTACCGACGTGACCGCTAAACGGCGCTACGATACGACAATGCTGCAAGTCGAGTTCTGATTGGGCGAGTTGGGCCCTGGCCTGTGCGACATGCGCTAGGGCTTGACTAGTCGCCGCTCGCTTCAGATTCACGCGCTCGGCGTCGGTTCGCGACGTTGCGACGACACCTTGCGATTGAATTTTGCGTCCCGCGGCAACGCTCAGGTTGCGTTGGGCCCCGTTCAGGGCGGAGGCATACGCGCTGGTTGAAGACTTGGATGAAGACTGACGGTATGTAGCGGATTGGGCTTTTAGTTCAGCATCCCGGATTGCCGCGCTCGCGGTACGCTCGCCTACCTTTGCCGATTCTAAGTCCGCCTGCCGCTGACGCACGCTCGCAAGTGCAGAATCATGTTGCTGATTCGCGGCGTCAAGCGATGCTTTCGCGTCAGCTTCCGTGTTCTGAAATGTTTCGAGCTGCCGACCGCTGATCGCACCTTGAGCAAGCAAGTCTGCCGCACGGCGGAGTTCTTGGGTGGAGATTTCAAGCTTAGTTCTTGCGGACGATACGGCCGTCGCAGACGATCCGACCAAGCTACGCGCGGCATCGAGAGCAGCATTTGCGGCGAGGGTCTGTTGCGCACTGCGCTGAGCCGATAACTTCGCGGACTCCAACTCGATTCTTGCCGAAGCCGATTCGTTCGCAGAAATCTTCTCCGCTACCTTCGCACTGTTGACGTCGGCTTGGGCGTGGGTAATACCTGTTTCGGCGAGGGCGACCCCACCATTCGCCTGGTTGAGACCCCCAAGGGCCTGCATCTCTTCGGCTTTTCCGGTGGCGGCGGTGAGACGAACTTCAATTCCGGCGGCATTGGCATCTGCCTCTGCCACGGCGAGGTTTGCCCGTGCCTGGTCAACGGCAAGCTTGTATCGAGTCGGGCTCAGCTGAGCCAATAATTGGCCCGCAACTACGGCTTCGTCGTCGTGAACGAAAACGGCCTTGATTGTGCCAGGAATCTGGGCAGAGATTTGGACGATATCGGCGTCCACTTGCGCATCGTCAGTAGCTTCGAAATCAGCATTGTGCCGATACACGCTGAATCCGTATATTGACCCGGCGAGTACGGCGATCAACGCGATGATTCGCATAGCAAGGCGTGCCTTTGGCTTGGCGTTTGGTGCGAGTGCGTTAGGTTCGATGCTCATTTTCTAGGGTTTTGGCAGCGGTCCAAGCCGCGAATCAGAAAGTCAGTCAAGTAGGCGAGTCGCTCAGAAAGATCGGCGCCTTGGACGGCACATTCACCATCGACAAAGTTTGGCAAGAGGGAGTTCGTCGCGAGAATCATGGCTCGCGCGTCCAGAAGCGACTCGCAAGCCGCAAGTTCGTTGTTTTGGATTCCGATGTCTATCAGCGCTGCCAAGGCTTGTGCTTCGCTTTCAAAGACAGAGTCTCGCCATGGTCGCAATCCCTTTTTGAGAAATCCGAGCGATCCGTCCATGCTACGGTGGTGCTTCTGAACCTTATCGTGTCGGAGCATCACGCGGTAAGTGAGCAAAGCCTTGATTCGCTCGCAAGCGGTGCATTTCTCGGACACGAGTTCTTCTAGGGTGGCGCGCATGCGAGAATAGCCCCGCTGCGCCCAGGCGTAGCCGACATCTTCTTTGCTGCGGAAGTGCACATAGATGCTTCCTTTACCGATGCCAGCTTCTTGGGCGATCTCTTCGACCGTGGTCTTTCGGTAGCCAAACTGCTCGAACAAGCGATCTGCAGCGTCAAGAATCGACTCCGTGACAGCAGAGTTTCCCGCCGGCTCGATTCTTTGACTCATGACTAATATTGTATTCTAGTCAATGGTCAGAATTCAACGGCTTTTTGAGTTTCGCCGTGGCGCTCGACGGTCTCTATCCGACCATTTCTTCGAGTGTTCGCGGCCAGTCTGATTTCAGCAGTCGTGAGAGACTGCGGTCTGCGAGCAGTCGACCCTCGTTCTGGCACTTGGCGCAGTAGTTGGTTTCGTTCTCGGCGTAAACAATGTGCTGGATCGGTGCCGAACAGACTAAACACGGCTTGCCGAATCGACCGTGAACAGCGAAATCGGTGCGGAATGCAGTTACATCCCTTGGCCTAGGAAAACCTGGGTACTGCGCCTTAAGTTTTTCACGCCAAGCGGCCAAAGTATCACGGCTGGCTACGAGCAGGCGCTCAATTTCAGCATCAGTCAGCGCCTGAGTGAGCCGAACTGGCGAAAGGTGTGACCAGAACAGAATCTCGTCGGAATACGCGTTCCCAATTCCGTCAAAGCTCGAAGGATCGGTCAAAGCCCGCTTCAGCGTTCTGTTCTTGGATCGCAGCATTTCACCAAAAGCGGCCACGTTCGTTTCGAAGACGTTTAGTCCACCCCGGTCGAACTGGCGCAGCGCATCTCGGCCCCGAACAATGGCCAGACTCGCGCGTTTATTTGTCAAAATCTCTTGGAGCACTAAATTACCGTTAGGGAAAATAGCTTGATATAGATACATTTTCCCCGTCAGTCGTTTCAGATTCGTTGGTCCGTCTAACCAAGTAAACCGACCGGAGATCATGAGGTGAGTAACGGCAAAGTATTCGTCTTCGAATTCTAATACGATGCGCTTCCCGATGCGAAATACGTTCCGTACAACTCGGTCGCGGAGATCGCTCGGACCGACCTCAACGGTACGCATCACAAACATGCTAAGGACGTTGAGTTGCACGAGCGGCTGGTCGACCAGTCGCTCGGCGAGACGCGTAACGTACAACTCAACGTCGGGAAGTTCTGGCATTTACCAGGCGTAATGCTCGGGTGAAGGTTTGAATCCGGGGAAGATCGTGTCCAATTTCGACATCGTTTCTTCTGAGAGTTCAATTTCAAGCGCGCGCAGGCCGCCCTC
>JBBRML010000061.1:0-26760 GCA_038230855.1 Fimbriimonadales bacterium | reverse complement strand
TTCCCGATGCCCATCGTGAACAGTTCCATCACCTCGCGGCCGAAATTCTCGTTGGGCTTGCCTTTCACGTTCTCTTGATTGTCGAGCCAGTAGATCATCGCAGGATCCTTGCTGATCGCGACAAGTAGATCTTCGAAGCGGCCAAGAGCGTGCTCGCGCAAGGTGTCAACTTGATGCAGCATGGCAATGGGGCTGCTCACTTTCTCGGCGCTCGTCGCAAAGTGGTTGTGCCAGAAAACCGTCATCTTTTCTTCTAGCGGTCGCTGTGTGCCCAGAAGGCGCAAATACCAAATACCCTGGGCCGAACGCAGCTGAATCTGCCCGTTCTTGTCCGCGAAGTCATCGTTATGCACTGCCGTTTCTGGGGCCGACCGCACATCCAGCAACCGATCTATCGCGCCACGCAGGCCATCGCGAGTGTAGAAATCGAGCTCCGCCTCGCTCGCTCCGAGGCCAAAGCGTCGTAGCAAGTGGGCAACCTTTTCGCGTTCGGTGAGCTGTGCCATGGCGTGTAGGAACGGAATCCGATTCCTGAGGTTCAGTCGCCGTCCTTTGGACCTACCCAGAGAATCCTCGTACTCGACTCCAGCTAATAGCTGCGGTGATAAAGGCAAAACGTGTAGCCCACGCGCAGGCTGTCGTGCTCCGCTAAAATCACGCACGCAAGCTTTTTCCCGAACTCCAGCCGAATCACCGCCTCGAGATCCTCGCGCGACTCGAAGCGCCACTCGCTTTCGATGCGGCGAAGCGTGAAGCCGTAGGAAGCCCAAAATCGCTCCTTGGATTCCTGACTCAGTTTCTCGGGCCGCTCGCGCATGCTTAGCCAGGCTCCGAACTCACCGGCCTCATAATCACTGTCGATGATGAATGCCGTCCCGCCGGGACGCATGATACGGTCGAGCTCGGTGATTCCCGGCACGCAGTCGGGTGGCCAGAAGTAGGCAAATCGCGAGTGGAATATGTCGACGCTACGGTCAGCAAGAAAGGATTCGGAAGCAGAGCCCGTCATTACCGAGGCTTTCTCCAGGCCAAGTTTCACAACACGCTCCATCGCCAGCAGACGGGACGGCCCATGAGGCTCCACCGCATAAACGTGCGCCGCGTCTTCGTGAAATAGCGGTACGTAGAAGCCCGTGCCCGCGCCCATGTCAACGACAATTTTGGCCGTCCAGTCCGCAACGGAGCGCAAAGCGGCTTCGATCAAGCCCTCAGGATCTGTAGCCCTGTTCTCTAGTTCGTACACCGCCGGGTCCGACTGAATGTTTGGAGCCTTGTGCACGCCACCGAGGTAATTCATAGCTGTCCGTTGTACCACGGCGTGACGCCGCCCTGGCTACACGACAAGCTTGCGCAAGTCTGCCCAAAGGCGAGACTCGGTTGGATAATCAACGCCGTCGAAGTGGTATGTCGACGGCCCAATAACTTCGGCGCCGAGTCGATCATAAAATCGCTTTGCCGCTTGATTTGCGTCAAACAAGCTGACGGACAAGCGCGTAATCTGCATCTGAAGCAAGTGACCCGCCACGAACTTGACGAGCTCCGTTCCGCATCGGTGCCCCCAAGCGCTTGGACGAACATAGAGCGCAAACAGCTGAACTTCCGCATCGACCTCGTTCAAATGATTCTCACCCCAGTTTGCAAAGCCAACGACTTCGCCACCGAGCACCGCGACTGCAAAACGATCGCTCTCTTCTATGCGCGTCCGCAGTCTTTTCGCCGAGGTATCGACTCGGAGAGCGGCAAGAGTTTTGGCCGGCAGGATGTGGGCGTACGCACCACGCCAGCTCTCGTTTCTCGTAATCGCGATGCCGACTGCGTCGTCCGGCACGGCAAAGCGCACCGTCGGTGTGCCAACAACTTCATAAGTTTCGCTCTCCAACATCGCTGGATTTCCCGCGATTACGAGATTTGCAAATTCGCGTGGACGATGATCGGCGGCGTACTGAAATTCTGCAGCCATCCAAGTCTCCCACTGCGCAGCCATCGACTGGCCGTCGCGCTCAAGTCCCCGACTCAGTCGAAGTTCAGCCGGGCAGTCAACCCAAATGCCATACGCGAGAAACGGCCGAAACTCGCGCCGCAGAGCGGTTACGCCTTCTAAAATGACGATTTTCGCCTCGAACTCGACCCACTCCGATAGACGCCGCTCGACCCAGTCGTAGCGCTGATAGCGCGCTGTCTCACCTCGGCTGAGCGGTTCCAGCACCTGCTCGATCAAACGTGGCCACCAGTCGGTCGGGTTGTCCCAGCTGGCAAAGTCGTCGGTCTGAACGATGTGGCTACCGGGAATCTGCTCAGCAAGTCGGGCCGCCAAGGTGCTTTTCCCCGCGCCGCCGCCGCCGTCGAGCCCCACGATGATCGTCGAGCCTGCCGACGGAGGCAACGACGCGATCGTCAGCGCGAGTTCGGAATAGGTCGGCACGACGCTAAAGCTACCTCGTCGGGAGCTTTACAAGAACGAACGCGCCGCCCTGCAGGCAGGGACGGCGCGCCGTATGAAGGAACGGGCGGCAACTTGGGGGGAAAGCGCCGCCACGAAATCGAGCGGTCTAGTTGCGCAACGAGTTGATGCGCGGCGTCGCTGGTGCGACGTCGACGTGCGTATTCGGCGGAGCAATCAAATACGTGCAGTCGCCGATCTCCTGCCACGTGCCTTCCTCAGCGAAGTTGACGCCGCACATGAAGTCGACAATCTTTTCTCGCGTGACAGAGTCCGTGCCAGCCAGGTTCAGAATCTGCAGCTCACCGCGCTTCAGTCCGTTCGCCGCGGCCATGGCATCCTCGAAAGAAGATATTTGCCGTCGGACGGTCACGGTGCAGTCGTACAGATTGTCCGCCTTCGACGCCGACCGATTTATTCGGGACGAGATGTCTACCGTATCTTGATAGTCATCAACGGCTTCTGTGCGCGTGAAAACGCGGGCGACTTTGCTAAAAAAACCAGGCTGTTCCTGGATTGTCATCTCTTCCATGATTCCTTCCTATATTCAATCGAATCAGCGAATGCCTTGCTCGGCATTCCCAGGAGTACCTGGGTAGTTCCTTCCTAGAACCACTTCCTCTTCTGAGTTTTTCTGCCAATTCGAATCTGGAAACCAAACGATTTCAAGTGCGGGCAAAAAGACCTGTCCGCATTATATGATCTTTTTCCCGAATCGTCAAGGCCCCCGCAAAAATACGGGCCTTTTGTGATAAGTTTGCGTTAAACCGGTGCCCCGAGGCCCGTGGCTCACCTACGAGCCACAGGGATCATTTAGTGCTTTCGAATGGCCAAGAGGTGAGAACCGTACAAATATAGATATAGCCCGGCGGCGATCCATGTCCCAATCTCGGCCGAAAGCGGTCTTTTTTTGCGGGCGTACTCGAGGATCAGAACAGGCACGTACAGAAAGGTCAACTTTGCGGCTACCAACGCGAAGCCACCGAACTGAGCGATCCTCGCGAACACGGGATTGCCCTCGCCCTGTCCCTCGTGTAACCACATCAGTGTCGTGACGAGATCAAAAGTGCCGACAACCAGCAGAATCGTCGTCGACAGATAAGCCTTTCGTCCTAGCATCAGACGGTCCCGTAAAGTCGATCTCCAAAATCGCCAAGGCCCGGAACGATGTACTTCTTGTCGTTCAAGTGGCTATCGAGAGCGGCTGAGTGAATCTCAATCGTCGGGTGCGCTCTCTCAAATGCGGCAACCCCTTCCGGTGCCGCAATGATGCAAACCATGGTTATTTGCGTCGCTCCGTGCGCGATCATCAGGCTGACGGCCTGCGCCGCGGAACCGCCTGTCGCCAGCATCGGGTCAATGCAAAGGGTGTACTTGCCGGTCAGATCGGGCAATTTGCTGTAATAGCTTCGGGCAATGGCCGTGCCTTCGTTGCGCTCAAGGCCGATGTAGCCTACGGCGACGTTCGGGAACAAGTCGACGACGGGATCCAACATTCCCAATCCTGCACGCAAAATCGGCACCACTGCGAGATCCTGGTCAAGCACGAACGCCTCCGTTTCCACGAGCGGCGTCGTGACCATCTTTGGCTTCGACCGAATACCCCGTGTCGCTTCCAACACCAGCATCGTGGTGAGTTTTGAGCAAAGCGAACGGTATCGATCAGGCGGTGTCTGCTTGTCTCGAAGTTCTGCGAGCAGGTGCCTGGCGAGAGGGTGATCTAGGACGTGAAGCGCCATGTCTCATTGTCGCATCCGAGCATGCCCTAAAATCAACTTGCAGACGAGCCATAGTTAAGAGCACAATGATTCTGCCAGGAGGGCAACACCCGTTATGTCGCATTCGTTAGCCGGAATCATCCTTGCCGCAGGAAAAGGCACCAGGATGAAATCAGAGGTTCCCAAAGTCTTACATGAAGTTTGCGGGTTGCCGATGGTGGAACACGTTGGTCGGGGGCTCAAAGCGGTTGGCGTCATCAAGCCCGTGCTAGTCGTCGGGTTCGGCGGAGACCGCGTTCAAGAAACACTGGGTCCTGAATATCTTTATGCTTGGCAGCACGAGCAGCTAGGCACAGGCCACGCCGTTCAGCAGGCGATGCCGCTACTCGAAGGCCACGAAGGTCCGGTCATCATCGCGTGTGGCGACACCCCCCTCATCGGGGAACAGGCGTTTCGCGAACTCTACGAAGCCCATATAAAGAACGCAGTTCAAGCGACCCTCGCGACCTCACTAATGGATGATCCGAGCGGCTATGGACGCATCATTCGGGATCAAAACGGGTTCGCAACCGCGATTGTCGAGCACCGTGACGCCACCGAGGATCAACGCAAAGTCCGCGAGATCAACGCAGGTTTGTATTGTGTGGAAGCGAGCGCCCTTCGCAAACTGTTGCCCCATCTAACGGCGGACAACGATCAGAAGGAGTTCTATTTAACGGATCTCGTGAAGTTGATCGTAAAGGACGGCGGCAGGGTTGCGGCCCATGTTTTTGCTGATCCAGGTGTTACCCAAGGAGTCAACGACCGATGGCAGCTTGCGCAAGCCGGACGAGATTTACAGCAGCGCATTCTGCGGCGTCACGCCGAGAGCGGAGTGACGCTCCGCGATACCGAGACGATTTTCATTGGGCCCGACGTCGATATTGCGGCGGACGCCGTGATCGAGCCATGCACGGTGATCATGGGTAAGTCCTCAGTCGGCCGCGAATCCGTCATCGGACCCAATACGCGCATCGAAGACTCAGAAATCGGCGCCAGAAGCAAGGTGCTCATGAGTCAGGTCGTTCGGGCGACAATTGGCGACGATGTCTCGATCGGTCCGTTTGCAAACCTACGGCCCCACGCCGACGTACGCAACCACGCCAAAGTCGGCAATTTTGTTGAACTCAAAAACTCCGTGCTAGAGGAAGGCGCGAAGGTTTCGCACCTCTCGTACATTGGTGACGCTCATGTCGGTGCCGAGGCGAACATCGGGGCAGGCGTAATTACGTGCAACTACGACGGCTTTCACAAGTATCGAACGACGATCGGGGCGAACGCCTTCGTTGGATCGAATACGACCTTGGTCGCCCCGGTCACCATTGGCGAAGGCGCGATGACGGCGGCGGGTAGTTCGATCACGGAAGACATAAGCGCAGATGCTGCGGCGTTCGGCAGGGCTCGGCAGGTAACAAAAGAAGGATGGGCAGCGGAATTTCGCAAGCGAAAATCAAACGGCCGATAGAAGAACGCAGCCTAGCGGGCCTGAAGCTGTTCTCGGGGACTGCTCACCCCGAACTGGCTCAAAAGGTTGCGACTGCGCTCGGCATCGAGCTCGGCCGAATGCGCTCTCAGCGGTTCGCCGACGGCGAAACTTGCATCTCAATCGACGAAAGTGCGCGAGGCAACGAGATCTTCATTATTCAGCCGACTTGCGCGCCGACGAACGACAATTTGATGGAGCTCTTCATCATGTTGGATGCCTTTCGACGGGCGTCCGCAAGGCGGATTACCGTCGTGATGCCGTATTACGGCTACGCGCGCCAGGACAAAAAGGTTAAGCCGCGCGAGCCAATAACCGCACGCCTGATCGCGGACATCATTTCGAACTGTGGCGCAAACCGCGTTTTGACCGTCGACCTCCACGCAGAGCAGATTCAAGGGTTTTTCAACATTCCCGTCGACCATCTGTACGGGGGCGCTATTTTGGCGCGACACTTCATCCAACAAGGCTTTCAAAACAATCCCGACGTCGTAGTCGTCAGTCCGGACGTCGGCGGAGTTTCGAGGGCACGCTCGCTGGCCGAGCGGCTAAATTGCTCGTTTGTCGTCATCGCGAAGCGGCGCCCAGCCCCCAACGAAGTTGAAATCGTTGAAATCGTCGGCGACTTCAAAGGGAAGCAGTGCATCATGATCGACGACCTGATCGACACTGGCGGCTCCATCGTGAAGGGCGCGCAGGCGCTTCTTGATCGTGGAGCGAGCGACGTAATCGCTTGCTGCACCCACCCCGTCTTCAGCGACAACGCCGCGTCGCGTCTCCAGTCAAGTCCGATTTCCGCCGTCGTGGCGCTCGATACCATCGCCCTGAAGCCCGACCAGCTTTTCCCGAAGCTTACTGTTCTGACCTCCGCTGGCCTAATTGCGGACGCGATTCGTCGGATTCACCTCAACGAATCGGTAAGTGAACTATTCGACGATTGGAGGTAGCGCATCAAATGGAAACCGGTGCTCAAGCTTTGCTCGAAAATTTGGAATGGTCGGTTCGGCCCGCGGACCAGCACCCATCCAAGCGGATCGTGATCGCGCTAGCCGCTGCGGCCGCCTTCGGCATCGGTTACTCGATTTTTCACAACCCGATGATCCCGTTGATCGGGGTCGCGGCCATCCTGTTTTCGACCGCCGAGTTCTGGCTCGGCACTAAATACATATTGACTCCACAATCCGCCACATCCAAGTGCGGGTTGAGCGTAACCGAAGTAGCCTGGACGAGCGTTCAACGAATCGTCGACGACGGCGAGCGGATGACCCTGTCGTCGGTAAGTGAAAAGTCGCCGCTTGCAAATTTCCGCGGAATTACCCTCAGAATGGATCAAAATCAACGGGCGGCCGTCGTCGCCTTTTTAAAGGAGCACTGCGCAGACCATGCCGGAAATCTGGGATAGCGAACTAACCGAGGAGGAGACCAGCGCGCTGCTTCGCAAAGCCGCCGATCAAATTATTAAGCGAAACATGATCACTCCTGCTATCCTTGCACTGGAAATGCACAAGCCTGTCGCGCACGTCGGAAGCAGCTCAGCAGTAGTTCTCGCGCCCTTTATCGTGCCATTTCTCGGTTTTGACACTTTTAACGACTACAGTCGTCTTTTCAGCAAGTCGAAGAACTTCGAACGACTGATCGTGCTGCTTGAAGCAGCCCAAGAATAGCCTCCCAGGTAACTCATGTACTCATCTCTACCTCCTCCGCTGTTCGCCAACCTATGGTTGGGAAATCAGTACCGCCACACCGGTTGGTTCGGCATTGTGTTCGTTCTTACCATGGTGGCGTTCGTTCTCATGAATATCCGCCGAGCCAAGACGGGCCGAAACCTCTATATTCGGCGCATCGCTGGCCTCAACGCTATCGACGAAGCGATTGGACGCGCAACCGAGATGGGCAAGCCGGTCTTGATGGTTCCCGGACTCAGCGCCAATCTAAACGCGATCGTTATGCAGGCGCTCAACATCTTCGCTCATGTCACGCGAATCGCCGCGAAGTTTTCAAACCCGATTTTGGTTTGCTGCAACGACGCCGCAATCTTTACGGTTGCGCAAGAAGTCATTCGCGACGTCTACCAAGAGCAGGGAATTCCCGAAAGCTTTGATCCTGACTCAGTGCGATTTATCTCAGATCGCCAGTTCGCCTTCGCCGCTGGTGTCTCTGGCATCATCTTGCGGGAGCAGACGGCCGCTACGTTCTTTCTGGGAGAGTTCTTCGCTGAATCGCTGATTTTCGCCGAAACCGCAAACTCGATTGGCGCGATTCAGATCGCGAGTTCGACTCAGATCACCCAAACGCCGTTCTTTATCGCCGCGTGCGACTACGTTTTGATCGGTGATGAGTTTTACGCCGCGTCGGCTTATCTAACTCGCCAACCAATTCTGGTTGGTAGCTTGGTCGGTCAGGACTGGAGCAAATTGCTCGTCATCGTCTCCATCATGGTCGGCATCGGACTGAACAGTTTCCAGCGCATCAACACGAAGTACGACAAAACCTGGAAAGACGGCCAAGAGGTGGACGCCCCTGAACACACTCGTAAGGCGTCAGAAACGTTTACCTACATCCTGCTAAATCCGCAGACCAACGCGAACGACGCGGATATTCCGGCAATCAAGCTGAGACCGGAAGACAAGCGACCAGAATTACCACTCAATGAGCGAGTGACTAAGACCGACGCGGAGGCACCGAAGTGAACTTCTTTCTAGACATTCCGCCTGCAACCTTTTGGAACAACCCAAGCGGTTCGAACGCGTTGATGATCCGACTTGCGCTTGCGCTCTTAATCGGCATCGCCGCAATCTTTGTCCTTCTAAAAGCGCCGACAAATTACCGACGACCAATCGTCGGAGTGGTCACGTTTCTGTCCGGTGCTTTCTACGTGATGCTCTATCTTTGGCCGGTCGCCATAAGCCGCAACAAAGGTATTGACGCACCACGTAACCCAGTTGAAGGTGTTGCCTTTTGGCTGGATGATGCGGTGCCTGTCGTCGCAAACTTCACTTCGATCGTCACCGCATTCCTGCTCGGCCTCGGCGTCTACTCGCTCTTGCGTGTGCACGGTCGCAAGGTGATGCGGAAGGAGACCGACTGGGTATTTAGCGTCGTCTTGCTCTCCAGCATGGTCCTGATGGTCTTCGCTGGCTACGGCGACTGGTATAGCCGCCTCGACCCTATCAAAGCACCAGCCCTAGAACTGCGCGAAAACTGGGGGCCGATCAATTACCTGCGAGACGTTCTTTTCGAAGGCATGCTCCAGCAGATGGACGCAGCCATGTTTTCGCTCATCGCGTTTTACATCCTCTCTGCCGCGTACCGCGCCTTTCGAGTCCGAACCATCGAGGCCACGATTTTGCTCGCCGCCGCATTCATCGTTATGTTTAGCTTCATGGGTTCGGTAGAAGCCGCATGGGGACACATGGTCAATCCCAGCGGGAACATCGATAACTTCTCCAACAATTTCACCCTTACCGAGGTCGCGAAATGGATAAGAGGCTCGATTCAAAAACCTGCCATACGCGGCATAGATTTTGGAGTGGGCATCGGAGCCCTCGCCATGGGACTTCGACTCTGGCTTAGCCTAGATCGAACGGGAGGCAAGTCGTGAGTACGAAGCCAAGATCAGAAATGTCGCTCGGCGAAAAAATGCAGAGCGTGCCTAAGCCCATCCTCTATCTCGTTCTCGTCCTGCTTACATCCTTGCCCCTGTTCAAGGAACTCAACGTTCCCAACAAGCCAAACGAGGCTAGCGAGGACTTCTACGCAACCGTCATGGCTGTGCCCGAAGGCTCAACGATCCTCATTCAGTCTGACTGGACTGGTTCCACTCGAGGTGAAAGCGGGGGTGAATTTGAATCTCTCATGCGCATCCTCATGCGCCGCAAGATCAAATTCGCCGTATACGCCGCGGGCGATCCGCAGGCTCCGCAGGTCGTCAAAGACTCGATCTCGAGGGTGAACGACGAGCGTAAATTAAGCGGTCAGCCCGGTTACAAGCAGTGGGATGACTGGATTTCGCTCGGCAACCTTCCGAATGCGGAGGCCGCAAACCAAGCGATCGCAAACAATGTCCAGACCGCGTTCCCCGGTCGTAAAGCGATCCCGTCCACCGGAGGTTCACCTCAGGACGTCTTCGATTCACCAGTTCTGAAGGGTCACACAAAACTGAGCGACTTCCCGTTGCTCGTAGTTGTCACCGCATCGAACACCGCGACGATCGCCATCGAGCGATACGCTGGAAAAGTGAAGATGGCCCAGATGGTCACCGGCGTTATGGGACCGGAAACCCTCAACTACTATCCGAAACAGGTCGTCGGCCTCGTCGTTGGACTGAAGGGCGTGTACGACATCGAAACCCTGATGGAGGGCGGAATCAACACTGCCGATCCGCACACCATTAAGGATGACAACGGAAAATTCCAAGGCAAGTCGGTGGAAGGGTTCCCAGGTGAACTGAACAAGGGCAAGGCGACGCGATACTATCCGACCTTGCACTTTGCTTTCGCGCTGCTCATCATTGCCGTTCTCATCGGCAACATCGGAATGTTCCTCGCGAAGAAGGAGGCGGGTAAGTGAAGTACGAAACGATTCGGCTAATCTTTGGCGCTCTCGCCACCGTCGGCCTCTACTCGGTTCTCTATCGAGAGAACAAGATGTACCGGTTCTTCGAGCACGTCTTTCTTGGCCTGGCGTCAGGCTACACGCTTGTCGCCGTTTGGACGGAGACCCTCAAGCAATCTTGGTGGGATCCCATGGTGGGAACGCAAACCGAAAATGGTGTGCCCGGCCAGCCCGGATTCTGGGCTTACATGTTCTTGCTGCCGATTGGCCTGATGGGCTACTTCGTCTTCAGCAAAAAGAACAACTGGCTGAGCCGCATTCCGATCGGAATCATCCTTGGCCTATGGTCCGGTCAGCAGCTTCAGGTTTGGTGGAACCGCTACGGACCTCAGCTCGACGACTCGCTTCGACCGATCATCCCGACATCGTTTAATCCGATGTTTGTGCCGTCTACAAAAGGACTGCCAAAAATCGAAGTCGACGCGATCAAGGCGCACGTTTACGTCTCGACCGCCGTATCGAACATCATCTTTGTCATCACGCTCCTCAGCGTGCTGAGCTACTTCCTCTTCAGCTTCGAGCTGAAAGCGAAGTTCATGCAGAAGACGACCCTCTTGGGTCGGTGGCTTCTGATGATTGGCTTCGGTGCCATCTTCGGCTCGACGGTCATGATGCGGTTTACACTTCTCATCGACCGCATGTACTTCATCTGGGTGGAGACGGTCTGGCAGGGCATTCTCGGGCAAAAATAGAACATGTCTGAAAGTTCGCTGCGGGCGATAGTATTGCGCCGCACGGATTCGGGTGAGTCGGACCGCCGACTCACCCTTTTGACTTTTGAGTTGGGCAAAATTGACGCGATCGCCAAGGGTGCGCGTAAGGGAAATTCACGCCTCGGCGCGGTCTCTGAGCCGCTGTCCGTCGCCGTCATGTCTCTCGCACCGGGTCGGCACGCTCGGTTCGTCACTCAGGCGCAACAGTCACGCTCGTTTCGGAAGATGCGTACGTCGTTCGATCGGCTGTCCTTCGCGCTTGCCCTGACCGAGCTTTATGCCGCCGTGCTGCCGTACGAGGAACCCGTGCCCGAAGTCTTTGAGCTGCTTGAACGCTCCTTGCAGGAGCTAGAAGCGCACGAGCAACCTCTCGTCGCGTTTATCTGGTGCCAATGCAAACTTCTGGAAGTATCAGGTTTCTGGCCCTCATTTGACACTTGCGTCACTGACGGCTCTTCCGTAGTAGTTGCTGAGCCATGGCTCTCGCCCGAGGCTGGCGGCTTCCTCAGCGAGGAGAGCGCCAACGAGTACACCGATCGATTCCGGACGCGCGCAGAAGTCCTGTACGGCTTAGCGCGTATCGTCGATCTCGACGTCCCACCTGCGAACCTAAAGTTCGCGGTCCCGACAACCCTCGCGCTCTTGC
Organism: Fimbriimonadales bacterium; assembly: GCA_038230855.1. Classification (GTDB taxonomy): domain Bacteria; phylum Armatimonadota; class Fimbriimonadia; order Fimbriimonadales; family Fimbriimonadaceae; genus Fimbriimonas. The sequence continues at coordinate 15,107 of JBBRML010000061.1, read as the reverse complement.
CGTTTTGGAAGCATTTTGTGGATTATCGGCTGCCCTCTTACGAATATGCCTGCCAGATCTGCCGCGACTCAAGCTAGGCACGAGTACAATTGGCTCGATGAGGTTGATCTCGTTCGCCGCCGCCCTTACCGCCACCCTGACTGCCATCGTGCTGGTCGGATGTGGACAAGGTAAATTCGGCGCCAACAATCCCACGTTCCAAGCCGGCGTCTTTCGGTATCCGATTGTCGCCAAGCCAACGACGCTCGATCCGGCCAAAGTACAGGACGGAGACACCATTGATGTTATTCAACAGGTGTACGAGGGTCTGGTCGGCTGGGATGAAAAGAACGAGTGCGTTCCTCGCCTCGCTGAGAAATGGGAAATCAAAGACGGTGGAAAAACGTACGTGTTTCACCTCAAGCACGGCGTAAAGTTCCACAACGGGCGCGAAATGACCGCCGACGACTTCAAATGGTGCTTCGAGCGCACGTGCGATCCGAAGCTCGCTTCTCCCACAGTCGAGACATACATGAGCGATATCGTTGGCGTGGCGGAGCGGATCAAGCCTGACCCTAAGAAGGGCCCCGCTCCGACCGAAGTGACCGGCGTCAAAGCGATCGACAAGTACACGTTCCAGGTTCAAATCCGGGAGCCGCGTGCCTACTTCATCTCAAAGCTGACTTACCCTTGCATGTACGTATACGCAAAGGAGGCCGTCATTGCTCCAGAGAAGGAAATCACCCAACTCGCCGAAATGGTCGGCACCGGTCCTTTCAAACTCGAAAAGATTGAGCTTGACCTGCAACTCAGTCTCGTCGCCAACTCAGACTATCACCTTGGCGCGCCGAAGCTGAAACGAATTGAGCGTCCTGTCGTCCTCGACGCCGCAACCCGACTCAACATGTACAAGGCCGGAAAGATCGACCTCGTCCAACTTGAGCGCGCCGACGTCAAAAATCTAAAATCGGATTCAGAGTACAGCAGTCAGCTCAAGTATTACGACCGTGCGTCGCTCTGGTACATCGGCATCAACTGCAACAAAGTTCCCGCCCTCAAGGATGCCCGAGTCCGCCGCGCCATGGCGATGGCGATCGACAAGAACAAGATCGTCGATCAAGTGCTGGATGGCATCAACAAACGAGCGGATTGCATCGTGCCCCCGGGTTGCTTTGGGCATCGCGATACCGTGAAGGCAATTCCTTACGACCTTGACGGCGCCAAAAAGCTTCTCGCCGAAGCCGGGTTCCCAGGAGGGAAGGGCATTCCTCACCTCACGATGTACTACCGCGAGGCTCGACCGGACATCGATATCGTGGCGACCAACGTCGGCGCTCAGCTGAAGGGACTCGGAATCGAAGTTTCCTTCCAGAAGCTTGAGTGGGGCGCCTACCTCGCCGAGCACAACCAGCACAAAATACCGTTCCTGCACATGCGATGGGCCGCGGACTACCTCGACGCCGAGAACTTCCTATCTACGCTCCTCGCGAGCTACGGAAACGAGAACAAGCTCGATTATCACAACGCGTGGTTTGACGATCTATGCCACCGCGCGGACATTTCGCAAGATCCTAAAGAGCGAATGGCCCTCTACGCGCAGGCAGAAGACATGGTGCTCGCCGATGCGCCGTTCATTCCGATTTACTTCCAGCGTGACGCCGAGCTTGTTAGCCCAAAGGTGAAAAACTTGCGAGACGCCTTGTTCGGCCATCTTCCCCACACGACGACGATGGTGGAATAATGGTCGATTCATTGACGGCGGTCACACGTCGTTGACAGTGGAGACTATGCCCGAAGCCGCACCGCACGCTCTGGAATCCGCTGGGAAAGAAGGCTTGACGGCTGGTCGCTGCCCACACGCCCACGGTCAGGCGGAGACCGAGCACACGATAGATCCCAAGCACGAAATTGACCCCGAGTTTAGGGACCTAGTCGCGACGTCCCGCGAGCCCTGGCAGTCGCGACCAAACTCGAGCTTGGACGTCGAACTGCGAGCAGACCAGCCCGCGCCGAAGCGGGTGTGCTTCTTGGGTGTATTCGCCAAATTTGTCGACTCTGTCCCACAAGAGGTCGGCCAAGTCGGCGCATCTGTCGACTTACATCTTGGCGATCGGTTAGTGGACCAGGTCGAACTTCTTTGCGGGTTACACTACGTTGACGCCCAAGCCCCAGATCGACGCGACGTGGACTGCGGTGACGGAGTTCACGTCCAGACGGTTGGATACACGGGCAAGGGAAGCCACCAATTACGACTCGACCTTGTGACCGTGCCCATCGAGACGAGCGAGCCGTTCGACAGTGTTCGGTTCCGGGCTCGAGAGACCGCCGCAACTTTCGCTATTTACAATGCATACTTTTTGAACGACCAGCCGCCGCAGTGCCCTTTTCACAGTCGCAGTGGTGGCGTCACTCTCGGCGAGATTCCGTCCATCGTTCGCCTTGCCGATCGCGTGCGCCTTCTGCAGGCGCTGGAGCAGCTTCGGCTCTCGCTTGATAAGGCCGAAGACCTGGACGAGGCGCGCGGGCTGGCCCTCACGTTTCTCGCGATGGTTACTGCGGCCACGCTCGAACTCGGGGGCGTGCGAGCACACCACCGTGTGCAGTTGGAGGCGGCGCGGGAGTTGGATCGACTCGACACCGTGCCAGAGATTTATGACGCAACCCGCGACCGCGTTTCGGAGTTGGCTCGATTTCTAGAGCACGACCCGACCGCGATCAATGAGCGGCTCATGAATCGAGCGATCAGTTATGTAGATCGACGGTTCGGCGAACCCCTGACCGATACTGTCATGGCCCAGCAACTGGGAATGTCCACCTCGCATTTTCGGCATCTATTTCGGTCCGCCACCGGGCAACCTTTCCACAAGTTCTTAGTCGCCGTGCGGCTTGAGAAGGCACGCGTGCTTCTCGTCGAGAGCCAGATGCCGATCACGACGATCGCCCAGATGGTCGGGTTCTCAGGGATTTCGCACTTCTCTCGTTCGTTTATGACTCGATTTGACCTTTCGCCAACCGACATGCGCCGAGGTCAAGCCGATGATTGAGCTGCGCGATGTTACCAAGCGTTTTGGCGACGCCACCGTTCTCTCGAAAATCAACCTCAAGGTCGAAGGCGGCGAGAGCATTGCGATCATGGGTAGCAGTGGAGGAGGGAAGACGACCCTGTTGCGTTGCATCGCGGGCCTGCTTCCCGTAACCGAGGGCACGATTCTTGTGGATGGAACAAACGTCGCGGACGAGCCCGACATCATCCAGCGCAGCATGGGGATGGTCTTTCAGTCCGCCGCGCTTTTCGACTACCTGTCCGTGCGCGATAACGTGCTATTTGGCTTGCGACGGCGCGAGGGGAATGCGAAACAGTGGTTGGCTAAAGCAAACGGTGCTTTGGAGCATGTTGGCCTTGCCGATGACGGCGACAAGATGCCCAGTGAGCTGAGCGGCGGCATGCGCAAGCGCGTGGGAATCGCGCGTGCCCTCGCCCTTGACCCAAAGGTCATTCTGTTTGATGAGCCGACCACCGGCCTCGACCCCATCACGACCTTCGCGATCGACGAATTGATGTTCGGACTTCAGCGGGTTAGCGGCGTGACGACCCTTATCGTGAGTCACGATCTGACAAGCGTGACCAGAGTTGTGCAGCGGGTTGCGTTTCTGCATGCGGGCGAGATCGTGTTTGACGGCACTCCCGCGGACTTTATGAAGTCAGACCATCCAGCGATCAGCGAGCTCATCCAAAAAGTCGAAGCTCGCACTCTGTAAACCCGCTCCGGTGTCGGAGTGGATCGGCGCTCTCTCAACAGGATGGGGGCTATGAAGCCCCATTCGGCATCAAGTAGAACCGAGAACCCTCATAAAACACGGACGCATGGGCTTAACCTTGGTTGGCAGAAACCAGCGAAGTTTTCAAGCCTGAAGGGGATCCCTATTAAAGCGAAGAGTAGGAGCCTTGCGGCACATCCCCTGGTAACCGGCACCCGCAGAGTTTCAGCGCTGAAGGGTGTGCCTCCAATGCAATTTGATTACAATCTCTGAATGAAACCGTGCGGCAAACCCCGGGGGCTCTACATACGAAAAAATCCAAACCCCCAAAAACGACCCCAATCCCAAACAAACACACGAACTTGCGAACTCTCGGGTCCCCCATACGTCCCAACCCATACACCCATGAAAACCCGAGCCCTCGTCCCCATCCTAATCGCCGTGTTTTGCATTACGTCCGCCGTGGCCGTCACCCAGGTTGCCGGACCCCAAGGCGGCGTCCCGAAGCTCGATACCCCTGACGTCAACCCGAATCACGCCATCGCGGCCAAAAAGCTTCAGGCTGCCCTAAAGGCCGCCAACCCAGATCCAACCCAAGCGAAGACGATTCGCGGTTCTACCAAGGTGTACATGGACGCAATCAAGGCTCTACGCGAAGACGTCAAAGCCGGCAAAACCAAGCGTCGCGAAGCGGTTTCAAAAATTCGCGCGGCCACCGAAATCCTGAAAAGGAACATCAAGGACACGCTGTCCGCCGAGCAGTTCGCGACCTTCGAAGCCGCAATGCGAGGCGATAAAACCTAAACGCAACAAAAAGACCAGAAAGGGAAGAACAAATCTGACGGAAGTCGCGTATAACCAATTGCTTCTGGAAAAGCTCTTGAGTGCGCCCGACGGCAATGACGCCGCTGGGCGCATTTCTTTTTACAACCGGATGATGAGTCCCCACTCCGGTGAGACGTCAGGATCATCACAAATGCGTTCGCCGACGACTTCGGCCCCATACCGACCATACAGTCGATGAGCATCGCCAAAGCGCTTGTCGCTCCAGAGCTCCATGATTTTGCGCCCCGCGCTCCTGGCCGCAAGCACTGTGTGTTGGGTGAGGGCGTGCCCGACGCCTTGCCGCCGCGCATCGGGATGTACATATAGTCGATTGAGCGAGCAATCGGAGCCGCACGCGCGGAAGTAGTCCTCGTGAAAAATCGTCGTCCCGACCGTCCCCGGAATCACGTCGTGGGTCTCGAGCGCAACGGTTCCGACGATCCCCGACGCATCTTCGTAAACCCAAAACTGATGGCCTAGCCCTGAGTAGTGGGCGTCTAGATCATAGAGGTCTGCGTGGTAGCCAGGTGGATCCCAGGTAAACGCGTATTCGTCGAACACGGCCTTGATCGTGCGGATGATTCCGTCCTGATCGCGATTTGATGCCAGACGGATGCGTTCGGGCTCTGCCATATATCCAGTGCGAATGGTAGCATTTCGAGGTGGCGACGCGATATTTGGTGAGTGACGTTGTGGAGAGCTTGACGTTCTATCGAGACGTGCTGGGCTTTGAAGTTCTCGAGCAGTGGGGACCGAACTTCGCCATTGTCCAGCTTGCCGGTGACGTACTTTGGCTCAGCGGGCCCGCGACCTCGGCCGCAAAGCCCATGCCGAACGGCGACCAGCCGCTTCCAGGCGGCTGGAATCGAATCGTCGTAGCGAGCACCGACTTTGACGTGCAGGTCGGGCGCCTTGTGGCGGCAGGCGTGAGTTTTCGAAACGAACCAATCTCCGGTCCGGGCGGACGCCAGGTTGTTTTTAACGATCCAAGCGGCAACCCGATCGAGCTATTCGAGTCACGCGGCTGACTTGGCAGAACGAGGCGTCATGCGGTATTATTTCCGTTGCCACACGTGGATCGTTAGCTCAGTTGGCAGAGCAGCTGACTCTTAATCAGCGGGTCGATGGTTCGAGCCCATCACGGTCCACCACCTTCTTCTGGCGAGGAAGGGCAAGAAGTTTATCCCGACGTGCGAAGCAAGACGGGAAGCCCATCACGGTCCACCAAATTTTCCCAGACGCCTCTTCGTGGGCGTGGAGCGAAGCGACATCCCGAGGCCACGGGCCGTACGAGCGGAGCGAAGTCGGGAAGAAGTCGAGCACCGCGAGATCCCGACGCGCAAAGCAAGACGGGAAGCCCATCACGGTCCAGGGAGATGATAGAACTAGGGCGGCGGCAAACAATTGCTCTACATTCACACCTAAATGCGCCGAGCCAAAACCGAGATATCGCTACCTCGAAGAATCAGCGCTTACGCACACGGAGTGGGAGAGACCCTAAAATCATTTCGTACTAAAAGTAGCGGCTTCACCACGTAGACTTTCGCTGCCGGTGGCTCGAGACGTCGCTCGATCGTAGATATCGGTTGAATTGACCGCATTGTAACCACAAGAGACGGATTCGCCACGGATCGTTTTCCCGTGACCATCTGCAAAGACAAAGTTTGCCATTGCTTGGAGATGCCGACCATACGGCGTTTCCTTACCCCACAGTGGATAAGGTGTTGCTGGAATTACACCTAAATCAGAACGGAAACTGTAAGGTAAACAACCTCCGGTTTTCAATACTGGGCCTGGAGCTACCATCTGGCCGTCAGGTCGATAATACATCCAATTAAGACCGTCGCTAGACATCGACATTGTATAGTCGATTGGAGCATATCCCTGCCCCGACCACTCCCCATCAACCGAAGCCTCTGCCACATCGGCATCTCCCTCCGTGGCTAAAATTGTCGAAGCCGGAGCTGTGTGCGATGCCGACGCGGGATTTTTCGCGATATTCGTGTTGTAGACGTAGGAAACACGCGACTTAGCATATCCTCCACCTTGCGCAGCCACATTCGCAGTGGTATCGTCAGGGCACTGCAAAACACCTGTGTTTTTCAGGTAAGGCCGTATAGCACCAGCCCAGCCCGCACCCGGCGAGAAGGTATTGTAAGCTCCCACCGGGAAAGACTCGTTAGAGTCGTTGGCATACATTGTAAATCCAAGCCCAATCTGTTTCATGTTAGAGAGACACGCCGTCTTTTTGGCGGCCGCTCTCGCTTGGGCAAACACGGGGAACAGGATTGAAGCCAAAATTGCGATAATTGCGATGACCACTAGCAATTCAATGAGTGTAAATGCGCGGTGCTTCAATGGATGAAGACGAGAGACAGTCACCATAAATTGAACTATACACCTCTTTCCCTTCCACTGCGAGAGGAAAATTTCCGCCGTGCATCTGGAGAGCCCTCGCCCGCCAAAAGGTAGAGAATTTCATACTTCAACTCATTGCTTCAGAATTGAAAGTTGCGATGTGATCAGAAGTAGACACATCGTTCGGTCCTTCTCGGACAAGCAAACGTGCCTCCCGGGAGTGGGGCAATTGCTAACCAGTCCCATCGGTTATCGAGCTTCAATCTGTCCGCAGCGCTCGTAGGCACTTTGTAGGCACTCCTGATGATACGGCTTGATACAACACAACACTGAGATCGATCAATTAGGTTCAAATCAGGACTCCACGAGACTCGAACTGACCCAGACAGACGATATTCTGGAATCTCTTAATCAGCGGGTCGATGGTTCGAGCCCATCACGGTCCACCACCTTCTTCTACCGAGGAAGGGCGAGAAGTTTATCCCGACGTGCGAAGCAAGGCGGGAGGCCCATCACGGTCCACCAATTCTTCAGCGGCTCTTCGTGGGCGTGGAGCGACATCCCGAGGCCCTGGGCCGTACGAGCGGAGCGAAGTCGGGAAGAAGTCGAGCACCGCGAGATCCCGACGTGCGAAGCAAGACGGGAAGCCCATCACGGTCCACCAATTCTTCAGCAGCTCTTCGTGGGCGTGGAGCGAAGCGACATCCCGAGGCCACGGGCCGTACGAGCGGAACGAAGTCGGGAAGAAGCTTATCGCGCCGAGCGTAGCGAGGGAAATGAGGCAAAACCGAAAGAGATTGTCGAAGAGCCGATTGAGTGGTATCGTCAGATATTGTGAAGAAGTTTCGCTACGGTTCGGCCCCTGAACTCAGCGTCGGAAGTACTGAACCTGGATACGTACGCAGTGCCTCCGACGTCCCAATTCTTTATCCTCGCCGCCTTCTCTTGCAACAATCGGTGAGTTTAGTAGGAATTGGTGCAATCGCCGCCCTCGGAGGTTCTCTTCTCGGATGCGGCGGTGGTGGTTCGCCGGTGGGTTCGACATCGACGGTCACTGCCTCCATCAACCCGGCCGAAGTCCAAGGCACGGGACTCACGTTGACGAACAGTCTCGCCAAGGATGTAGCTCCCGGTGCCGGCGGTACCTACAATGTAGTGGCATCCGGTCAGGCGCAGGTCGTATTCGTTAGGGACGCCGCCGGAAAACTTCGCGGCGCTGGAGTTAGCTCGGGCCACGGTGGATCGCTCACCATCGATGCCGAATCCTCCACGCTCGCCGTCCTTATGGCGACCCCCGGAATCGGCAATGCCGACCCGAAGATTTGGGCATCGAACAAGAGTGCAGTCTTGGCACTCGCTGAATTCCTACCGGCGGTTGCGGCGGTCCGTGCTTCACTGTCCGGGGGAGCGACGTTCGCCGACGCGCTAGCCACGCCGGCGGTCATCGACGCGATTTCCGCTTGTGTGCAAGCCTACGCAAATACTCGTTCTCGTAAATCGTTTGCTGTTCTCGCGGGCTCTCCGCGTTACGAATCCAAAATTTCGGTTAGCGACGCCAAGGATCCGACCCCGATCATTTCGATTTCCAACAGCTCATGGAGATACGTCCGTATCGTCCGCCGGACGAGCAACACCAACGGCGCGACCGTAGCGGTCGAGCAACTTAACAGTGCGCTAGGTGGAGCGACTGGGCTCTCGATTGGCTCGATCTTATCCGGCACGGTCGCCGGCCAAGGCGAAATGATTGACGTAGGTACGGACTTTAACGCCTACAGCAAGGCGGAATACATATTCCAAAGCATCGGGCTGCAAAGCAGCCAGCCGATGCCAGACGGTGTCGACATTCAAGACCAGACAGCCATTCTTAAGTCGATCATTCTGTATGCATTTTTCCCTGTGGTCGACGCGGTTATGGGCATCAAGGCCGCCGGCCAGACCTTCGCGTCGATGGTTGACAAGGTGTACTCAGCGGTTTCGGGCTCGGTGAACCTCAACTCAATCCACGCGGCGACGACCACGGCCGAGCTGGCCAAAGCAATATTGGACGTTGTCGTCTCACTGATCGGTATTGCCGTTACGTTTACTGTGTTCTCCGCGGCGCAGTGGATGACTCCGGCAGCCGAGGCCACCATGGGAGCTCTGCTCCTCGCATCGGCGCTTTGCCTTTGCCCAGCGAACTTTCTGGTCGTGGCCCATTCTTGGTCTTCGCTCCCATCTCGACACATTCTTACCGTCACCGCCACGGGTACCACCGGAGTCACTATCTCATGAGAGCCAACCCATTTCGAAATTTGCGAAAGGCAGTATGCCTGACCTTCATCTTCGCGGCCCTCGCTGCGGCGGGCTGCGGCGGCGGCGGGACGGATGCGCCACCGAGCGCGGGCAGGGTGGTCTTCAATGTCACCTGGCCCAAGTCCCGCGTGCCTCTCGGCACGGTTGAGATCGACGTGGCGGCTACTTCTCCTGCCGGAGTGGCACTGGGTTCGGTGCGGATCCGAATTCCTCAGCATAGCGGTTCGATCGGGCAGATACCGACAGGCGAAGTGAAGTTTAGTGCCATCGCGCTTAACGTCTCTGGGCGCGTTCTGGCAATTGCGGAACAGACCGTTGATATTCACGTCGGCGATAACAGCGTTGTGATGATCCTGAAGTAAACCAAAACTACCGATCATCTGATCCAGCCGGGTCCAGGGACTTGATTCTCACTGGCGATTTGCTCGCGCCGTACTGCTCTTACCGCTGTGTATTCGATACCCCGGTGCCTGCACCGGTGTATCGAGGGGTGCTTTTTTCCGTCGTCTCCTTTGCGGAATGACACTTCTTTGGGCGAGAAGTCGCGCACCGCGAGATCCCGCCGTGCGAAGCAAGACGGGAAGCCCATCACGGTCCACCAAATTCCCCCAGACGCCTCTTCGTGGGCGTGGAGCGAAGCGACATCCCGAGGCCACAGGCCGTACGAGCGGAGCGAAGTCGGGAAGAAATCGCGCACCGCGAGATCCCGCCGAACAGTCATCTGGCAGGATCGTCGTCATCTTGATATACTCGTGCCGTGAAGCTTTATTGGCTCTTGCTCCTCACTTTGGTCGTAGCGATGTCCGGTTGCGCCGGGTTTGCTCCGACGGTGAGTTCTTCTGGCTCCCATTTCAAACTCAAGCCGGGAGTCAAGCTTCTCATGCCGAAGTCGGGACTGACCCTAATCTCCGCCGACGCCACGACGATGGTTTTGTCTGGCGACGTCCCGGAATTCAAGCCCGGTGACATTTTCGCAAGTGAACTGCGCGGCGGCGGTGTGCGGAGAGTCGTTTCCGTCAGCAAAGTTGGCAGTCAAACTACGCTCACCACAACTCTTGCACCCCTGAGCGATGCCTTCTCCGAATTGAGTATCAAGATCAAAGGTTTCGGCAAGGCGCAACTTGGTGACCTTGTCTCAAAAGATCCGCACGTGAACTTTAAGTGGTTGGCCGCCCCGAAGGGCAAGTCCAGGACAGCTCAGCTCGATGACATACTCGAAGCAAATTTCGAAGGGTTTACCGCAGGGGTCGGTACATCGCTGTCAGGCTCAGCTAACATTGCATTCAATCCGGATTTCCACTTGGAGCTCGGTAAGTCTTTTGACGAGGGCTTTTCTCCTCGCGTGTGGGGCAACATAACCGCGACGCTGACCGCCGAAGCCGCCTTCAAGTATCAGAAAATACTGTTCGACGATCCCCTCGAGATATTCCCACTTGATCCAGAAGTTCCGATCATCTGGGCGACGCCGAGCTTAGTGATTACGACCGATCTTGAGGGCGAGATAGACGGTAACTTCGTCGCGACGCTTAGTCCAGACGTGCAATGGGTTGTCAAGAATCATTGGCGCACGGGCACGGGATGGACGACAGAGAACCGGTACATAAACAATAGCACCGGAACCGTTAGTACCGCTGTGACCTTAACCGATCGAATCGTTCCGATTCATGTCCAATTGCGTTTCGACATCGACTTTATCGCTGGCCCGTATGTAGGTGCCTACTCCAAGATTGAGCTTCAAGGTACGGACATGGACAACCCGGACGACGGACGAGAGGTAGTCAAGGCGACCTTGCAAACGACGGATGTCCTCCAAGCCGGCGTCAGCACCAGTCCGCTGTTCGAAACGATTCTAGGATTTGGTGCAAATGCGGAAGTGGACATCGAAAGTGACGTTACAACTTGGTTTAGCAAATCATTCCCAGTCCATTCGCTATTGCAGGCCGGAGTTCTGCCGAAACGTGGGAGGACAAATACTTTTAACATTGTTTACGACGGGGCTGCTTACGATACGCTACCTGGGGACTTTCTCACATTTTATGATCTTCCTGTCGGTGCGCACACCTTGGATGTCACTTGCACAGCGGCGCGCTCCCTAGTTCGAGGCGACAATGTGGCGGACTTTTCTGCAAACCTCTCGAATGGAGCTAAATTCTCGGATGGTACATATAACTATTCCAAACTATACATGCGAGTCGGCGACAAATTGCATCTTGACTTCACCGTCCCGAGCTACGCTCCATACGTGAAGAAGGCGGCTAGTTTGGCGCGGCCGCGCAAGCATTAGCGCTAGGGGACCTTTGCGAAGGTCGACATCGGCCAACGCGGTTGAGCGGCGATAAATTCGATACCCCGGTGCTTGCACCGGGGTATCGAGGGGAACTGTTTCCCGTCGGTTCTCATAAACAATTGGAACGCTCAGGTTGGCTCTAGCCGTACGGCCGCTGTCGGATTTTTGCGGCGCCTGTTGAGTTCATAAACAGCACCGCAAACCCAAGTTATTGAAGTAATATTGCGAAGACGAATTGCATTAATATTGCTATAGCATTCACTGCTCTGCGTGCGCCCGTCGCGCCGCATACGCCTATGAATGAAGCGTTCGAAAAAGTCGCCAGCTCTTTGAAAATTGCCCAAGGTACCCAGCCGATGACTATTTATCGTGGCATGGCCATGCAAGGCGGAGTCCTCGAAATGAACGGAAGCCATTCGTTCACGATCACACCGGGTATCGGCGGAACATTCTTCGCGTACGCCGCCGCGAACAACAACTCTCAAGTGAAGGTCGAGGCTACGTGTGCCGGCCAAAGCGTCCTCTCGGACTCGAACGAGTTTGGCGGCATGTTTACCGTCGAGGACGGTAAGCGATACACCATTTCGGCCGTCAACAAAGGCGGCAAAGCGTACGTGGGGATACTCTACGCCATCGTGGGCACTAGCGGATCGCCCTTGACCCCGGAGCAGCTGATGACGACTGTCAACCGGGCATCGGAGACCGAGGAAGGTATGAAACCTAAGGGTTATTACGAACCAGTCGGCACGACGCTGCAGGGCGCGTACATCACCCCCGCCGGCACGCACAAAGAGATCATCCAAAACGGAAGCAAGTACTCTAAGTGGGCTTTAGCCGCCGTCTGCGCTGGAAATGCCGGATTACTGACGATGACGTTTAAGGATGCGAGCAATGCGGTTATGTCACAAGATAAGAACGATAACGATGTGGCTCTGGCCGTCTTTGAGACGGCAATCCCCACCGGAAAAGCCCACATCACTACGTCAGCCGCTACATTCGCTGCCGTGCTAATGCTGCACAAGCGCTGAGACCAAAACGAGGCCGAGCGATGCGGGCGACAGCAACTTCATCACGAGACCGCGAGATTGATTTCTCGCGGTCTCGTATTGTTTTGGGTGGCTAAAACCAGGAAACTTTACGAGACTAAACTATCGCCGGCTTCAACCGATGATTCCAAATGTGGGGCACCCTGCGTGACTCCGGGAAGGAAATGAAGCAGCCGAAAATCAATTCACGGCGACGAGGATTTACCCTCGTCGAAATCATGATAGTCGTTCTGATTATCGGAATCCTGATGGCAATCGCCGTCCCCAACTTCGTCAAGGCTCGAACAAACTCGCAGAAGAGTTCGTGCATCGCCAATCTGAAGCAGATCGAGACCGGCAAAGAGCAATGGGCGATGGAGAATGGCCAACCTTCGACGGCAACGCCGACGCAGGCCCAACTTGAGCCGAACTACATCAAGAGTTGGCCAACGTGTCCCTCAAACGGCACGTATGCCGTTGGCGATATGTCAACGAGGCCAGTCTGCGACCAAGCCGGTCACGTGCTCCCCTAAGGCACCCCCGGTAGCAACGCACCTCGATCAGCTTGATCGTTTAGATGGGCGCCGTGCTGACTTTGCGGAACCCGTCCGCCCGGTATCAGGATTCCGTCTCCCTGACGAGTTGCTCTTCCGTTACGGCGACGAATTGTCTATTACCCCGGTGCTTCCACCGGGGTGTAGCCGAGGGAGGCTATTTCCCGTCGCTCCTCACGAACAACGGGCACGCGAAGGCGAGAATTCTGGCACCAGTAAACGGAAAACCCACCCGTCGTGTCCCCCGAGCTACCGATCCCGAGTCGGCGCTCGTGAACGACGAACGGGCGGCGGCAACTCTTGGCCCGTCGCAATTTCTCCGGAATCTCCGCCGCACGTCCTATCCGGACTCACGATGCGCTCCGTAAACAGACCTGGTGTATCCGGAGAACCTTCTCGCCTCGGCGATTTGATGCCTGCTTGTTTGCTCGGCGAAACAGCGAAACCACCCTATACTAACTTCGCATCCTGTACGGTCAGACCAGACTAAACAAGACTCGTCATAAGTCGTCAAGCAACATGCGACCCGTTCCTTAAGACCTGAAATTGAAAAGAGAAATCATCATGGATAACCGCGATAATACGATGCGCAAAGATGGCGATGAAGAGCGTCTCCGAGTTGAGGCCGGGGTGGATGACGGTGATTACTTTAGCTTGCCCGGGCCGCCTTACAGATGGGGCGAAATTGAGGAGTACTTCAGCAGGCGGCAGCAACGGCCCGAACGCATGGACCAGCCTGAGGAAATTCGCGACTGCGAGTTCTGCGGCGAGCCAACAACTCAAATGTGGTGGAGCAGTCACCCACGGACATGGCAGCGACTATGTGGTTCCGCTGGAGACTTGGAATACTGTCTCAGTTGCAAGGCGTGGTACCCGGTCTGGTGTGCGATCGAGAATTGAGCATGAGCGTGCTGACATTCAGCGTCCAGGGAAAGCCACCGATCAAGAACGAGGCCCTGTCGCTCCTAAGCGTGCGGCACGGGCAAATTGACCGAGTTGTTTCGCTACTCACCGCCGCTCGCGATGCGATGGCAGCAGGTGGGTTAACACATGGCTTTGGAGGTCGATTACTCGCTCTAGAGGTTGTCGTACGCTCGCGCACAATGCCGCCGAGCGGTGATGCAACCAACTTCCTGGGTGGAATCGGTGACGTATTGCAAGATAAACACCGTCGGCGCGAACTCGGGCATCTCGGTGACCTCGCCGCCGTGTCCGTGTTCAACGATGATAAGCAGGTCGTGCGCCTCGTCTATGAGGCCATTCAGGCAGATACCGAATGCTATACGGTAACGATCCGTGCTCATTGAGGCAACACTGAGTAAATCGGGTTCGCGGATGATGCGTTCAGGATCGCCAGCACGAGATGAACCGACTTCGAGCAGGGCAAACTGAAGTGCGTGACGGCCTTCTGTGGCTGCCCGCTGGATCGCGCCAAGACGATGTACGGAATCACCACTAATGCAGTTATCGAAAGCATCAAAATCCAGAGGACCACTGGTTCGTTTATGTGGCACGCTTGACGTTGCAGACGGCGTTGCTGGTGACTCCCCTGTGGAGGCAGACGTCTACTTCTGGCCCAAAGCAGGTGATCGGGTGAAATGCGTGAAGGTTAGTTCCAAATCATTCCCGCTCATCGCGAACGATAGACCGATTCTTCTCAGAATAGTCGCGTTTCAGAGCCGTTTAGAAGGCGCCTTCATTGACGCCAGACGGACGCCCGATAGCAGCCCCAACTTCATTAGGGCCCGCAAGCACTCACTGAAGAGGTTATGCTTTACCAACTTAAGGGATCTCGCGACCGGTAACGAGCGGTGGGCGATGGGGAATTGCCAATTGTCAGTCGCCACTCCGACACGCTTGAATTCAGATTCGCACGTCGCCAGAGTAATCCCTCAGCGCGGGGGAGTGTTTACCCTTCGGAACCCATCGGCGAGGTACCGGGCTTCGGTCTCTTTGATCAGATTGCTCACCTTGTCGCGCACCGAGGTGGGAACCTGGTTCCACGGAATCGTCTGGCCGTTGAAGCGC